>JAKQJC010000001.1 GCA_029561345.1 Chloroflexota bacterium | reverse complement strand
ATGACAAGGAATAAATTTTGTTGTATACTCATATTGACCAGTGGGTAAGGCGTGGTTTATTTTTCTTGATAAAAAAACTTTACCACATTTCCTTGTTCACTGGTCATTTCTTCACTGGTTAATTATGCAACGCTCTCATATAGAGATTGAGATCGGCAGTTTCTTCAATCGCTTCCAGTTCAATGATATATTTGACGCCGTCCTTCAAAACAATCTCATGAAACAATTTTTCGCCCTCGGAGGCTGTTCCAACCAGGGCAATATTCAAAGGGGCCAGCCTGGCATCAGACATTTTCCCTCCAATCAAAAAAATCTTCTCTTCTCCCGCGCCTTTTTTTATCATACCGCGAAAGATGGGTCCAAACAAGAGCCTGTTTACCCTTTTGAAATCACCGGCCAGGTTTCATGGTGCTGTTCCAGAAGCCGGTAAGCCTCCGCGGCGTTTTGATCGAACAATGCCTCCAGCTCTGGATTCATGCCGCGCATCCCATTGACCACCTGTTCAGACCAGGCAATGTATTCCATGCAGCGCTCCCAGGTCCAGTTCAGCGGCGGTGAATGGCTGATGTCGTGTACATTGCAGATTTTATCGGCAATCTTGACCGGCCGGGCTCCCGCAGATTTATGCGGCGCATGCATCACCTGAAGGTGCTTGCGTTCGGCCTTGGGCAGGCTTTTATCGTCCGTCAACTCCAGCACCAGGTCCAGCACTTCCTTGCCAAAGATGGTTTCAATTTCTTCGGGTGTGGTCTGGGTGTCTTCAATGGTATCGTGCAGCAAAGCCGCCATGAGCACGGCCGGGCTGCGCACGCCTCCCACCCGCCAGACCAGTTCCATCACTTCAATGGGATGGTTGATATATGGCGAGGATTCCTGATCTTTGCGCCGCTGGTCGCGGTGCCTGACAGATGAAAACAGGAAAGCTTTAAACAGCAAGGATAAATCAGCATCCTCCATTAAACACACTCCTCATAAAATTATTTTCCACGCAAGGTCAATTTTCACGTTCTAACCCCAGTGCCACTTTCACCACCAGGTTATAAATGAAAAAAGATAAGCCCTGGGGGCACCAGGGCTTTTTCTTATCTTATTTAAGTTTGCTTTCGACCAGCGGAATCACCTGCTGCATGGCTTCCGGCAGCGCCGCAGGGTCCTTGCCCCCAGCCTGGGCCATGTTCGGGCGCCCGCCGCCGCTGCCGCCCACCTTCTGGGCCACCGCTTTGACAATTTCGCCCGCATGCACACCGCGCTTCACCAGGTCATCCGTCACCGCCGCGATGATCACCGGGCGGCCGTCCATCACGCTGCCCAGCACCACCACACCGCTCGGGTAGCGGTTGCGGAAACGGTCAGCCATCAGGCGCAGCGTGTCCGCGTCTGATTGCGGCAGCAAGGCCGCCAGCACCGGCACGCCTTTCACCAACGGGGCGCTTTCAATTTGACCAATGAAGGCCGCAGCCGCCAGTTCCTGGCGCAGGCCGGCCACCTGCTTGCGGTAGCCGTCAATTTCATCCATCATACCCTGCACTTTGGCAGGCACTTCGTCTGGGGTTGACATCAACAAAGCGGCCGCCTGCTTCAGGCTGCGGAACTTGTGCTGCACCAGGTCATAAGCGTAGCGCCCGGTCACCGCTTCAATTCGACGCACACCGGCTGCCGCACTGCCTTCGCTGGTGATCAGGAACAGGCCAATATCGCCCGTTTCGTCCACATGCGTGCCGCCGCACAGTTCGTAAGAGAAGGGATTATCGCCGCCAATGGTGATGGTGCGCACCGTTTCGCCATATTTTTCACCAAACAGGGCTGTGGCGCCTTCTGAAATGGCCTGCTGCAGCGATTTGTAGGTGATTTTCAGGGCGTGGTTTTCCAGAATGGCCTGGTTGACGCCCGCTTCAATCTGTTCAAGCTGTTCAAAGGTCACCGCTTCAGGGTGATTAAAGTCGAAGCGCAGGCGTTCAGGCGAAACCAGCGAACCTGCCTGCTGGGCATGTCCGCCAAGCACCTTGCGCAGCTGAGCATGCAGCAGATGGGTGGCTGTGTGGTTGCGCATGATATCCTGACGGCGCTGGGCATCCACGGTCGCCAGGGCCATATCGCCCACATGCGGCTGGCCGAAGACCACCTGCCCCACATGCACAATGACGCCGGCTGCTGGTTTACGCAGTTCAGTCACCTTGATTTCCCATCCGGGTTTGCTGGTTGAAACAATCGTGCCCTGGTCGGCCACCTGGCCACCCGACTCTACATAGAAGCAGGATAACGGCAGGATCAATTCCACGGCATCACCTGCCATGGCCTGCTTCACCGGCTGGCCGTCCACCAGCATCGCCAGCACCTTGCCTTCCACCTGGGTGACATGGTAAGGATCATAAGCCACACCCTGATCGCCCAGGCTGCCGTTTTCCTTCAAATCAGCCAGAATGGCGCGGAACACATCCACATCCTCGCCGCCCATCGAGCCAAAAGCCTTGCCGGCGCCCGAGGCCAGGCGGTGTTCTTCCATCGCCGCCCTGAACCCGTCCACATCCACATCCAGGTTCTGCTCGCGGGCCACATCGCGGGTCAATTCCAGCGGCAGACCCAGGGTCGCATACAGGTCAAAAGCCTTGTGTCCATCCAGTACCGTGCCGCCGCTGGCTTTCAGTTCGTCCAGCAGTTCCTCCAGGCGCGCCATGCCGGCTTCCACTGTGCGGGCAAAGCGTTCTTCTTCGCGCCGCAGGTTGTCCAGAATGGTCTGGCGGTTGCGCGCCAGTTCAGGATAGGCCTGGCTGTAATTATCAATCAGAACCTCCGCCACTTCCGCCAGGAAGGGTTTGTGCAGGCCAATTTTGCTGCCAAACCGCGCCGCCCGGCGAATGATCATGCGGCAGATATAATTGCGGCCGGTGTTTCCCGGCACCACGCCGTCGGCAATCAGGAAGGACGAAGCCCGTGCATGGTCCGCGATCACGCGGTAGGGAGTGAAGTTGGCTTCCCGTTCTGCATCGGTATGCCCGGTCAGTTTTTGGACAACCTTGATCAATGGGAACAGCAGGTCCGTGCGGTAATTGGAATTGACATTCTGCATCACCGAAACTACGCGTTCCAGGCCCATGCCCGTGTCCACATGGCAGGCCGGCAGCGGATCGAGCTGGGCAGCGTTGATGCGGTTATATTGAATAAACACATTGTTCCACAGTTCCACAAAGCGCTTGCAGTCGCCGTTCACGCGGCAAACATGCCCCGATTCGCCCTGCTTGTCGCAGTATTCTATCCCGCGGTCAATGTGAATTTCACTGCACGGGCCGCAGGGGCCGGTGTCAGCCATTTCCCAGAAGTTTTCCTTGCGTCCGAAGGGCAGCGCGTGATCGTAGATGAAACCGGGTTGTGCCCGCCAGGCATTCATCGCTTCCTCATCGGTGGGAATGTTGCCCTTGTCATCCTGGAAGTAGGTGGCCCAGAGCAATTCTTTTGAAATGCCCCAAACATCGGTCAGCAACTCCCAGGCCCAGGCAATGGCTTCCTTTTTGTAGTAATCGCCAAATGACCAGTTACCCAGCATCTCAAAGAAAGTATGATGGGTATCGTCACGGCCCACATCATCCAGGTCATTGTGCTTTCCAGCCACCCGCATACACTTTTGAGAATTGGCAGCCCGCGTGTAAGGCCGGTGATCGGTTCCCAGAAAGACATCCTTAAACTGCACCATGCCAGCATTGGTGAACAGCAGGGTGGCATCACCCCCCGGAACCAATGAAGCTGAAGGCACAAAGGTGTGGCCCTTGCTGACGAAAAAATCAATGAAAGATTGGCGGATTTCCGCACCGGTTGTTGGCTTTGTCATATATCACCTCGAATCAAGATAGCTGCCAGATAGCAATGATCTATGATTATACGTTAAGAAGCCTGCATAGGCAATAGAATGTACAGCAACTCCCAAATCAAGTAAAATTGAACTTTCATAGATCTTTCCCCTGGTTTCATCTTCAGGGGCATCATCTTCATAGAAGGACACCATGAAACCTGACCGCATCTATATCCTGATCACCGTTTTCACCGCCGGTCTTGCTTCCCTGGCCGTTGAACTTTCAGCCTCGCGTCTGTTGGGAAACGTCTTTGGCACCAGCAACCTTGTCTGGGCAACCATCATCGGCCTGATTCTCATCTACCTCACCGTTGGCTATACCATCGGCGGGCGTTGGGCAGATAAATCCCCCTACCCCACCACCTTCTTCAAGATTTTGCTGTGGGCCGCCTTTTTTATCGGCCTGGTGCCCCTGGTGTCACGCCCCATCCTGCGCCTCTCAGCCGAGGCTTTCGATGCCCTCAATATCGGCATCCTGGCCGGTTCCTTCATATCTGTTATTGTCCTGTTCATCCTTCCGGTCACCCTGCTGGGCACGGCTTCTCCCTTTGGCCTGCGTTTGCTGCTCAATGATCCCGCCGCCACCGGCCGCACCGCCGGCCTGGTTTCCGCGGTGTCCACAGGCGGATCCTTCATCGGCACCTTTCTGCCTGTGCTGCTGCTCATTCCCACCATCGGCACCTACCGCACCTTTCTCGCCATCGGCGGCCTGCTGATGCTGGTGGCCCTGGGCGGGTTGTGGCAGGCTGCCGGCCCCCGCACTGTCTTGCGCTTCGTCTGGATGCCCCTCATCCTCATCCTGTTGGCCATCTTCGGCGTTCAGGGCTGGGATCGCTCCACACAGGGCATGATCTACGAAAAAGAGACACCCTATAATTATATTCAGGTGCTTGAGCTGGATGGCTACCGCTATCTGCGCCTTAACGATGGCCAGGGCATGCATTCGGTTTATCATCCTCAAGAGATCGACTATCACGGCCCCTGGGAACAGGTGATGGTGGCGCCCATGTTCAACGCGCAGTTTGATCCGGCTGGCGTGGAACGCGCCGCCATTGTCGGCCTGGCCGCCGGCACCACAGCCCGCCAGTTGACCGCTGTTTACGGCGCCATCCCCATTGATGGTTACGAAATTGACCCTGATATCATTGAGGTCGGCCAGCGCTATTTTGGTATGGATCTGCCCAATATCAACGCCATCGCCGAGGATGGCCGCTGGGGCTTGGAACACAGCCCTTATCGCTATGATATCATCAGTGTGGATGCCTACCGTCCGCCCTACATCCCCCCGCACCTCACCACCCGCGAATTTTTTCAGATGGTGCACGATCACCTGACGGAAGACGGCGTGATGGCCATCAATATCGGCCGCAGCCCTGAAGACCGTCAGTTGATTGACGCCCTCGGCACCACCATTGATTCGGTGTTCAGCGACGTCTATGTAATGGATGTGCCTTATTCGTTCAATTCCGTGCTCTTTGCCACCCGCCAGCCCACCCGCCTTGAAAACTTCTATGCCAATTACCTGGCCATTGTCAACCGCAGCGACATCAACCCGCTGCTGATCACCACCGCCCAGACCACCATCGCCAGCCTGCAGCCCCACCCCGCGGTTTCGCAGGTATTCACCGACGACCTGGCCCCCATCGAATGGTTGACCAACAATCTGGTACTCAGTTATTTATTTACCGAAGGAGTTGAAGGTCTGCAATGAAAAATCCCTCCCCATTGATCAAAAAAATCTGCTCCGTCCTCATCACCATTCTGGTGCCGCTGGCCCTGATGATGACCGCCATTCGTCTGCTCATCACGCCTCTTTACCCGCAAATTGAATACCGCATGCCCGGCTTTCCCGCCGACAGCTACGGCTTCACCCTGGAAGACCGCCTGAAATGGTCGAAAATTTCCATTGACTATCTCGTTAATAATGAAGACATATCCTGGCTGGCCAACCAGAAACTGGACGCCAACACGCCTCTCTATGCCGAGCGGGAACTCTCTCACATGCTGGACGTCAAGAATCTGGTGCAGGCCATGCTGGTGGCATGGTTCATCGTTCTGCTGGCCCTCATTGTGATGGGTTTCTGGGCCTGGCGCGCCGCCTGGCTGGACGAATATTTCCGGGCCCTGCGCCGCGGCGGCTGGCTGACCATGGGACTGATTGCGGCCATTCTCATTGGCGTGGCGGTCAGTTTCTACCAGCTTTTCACCGTGTTTCACCAGATTTTCTTCACCGGCGACACCTGGCTCTTCCTCTGGTCCGATACCCTCATCCGCCTCTTCCCCCTGCGTTTCTGGCAGGATGCCTTTATCGCCGTTGGCATTTTCAGCGTCCTGGGTGCCCTGGGACTGGCTTTTTTGCTCCCCCGTCCCAAAAAAGCCTGATCTTATTGGGGAAACAAACAAAAAATGACGGTGATCTTGCGATCACCGTCATTTTTTGTTTGGCTTTTAGGGTTTTATCTCTGTTTAGCGAACTGCGAGTGGATTCTCGCGGTCGGTTGAGAGGTCGAAAATATGGAAGTTATCCATATTGAAGACCACCTGCACCTTGTCGCCGATCATGAAGCGGGTACGCGGATCAACGCGGGCCACACAGCTGTGTTTTCCGGTCACCAGGTACAGGAAGATTTCATTACCCATCAATTCTGTCACATCCACTTTGGCTTCGACCGGTTCGGCATGGATGCCGGGCGGCGCGAAGGTGGGGTTGTGGATATCTTCAGGGCGAATGCCGAAGACGATTTCTTTGCCGGCCAGAGGCATGTAGGTGGCAACACGATTTTCGGGGACTTTGATGGCGAAATCGCCAGTATCCACGAAGAGGTTGGCGCCGTCTTTGCGCAGCGAGCCAGAGAAGAAGTTCATCGAGGGTGAGCCAATGAAGCCGGCCACAAACAGGTTGGCGGGGCGATCATACAGCGTCTGAGGGGTGTCCAGCTGTTGGAGGACGCCCTTGTTCATGACGGCGATGCGCGTCGCCATGGTCATGGCTTCGGTCTGATCATGGGTCACGTAGATGAAGGTGGTTTGCAGGCGCTGGTGCAGCTTGCTGATTTCAGCACGCGTCTGAACTCTCAACTTGGCATCCAGGTTCGACAAAGGTTCATCGAAGAGGAAAACCTTGGGTTCGCGCACAATGGCACGACCCACAGCAACACGCTGGCGCTGACCACCGGACAGTTCACGGGGTTTCCGCTTCAACAAATGTTCGATACCGAGCACCTGAGCCGCTTCTTCCACACGCTTCCGAATTTCCTCTTTGGGTACTTTGCGCAGTTTCAGGCCAAAGGCCATGTTATCAAACACCGACATGTGCGGGTACAGCGCGTAAGATTGGAAGACCATCGCGATGTCGCGATCTTTCGGGGCCACATCATTGACCTTCTGGTCGCCAATCAAGATGGCGCCATCCGAAATCTCTTCCAACCCAGCGAGACAACGCAAGGCGGTCGTCTTGCCACACCCCGAGGGGCCAACCAGGACCAGGAATTCCTTGTCCTCGATTTTGATGTTCAGGTCATTCAGAGCAATGAAATCCCCAAACCGTTTCCAAACATGTTCGTACGTTACACTCGCCATTGTGTTCCTCCTTTTGGTAGAATATGGTGACGTCATTATAGTACAGCCCCCAAAAAAACGCAACCCAATGACCCCTGATTCTGAAAAGTGATGACATTTCAGGCGAACGTTCGCCTGAAAAATCCCCCCTTTTTAACCCCTTGCCGAAATCGACGCCTCCCTTTAGAATGATCTTATGTCTGATGATGTCACCCCCATTCGCCAACAATACCTGGATATCAAACGCCAGCACCCCGATGAAATCCTCTTCTTCCGCCTCGGCGATTTCTACGAAACCTTTGATCAGGACGCAGAAACCGCTTCGCGTGAGCTGGACATCGTCCTCACCTCGCGACCGGTAGCCCGCGGCGTGCGTGTTCCCATGGCTGGCATCCCTTACCATGCCGTGGAGAACTACCTGGCCCGCCTCATCGAGAAGGGTTACCGTGTGGCCATCTGCGAACAGGTTGGCGACCAACCCACCCGCGGGCTTTTCCCGCGCCAGGTGACGCAAATTGTCACCCCCGGCACCATCGTTGAACCCGGCCTGCTGCGCGGCGACTCAAACAACTACCTTACTGCCGTCTTTATGCAGGATGGCCGCTGCGGCGTGGCCTATGCTGATATCACCACCGGCGAGTTTGCCGCCACCGAGCTGGACCTGGGCGATTCGCCTGCCCAGCTGCGCGCCGAGCTGACCCGCCTGAAACCGGCCGAAGTGCTCTTCCCTGAAGGCATTGACCTGCCTGACGGCCTGCCCGGGCGCATCACCCGCCACCCCGCCTGGCATTTTGAGAACGCCCGCTGCGAAGAAACCCTGCTGCGCCATTTCGGCGTGGCCACCCTCGATGGCTACGGCCTGCGCGGGAAATCCCTGGCCGCCCAGGCCGCCGGCGTCATCCTGCAGTATCTCAAAGACACCCGCCCCTCCTCCCTTTCGCTGCTCACCAGCATCAGCACCTACGCCGTGTCTGATTTTATGGCCCTCGACGCCGCCACCCGCCGTAACCTGGAACTGACGGAAACCCTGCGCTCCGGCGAAGAAAAAGGGTCCCTCCTCGGCGTCCTCGATCATACCGCCACCCCCATGGGCAAGCGCCTGATCCGCCAGTGGGTCTCCATGCCCCTGGTGGATGTAACGCGCATCAACCAGCGCCTGGACCGGGTGGAATACCTGGTGCAAAACGGCCTGCTGCGCGCTGAGCTGCACCACGCCCTGCGCGGTTTTGCCGACCTGGAACGCCTCACCAACCGCATTAAAGCGGGACATGCTCTGCCGCGCGACCTGGTGAGCCTGCGCTCCAGCCTGGGCTGCCTGCCTGCCCTGCTACAAAAACTTCCTCAAGATGAAACCCCGCTTTCAGCTCTCTCTGCAGCGATTCACCTCTGTGAAGAAGAGCGCGACCTGCTGGAAAAAGCCATCCAGGAAGACCCGCCTGCCACTCTGCAAAACACCGGCATCATCCAGCCGGGCTATTCCACTGAACTGGATCAGGTCATCGAAGCCTCGCGCCATGCCCGTGAGTGGATTGCCGGGCTTGAAGCCGTGGAACGCGAACGCACAGGCATTAAATCCCTCAAGGTGGGTTATAACAAGGTCTTTGGCTATTACATTGAGATCACCCACTCCAACACCACCAGCGCCCCCGCCAATTACATCCGCAAGCAAACCCTGGTCAATGCCGAGCGTTACATCACCCCTGAGATGAAGGAATACGAAACCCTGGTGCTGAATGCTGAAGAACGCATTCACGAAATTGAAGTGCGCCTCTTCCGCGAGGTCTGCGCTCAAATTTCCCGCCAGGCCGCCCGCCTGCTGGAAACCGCCCACACCCTGGCTGAGCTGGATGTGCTCATCTCGCTGGCCGAAACGGCCGCCCTCGGCGCCTACATCCGTCCGCAGGTCTCAGCCAACGGCGTGCTGGATATTGCCGACGGCCGCCACCCGGTGGTGGAACGCAGCCTGAAAGGCGAACGCTTCATTTCCAACGATGCCCGCTTTGAAGATGGCGAAATTGTGCGCATCATCACCGGCCCCAACATGAGCGGCAAGAGCACCTTCCTGCGCCAGGTGGCCCTGATTGTGCTGATGGCCCAGATGGGCAGTTTTGTCCCGGCGGCTTCGGCCCACATTGGCCTGGTGGACCGTATTTTCACCCGCATCGGCGCTCAGGATGAGATTCACGCCGGCCAGTCCACCTTCATGGTCGAAATGGTCGAAACCGCCAACATTCTCAACCACGCCACCGGCCGCAGCCTGCTGGTGCTGGATGAAATTGGCCGCGGCACCAGCACCTACGACGGCGTATCCATTGCCTGGGCGGTGGTCGAATATATCCATAATCATCCCCGCCTGCGCGCCCACACCCTCTTTGCCACCCATTACCACGAACTGACCCAGCTTTCTGAACTGCTTCCGGGCGTGCGAAACTATAATGTAGCCGTCAGCGAAGCCCAGGGCACGGTGGTTTTCCTGCATAAAATTGTCCCCGGCGGGGCTGACCGCTCATACGGCATCCATGTGGCACAAATCGCCGGCATGCCTCAACCCGTCATCCAGCGCGCCAATGAGATTCTGCGCCAGCTGGAGCTTTCATCCGGCAAAGCCGTGCGCCTCAACCCGGTCATCCCGCAGCAAATGGCGCTCTTCCCTGAGACCAACCCGCTGATCAACGAAATTAAAGAACTCGACATCAACACCCTCTCTCCCATTGAGGCGCTCAACAAGCTCTACGAATGGAAACGAAAGTTTATTGAGTGATCAGGAGGGTGTTTTCCAGGTATCAAAAAGGCGCACAGGTGTGCGCCTTTACTGTTCTCTGGCAATCCATCCAGCCGGTCGCCGCTTTTCACCTATCCGCTGATCGAGACCCCGATGATGCGGCCAATCACAAAGGTCAGGCCGGCTGCCACCAGGCCAAACAGCACCTGGCGAAAACCTGAAACAAACACATTGCGCCCCGTCAGCAGGGTGATGGCCGCGCCAATGCCAAACAGGCCGAGGGCGCTCACCGCCAGGCTGATGAAAATGGCGGTCATGCCGCTGGTGAAAATGAACGGGGCCACCGGAATGATGGCGCCGATGGCAAACAGGAAGAAGGAAGTAAAAGCCGCCTCCCAGGCCGAGCCGCCCAGTTCTTCCGGGTCCACACCCAGCTCTTCCCGCGCCAGCGTATCCAGCGTGGAAGATTCATTTTCCATGATTTTCTTTGCCAGGTCCTGGGCCGCCTCGCGGCTGAGACCCTTGGCCTGGTAAATCAATGCCAGTTCCGCCTGTTCCTCTTCCGGAATCAGGGCCAGTTCGCGCTTTTCGATCTCAATCTGATGCGCATACAGTTCGCGCGAACTCTGCACCGAAAGCCACTCCCCCAGTGCCATCGAACCTGCGCCCGCCAGCAGCCCGGCCAGGCCGGTGATTAAAATGGTATGGCCGCTTAAATCGGCCCCGGCAACGCCCATCACCAGGCTCAGGTTGGATACCAGGCCGTCGTTGGCGCCCAACACTGCCGCGCGCAGCGCATTCCCCCCGCCGCTGCGGTGCCGCCCTTCCAGGGCTGCCAGCATCCCCCCCTCCATGCCGCCCCGCGACTTGCTGACAATGGTCGTCAGCAGCCGTTCATGCGAACGCTCTTCGGCTGCCATGGTGGTTTCCCGGGCTTCTTCCTGCCCGCTGTAAGCGTTGCCGCCGTCTTTTTCCTTGCCAATCAGGGTTGGCAGCACAAAACCGGGGCCAAATTGTTTGGCCAGCACTGCCAGCGCCTGCGCCCGCCAGGTGGGTTTACGCCCCTTCACCGGCGCGCCAGCATCAGCCAGTTTCTTTTCCCAAAAACCGGTGTGTTCCTCCTCGGCCTGGGCCATGTGCAGGTATACCTGCGACAGATTTTCCTGTTTCTCCAGTCCCGCCAGGGTGCGGTACAGGAAGGCGCTGTCCACTTCGTTTTGAAAGTTTTCCCGGTAAAGCTGAACTTCTTTTAGTGCTGCCATGTTATCCTCCAATTATTATCAGCATTTCACATAAACTTGCCAATTTCTGTGGCTGTTTCTCCGATTTCACAATTCAACGCTTCCTGCTTATATACTTTCAATCAGGAAAATGACCGCACGGGGAATTTTTGCCCCGCTTTTGGGGGCAAAAATTCCCCAACAAACGGGTTCCCCCTCCCGCGCCTGTCCTCACTACCTTCACAGAGTTGATGGCGCGGGAGGGGGCCGGGGGGTGGGTGGTGAAAGCGCATCATGCGATGTTGCTAAATCTTTTTTTAATTTTCTTCCTGGCCGGCCCATGAAAGCTGAATGCCCTGGCCAGCAGCCCAATCCTGCAGGTTGCGGCGCTGCAGAGCTGCCGCCATCAGGTCAGGGAACTGGTCGGGTGTGCAGCCAAACACCGGAATGCCAAAGGCCGAAAGCCGCTGGGCGTTATGATGATCATATGAAGGCCGCCCGGCGTCATCCAGCGCCAGCAGCGCCACCACCTGCACCCCCATGCTCACCAGCAGCCCTGCCCGTTGAATCATCTCTTCCGCGTTGCCGCCTTCGTAAAGGTCAGAAATCAGCACCAGAATGGTATCCTGCGGCCGGGTGATCTGCGAGGTGCAGTAAGCCAGGGCACTGTTGATATCCGTTCCGCCGCCCAGTTGAATGCCAAACAGCATTTCCACCGGATCCGTCATCTGGTCGGTCAAATCCACCACAGCCGTGTCAAACACCACCAGCCGTGTGCTGACGGCACTTAATGAAGCCAGTACTGCGGCAAAAATGCCCGAATAGACCACCGACGAAGCCATCGAACCGCTCTGGTCCACGCACAAAATAATATCGCGCAGCTTGCTGCGTTTATGCCCGTAACCGATTCTCACTTCAGGCACCACGCTGCGGTATTCGGGCTGGTAATTTTTCAGATTGGCCCTGATGGTGCGGTGCCAGTCAATTTCACGCAGGCGCGGCCGCCGGTTGCGCACCGCCCGGTTCAGGCTGCCGGTCACGGCCTGGCGCATCGGCAGCGATAGTTTGCGTTCCAGCTCACGCACCACCCGCCGCACCACCTCCTTGGCCGTGGCCAGGGTTTTGCCGGGGATCAGGCTGCGCAGCGCCACCAGATTGGCCACCAGGTGCACATCCGCTTCCACCGAATCCAGCAGTTCCGGCTCCAGGAGCATCTGCTTCAAGTTCAGGCGTTCCAAAGCATCCATCTGCATGATGCGCACCACGGATGATGGAAAGAAATTGCGGATATCGCCCAGCCAGCGCGCCACATTTGGCGAGGAAGCCCCCAGGCCACCCTTGCCTTTGGCCTCATACAGCGCTTCCAGGCTGCGGTCCATCGCCTGGTCATTCTGATTCAATTCCACCTGCAGCCCTTCCGATCCGCTCGAGCCCAAAATCAGGCGCCAGCGGCGCAGAAGTTCGCTGCGGGTGACGGTTTCTTGAGGGTTACTGTCCATCGCTCACGCTCTTTTCATCGTTCAGGCCCAGCAGCTTCTCCAGCAGCGGCAGCATCTGTTCCACCTGCCCGGAATCGTAGATCTCCTCGGTCTGCGTAGCCCCGGAATGGTGGCTGAAACGCAGGCTGATCTGTTTGCGTTCGCCAGCCGGAAAAGTGGAGAAAGTGCGCCTCAGCAGAGGCAGCAGTTGAATGAAGGCCTCATCCGTCACCCCGGCCAGCCAGCCGTTGATCAATCCCCACAGGGTTTCATCATAAACCAGCAGCAGGCCGCTGCCGTGCAGGAAGCCTTCCACCCAGGCGCCAGCCACCTCAGGCAGCGTGCCCCGTGAAAGCGCCAGGCCCATGCGCCGGGCAGTGTCCTCCGGCTGGTCATCCTTGTTATCTAGCAGAATTCGCGCGGCGCGCCCCTGCAGCAGCGGGGTGTTGCAGTTCTCCGCCACTTTGCGAATCGCCCCCGTCCATTCCGAAGTGTGTTCGTCCATGGCCAGCAGGCGGATCGCCTTGTCGGTATTGTTCAGCTGGGTGAACATGTCGCGGGCAGCTTCATCCGCCAGGCCTGAGCAGGCCGGCGCAAGCCCCACGCAAATGCGCGTCACCAGGCCGTCCACCACCGGGCCAATCTGTTCCACCTCAGATTTGCGCACGTTACCGTAGCGCATCACCCCCACCAGCCCCGGCAGCGACGACATCAATTCGCTCACGTCGCTGGATAAGGCCGATAAACTCTGCAGCCGTGTCACCAGGTCGCCGGTCACTGCATCCAGGTCGGCCAGAATGGCCAGGTCAATCAGTTCGGTCAGGGCAGCCAGTGAATGGGTCTGTTTGGCCTCAGCCCGCGCCCACTGCACTGCAGCATCTTCCACCGTGTTGCCCCAGCGCGCCGCTTCCATCACCGCCACAGCCAGCTCAGGCTTCCATTCCAAAGTCCACACTTCGCGGAAGGTGCCTTTGCCGTAAGTCGAACCCAGCCTGCCCCAGGGAATCTCCAACAGGGTCAGGCGGTGCAGCAGGTGGCTGCGGTCCAGATCCAGGCTGTTCTTTGAATTGCGCAGGTCCAGTTCCAGCGTGCGGGCTGTCGCTTCCGGTTTCAGACGCAAGGCATTCTGCAAACGCTGCAAATCCTGGTGGAAGGGCATCAGGGGTGTTTCATCGGGCACGGTACCCAACACCTCGCCCACCACCAGGCGGCGGGCAATAATCCGCATGGGCAGGTCGCTTCCATAGCAGAACACTGAGCGCGATGCTTCATTTAATTCATCCAGTCCAGGCATGGGCCGGCCGCGCATCATGGCCAGGGTTTCTGCCAGGCGCACGGCTTCAATCACATGCGCCGCCGAGGCTTCCAGGTCTTCTTCGCGCAGCAGGCGCGCCGCCCGCGCCATCCACTGCACCACAGCGTCTTCGGGATTTTCCCACAGATGCGCATACCAGCCCGGAGAGCGCACCCCTGCCCCATAGCCGCTGGACGTCGCCAGGCGGTCATTTGTCCAGGGAATCCAGGTGGCCGCCACTTTCACTTTGGGCAATCCCTTCAGCAGGTCTGCATCCGCCTTTTTGGCTGGCATTTTGACCAGCGCCGGCGCATGCCAGGCGCCGCACACCACGGCAATGTTCTCAAAGCCATCTTTTTCCGCGTCACGGATAATCTGGCGCATGCTGGCTTCACGTTGCTGTTCCACCAGCGGCGGCACTTCGCCTGAGGCGTCGCGCTCTTCGCGCAGAGCGGTCATCATTTCCAGCACTGCCTCAAAAATGCCCGCGCGGTTTTCCTTGCGCCCCTCCACCAGGTATTCCCACCAGCGTTCGCCGTCCTCAAAGCCGGCCGCCCGCGCCAGGTATCCAAGGGGGTCCTGCTGGACTTCAACCTCTTCAGGTTCCGTTTTCTCCTCAACGGCAGGCGCCTCAAGTTCTTCGCCCGCCTCCAGCTTTCTGGCCATTTCTTCAGCCAGGGCGGCCCGCTGCGCCAGCTGCACCGCCTGGGGCAGATCCATAAAACGCACCGGAATTTGGTTGCGCAGACCGTATTGAACGGCCTGCCATTCCGGCGAGAAAATGGTAAAAGGATAAAATACCGCCTGGCCGGGTTCTTCTGGCCGGTAAATTAACATGGCCACCGGCGGGTGCATCTTTTCCTTGCCCGCCAGCGCCAGCACATCGGCTCCGTCCGGCGGCCCTTCCACCAGAATCGCATCCGGTTTCAGGTTTTCCAGGGCGGCCACCAGGCTGCGGCTGGATCCCGGTCCATGATGGCGTATGCCAAAGACTGTAATCGGCATCACAGCTCCAAATTATTCACTGATCTCACGGCAGGCGCGGTAGAGGTCCTTCCAGCCGTCGCGTTCCTTCACCACCGTTTCCAGATATTCCAGCCAGATCAGCCGGTCCTGAACGGGGTCCTTCACCACAGCGCCCACCAGGCTGGCGGCGATATCATTGGCGTGCAGGTTACCGTCGCCAAAATGCCCCGCCATCACCAGGCCGTTGCTGACCACGGAAATGGCCTCGGCGCTGCTCAGGGTGCCGCTGGGCGATTTCACCTTGGTTTTACCGTCCACCGTTGTGCCGCTGCGCAGTTCGCGGAAAATGGTCACCACGCGCCGGATCTCTTCCAGCGGGGGTTTTTCAGCCGGAATTTCCAGGGCTTTGCCCAGGCTGTCCACGCGTCGCTTCACAATATCCACTTCATCTTCAATGGTGTCCGGCAGCGGCAGCACCACCGTGTTAAAACGGCGTTTCAGGGCGCTCGAAAGTTCGTTCACGCCGCGGTCGCGGTCGTTGGCAGTGGCAATCATGTTGAAGCCCTTTACCGCCTGCACTTCCGTGTTTAATTCCGGCACCGGCATGGTCTTTTCAGAAAGCAGAGTAATCAAAGTGTCCTGCACATCCGCGGGAATGCGGGTCAGTTCTTCAAGGCGGGCAATCTTGCCGTCCTGCATGGCGCGCATCACCGGCGTGGCCACCAGCGCCTGCATGGAAGGCCCTTCGGCCAGCAGCCGGGCATAATTCCAGCCGTAGCGGATGGATTCTTCGCCGGTGCCGGCTGTTCCCTGCACCAGCATGGTGGAGTCGCCGCTGATGGCGGCGGCAAGATGTTCGGAAACCCAGCTTTTAGCGGTGCCCGGCACGCCCAGCAGCAGCAAAGCGCGGTCGGTGGCCAGGGTGGCCACGGCAATTTCCATCAAACGGCGGCTGCCAATGTACTTGGGGGTCACTTCGAACCCATTGTCCAATTTACCGCCCACCAGGTAAGTCACCACGGCCCAGGGTGAAAGTTTCCAGTTTGCCGGCCGCTGGCGCTTATCCTGCTGGCTCAACTCGGCCAGTTCATGGGCATATTCCTGTTCTGCATGTTGGCGTAAAACTGCGCTCATTGTTCCTCCAGATCAAATTATTTTGAAGTCGAAATAACCGCCGTCCACATTTCCTGGCGAAAACTTAACAAATCCACAACCTTTTCAGTGAGTCCCTCCCAATGTGAAGAGGAGGCATTCTTAACCCCGGTCAGCCGGTCCTTGCGTTCCACCACCCGCGGGTGCAGATAATAGCACAGGTGATACACTTCACTGTTGGCCTCCCATTCACTGTGCGTGGTGCTCTGCGCCACCACATAGAGATTCCAGAGCTGGTCGAACACGGCGGCGCTGGCTTCATAGCCCAGCGGTTTCTTGATATCGGCCAGAACTTTCCAGGCCATCACATAATTCTTGGTATTCAACCATCCCAACAGGTACAGTTCCCGCCGCTCATCCGGAAGTTGATTAAAAATGGCGCCCGAGGGGAAATGTCCCAGCAGTTCTTCCAGCCATTCCACATCCTTATTGACCGCCGCCGCAATGGTCCAGGCGCCGCCCAGCAGTTCAAACCAATCGGAGTCTTTGGCAGCTTCCAGAATCTGCCGCGGTGAAGCCTTCCAGGTCTGATTCCAGAAGCGCGGCGGAATGGATTGGATGATATAGGCAAGGCGCTCCGATTTTTCCGCTTTCTTGCCCCCGCCCTTTTTGATGCCGTCGCGTGCCATGGCGTCGTCCACGTCCTTCGGCAAAATCACCTCCAGCGACGGCTTGACCAGCAAGAAACCCGGCTGGAATTTCAACAGCGCCAGCCCGCGCTCCTGCATGCGCCCCACCAGCGCCGATTCCGGCAGGCGGGTCAGCAGGTCAGCGGCAATGGCGCGCACTTCCATTGAACGGTCATCCAGGGCCGCTTCCAAAAAGGCTTCATCTTCAGGATTCAACCCTTCTTCCAGAGCCCCCAGCAGCGAAGCCCGCTCCACCGCCCCTTCCGATTTCCAGGCTTCTTCCAGTAAAGCCCGACCGCGCGCCGGGTCCAGCGTCCTGATTTCTGTCAATGCCTGCAAACGCGCCGCTTTCTTGCCCGTCTGCCAGGCCTGTTCAGCCGCTGCCCCGCCGCTGGCGGCATAATCCCAGGCCGGGTTCATCATCGCCAGCCAGCGCCCGCGCTCGCCAATCACTTTCATCAACGCCGTGCGCACTTCCAGGTTCTTGCGTCCCTGGTCCAGCAGTTCAGGCAGCATGCGGGTTGGGGCTAGCTGCCGGTGATCCTGCAGCAATTGGAGATATTCCATCAGCAGCTGCTGCCATTTGTTGCCCAAAATCCGGCTCAGGCAGGCAGCCGCCTGCGGCGAACACACCGCAAGCGGCTCGGCTGGAGCCGGAGAAGGGGGCTGATCCAGCGGATCGCGCACGCCCACGCCCAACGCTGCCTTGCGGCAAGCCCCCAGCAGCGCCGCGGCCAGCAGGTTTTGTTTTTCTGCCGGTAATCCAGCCAGCTTATGCAGACTTGAGCTTAAGCCATCGGTGGGCTCAGGCAGCGGCAAAGGCTGCCGCTCGGTGCCCAGCAGGGCCGTGTTAACCAATATTTGCCAGTTTTTTTCCAGTGTATCGCTCATCATGCCCCCGCCTGCCGGCTGAAAATAACCAGATGATCCTGCCACCAGAGACTCAGCGGCATAAATTCCCTTCCGTCCCATTCGCCAAACACCGGAACGGACTGCCCGCCGCTGATGGCCAGCCACTGCCACGGATAAGCAAAATTGCGCACCACCGGAAGCACCTGATCGCGGGCATCCAGCACAAACCAGGCGTCCTTCACAGGCATCAGGCGGGCATCAGCCACACAGAAAGGAAAACGGTTCAACCAGGGCTCGCTGGTTAGAGCTCTGCGCCAGGCCTGCAGGTTTTCATCAATGCTGAAACAGGGCGCGAAAGCACCAAGAGGCCGGGTTTCGTTGATCTTTTTCGGCATCAGGCGCAGCGGCAGCGCCGCCGGGTAAAACACCATCTCTGCATCCACTTCAATCCCTGGAATCACCGGCTGATTGAAGGGCTGTCCGGCCGCAGAAAACGCCAGGATCAACCCCGGGCGTGCTTCCTTTTGCCCCCACAGCCAGGTTCGCTGCACCATAACTTGATCTTCGAATTCCAGGCTCTGCCCCAGGGCCAGCCAGGTGTCGCTGAACGGTGGTTGGGCCAGGGCTTCTTCCTGGGTCTGATTGAAACCCACCTGGCTGCGCACTGAAGCTTGAATTTCAGGCGGCAGGCTGTCCAGGCGGCGGTAGGCGCTGATGATCAACTGCAGATCACCCAGTTGTTCCACCAGGCGGGTCTGCCAGCCCTCCCCGCTGAAGGGGGTCGAATTCATGTCGTTCAGGCGGCGCGCCAGACCCGGTGCCTGTGCATCAATCATGCGTCCGGCCGGCGGGTTCCATCCGCCCGTCTGGGTGGAGGCCAAACCCTGGCGCATCAGGTCGCCCATCCATTTTTCCAGTTCATCCATGCCTGCCAGCACCCTGGCATGGCGTTCAAGCTGGCGCTTGTTCGGCTGGGCTGGGGCGGTCTCACCGGCTGGCTTTTCCGCCGCCACCACTGCCGCAGCCGCCTTTTCCTGCTGCTTTTTGGAGCGTGCATCGCGTTTGGCCAGCCATTCCGACACCCAGGCCGGGGCTTCGGGTGTATCAAATGAACCTGGCTGTCCGGCCAGCAGCAAAAAGAGCGCCAGGCTGTGCTTGCAGGGAAATTTTGGAGATGGGCAGGAACAATTGTAGGCAACTCCCTCAGCCAGGTCAATCACCACCCGGTAAGGGTCTTTGCCGCTGCCCTGAATTTCTCCCCAGACAGCCCGCTCATTGTGAGCCAGCGTGCGCCATTTACCCGTCCGGGCTAAAGGCTCCGCTGCTTTGACAGATCTATCATCCGGCGCTTGCGCCAGCACCTGCTCGCGCGTCCAATTCATAAGGCGTCACCTTCCCGTTGAGATGAGGATACCAATATGAAACCATCCATTTTTGCCCGATGGCTTCCGGTGAAGGATGGATGGCCGAAGGCATGGACTGCCGCAGGCGCTGCAGTTCCACCAGGGCATCATCCCCCTTCAGGCCAGCTTCCACCAGAAAACACCCGACCACCGTGCCGGTGCGCCCGCGCCCGGCCATGCAGTGCATATACACCGTCTCGCCGGCCTGCAGCGCATCCGCAATCACATTCAGCGTGGCCACCATTTCTTCCTCTGTGGGCGTGCCAAAGTCACGGATGGAATGGCGGTGATAGGACATTTTTTTGCCGGCAGCTTTCGCTTCTTCAAGCAGCCAGTCTTGATAAGACAAAAGGCCGTATTCACCTGGATTGGTGAGATCGATAAACGCGGTGATTCCTGAGGCAATAAAACTGCGCAGGGTCGCCCGGGTCGTATCTTCGCTGGTGCCGCCCGGGTATTCGCCCGCTAAAAACCGCCCGGGGATCACCCAATATGAGTCAGGGATGGGGGTGGGTCGTTTGAGCATGGAGTGATTATACACTATCCTTTCGGCAGCAGCATTAAAACATTCACCAGGCGCTCGCGCCAATCTTCAGGCGCGGCCTTGTAAGGCAGCCAGTAACTGGTTTTGCCGGTGCGCGCCAGCGGTCCCAATGAAGGCAGATTGCGCGGCGGGCTGCCTTCCGGCAGCGCCGGATACCGCAGCACCAGTTGATCGTTTTCCACGGTCACCGAAGCCAGTCCTTTTTCTTCCGCCATGATCTTGACCTGCATCTGGAAGAATAAATTTGCAGCGCCTTCCGGCAGCGGGCCAAAGCGGTCGGCCATCTCAGTTCGCATGGCTTCCAGGTCCACCTCGCTGCGCAGGTCCGCCAGGCGGCGGTATAAACGCAGGCGCATATTCTGGTCGGAAACATAATCCAGCGGAATCCCTGCTGAAAGCGGCAGCTCCACGTTCACCATGGCGGCTGTCTGCGCCTGCGCCACCGCCGCGGTGACCGGCTGAGCCGGCAGGCCGCGCGCCTTGCGCTGCGCCACCACCGCCTGCCCCAACAGGCGTGTATACAGGTGGAAGCCCACCGCAGCAATGTAGCCGTGCTGCCGCGTGCCCAGCAGTTCGCCCGCCCCGCGCATTTCCAGGTCGCGCATGGCAATGGAATAACCCGCGCCAAGCTGGGTGTTCTCGGCGATCACCTCCAGGCGCTCCAGCCCTTCTTCGGTCGGCGGTTTGCGCCGGTGCCGGAAGAAATACGCGTAGGCCCGCTGCGAGCCCCGCCCCACCCTGCCGCGCAGCTGGTAAAGCTGCGCCAGGCCAAAAGTGTCGGCGCGATCCACAATCAGCGTGTTGGCGTTGGGAATATCCAGCCCGGATTCGATAATGGAAGTGCACAGCAGAACATCAATCTCGCCGTGGGTGAAGCGGTGCATCACATCCGCCAGTTCGTGTTCGTGCATCTGCCCGTGGCCAATGCCAATTTCGGCTTCAGGCACCAGGTTTTTCAGGTGCATCAGCATGGCCGGGATGGTTTGCACCCGGTTGTGCACAAAAAAGACCTGTCCATTGCGTTCCAGCTCGCGCAATATGGCCTGGCGCACCAGCCGCGGCGAATAGGGGCCAATGTGCGTGATGATCGGCAGGCGTTCCTCTGGCGGCGTGTTGATGGTCGAAATATCGCGCACCCCGGTCAGCGCCATGTACAGCGTTCGCGGGATCGGCGTGGCCGTGAGCGTCAGCACATCCACTTCCGCGCGCAGTTTCTTCAGGTGTTCCTTGTGGGTCACCCCAAAGCGCTGTTCCTCGTCAATAATCACCAGGCCCAGGTCCTTAAACGCCACATCGGTCTGCACCAGGCGGTGCGTGCCGATGATGATATCCAGTTTTCCGGTGCGCAGATTTTCCAAAATGGTGTCCTGCTCCTTCGCTGTGCGGAAGCGCGAAAGCATTTCCACCTGCACCGGAAAAGCCGCCAGTCGCTGCCTGAAAGTTTCGTAATGCTGCTGCGCCAGCACAGTGGTGGGCACCAGCACTGCCACCTGCCGGCCGTTCATCACCGCCTTGAAAGCCGCCCGCAGCGCCACTTCCGTCTTGCCGTAGCCCACATCCCCGCACAGCAGCCGGTCCATCGGGCGGGTGCTTTCCATGTCGCGTTTCACCTCGTTGATCGCCCGCAGCTGGTCTTCTGTTTCAATGTACGGGAAACTGGTTTCCAATTCCTTCTGCCAGGGGGTATCCTGCTGGAAAGAGAAACCCTCCGCCACCTGGCGCCGGGCGTAAAGGTCCAGCAGTTCATCCGCCACCTGCTGCACCGCCTCGTTCACCTTCTCTTTGGTATGGGTCCAATCGGTGCCGTTCAAATGACTCAGGGCCGGCGGCGTGGCATCCTGGCCAATATAGCGGGTCAGGCGGTCCGATTGATACACCGGCACAAACACCTGGTCGCCGCCGTGATATTCAATGCACAAAAACTCGCGTTCCACCCCCTCCACAGTGCGCCGCACCAGCCCTTCATACCGGCCGATGCCGTAATCCACATGCACCACCCAGTCGCCCACGCGCAGGTCAGCGTAGGCCATTTCCGGTGTCTCAGCCACCGGACGGGCGCGCTGGCGCGGCTGCGGCCGTTCCCAGCCGAACACCTCGCTGTCTGTGAACAGGTATTGGTGCTTTTGCTGGTCATCCACCAGGGTCCAGCCTTCGCTCAGGGTTCCTTCAAGGAACTCGGGCAGGCTGCCGTCTTCCGGCAGATCCACCACCTGTTCCTGCCACAGTTCCTTCAGGCGGGTGGCCTGACGGGACACAACCACCGCCCCTTCGCCCGCCATCGCCACATCCGCCAGGTAGTCCATCATCGCCTTCAGGCGGCCGCCAAAGCGCGGACCCCCCTGGAATGATTGACTGATCGCGGCCGCTTCCTCAACCCCTGAACGCCCCAGGTTCACCACCCGGTGCGCCCCCAGGCTGTCTTCAATTTCCGACCAGGATAAATAAGGGACCGGGAAGTCCTCCGCCAGCAGTCCTTCGTGGATCGATTCTGTCCGCAGCTTCACCGCCTGCTCTTCAATTTCCGTCACCCGCATGCGCAGCAAATCCCAATCATCAATCAACACCAGCGCCTGGGGCGGCAGGTAATCGAGCAGGCTGGATGGGAAGCGGTGCACCCGCGGCAGGTCAAATTCGGTCAGCCCCTGCGTCTCCAGCCCCTGTTCGACCGCCTTTCCCGGCAGCACTTCGCGGGCCGGGGTCACCTGCAGGGATTGGACCGCTTTCACTGTGCGCTGGCTGGCCGGGTCAAAACTGCGCAGGGTGTCAATTTCATCCCCAAAGAATTCCACCCGCACCGGCAGCGGCTCAGAGGGTGGCCAGATATCCACAATGCCGCCGCGCCTTGAAAACTGCCCGGTTTCGATCACGATTTCTTCCGGCTGGTAACCCAAATCCACCCATTGGCGCAAAAGCTGGTCCATGGGCTGGCTTTGCCCCACTTTCAATTGTTTGGAACCTTTGATAAATTCGCGCCGCGGCAGGGTGCGGGTCATCAGAGCTCGCGCCGGCGCAATGATCACCGGCGGCAAAACCGGTTTGGCCGCCCCCGGAATGTGATAAGAAGCTAACGCCGTCAGCACCTGCAGGCGTTCGCGCCTTGTGTTTGTCCCCCAGGCGGCCTGTTCATAAAACAGCGGGTTTGGCGCGCGAAAGAGCAAACGAAAGGCTTTCGGCGACCAGAATGAAAGCTCATCCTGCAGCACCAGCGCCCGGTCTGTCCGGTCTGTGATATACAGCACCGGAACAGCCAGGTCTTCCTGAATGGAAGCCCCTGCGGCAAGCCTCACAGCTCGCGGCAGGGCCAGCGGCAGAATATTTTTTCCCTGCCGCAAGTCATCAATCAACACCTGGTAGGCAGACAGCTGACGGAAGGATGAGAGCATCATCACTCCTTTAGAAGGGAGCCATTAAATTCATTCATTGCCTGGTTTAAACCAGAAAGGATAAACACTTCAACCGCTTTGCGGGCATGTTCAAGCACCTGGGCCAGAATTTCTTTTTCTGGTTTTAGAAAATTCTCCAGCACGTAATCGGCGGCATCCATCCGCCCCGGCGGGCGGCCAATGCCCAGGCGCAGCCGCGGAAAACTTTGCGTGCCAAGCTGTTCAATCGTCGAACTCACGCCTTTCTGACCGGCCGAGCCCCCGCCCGGCCGCAGCCGGATGGTGCCCAGCGGCAGGTCAAGGTCATCGTGAGCCACAATCAAATGTTCCACCGGCACCTTGTAAAATTTCGTCAGCGAGCTGATGGCCTGCCCCGAAAGGTTCATATAGGTTTGCGGCTTCGCCAGAATGATCCGCCGCCCCTGGAACTGCCCGGTGGTGACAATGGCCTTGTTTTGCACCCGGCTCAGCCGAAACCCCCAGGCCTGGCTCAATTCATCCACCAGCATAAAACCGATGTTGTGGCGCGTCTCGCGATATTCCCGACCAGGGTTTCCCAGGCCGGCAATCAAAAAAGGAAGTTCTGCTTCAGGCAGTGGTGTTTGATCCGTCATTAATACCTCATCGCCCGGCGTAAAACCAGGTACACTCCCAAAAGAATAAAAAAGAGCACAGCCGCAACAGCGCCGCCGCTCAGGCTATCCAGTAAATGATCCGGCATCACTCGCAGCGAGTTGGTCGGCGCCGGGGTGGGCTGGTATGGCAAATAGGTGGCGGTTGGCACCGGTGTGCGGGTGTGATAAGGGGTCAGGGTGGGCCGGTCTGGCGCCACAGGGACCGGTGTATCCGCCTCTATTGGAGAGTAATTACGCACCCGCACCCCTCTCACTTCGGCCGTCAGCTGGCTGCCGTCCTTCAAATCCACCCGCAGCTGCAAATCATATTGCCCATCGGTCATCATGGTGGTGTCCCAGCGCGCCAGAACACCTTCTTTCACCGGCTGGCCTGCCATGGCCAGGGGAAACCAGGTTTTGTTTTCCGCCTCAGTATAGCCAAAAAACAGACTGGCGCCCGCAATGGGCGTCTCGCCGACACTGCCGCGCACTTCCACCACCCCCTGCAAAGCCTGTCCACCAAATGGAGCCGCGATGAAAGGCCCGCTGCTCTGCGCCAGCGCCAGGCCGGCTGCTGAGAGCGTGACGAACATCAGACAGAAGAACACTTTAATGCCGCGCATGACAATCGTTAAGTTTAACACAAAAATGCAAAACAGGGAAACAGAAATTTGCATCCGTCCAATGTGAATCAACGAGCCTGTATTGAACGGGCGTATTTTTACTTTTTGGCCAGCCGGCGAAAATCTCCATCCCTCACGGTCACCCCCTGCGCATCCAGATATTCCAGCAAAGCCAGGGCGTAGCGCCGGCTGGTTTGGAACCGGTCGCGAAACTCAACAACAGTGATGGTCTGGTCGTGCCGGCATTTTTCAAGCACCCATTCCTTCAGGGCTTCATAATCGTCCGGCCTGAACACTACTTCATCTGAAACCTGTTTCAACAGGCCCATTTCCACCACTGCCGAGAATAATTCCTCTCCCAGCGCAGTTTGACCCTCTTTCACAGTAGGCGGATTGTGAGGCTGGCGGGCAAACCCGGCCAGCCAGCGCTCAACCGCCCCCTGTTGGGCAGGTGTCAATTTAACGGCGTGACTGGCAGCGCGCAAAAGCTGGCCTTCCTCGGCGACTTTTTCCATGTGCGCTGCATAGGCGGTCAGGGCATTGAACAGGCGCGGCGGCAGTTTCAACCGGCTCTTGATATGCTCGCGTGGGGCGCCCTTTCGCAGTGGAAAAGCCTGATGGTAGGCGCTCAATTCCTTCACCAGCCGGTTTATTTCATTATCCGCCTGAGTGCTGGTCATTAGAAGCCCATCGCCGGTTTCTTCCAAACGCACCACCTGCCCGGCCGCCAGGGCTGCTTCCAACGCTGCCGCGGCCTGCGCCGGGGTCAATCTGGCGCGCGCTGCTGCTTCCACCATGGTTCCTGAGCCCAGCGCCTGCAGGGCGCCAACCAGCAGTTCTTCAGGGGTGCCTCGCGCCAGGGCCGACAGGCTTTCAAGCACATTGAGGTCAAAACGTTTATGCCGTTCAGCGGGTTGAGCATCCACCACCATCCCCCCGCCCAGGGTTTCCCCGGGCGAAGGCCGCCGCAGCAAATAGCGGTCGCCCCGCACGGCCACCACGGGTGTGTTGAGCAAAATTTGCAGCCAGCCGGTCTCGCCGGGCTTCAATTCTTCTGCGCCCAGCAGGCGCACCCGTCCCATCACTTCAGCCGCCCCCAGGTAAAACTTGATTTCAGCCTGGTGGCGCAGAGGGCCGCTTGCATCTGGCAGCAGCCTGAACGAAACATCCAGCCATTGGGTGGGTGCATAAGCACCCGGCCGCGCCACCACGCAGCCTCTTCGTACCTGTTCCAGGCTCACCCCGCCCAGGTTGACCGCGGTGCGGCTGCCCGGAAAAGCCACTTCTTCCTTCTGCCGGTGCGTCTGCAGTCCCCTCACCCGTCCGCTGATTCCTTCGGGCAGCACCACAACTTCATCCCCCACCCGCAACGATCCATCCAACAAAGTCCCCGTCACCACCGTGCCAAAGCCCGGCATGCTGAACACCCGGTCCACCGGTAGGCGCGGTCTTTTTAAATCTGGGCGCGCCGGGCAGGAAGCCAGAATTTTGGCCAGCACACCTTTCAATTCATCCAGGCCAAGGCCAGCACGTGCTGAAACCCGCACCACCGGCGTATCCTGCAGCACAGTCCCCTGCACGGCCTGGCGGATGTCTCCCTCCACCAGATCCAGCCAATCGAGATCATCTATCATCTCAATTTTGGTCATCACCACGATACCGCTGTGGATTTGCAGGATATCCAGAATGGCCAGGTGCTCGCGGCTCTGCGGCATCATTCCCTCATCAGCGGCCACAACAAAAAGGGCGGCATCAATACCGCCCACCCCTGCCAGCATATTTTCAATAAAATCACGGTGTCCTGGCACGTCCACCAGGCCCACTTCTTCGCCCCCAGGCAACCGCAGCCAGGCAAAGCCCAGGTCAATGGTCATCTCCCTTTCCTGCTCTTCCTTGAGCCGGTCGGGATGGGTGCCTGTCAGGGCTTCAATCAGCGTGGATTTTCCGTGATCCACATGTCCGGCTGTGCCCACCACATGCATGGAAGATCAACTTCCTCCCGGGCTGGCCTTGCCGGTGGCCTGTTCGTAGGAAGTCATCCAATCGTGCGCCAGGGCCAGCAGCCCCTTGAGGCGTTTGACGGTTTCCTGGTTAACCAACTCGCCGTTATCCTGAATTTCCTGTAAAACCTCGCGCAATTCGGTCAATTGCTGCCCCAGAAGTTCAAATTGCCGGTTGACTTCACGAGCCTGTTCTTCCTGCGCCAGGGTGTAATTAATCCAGCGTTTCTGGTCATCAGACTTGAAAGTGTTCCATTCCTGCCTGAAGCGGTCTTCTGCCAGGCGCTGCATTTCGGTGATTTCAACAATGCGCCGCTCAAAGCGTGAGGTCACCTCATCCAGCATTTCCTGCGAGCGTTTCACCGAGCGGTGTGTGGCGTCTAACTGCTGGAAGGCATTATTAAGATCCAGCGATGCCTTTTCAATCTCTTCAAAACGCACGCTCCACTCTTTCCACAGCCGGTCCCGTTCCACCTGGGCCAGGTTCTGCTTGTCAATAAAACTAGTTTGGGCCTGGCGGCGCTCGGTTTCCGCCACGTTGATCTCTGCCATGCGCGCCTCAATTTTGCGCAGGTTATCAGCCGTCAGGTCCACCTTGCCGCGCTGCTCATCCACGCGCTTGCGCAGGGCGGCCATTTCTCCCTGTTGATCGGTCAGGCGCTTTGAGTCCTGGCGCTGGTTCTCTTCCAAAAGGCGCAAGGCTCGCCGATACTCTTCATCAGAACGTGAAGTTTGCAATATTTTCTGATCCACTTCTTCAATCAACCGGCTGAGGCGGAAATCTTCCTCCATGCGCGACTGCAGCGAACGTTTGATTTCTGGGATGGGATCCAATCCCTTGCGGACTTCGGCAATGGCCTTATTAATCCCCTCAATTTCCACCCGCCTCACCTTGTCACCCTCGCGCACACCCTCCAGCCTCTGTTTTTCCAGAGCTTCGATGGTGCGGTTGAACTCCACCCGCATCTGCACCAGGGCAGCCTCAAACTGATCAATCCGGCCAATGCCGCCCTTCACCTGGTTGATCTCCCGGTTCTGCTCATTCACTTGCTGACGCAGGCTGGGCATATCTGCCTGCATGCGGTTGATTTGATCCTGAAGCGTGGAAATAACCAATTTATCCTTACGGCGTTCTTCTTCCAGCCATTCAATACGTTTTAAAAGTTGTTCCAGTTCCATAAAAAGCTCCTTGGCTTTATGTTATACATAGTAAAATTATCAACCCCCACCCAACCAAATGAATTATACCTGTTTTATGGCTTCACCGCTACTGTACCCGGCGACGGCTCACACCTGATCATCATCCCAAATGTTCAAATGCTTTTGCAAGCCCGGTCATCAACGGCATGAACACCTGCGGATATAGCCCCACCAGCCAGATCACCAGGATCAATCCGCTGATAAAAAGCGCCTCAAGCGGTTTTTCCTGCGCCTTCCACCCCTCTTCTCCAGATGTTTCGGCAAGGTTGGCCATCACGCGCAAACAGGCAAACAGAAAGCCCAGGCTGCCGGCCAGCACCCAAATATTATCCAACCCGGAAACAGCAGAAAGCCCTTCCATCAGCGCCTGTCTTAAAGGGTAACCTGCCAGCAGCGGCAAGCCGCCCAGAGAAAACAACGAAAACAGCAGGCAGGCAGAAATAAATGGCAATTGGCGCAGTTTTCCTCGCACATCAGCATAATTTAGCCCACCCGTCCGCTGGCGGAGCAGTTCCAGAGCCAGTGCCGCCGATCCAATGCCCAATGCACGAGGAATGAACTGGCTGAATAGGAGCGTCCAGCCATCCTGAGTGTTCAGACTGATGGATAACAAAGCCAAACCCGATTGCATCAAAATGGCGTAGCCCAAAAGACGGCCCAAATGACGCTCAAAGGCCGCCCAAACACCAGCAATGGTCACCATCAGCAGACCCGCGAAACGCACCGCCATGAACAGGCGATCATCCTCCCGCATAAATAAATAGCGGTCTATAAAATTGAGCGCAAATACAATCACCACGGCAGTCAGAAGAATTAACAGAAGCCCAACCACCATCGGGGATGATTTTTCCATCAGCATGGGTACCCAGGTATTGAACGGGAACAGGGCCAGCAAAAACGAAAAACCCAGTCCAAGCATAATGAGGGAGCGGGTGACCAGTTCGCTGTCTGAGGGTGTGGTTTCCACACCCGCCAGGATCCAGCCTGTGTAAAGGATAAACGGCATGGCCAGGGTCATAAAGGTCAGATAACGCAGCACTCCCTGGTGCATCCCCGTGGAAGGCGGCGCCAGCATTGGAACGCTGATCAACACCACCCATTCAATAATCAGAGCAGCATACAAAAAAGGCTCTATGGCTGTGGCGGCAATCAATAAAGCCGCCATCATGATCGACAGAGGCGCCATCCAGGTTGGCAGAGAAGTTAAACTGAAGCCTGCCAGCCAAACAGAAATGATGAGATATAAGAAGATCACCAGCGTCAACAGGCCGGAATCCAATGTCAGCGTGCGTCCAATTACACTCATCGAAGAATCAACCTTGAAAATCAGACTGCTGATGCGAATGGTTTGATCAATCGGGCATTTCCAGGCCGATAGGGCCATTGAAATGCAAAAAACGATGCTCACCGGCAGCACCACCTTACGGAAACGCGACAGACCCAACAGCAGCAGCGAGAATCCAACCGGGATAATAATCCAGATCAAAGGCGCACTCATTCGGCTTGTTCCTCCTCGTGCGGATCCACCACAGAGATAAAATATGCGCCTAAAAAAGCCAGCCCCAGGTTGATGCCGGCCAGTAACCCTGTCACCATAATGGATGACTCGGCGGCCGAATACATCACTTCAAAACCGGCCAGCACAGTCAGCAGGCCAATCACCACACGGAAGGGTTGGGCTGTCATGCCAAGCTGCAGCAAACCCATTCCCACCAGCACCATGCTGCCCTCAAACGTAGTCCGGCTGATTTCAGCGATTTGAGGGGCCTGGTTGAGCTGGCTGGTCAGGGCAAAAATGGCCAGAATGATCATGGCTGCTGCCACCAGGCGAAACAATACACTTGATATGGGCTGCTCATCGGCGTGGGTATGCCTGGCCGACATCTGCGTGGTTCCCAAAACCGCTCCAGACATCCACCCCACCACCAGTTTGACAACGGCAAGGCTGAAGGGCCAGTAAACCCCTACCAGTAAAAACACGCCAAGGTATTGAATGGCCAGGCTGGCAATCGTCCACCGCCAATCCCGCAGCAATAAAATCAACATGCTCATCAGAATCACAATGACCAGGGCCGGAGTTGCAAATATCTCAAAATTCATAATGACAGCCCCGAAATAATGGAGACAAGAAGGGCCAACAAAACCATGGCCCATAAAACGCCGCCATCACCCTCCAGCAAACGGGTCCAGGCATTCAACAGCCAGCGCAAACCGCGGTAAAGTGACCACAATCCGCTGTAGAACCAATCCAGGCGTAGAAATGGCGCAATTCTTTCAAGCAAGGGGCTGGTCAAATCTTCAGCCCAATGGCTGGTGGCTTCCAGCGTCGTCTCCGCCTGAGGGTTGGGTCTTCCGAAAAACCAAGAAACAGCCACAGAAAGAACAACTGCAGTCAGGCCGGCCCACCAGCTTCCCAAAACAGCAGAGCCCTCCCATCCCCATATCAAAAAATAAACCGGCATCAACGCCATCAGCAGGAGGCCTGCCGGATAAACTGCCTGAGCCCAACGGTCGACCTCACTAAAAGCCATCTCTTCTCTGAACACATGGCGGATATAACCCGTCAGGAAAAGAGCCACGCTAACAACCATGAAAATATTCCATAACGAGAAACCTTCATCCAATACCCCTGCCCAACCACTGGCGGTCATGGAAAATGGCAGCCCGCTGATGGCCCAGAAACCCAACGCAGGTAGAAGTACCAATCTCACGGAGCGGGCTGAGTATAAGAAGAGCAGGCTTCCAGGCAGCAGCAAGGCTGCTCCCCAGGCCAGGCTGGCCTGGGGATGTCCATGCAAAATGCAGATCATCGCCAGGCCGCTCCAACCTATCAGCCAGAATGGACGCCCTTCCAGTTCATTTTTTGCCGACAGCCACATCACAGAGCCATAAACCACAGCCAGGCCCAACAGCCCTGACAGCCAGAAGATCCATCCAGAAGAAAGCAGGGTTGATGTTGAGGCTGGAAGCCGGGCAGCGCAAACCAGTGCCGCAGCAGGTGGCACCAGCCGCAGCATATTTCCCAAACCGCGGCGTAGCCGTGGTTCCTGTGAAAAGGGTTGGTGCAGAGGCAGAATGCCCAGCCGCAGCCCACACGCCAGGATAAAAAACAGAATCCCTGTTTCAGATAGCAGCGAAAGATCAAAAGTGTCGCCGGGCAAACGGCTGATGGACATACCAAAAATCATCAGAAGGGTGCCAATCACCCGCACCCCAAAGGCCACCACAATCCGCTCACTGAGGCGCTGCTCGGCAGCCCCGCTCAACATAATCGCCAGTTCCACCACATCCACCGCCGTCCAGCCAATCGCCAGCGTAAATGGATTTCCTGCCATCACTGCCACCAGTCCGGCGGCTGTCATCAGCATGGTGGATGACCAACTCATCGGGTTAAACTTATACTGCGTACGGGCAGCTTCTGTCAGCATCACAGCCACTGCCAGGGTGGTCAGCATCACCGCATAAGGCCATGAAATGGCATCCAGCAGGAATAAAGTCGTTGAAGCCTGAAAGGGAAAATCATTGGCCAGCGGCAGCCAGGATTCTGGAAGCCGGGTGCCCAGGAAAATCAAAGCCAGCCAGGCCAGAAAAGCCAGGCCCAGCGCCCCCAGCCAGGATAAACCAAAACCAGGCCGCACCCAGTGCAGCACAGCCACAAGAAGGGTGGCTGTTAAGAGCAGCCCGATTGGAATCAGCAACGTCATAAAACTTAAAGCACCTCACCCGCACTGCGCCGTGCCAGGTATTGTCCCTGGCCAGCTTTTCCAAGCCAACGCTGCCCATCCACAATGAGCTGTCCGCGCAGAAACACCTTTTCGGGCATGCCCACCAGTTCCCAATCTTCATACAAATTGTAATCGGTGCGGTGTTGAGCCACCCCAACACCGTAAATCAGGCGCTTTTCCGGATCCCAAATCGCCAGATCCGCATCTGCGCCCGGCATCAAAGTACCTTTTTGCGGGTACAAACCAAAGATGCGCGCCGGGTTGGTGGCATTCATGGCCACAAACTGGTTGGGGGTCAGCCGGCCGGCCCGCACCCCATAAGTCCATAGAACAGGCAGGCGGTCGCCAACCCCCGGCAGACCGTTGGGAATTTTTGTGAAATCGTCCGCTCCCAGTTCCTTGCCCGGAATGGCTACCGGTTTCCCCTCATAGATGATGGGCTTTGTACCATCAAAGAAAAAGGGGCAATGATCCGTGCCCATCACCTGCAAAGTGCCATCCGTCAGGCCGCGCCACAGGGCCTGGTTATCTTCATGGGTGCGCATGGGCGGCGAACAAACCCATTTTGCTCCGTCCGGGCGGCGCAAATGGTCAATGGTAAAAAACAGATATTGCGGGCAGGTCTCCCCCATCACCGGCAAGCCGTGCTCACGCGCATAGCGCAGCTGGTCCACTTCGCCGGCCGCATTCATATGCACCACATACAACGGCGCGCCGTCCGCCTGCCCTGAAAGGGCCGCCCCGCGCAGCACAGCCTCCACCACACCCCAGGCCGGCCGTGTGAGGGCATGGTATTCGGGGGTTTTATTCCCGGCAGCCAGGGCTTCGGCCACCAGCAAGTCAATGACATCGCCATTTTCAGCGTGCAGCATGGTCAGAATGCCCGCCTTTTTTGCTATGCGCAACGCCTGGAAAATATCTCCATCGCTAAGGCGCAAACGGCCGTTATAGGCCATAAACACCTTGATGCTGCGAATGCCATCCGCAGCCAGTCCTGGCAGGTCTGCGGCAACCTGGTCATCAAAACGCGTCACATTCATGTGAAAGGTGTAATCAATCGCGGCTTTGGCGCTGACCTTTTGCTGCCAGGCATCCACGTTTTGTTTCATTGAACCGGCCCCCTGCGGTATGAAATCCATCACCGTAGTCGTGCCGCCAAAAGCCGCCGCCTTGTGACCAGTGTAATGATCATCTGAGGATACCGTTCCTGGCATGGGCAGGTCAAAATGCGTATGGGCATCCACCCCGCCCGGCATCACCAGTTTGCCGCTGGCATCCACCACTTCGGCATTCTCCGTATCCAGGTTTTGCCCCACCAGCGCAATTTTGCCGCCTTCCACCCGGATATCTGCGGTGAAGGTTTCGGCTGCGGTAATGCAGGTTCCATTTTTAATGATCAGGGTCATAATGTTTCACTCCTTCACTTGAGCATTAATCCGCCCAAAAGCAGCAAAATATCCTCGTCCAGCGGCAGTTCCGGCAGGTCGGCTGGTTGATAACGTCCGGATTGCAGGCTGCGCTCACGCAGAGAATGCCACAAAATGTCACGTTCCTCATCCCGCACCACCAGGTCTTTCAGCGTCGCCGCCCGGTTGACATAATCTCCTGTGGTATAAAGAAACGTCAGCCGTTTCCAATTTCCGGCCTCAATCGGCGTGGAAAGGTGGATCAGATTGCCAAGCTGAATTTTGTAATACTCTTCATTGGCGCGGGGATGGTCCGGCTCGTCGCGCAGCAATGCCGCACGGGTGGTCAGTTCATGCCCGCGCACTTCTGCCAGCGTGTTCACCTTCCAGCGTTCATCTTTGCCAAACGCGGCCGTCTGGTAAAACGCCAGGTAATCCACATCCACAACTTTAGGCGCTTTTCGCAGGGGAATACGATACCACCCCAACACCCGCGCCAATTCCAGGTCGCGCGGGGCCGGGCAAACAGCCACCAAAACTAGCGCAGAAGCCGGTAAAAAGGCGGTCATGGGTGCCGGGGTGGGGTCAGTCGCTCTGCCTGAATTACAGGGCCTTCAACACACCAGCGCGATCATTGAATTCGGTGATCAGGGCGTCAATTTCATCCGCCTGCATTTGCGTGCTGGTCCAATAGTCATCATCTTGCCACTGGGCCTGAATTTCTTCATAGGTGCGGCCCTGCTGTTCAACCCAGGTGTAATATTTCAGGTTATGAATGCGGCGGCGGTCAGTGAAGCGCAGTTCCAGCAGGTTATCGGTTGCCTGCCCCTTAAGGTAACGGGCATCATCTGCCGCGGCATTCATCGCGGTATATTCGCCAAATTCCTGGTGCATCTCCACCAGGCGGCTGCCGTAAAGCTGCATGGAATCGGTCAGCACCGTCAGCACCACATCATGCTCGCCCAGTTCATAATACTTGGCGAATTTGATCGCCGATAGAACATTGGAAATGCCCGAGAAGCCCAGCAAATTGAGCTGGCTCACCACCGCCTCTGGCACGCCCTGTTTTACCAGGTAAGCCTGTCCGGCCGGCTCATTGAATAGCCGCGCCAGGTTGACCACTGCCTGGTCGTCAATCGCCACCACCATGTCGGTGTTCTTGGTATTGTGGATCCACGGCACGTGCTTGTCGCCAATACCCTCGATACGGTGCGCGCCAAAACCATTTTCCAGCAGGGTCGGGCACTGCAGCGCTTCAGAGGCCACAATTTTGCTGCCGGGGAAAATCTGCTTCAGGTAATCGCCGCTGGCGATCGTGCCGGCAGAACCAGTGGCTGAGGTCATGCCGCGGTAGGCATCCTTCGGTCCCATCACCCTGTGCAGCACTTCTTCCATGGCATGGCCGGTCACTTCATAGTGCCAGAGATAGTTCCCGAATTCCTCAAACTGGTTGAAGATCATCAGATCCTGCCCCGATTTGCGCAGTTCCCAGCACTTATCGAAAATTTCCTTCACATTCGATTCGCTGCCCGGCGTGGCAATCACTTCGCCGGCAATTTTCGACAGCCATTCAAACCGCTCGCGGCTCATGCCTTCCGGCAAAATGGCGATGGATTGGCAGGCCAGCAGCGCTGAATCATAGGCGCCACCGCGGCAGTAATTGCCCGTTGAAGGCCAGACGGCTTTCTGGGTGGTCGGGTCAAACTGGCCGGTTACCAGGCGGGGAACCAGACAGCCAAATGCCGCTCCAACTTTATGCGCGCCGGTGGGGAACCACTTTCCCACCAGCACCACAATCCGCGCCGGCACGCCGGTCAGGCTGGAAGGCAGTTCCAGGTAATTCACGCCGCCAAATCCGCCGCCTGAAGCCACCGGTTCATTGTGCCAGGTGATGCGGAATAAGTTGCGCGGGGCCACATCCCACAGGCCAACGCCCTTCAATTGGGCTTTGATCTTGTCGGGAATCAGGGCCGGGTTTTTCATCTGCGCAAAGGTGGGGATGATAATCCCCAGGTCGCGCACCCGCTTAATAGTGCGTTCCAGACGGTCCGGATGCAGGGTTAAATCAATTTTCGGCATGAGTTCTCTCCTTTTTTATGCCTGTTCAGGCGAATTTTCTTTTTCAGGTGCCTGGCGCACCACATACAATGGGCGGCCTTTGACCTCATCATAAATCCGGCCGATATATTCACCCAGAATACCCAGCGAGATCAGTTGTACCCCGCCCAGGAACAGGACCGCGATCAGCGTTGAGGCCTGCCCAAGGAAATTCTGTGAGCCAATCGCCCGCATGATAATCACCACGGGGATGGTGAGAATGCTCAGGCCAGCGGCGATAAAACCAAAGTAAGTGGCCACCTGCAGAGGAAAATATGAGAAACTGGTGATGGCATTCAACGCCAGCTTCAGCATTTTTTTGAAAGGATATTTGGTTGATCCAGCAAAACGCGCTGCCCGCTTATAGGAAACGCCAACCTGCTTGAACCCCACCCAGGACGACATACCCCGTAAAAAGCGGTGTTTTTCACGCATCTGATTCATCACGTTGACCATCTTGCGGTCGAGCAGACGGAAATCGCCGGTATCCAGCGGAATATTCACATCCGTGATGCGGAAGATGATCCGGTAAAACATGGAAGCGGTGATTTTTTTAAACCAGCTCTCGCCTTCCCGTTCTGCCCGCACCGCATAAACCACTTCGTAACCTTCACGCCACTTGGCGATGAGTTCCAGAATCACTTCAGGCGGATCCTGCAGGTCGGCGTCAATCACCACCACCGCATCACCCTGGCTGTAATCCAGCCCGGCCGTCACGGCAATCTGATGGCCAAAATTGCGCGCAAAAATGACTGGCTTGACGCGTTCATCTTTTTTATTCAGCGACAGGATAATCTCGTTGGATTTATCCCGCGAGCCATCATCTACCAGAATCAGTTCCCAGGGCTCGCCGGTCTGATCCATCACGCCCTTCACCCGCTCATACAGCAGCGGCAAACAATCCTCCTCATTATAAATCGGAGCAATAATAGAAAAAACTGGTTTCATTCATCTTCCTTTTTATTGAAGTGATTTTCTTTACGTGCCACACGCTTCCTTATACCACACTTTTCAAAGCCTGCAAGCTCGGTTCGATGACCGGTGCGCCGGTCATCGCCTGCATGGCAGCTTTGATATCCTTCAAGCCATTGCCGGTGTTCATCACCAGCACGGGGTCATCTGCCTGGATCAGCCCATTCGCCACAGCGTGCTTCAGCCCTGCATAAGCCGTAGCGCCAGCGGGCTCGGCAAAAATACCAACCCTGCCAAAATCAGCCATCGCTTTCAGGATATCTGCATCATCCACCACCACATAAGCCCCATTGGTCTCTCGGGCAGCCCGCACCGCCCGCACACCGTCGCGCGGTAAATCCACCGAAATGCTGTCTGCCAGGGTGTCAGCTTTCACCGGTTGAATTTTTTCCGTGCCGGCAAAAAAGGCATTGGCCACCGCCGCCGATCCGCTGGTCTGCACACCGAACAAGCGCGGCATTTGCTCCATCCAGCCCAGGTTGTATAGATCCTTGAATCCCTTGTGCAGGCCCGAAATGATATTGCCATCGCCGACTGAGACAAAAACGCACAGCGGTTTGGAACGGTCGCCCATCGGCAAAACCAGCGACTCCCAAATTTCAAAGGCCGCCGTCTTCTTGCCTTCCAGGGTGAAAGGATTATACCCCGTGTTCCGGCAGTACCAGCCAAATTCCTGCGCTGCTTCCAACGCCAGGTCAAAAGCGGCATCATAATTGCCATCCACCAGAATCACTTTAGCGCCGTATATCAGAAGCTGGGTGATCTTTGCGGGCGGGGCTGTTCGCGGCGCCAGAATCACAGCCTTCTGCCCAACAGCTGCTGCCATGCCGGCCAGGGCCGCCCCTGCGTTGCCCGTTGAAGCCGTCACCACCACCCCTGCCTTAATCTGCCTCGCCCGCGCCACCACCACGGCGCTGGCGCGGTCTTTGAAAGAAGCGGTCGGGTTGCGGCCTTCATCCTTGACCCAAAGATTTTCAATACCCAGGCTGACCGATAAAGCTGGCGGCTGATATATAGGTGTCCAGCCAGCCTGCCGCAGCGGCGTACCTTCTCCGCCCGGATCATCCACCGGCAGCAGATGCAGATACCGCCATAACGAAGGTTCTGCTTCCGTTGCCAACGAATGCAGATAAGATTGCTTCCAGATGAGTTCGTAATCCAGCATCACATCCAGATTACCGCCATCTGCCGGGCAGGTATAGGTGACGCTATTGGGCGCATATTCCTTCCCGCAAAGAGAGCAGCGATACCCTACCATTTGTCCCATCTCACACCTCCTTTTATCAGGCTAGGCGCCGCGCTGGCCGCGAATATAGGGCAGCCCCAAAGCTGCCGGCGCACCCAGACGTTTGCGCATGGCTTCACGTGAACCCATAACCAGGACGATGACTGTGAAAGCATACGGGATCATCTGCAGAAAGAACCCGTAATATGGATTGGCAAAGAAAGGATTAACCAGGCCAAACAGCATGGCCGGGCCTTGAATATCCAGGATCAACCGGCGCAGCGCGCCGAAAATATAGGAGCCCACCGCTGCCTGCAGCGGATCCCAGCGGGCAAAAATCACCAGACCCACCGCAATCCAACCCTGACCGGCAGTGGTCAGTTCGCTGAACCAGCCCGGCGAGATGGCCAGGCTGATGGTGGCGCCAGCCAGGCCGGCCAGCATCCCGCCCACCAGCACATACAGATAGCGGGTTCGATACACGTTAATTCCCAGTGCATCAGCAGCCGCCGGGTATTCGCCCACCGCCCGCAGATGCAGGCCGGGCCGCGTGCGGTTGATAAAGTACCAGCACAACGGGAAGAACACATAGCCAAAATACACCAGAATATTCTGATTCTTGAAGAAAATTTCGCCAATGAACGGGATCCAACCCAGCACCGGAATGGTGATGGGCGGTAGCACCGCAATGGTTCCTGCTTTGCTCAGACCCTCGCCCAGCACCAGGCTGACCCCGGTTCCCAAAAAGGTCAGGGCCAGGCCGCTCACCACCTGGTCAGCTTGAAGATGAATGGTGATGACCGCGTGGACCTGGCTCAACAGGCCAGCCGCCAGCATGGCAACCAAAATGCCGGCAAAGGCATTGCCCGTCGCCACTGTCACGCTGAACGCGCTCATGGCGCCCAGCAGCATCATGCCCTCCACGCCCAGATTGGTGACGCCCGCGCGTTCGCAAAAAATTTCTCCAATGGTGGCAAATAACAGTACCGTGCCCGAAGCCACCCCAGCCTGTAAAATGATGACCAGATCCATCTTTTATGCCTCCTTCCGGCGTTCGATGCGAATGTTGTAACGCATAAAGAAATCACTGGCAATCAGGCACACCAGAATGACTCCCTGGATCATTTTTGGAATCCCTGAAGGTTGAATTTCACGGCCTGCCAGAATCAGTGCGCCAAAGAGAATGGATGCCAGAATCGCAGCAAAAGGATTCAATTTGGCCAGCCAGGCCACAATGACCCCTGTGAACCCATAACCAGGCGAAATGGCGCCTTGCAAGCGGTGCACGGTGCCGCTGATTTCCGACATGCCTGCCAGGCCGGCCAGAGCACCTGAAAGCATCATCACCAGCACCGTGTTGCGCGTGATGGAGATGCCGGCATATTTGGCCGCTTTGGGGTTGTCGCCAATCAGGCGAATTTCATAACCCCAGGGGCTGCGAAACAGGATATACCAGATCACCACCGCCGCCACAATGCCCACCAGCAGGCCCATATGCGTGGTCATGCCGCGAAAGAAGGGAATTTGCGCCGCAAAATCACCCAGGCGCGGCAGCCAGGCGTTCTTTGGGAACATGCGCGTCATCTGGAACCCGCCTTCAGACCAGACGCTGAAGATAAAATAATTGTTCCATGAGATGGCGATATAGTTCATCATCAGCGTGGTGATGATTTCATTCACCTGGAATTTGGCCTTCAGAAACCCCGGAACAAATCCCCACAGCGCCCCAAAAAACATGCCCGAAAGCGCCATCACCAGGTAAAACAGCCAGCTGGGTGAATCTTCGGGCAGCACCGGCAGCAGCACAATCAGGCTGGCGCCCCAGGCTCCCAAAAAGAACTGACCTTCGGCCCCAATGTTCCAGATGCGCATCCTGAAAGCCAGAATACAGGCCAACGTGACCAAAAGGATGGGGGTTGCTTTCTGCAGTGTGTCAGAAAAAACATACCAATCGCCAAAGGATGCTTTGAATATATGTTGATACGAAAGGATGGGATCTGCGCCGGCCAATGATAGCAAGATGCCGCCGATGAAAAGGGCGATCAGCACAGCAACCAGAGAAAGCAGCGGCGAAAGCCAGAAGGGTGTTTCTGAAATCCGCGGTTCAATCCTTACAGCGATGGGCAATTGAAACCCTTTTTTCTTTGGCAGGGTTGCTTCACTCATGTTTGCCTCTTTCCTGATCAATTTTATCCTGGTGGGTGCCCGTCATCATCAGGCCAATCTTCTCGACATTGCCATCCGTCACTTCGCCCATGATCTGGCCTTCATAGATGACATAAATGCGGTCACTTAAAGCCAGTAATTCTTCCAGTTCTTCTGAAATCAGCAGCACCGCCGCCCCGGCCTCACGCTGCGCCAGCAGCAGCCGCTGAACGCCTTCGATGGCGCCCACATCCAGGCCGCGGGTTGGTTGAACGGCCACCATCAGGCTGGGTTTGGCCGAAATTTCACGCGCCAGAATCACGCGCTGTAAATTGCCGCCCGAAAGCAAGCGCACCGGCGTTTTGGTGGATGGCAGCAGAATGTCGTAAGCATCCTTCAATTCCCGCGCATAGCGTTCAGCTTCAACCGTATTGATGATCCAACCGTTGCCAATGGGTTGGTCCTTATATTTCTTCATGATCACATTGTCGGTCATGCTCAAATTGGGCGCCGTGCCCACATGATTGCGATCTTCCGGCACATGCGAAACCCGCATCCGAATGCTCTGATCAGCCGGCGCATTGGTCATATCCCGGTCTTTGATGATAATTTTGCCGGCGCTGCAGGTGCGCAAACCGGTGATCACATCCGCCAGCTCGCGCTGACCGTTGCCTGCCACCCCTGCCAGACCGACAATCTCCCCCTCTCTGACCGTAAGTGAAAGGCCGCGCAAAGCAGGCAGACCTTTATCATTTTCTGCCTGCACATTTTCCACACTTAAAACAATCTGTCCAGCTGGCTGCGATTTCTTCTCCAGGTTGAACAGAACATCCCGCCCGACCATCAGCTTGGCCAGGTCAGCTTTGGTCATGTTTTCTGTGCTGACGCCTGAAGCCGTAACCTTGCCGCGCCGCAGCACGGTCACCTGGTCGGCAATTTCCATAATCTCATGCAGTTTATGACTGATAAAGATGATTGATTTTCCGGCAGCAATCATGGCTCGCAAGGTTTTAAACAGGTCTTCAATTTCCTGCGGCGCCAGAACGGCCGTGGGTTCGTCCATAATTAAAATATTGGCTCCGCGGTAGAGCATTTTCAGCAGTTCCACACGCTGCTGCTCGCCCACCGAAAGCTGCCAGATCTTGGCCCGTGGGTCCACATGCAAACCAAATTGGGCGCTCAGGTCAGCCACTTTTTTATCATATTGGGAGAGATTCATGCGGAAACGAGGTTCATCCAACCCAAGTAAGATATTTTCCGTCACCGTTTGAGAAGGCACCAGCATGAAATGCTGGTGAACCATGCCAATGCCGGCTGCAATGGCGTGGCGCGGTGAATGAAAATCCACCCGTTTGCCGTTGACGGTGATGGTTCCCTCTTCGGCGCGGTACATCCCCGCCAGGATATTCATCAGCGTGCTTTTGCCCGCCCCATTTTCGCCCAGCAGGGCATGCACACTGCCGGCTTTCAAATCAAAATCGACATTATCATTCGCCAGAATCCCTGGAAAACGTTTGGTAATTCCCCGCATGCATACGACAAGGTTATCTGTTTCATGTGTGTTGGCTGAAGTCATGGCGCCTCGTCTGAATTTTCCGGCTTGAGCCGGATAATCACGGTTATCCCCTTCCAGCATCAGCCGGAAGGGGATAACATCAAACCAAATTATTTGGGCAGTTCGGCATTAATGCCTTCAGCCCACCACTTCATGCAGTAGGTGCATTTCAGGTTTTCGGCGCCCGGAGGGAACTGATCCAGGTCAGCCTGTTGAAGTTTCTCGCCTTCAGGGACAATCACTTTACCGGTATTGTCTTTGATTGGGCCAGAGAATACATCAAAGCGGGTGAACTCGCCCTTCAGCATTTTCGCCAGGGTGTCTTTCACCATCGAAAGCACTTCCGGATCCAGATCAGCAAGACCCTTGGTCAGAGTCTGACCTTCCATGAAACCGTAGAGACCTAAGCCGTTGGTCTCCGCATCAAAGTAATCCCAACCGGGTTTGTAGGTTTTATCAATCACGCCCTGTGCCACTTTGGCATAGACGGGGCCCCAGTTCCAGTAAGGAGCGGTGAGGCAGCGTTCGGCCTTGCAGGAACCCACAAAGTCATATGTCACGCCCCATTTGCCCTTGGTGGTCGCCACATCAGCCACAGCCGGGGTGTCGGCGCCAGTGAAGACCACCTGCGCGCCCGCATCGAACAGGGAAGCAGCGGCTTCCTTTTCGATCACCGGGTCGTGCCAGGTATTGATCCAGCGCACATCCATGGTGCATTCGGGGCAGGTCTTCTTCATGCCGAGGGCAATGGCGTTGCCCAGGCGGATTTCTTCAGGGATCGGGAAGGTGGCCATGTAGCCAATGCGCGGATTGCCGTCTTTTTTGGCGCGCGCGCCAGCCACCATACCGGCTAGGTATTTCATGCTTTCCATGGCACCGAACAGGTTGCCGAAGTTCTTGCCGTTGGATTTGTAACCGCTGATGTGGATGAAGGTGATATCCGGGAATTCATTGGCCACAATTTCCATCGGATCCATGAAGCCGAATGAGGTGCCGAAGATCAAATTGAAACCCTTGCGGGCCAGGCTGCGGAACACCTGTTCCGAGTCAGCGCCTTCGGGAACATTTTCGATGTAGGCAACATTCACGTTCTGGACATTGGCTTCAACGTACTTGAGGCCTTCATAGTGAGCCTGTGACCAGCCGCCATCGTCATGCGGGCCAATCAGAACCATCGCCACATTGAACTTTCCGGCGACAACATCAGGAATTTGCAGCGCGGGTTTTTCGGGCGCGGCTGTTGGCTGTTCAGGAGCCTTGGTAGCTTCAGGCGCCTTGGTGGGCGCCGCAGTTGGGGTGACGCAGGCCGAAAGGATCATGACCATGATCATGACCGCTGAAAGGACCCGCCACATTTTGTTCATCTTCATTTCCTTTTCCTCCGAATCGATTAAATCAAATCTGGTTCAAAGTCAACCGAAAGAACGACAAAATAGACAGCCCACCACCTCCTTTCACCGGCCTGGTTTCAAACCACAACCGTCGTTAGCTGTGGTTTGAAACCAATAATTGATTAAGGGGTCTGTCAGCGCTCATTGAACGCTGACAGACGGCTGATTAATTTTACCCTAATCTGGCAAAATCCATGTACCCGTTTCGCCAGCCAATGCCCGGGAAATATTCTCCGGGTCGGTGATCAGGCCGCGCTTGCCGCCGGCTTCAATGTAGCGGATCATGGCCTGGATTTTGGGTCCCATGGAGCCCTTGGCAAAATGCCCCTCTTCCATATAGCGCTTTGCTTCGGAAAGGGTGATGCGATCCAGCCAGACCTGGGTGGGTTTATTGAAGTTGAGCGCCACTTTTTCAACAGCCGTGGTGATCAGGAACAGGTCGGCGTTGATCATATTGGCCAGCAGGGAAGTGCCGAAATCCTTATCGATCACGGCTTCCACACCCACCAGCTCACCATTTTCCTGTTCTATAACCGGAATACCGCCGCCGCCAACCGCAATCACCACAAAGTCATGGTCAATCAGGTTTTTAATGGCCTCCGCTTCCACAATGCGTTGCGGAATAGGAGAAGCCACCACACGCCGCCAGCCGCGGCCGGCATCTTCCACCACTGACCAGCCTTCTTTATCCCGGCGGGTCTTGGCTTCCTCTTCGCTCATGAAGGAGCCAATCGGTTTGGTGGGATGTTCAAAGGCCTTGTCATGACGGTCCACAATCGTTTGGGTGACCACGGTGGCAGCCAGCCTCTTCATGCCGCGGCGGTGGAATTCATTGTAGAGTGCCTGCTGGAACATATAGCCAATGGAACCCTGGGTGTCCGCGCCGCAGTAATCCAGCGGAACTTCATGCAGTTCGCCGCGAGAAATTTCTGACCGGCGCAGGATGAAACCGACCTGGGGTCCATTGCCATGAGTGATAACCACATCCCACCCTTGCTGAATCATATCTGCAATGTGAGACATGGACTCGCATGCCGCCGCGTATTGATCGGGGATGGTCTTTCGTTTTTCATCTTTGATGAGCGAATTACCGCCCACTGCGACAACAGCAACGCCTTTTCTTTCCATACAGTCAAGCTCCTTATATCGACAAAAAATGAATTACATGGTCAAAGCCATGACGGCTTTTTGAACGTGCAGACGGTTTTCCGCCTGGTCATACACCACAGACTGCGGGCCATCCATCACCTCGGAGGTCACTTCAATATCGCGGTCAGCAGGCAGGGGGTGCATGTAAATGGCATTCTTTTTGGCCAGGCTCATGCGGCGGGAATCGGTGATCCAATCCTTATACATGTCCTGCAGGCGCTTGCCCTCCACCGGGTCGGTGGTGGTCAGCAGCGGGCCCCACGACTTGGCGTAAATCACGTCCGCATCATCGAAGGCTTCGTCCATATCATGGGTGATTTCAAAATCGGTGCCAAACATCTTGGACTGTTCCTGGGCCTGGGCCACAATTTCGGGCATCAGGGGGAATTCCTTGGGGTAAGCCAGCACCACATCCATGCCAAAGCGCGGCATCTGCAGAATCAGAGACTGCGGCACGGAAATGGGTTTGAGGTACGAAGCTGCATAGGCCCATGACACCACAATGCGCTTCTTGCGCAGATCGCGGCCCTTCTTTTCCATGATGGTCATCAGATCGGCCAGGCACTGGAAAGGATGGTAGATATCGCACTGCATATTCAATACGGGCGTGCGGGAAGCCTGGGCGACCTCATTGATGTATTTGTTGCCCAGGCCCCAGTCGCAGTGACGGATGGCCATGCCGTCAAAGTAACGGCCGTAAATTTCGCCAATTTCTTTGGCGGTGTCGCCGTGCTTGATCTGGGTGGTGTTGCTTTCGATGAAAGCGCCGTGCCCGCCCAGCTGCGCCATGCCGGCTTCAAAAGAGCCGCGGGTGCGGGTGCTGGAAAAGAAAAACAGCATGGCAAGAACCTTGTCGCGCAAATAAGGGTGGGGTTCGCCCAGGGCGCGCTTGCGCTTCAGGTCAAACGCCACATCCATCACAGTTTCGACTTCCTCTTTCGAGAAATCGAGGTCGCCAATCAAATCACGGCCGCGTAAAAATGTTTGCATAATCGGGTCTCCTTATATCAAAAAATTAGAGGTTGGCTTGCTGCTTCAACACAGCGGGCAGCAGCGCATAAAAAGCAGTTGCATTAACAGCATCATCCACCGGCACAGAATCAATGATGGTGTGCGCGGTTTCTTCATCGCCCGGGCCAAAGCCAATGGACGGAATTCCCGCCTTGCCAGCCCAGTAAATGCCGTTGGTGCTGAAATTCCATTTTCCGCTCGGGCGGTCAGGCAGGCCGATCAGGCGGCGCACCATTTGCCCTGCTTCCACCAGTGGATGCCCTTCTTCCATCGCCCAGGCCGGAAAATACTTGTCCACCGGAAAGACAAAGCCCGTGTAAGAAGGTTCATCGTAGAACAACGCTTCAACCTTAACTTTGCCCCGCGAGGCTTCGGGAATCAGAGCTTCCACCTGGGCAATGGCTTCTTCTTTCGTCTCGCCAAAAGTCATACGGCGGTCAATGTAAATGACCGCCTCATCCGGCACAGCATTGATACTGGGCGTCTTCACTTCCATATCGCTCACCGTGATTTTGCCGTGCCCCAGGAAGGGATGGTCGCCCAGTTTCGGTTCCAGGTCGCGGATACCAGCGATGACGGGAAGAAGATTGTAAATGGCATTGTCACCCAGGTGGTTACTGGCTGCGTGCGCGCTGCGCCCCTTGGCCACCACCTTCAGTTCAATACGGCCCTTGTGCCCGCGGTAGACATTCATTTTTGTCGGCTCGCCAATCACCACAAAATCAGGGCGCACCTTGGGGTCCACTTCCACGAAGGCGTTCGGGGCAATGCCATCGCACCATTCTTCCATGTTGCCAAAGTAATAAACCGTCCAGCCGTCCAACAGCCCCAGGTCGCGGGCAATGGCCAGGCCATAAACCATTCCCGGTGTGCTGCCTTTTTCATCGCAGGCGCCGCGGCCGTAGAAAATGCCGTCTTCAATTTTTCCCTTGAATGGATCGTGTGTCCATTCAGCCGGATCGCCAATACCCACTGTGTCGATATGCGAATCGAACACAATCACTTTGGGGCCGCTGCCAATCCGTCCCAAAATATTGCCCATCACATCAAAGCGCACTTCGTCATAACCCAGCTTGCGCATTTCTGCCGCAATCCGCTCACCCACATCCTTCAACTGCGAATCCATGCTCGGAATGGCAACAATATCCCGCAGGAAGGTGATGATTGCTTCACGCTGTTCTGCCACTTTTTTTTGGATGGCCTCAACCGGCCATTTCTGATCCATCATATTTGCTCCTTTCAAAACTATCAGACCAGGTTGCCCACCCGGCGCACCACCTTGAAGCGGAACGTGCCCGGCAGGAAATAACTGAGTGAATAATCCACCACACGGCCTTCAACAGTGAACAGCCGTGCCGAAAAATTTAATAGCACATCCCCTCTTTGAATTTCCATCAATCGGGCAATATCTGAAGGCGCTGCCACCGCCTGGATCTCTGTGGAAGAATGCGCCAGCATGGGTGCACCCCGCCTCAACAGAAAATCCAGCACGCTGCCAGTGAAGCCCGGATTTAAATCTTCTGGTTTCAAAATATGGGCTGGCACAATATCCACAAGGTAGGCCACCGGCCTTTTTTCAGCCAGGATGACGCGCGAGACTTCCACAACCTGCCCTTCAGAATCCATTCCAAAAATTTCGTCCAATTCCGGTGTGGCCGTTTTTTGTTGAATATGCAGCGCGCCCATTGTGACCTTCAGGCCAATGCGTTCAGCCAGTGTTTCAATGCTTTCCAGCACCTCCAGACCGGTTTCAATGACCTGGGTGCGGCCAACCACAAAAGTGCCCACGCCCTGTTTGCGCCGAATCAATCCCTGCCCTTCAAAAGCTCGCATGGCTTCGCGCAGGGTCGCCCGTGATACACCCAGCTTTTCTGCCAGGTCAGGTTCTGAAGGCAACTTCTCGCCAGGAGGAGTCATAGAAATGATGGCGGCCAGCTCGCCTTGCAGACGTTGAAAAGGATGTAAACTTTCTTTCATGATGCTTCCACCACCGGAATAAATTTGAAATTCACTGCATCAACCAGTCCCAGGTCCGACAGGCGCAGTTCTGGAATAACCACCAGTCCCAAAAGGCTGAGCTGCATATTGGGGTTGTTCAGATTGCAGCCGCACAGCTTGAATCCATTCAAAACGCTGGCCACTTTGCCCATCACCACCTCTGCAGGCTGATCTGACATCAAACCCGCAATGGGCAGTTCCACCAGCCCCTGCACTTTTCCGTTTTTCACCACCACCTGCCCGCCGCCGCATCTGGCCAGAATATTCGCGGCCAGTGCCATGTTAGATTCATCGGTGCCAACCACCATCATCTGGTGGCAATCATGCCCCACTGTGGAAGCCACGGCGCAGGGATGGTTGAAGCCAAAGCCTTTCACCAACCCCACCTGAACCCGCCCCGAACGGTGATGTCGGTCAAGCACGGCGAGCTTGGCCATATCCTGAGCCATGTCCGGCCTGATTTCACCATTTTGTGCGGTCATGGTCATGCGGAAATGGTGGGTGGGCGCCTGGTTTTCAATCACCCCAATCACGTTAACCTGCACTTCACCGTCCTTTGGCGAAGGCAGCCGGAAATCTTCCGCTGTCACCTCGCGCAGCAAATGGACCGAATTGGTCACCCATGCCGGGCGCGCTGGTTCAGGCCGCGGCGCCAGCACCTGGCCGTTTTCAGCAATGATTTGCCCGCGGGCAATCACCAGGTCAGTTTTTAATGCCGCCAGGTTGCTCACCACCAGAATATCCGCAAAACGGCCTGGGGCAATCTGGCCCAGGTCGCGGCTGAGACCGAAATGTTCGGCTGTGTTGATCGTCGCCATCTGCAGCGCTGTCACTGCCGGAACGCCCTGACTGATGGCGTGCCGCACCACCCGATCCATGTGGCCGTGGTTGACCAGGGTTTCTGAATGGCAGTCATCCGTGCAAAGCAGGAAATTGCGCGGATCCAGTTTTAACTCTGTCACCGCCCGTACCTGCTCGGCCACATCGTGCCAGCCAGAACCGTAGCGCATCATCACCTTCATGCCGCGCCGCGCCCGGGCTACCGCGTCTTCAAGCCGCGTGCCCTCATGATCATCCGCCGCCCCGCCAGCCAGGTAGCCGTGGAAAGGCAGGCCTAAATCGGGTGAAGCGTAATGCCCGCCAATGGTTTTGTTGGCCTTGCGGGTCGCTGACATTTCTTCATGCATTTTGATATCGCTATTGAAAACGCCGGGAAAATTCATCATTTCGCCCAGACCGATGATCCCCGGCCAGGTCATCGCTTCAGAGACTTCTGCCGGGCCAATGGCCGCACCGGAAGTTTCTAACCCAGCTGCCGAAGGCACGCAGGAGGGCATTTGCACCCACACATGAATGGGCTGCAGGGCGGCTTCTTCAACCATAAAACGCACCCCATCCAGCCCAAACACATTGGCAATCTCATGCGGATCCACAAAAATGGCTGTGGTGCCGTGGGCGATGACCGCACGCACCAGCTCCGTCACGGTCAGCATGCTTGATTCCACATGCATATGCCCGTCAAGCAGACCAGGAACCAGGTGCCGGCCAGCGGCGTCAATCACCCGGGTGTTTGGGCCAATGGCATGCGCGGCATCCTCGCCCACGTAGGCAATCCGCCCATCAATTACCGCGATATCCGTGCCTGGAATAATCTCGTTGGTTTGAACACTGACCCAGCGTCCATTGCGGATGACGAGATCAGCCGGCGTCCGGCCCATCGCGCAGTCGGTCAGACGGCGCGAGATGTGCGTATATGAATCAGGCATGCCTTCCTCCAGATCTCTCAAAAAGTGTCCATTATGCGCCTGAAACCAGGCGCCGGGCGGCGCGGTTATGTTTTTCGATGTGCATGGGCAAATCCAGGGTGGTAATCTGACCTTCTTTCACAATCACCTTGCCGTTCACCACACACCAATCTACCCGCTGCGGCGCGCAGAACAGGGCAGCCGCCACCGGGTCGTGCAATGCGCCGGCATAATCCAGCCGGTTCAGGTTGATGGCAAAGAAATCGGCGCATTTTCCCGATTCCAGGCTGCCAATATCTTGGCGGCCCAAAACCGAAGCGCCGCCGCGCGTGGCAATCTCCAATGCCTGCCGTGCGGTCAACAGGGGCGGCGCATCCGTCCCTGAAAGCGAGGCGCCCTTGATGCCTGCACCCAGACGCGCCAGCAGCATGGCCTGGCGGGCCTCACCCAGCATATGCGAGCCGTCGTTGCTGGCCGAACCATCCACCCCCAGGCCCAGGCGCACCCCGGCCTTTAAATATTCCAGCACAGGAGCGATTCCCGAAGCCAGGCGCATGTTTGAGCTGGAACAATGCGCCACGCCGCAGCCGGTGCGGGCATAAAGATCAATTTCCTCTTTGCTGACATGCACCGAATGAGCAAACCAGACATCCGGTCCAACCCAACCCACTGATTCCATATAAGCCACCGGCCGGTGACCAAACATCTGCTGGCAGAAAGCTTCCTCATCCTGGGTCTCAGCCAGGTGGGTGTGCAAATGCACCCCATATTGGCGGGCCAGGCGGGCGCTCTGGCGCATCAGTTCACCTGTGACGCTGAAAGGCGAGCACGGAGCCAAAACAATTTGCAGCATGGAGCCGGGCCGCGAATCATGGTAGGTTTCAATCAGGCGCACGCTGTCTTCCAGAATGGCATCTTCCGTATCCACCACGCTGTCTGGGGGCAGGCCGCCCTTGCTTTCCCCCAGGCTCATCGAGCCGCGCGAAGCATGCAGGCGCAGGCCAATTTGCCGCGCAGCCGCAATCTCGTCATCCAGCTTGCTGCCGTTGGGGAACAGGTAAAGATGATCAGAAGCTGTGGTGCAGCCCGAAAGAGCCAGTTCAGCCAGTGCGGTTTCCGCTGAAAGGAAAATATCCTCCGCTGTCATGCGCGCCCAAATGGGGTAAAGGGTTTTCAGCCAGTTGAAAAGGTTGGCATTTTGGGCCGCCGGCACAGCGCGAGTTAAAGTCTGATAAAAATGGTGATGCGTATTCACCATGCCTGGAAAAACAATATGCCCCGACAGATCCACAACCATATCCGCCTTTTCAGGAAGCATCGAAGTAGGGCCAATATGCTCAATGATCCCCTCGCGGGCAAAAAAGCCCCCCTGCTGGATTTCCCTGCGTTCACCATCCATTGTCACTAACACAGTTGCATTTTTGACAAGTAAAGTAGCCATGGGTGATCTCCTTATACTTAGTTTAAGGGAATGTGAGGTCCTTGTCAATTGTCTGACAACATGAAAAATGTCATATTATCCTCATTGTCGGGGAAGAAACAAAAAAGGCAGCCTTTTCTCAGACTGCCTTTGTGCTTTTTACGGCTGCGCTATCTGTGCCGCACGCAAGGTGTTCTTCAGCAGCATGGCTATGGTCATCGGCCCCACTCCCCCGGGAACCGGCGTGATCGCCCCGGCAACCTCTTTCACTTCATCATAGGCCACATCTCCCACCAGGCGGTAACCCTTGGGCAGGCTGGCATCTTCCACCCGGTTGATGCCCACATCAATCACAATGGCGCCCGGTTTCACCCAACTGCCGCGCACCATCTCCGCTTTGCCCACCGCCGCCACCAGAACATCCGCCTGGCGCACCACGTCGGGCAGGTTTTTGGTGCGCGAATGACAAATGGTCACTGTGGCATTCGCCCGCACCAGCAGCAGGGCCACCGGCATGCCTACAATATTCGACCGGCCCAATACCACTGCATTCACCCCTTCCAGGCTCGGCATAGAAAGCGCCAGCAATTCCATCACTCCGGCCGGGGTACAGGGAATAAAGAGCGGGTCGCGCCCTTTCTGAGCCAGACGGCCAATATTGATGGGGTGAAAACCATCCACATCTTTCTCGATTTGAATGGCTTTTAACACCTGCTGTTCATCTAAATGGACCGGCAAGGGCAGCTGAACCAGAATGCCATTGACTTCCGGATCAGCATTCAGCCGCGCCACCAGGTCTTCCACCTCAGCCTGGCTGGCGTTTGCCGGCAGCACATGGCCAAACGACTGAATGCCCACCTCAGCGCAGGCTTTCTGTTTCGATTTGACATACACCTGTGAAGCCGGATTTTCGCCTACCAGCACCGTGGCCAGGCCGGGCTGCTGTTTGCCAGCTCTCACCATCAAGGCCACTTCGCGGGCAACGTCAGCTCTGATCTGTTCAGCAACTGCCTTGCCGTCGATAATTTGCGCCATACAACACCTCCGTAATGGGAAAGGATGAATATGAGTGAATCAATGACCTTTAAATTATACACTTTCCTGGCATTTATGCTTATAATACCCGAGGAGGCTAAAACAAAAATATGAGCAATTTATGCGTGATTGGAACTGGTTATGTCGGCCTGGTCACAGGTACCTGCTTTGCTGACCTGGGAAATCAGGTCATCTGCCTTGATATTGATGAGGAACGCATTTCTAAAGTAAAACAGGGCATCATGCCCATTTATGAACCCGGCCTTGAACAGGTTGTTGCCCAAAATGTGAAAGCTGGCCGCCTGTTTTTCACCACATCGTATGAAGAAGCATTGAAGGATGCCGAATTCGCCTTCATCGCCGTTGGAACGCCTTCCGGCGTCGATGGCGAAGCTGATCTTCAATATGTCCGTGCTGCTGCTGAAGCCATTGCCGATATTGTGGATCATCCGATTGTGGTCATCAATAAATCCACCGTTCCGGTGGGCACCGGCGACTGGGTGGCTGAAATCATCACCAAACGCCGCAATGAACGCCCCCTTGATTTCAGCGTGGTGTCAAACCCGGAATTCCTCCGCGAAGGCTCAGCCATCAATGATTTCATGGTTCCCGACCGCGTGATTTTGGGCTCCGAAAACCGCCCCGCTGCCGAAAAAGTGGCCGAGCTCTACCAGAGCCTGCGCTGCCCCATCCAGATCACCGATCTGCGCACAGCAGAAATGATCAAGTATGCATCCAACGCCTTCCTGGCCACCCGCATTTCATTTATTAATGAAATTGCCAACATCTGCGAGGAATTGGGCGCCGATGTCACCGAGGTGGCCCGCGGCATGGGCCTTGATAAGCGCATTGGCCGCGCCTTTCTCGATGCCGGGCTGGGTTGGGGCGGCAGTTGCTTCCCCAAGGATGTCAAAGCCCTGGCCCATATGGCAGTTTTACACGGCACCCAGCCTCAGCTTTTGCAGGCTGTGATGGAAATCAACCGCAACCAGCGCCGCCGCATGGTCATGCACCTGCGCAAAACCCTGGGCGGGCTCAACGACAAGGTCATTGGCGTGCTGGGCCTGTCTTTCAAGCCTAACACCGATGATATCCGCGATGCACCTGCCCTGGAAGTCATCCACCTGCTTAGAAACGAAGGCGCTGTTGTCAAGGCCTATGACCCCCAGGCCATGGAAATTGTTGCCAAATATTACCCCACCATCCCCCTCTGCCATGATCCTTACCAGGTGGCTGAAGGCGCCGATGCCCTGATTCTGGCGACAGAATGGAATGAATTCAAACAACTCGATTTCAAGCGCATCCATCAGGCCATGCGCCAGCCTGTGGTCTTTGATGGCCGCAATGCCTGGAATGCTGATCACCTGCGCGCTATGGGTTTCCGCTATTTCGGTATCGGCCGCGGTAATCTCTGATTGCCCCCAGCTTTAACTCTGCAAGCCTGCCAGGGCAGTATCCCACCTGCCCTGGCATTTTTTTATGACTTTAAGATTAACCTCTGTTTGAGTTGCAATTCAAAGCCATGCATCCTATAATTTAGGATATAATCTAACAGATATTGAAGAGATGCTGCCTGCTGCAAGCCAGATTTTTTCTTCTGTTTTCATGTTTCTTCTGTTTCAGGTGGGTCATCGGCATCTCTCCATTCTGCTCTGGTCATCATTTCGTGGGAGGCCAAACCTGAGTACGCAACAAATTACACAAAACCTTCCCGGGCAGGAAGCCGATAAACAGCTTATCTCCGGCGAGCTGCTGGTCAATCGATACCTCATCCAAAATGTGATCGGCGTTGGCGGTATGGGTTCTGTTTACCGCGCCCGTGATATGCATTTCCCCAGCGCCGTCAGGCTGGTGGCCGTCAAGGAAATGATCAATCACAGCCGCGATGCGCTGGTCAGGCAAACCATCGTTCAGAATTTTGAACGCGAAGCCAATATTCTGGTTTCCCTCAGCCATCCGGCCGTCCCCCGCATTTTTGATTACTTCACCCATGAAGACCGTTCCTACCTGGTAATGGAGTGTGTCAATGGGAAAGATCTTGAAGCCATCCTGAGCGAAAGCCAGGGTTTCTTCCCGGAAGATCAGGTCATCGAATGGGCCATCCAGCTCTGTGATGTGCTGCAGTACCTCCATACTCACAAACCTGAACCGATCATTTTCCGCGACATGAAGCCATCCAATGTGATGGTCAACCAGTACAATCAAATCATCCTGATCGATTTCGGTATCGCCAAGGCTTTCAAATTCGGGCAGAAAGGCACCATGATCGGCACTGAAGGTTACTCGCCGCCAGAACAATACCGCGGCGAAGCCTCTCCCCTGGTGGATATTTACGCCCTTGGCGCCACCCTGCACCACCTTATTACTCGCCGCGACCCGCGGGTGGAACCGCCCTTCACCTTTGCTGAACGTCCCATCCGCCAGATCAACCCGGCCATATCCATCGAACTTGAAGCCGTCATCAACACAGCCCTGCAATACAATCCTACTGAACGTTTCCAGACGGCAGAGGCCATGAAAGAAGCGCTCATGAATGTGGCCCGCAAAACCGGCGCCCTCACCCGCATTTCCATGGGCACTTCATCCATCGCTGCCGCCCCCAGCACCATCAAACCCTTATGGACCTTTGAATGCGAAGATCAGGTTCGCGGATCGGTTGCCTATGATGGCGGCTACATTTACGTGGGCAGCTACGATAACAACCTCTATACACTTCAGGCCGACAACGGCAAGTTTATCTGGAAATACCCCACCGACGGCGGCATTGTTAGCAAACCGATCGTCTATGATGGCGTTGTCTATTTTGGCTCAGAAGATCACCGCGTGCATTCCGTTTCCGTGCGCTCTGGAAAAATCATCTCAACCTATTACACAGATGGACCGGTGCGTTCATCCCCGCGCATCGCCGAAGGGCATATTTTCGTCGGTTCAGATGACGGTTTTTTGCATGCGGTCAACCTGCTTTCCAATCGCCGCGCCTGGCGGGTTGAAGCCTCTGGACCGGTGCGCTCCACGCCTTTCATCACCAATGAACAGGTCTTTTTTGGCTGTGAAAGCGGCGAAGTTTTTTGCGTAGATTTTCGCGGCCAGGTAAAATGGCGCTTTAAAGCCAAACGGGCGGTCACCTCTTCTCCAGTAGTATCGCAGGGAGCAGTCTTTTTCACCTCGCTGGATGCGCAAATTTATGCGGTGGATGCCAAATCAGGCTGGGTCACCTGGCGTTTCCGCATGGGGAAAGGCTCCCTTTCCTCCCCATGCCGGGTTGATAACCTGGTCATTTTCGGTTCAGCTGATGGGATCATTTACTGCCTTGATGCGGGCAATGCCAAAGAAATTTGGCGCTACCAGACGGATCACCAGGTCAGCGGTTCACCGTTGATCTATAAGGATTCTGTGTACTGCGGTTCAGCCGATGGATATATGTATTGCCTCGAATACCGCACAGGCCGCCTGCGCTGGAAATTCCAGACTGGCGCACCCATCACGGCTGCACCTGTTATTAATAGTGATGTGCTTTATTTTGGTTCCAACGATCATATTGTGTATGCTATTCCCGTTTAGAGGAGTTACTCGTGTTTGATTTTATCAAGAAATTATTTGGACAGAAATCAGAACCGGCTGTTGCAGATCATCCAACCGCTCCTGAAGATGAGCAGGAGAAATCTGCGGCACTGCCAGTGGGTGAGGTGTTTTCAGATGTCGAACCATCTGAAAGTGAGCAAATTTTGACCGCCCCGCTCGCAGATGCGCAAGATTTCGTGAACCCCGGAGGGGCTGTGGAACCCGCACAATTCATTTCTGTTGTCGGCCAATCGGTGGGCAAACAGCGCGACCACAACGAAGACACCCTTTTTGCCCTCAGCGCCATCCTGGCAACCGATGCCTCATCTCAACCTCTTGGCATTTATATTATCGCTGACGGCATGGGTGGACATCAGCACGGAGAATTAGCCAGCGGTGTGGCCGCTAAAACCGTGGCCAACCACCTGATCAACCGCCTCTATGCGCCCTTTTACAGCCTTGACCCCGAACCACCATCCGATCCTCTGCAAGAAATGATGAAAGACGCCATCAGTGAAGCCCAACGCATGGTCATCAAGCAGGTTCCCGGCGGCGGCACCACCCTGACCGCCGTGGTCCTCCTCGGAGAACAAATGACCCTGGCCCATGTTGGCGACAGCCGCGCCTATTTGATCCATCCCGATAACCGTTTTCAGCTCATTTCTCATGACCATTCTCTGGTGCAGCGCCTGGTTGAATTGGGTCAGATCACCGATGAAGAAGCCCTCACCCATCCACAGCGCAATGTGGTTTACCGCGCCATCGGCCAGATGGAACCTTTTGAACCTGATATCAGCACCCTGCCGCTGCCCAAGGGCGGCTACATTCTGTTATGCTCCGACGGCCTCTGGGGCGTGGTGCCTGAAAATAAAGTCTTAAGCATCATCCGTGAAAATTCTGACCTCGGAGAGGCCAGCCGTCTGTTGTTGAAGGCCGCCAACGATAACGGCGGTCCGGATAATATCAGTCTCGTTTTGGTTAAGTGTCCATAACCTGATAAGGGGGTACTGTGGCAATTTTGGAAAAAAATCATTATGCAAAACTCAGGCTTCCTCGCGATGCGACCGCAGAGGAAATCAGGCACGCCTATTTTGAGGCTGCCCGCCGTTTACATCCTGATACCAACCCGGATCCAAATGCCACCAATCTCTTCATTGAAATTCAAGAGGCCTATGAAATCCTTTCCAACATTGAAAGGCGGGTTCAATACGATCAGGAACTCGGCATCACAGATCCCATCACCCCCGAGATTTCCTACAATATCACCTATTCAAGGCCATCGCTCATTTGCTCCAACGAGCCACAACTGGTCTACGCCCTGGTTGAAATGATCTGCACAGCCCAGGTGCCAGTCACCAGCATGCCCTCGCTCAATTTATGCCTGGTGCTCGACCGCTCGACCTCCATGCAGGGAAACCGCATGGATATGGTCAAAACCAACGCCATCAATTTGCTGCGCCAGCTTCGCCCCAACGACGCCATCTCAGTGGTTGCGTTCAGCGATCGCGCTGAAGTCATTATTCCAGCCACGCAAAATATTGACCTGCCCAAAATGGAAGGCAAAATCAGCCTGATTCAGGCCAGCGGCAGCACCGAAATTTATCAGGGTTTGCAGGCTGGCGTCCACGAGATGCGCCGGTTCCTCAGCTCAACCCGCATCAACCACCTCATCCTCCTGACAGACGGTCGAACCTATGGCGATGAAGATGCCTGCATTCAGCTTGCTGAACAGCTATCATTGGAAGGCATCACCATCACCGGGCTGGGCATTGGCCATGAATGGAATGACAAATTCATGGACAAAATGACCTCGCTGAGCGGCGGTACCAGCATGTATATTTCCTCGCCCAAAGAATTGAGCCGCTTCTTTGAGCAAAAACTCAACAACATCGCCAAAGTCTATGCCGAACACGTCACCCTGGATCTGGAATTAGGCGACAACGTGGAGCTGAATTACGCATTCCGTCTGCAGCCCGAACTTGGCCCCCTGCCCACCGAAAATCAGATTGCTCTTGGCAGTATTTTATACTCCAAAAGTTCAAGTGTTGTGTTAGAATTTCTGGTGAAACAGGCGCCTGAACCAACAGCCAATTTTTCCGTGGCACGCGGCCGCATCTTGATGGATATTCCCAACCGCAAGATACCGACCACCCGGATCATGGTCAATATCGCCCGCTCCGTCAGTGAGCAGCCCATTCCTCAGCCGCCGCCGCCTTCAATCCTGCAGGCCATGTCCCGCCTCACCCTTTACCGGATGCAGGAAAAGGCTCAGCGTGAGGTGGCTGATGGACAGGTTGAAAATGCCACCCGCACCCTCCAGAACATGGCCACCCACCTGCTTTCACAGGGTGAGCGCGAACTGGCTCACACCGTTCTGGTTGAAGCTGACCATCTCCAAAAGAATCGCCGTTTTAGTGATGAAGGCGATAAGCGCATAAAATATGGCACCAGAGCCCTATTATTACCATCTGGAATGGAGACGAGAAAATGATCTTATGCCCAAATTGCCAAAATCATGAAGTAGCCGGGGCACTTTTTTGCAGCAAGTGCGGTGCTCAGCTGGTTCAGGCTGAAAACATGGCCACCCAGTCCATTCAACGCGATGAAAAAGGCTCTGCCCCGCTGATCAAAACCCCCTCCATCCACACGGCACCCATGTCCAATACACCTGGCGATTCTCTCATCACGCTTTATCTGGTTTCCAGCGGCAAGGTGCTTCCCCTGGCAGGACGAAATGAGTTCACCCTGGGGCGCATCACCGAAGGTCAGCCCATCCTTCCCGATGTGGATCTGACCCCCTATGAAGCCTATGCGCAGGGCGTTTCCCGCCTGCATGCCGCCCTGAAAATTGTCAACCAGCGCGTCATTATCGTTGATATGGGGTCTTCCAACGGCACCCGGGTTAATGGCCAAAAAATTGTCCCCAAAGTGGATTACACCCTCAACCATGGTGATATGATCACGCTGGGTAAGCTCAAAATTCAGGTGCTTTTGCGCCAGTAACCATCCGGAGGTATCATGCTGACCGTTGTTCTCCATATTCAAAACGAAGATGCCGTCCTGGGCGAAATGGAAGACCTGCCCACCATGCAAGATACCATGGTGACGGTTAAACATCCCCGCCGCCGTGATGGCAAAGACCTGATTTACCTCGATGCCAATGTCACCACGGTGATCTGGCCGCTCAGCCGGATCAACTTCATCGAAATCATGCCCTCTGCCGAAGAAGAAGAGATCATCGGCTTCATCCGGGAGTGACTTTATGGCTGAACGTCAGGACAATATCACCGGCCGCATTCTGGTGGTGGACGATGAAGAACGCATGGTCCGGTTTATCCGACTCAACCTTGAACACGATGGCTTCAATGTCATTGAAGCCCACCGCGGCGAAGAAGCCATCGAAAAACTGCGTGATGACCTGCCAGATCTGATGATTTTAGACATCATGATGCCGGATATCGATGGGTTTGAAGTTTTGAAAATCGTCCGCGAAATCAGTCCCATTCCGGTGATCATGCTGACGGCCAAGAGCGAAGAAGATGACCGTGTGCGCGGCCTAGAACTTGGCGCCGACGATTACATCACCAAACCCTTCAGCCCGCGCGAGCTTGTCAGCCGCGTCAAAGCTGTACTGCGCCGCACCACCACCGCCAGCAGTTCCATGCGCGGCCTCATCGAAGTTGATGAACATCTCAAAATCGATTTTGACCGCCGCGAAGTGTTCCTGAACGGCCAGCTTGTCAAACTGCGCCCCACCGAATACCGCCTGCTCTATCATCTGGTGCAAAATGCCGGCTGGGTGGTCACCCATGACCAGATTCTGACCAAAGTGTGGGGCTATGAATACCGCGACGAACCCCACTACGTCCGCCTTTATATCAATTATCTGCGCCAAAAACTGGAACCGGATCCTGCAAACCCGCGCTACATCCTCACCGAACGAGGCACCGGCTACCGTTTTGTTGATTTCCGCCGTCAAAAAGGCGGCGAGGCCTGACAGCCTGATGCTTATAGGGAGATGGAAAAATTTATGCAAAAACAACGTGTTCTAATTGTGGATGATCATGAGGTGGTGCGCCTGGGGCTCAAAGCCCTGCTCGATCACCATCCTCAATTTGAGGTTATTGGTGAAGCCGATGATGCCCGCGAAGCCCTGGAACAGGTGGGGCGACTGAACCCCGACACCGTGTTAATGGATATTCGCCTGCCTGGCGCTTCAGGCATTGAAGCCTGCGAAGAGATCACCCACCGTTACCCCAACACCAAGGTCATCATGCTCACCTCCTACGCCGAGGATGAAATGCTCTTCTCAGCCATCCGCGCAGGGGCATCCGGTTACGTGCTCAAACAAATCCAGGGCGAAGACCTGATTCATGCCCTCGAAGCCGTCGGCCGCGGCGAGGCCCTGCTGGATCCAGCCGTCACCCAGCGCGTTTTCCAGGAAGTCCGCCGCGCCGTCAAAGAAGAAGAAGCTTCGGCTTTTGCCAACCTCAGCCAGCAGGAAAAACATGTCCTCATCCTGGTCTCTGAAGGCAAAACCAACCGTGAAATTGCCAAATCTCTCTTCCTCGGCGAAGGAACGGTGCGCAATTACGTCAGCAGCATTCTCTCCAAGCTTTCCGTCAGCAACCGCGCTGAAGCGGCCGCCTACGCCGTGGAACACAACCTGAGGGAATACATCTAAATCACTGCGCGCCTTTTGGCAGCTCAGGGAGCGATTAAAACCGGCTTTATTCCGCGTCTGTCCAGTTAACAAACCCCAAATAAAAAGGCCTTCGCATGAAGGCCTTTATTCTTTTCTAAACGCTGCGTTCCACAACCATGTTGGCAACGGCTTCCAGGCCATCCCGGGCTGGGCCGGCTGGCAGCCGGCGCAAATAACCAATGGCCGTTTGAATTTCTCCACGCGCTTCGCCCATGGCCATTGACATGGCTCCTGACTCATTTATGGCCGCCAGCAGCATCGTGACCTGTTCTTCACGCTCCCCTTTCCCCTCTGTCAGGTTGGCCCAGGCTTCAAAACCCGGGTTCTGCTCCAGGAAGATAATCGCCGGCAGGGTGATAATGCCGTGCCGCAGGTCGCCGCCCACCGGTTTTCCCAGTTTTACCTGTTCGCCGGTGAAATCCAGAATATCATCCACCATCTGGAAAGCCATGCCCAGGTGATAGCCAAAATGCCTAAGCGGTTCAATCCATTCAGCAGGGCTGCTCACATAGTACGCCGGCGCCTCGGCGGCCACCTCAAACAGGGAAGCCGTTTTGGCGTAAATCCGTTTCTGGTAACTTTCACGGCTGTATTGAAAACGATCAGAAAACAGCTGGTGCACCTCGCCGTTGACGATGATGCTCAGAGTGTTGGAAAAAGCTCTGATCATTTCCAGGTTGGCCGTGCGCGCAATCATATCGGCTGAACGCGCAAACAGAAAATCGCCGGTCAAAACCGTGGCGGCTGGCGACCAGCGTGCATTCAAGGTGGGATGGCCGCGCCGGAATAGGGCATTATCGATCAAATCATCATGCACCAGGGTGGCTGTGTGCAATAGTTCAATGCCTGCCGCTGTCATCACCAGGTTTGGATCAGTCACGCCCAGAATCCTGCCGATCAGCAAGGAAATGGCCGGTCTGATCCTTTTTCCACCTGCATTCATCAGGGTTTGCAGAGCCTCACCCAGAATCGGATGATAACCCTCTGCCTGTTCCAGGATCAATCCCTCAACTGTCTTGAGATCATCTTCAATCAGAGTCAAAAAAGATGGCGTCACAGCTCTCCAATACCAAATAAACGGATTGAATTCTGAAAAGCGGCTTCAGCCACGGCTTCAATGGCCGTGTGCTTCAATTCCGCGATTTTCTGAGCCACATACTGCACATAAGCCGGCTCGTTGCGCTGCCCGCGCCGCGGCACAGGCGTGAGAAAGGGTGCATCGGTTTCCAGCAGCAAATCTTTCAGCGGCAGAGCGGCGGCCAGAGCCTGGCGTTCCTTTGCATTTGCATAAGTCACCGGTCCGCCAATGCCAATTTTGAAGCCCAATGCCGTAAAACGCGCTGCCTCAACATAGGCGCCGTCAAAGGAATGCATCACACCGGGTCTTTCGGCCAGCGGCGAGCCAGTTTTCTTGAGATCAGCACACCAGTTTTTCAAAATCGGGTAGATATCGCCGTTGGCATCGCGGCTGTGCAAAATCACCGGTTTGCCAGCCTCCGCTGCCAGGGTCAGCTGTTCACGCAGCCGGGCATGCTGCACCGGCCGGGCCACCCGGTCGCGGTAATAATCCAGTCCAATTTCGCCAATCGCCACAACACGGGGGTGGGCTGCCATCTCTCGCAAGGCCGGCAGCGTGTTTTCATTCCAGCCCTGTGCATCATTAGGATGAATGCCCACAGCAGCAAAAAGAAAGCCGGGGTGCGCTTCAGCCAGTCGAATCGCAGCCCGGCAACTTTTGATATCAATGCCTGGGTCAATGATGTGGTGCAGGCCGGCCGCCTTGCACCGCTGCACCACATCCTTAAAATCAGACTGGAAAACGTCAAAATCGAGGTGACAATGCGTATCTGTCAGAAACACTTATTTCAATCCAGCAATCTGCAAGCCATCTTCCAGAATGCCCGGCACGGCTTCTTTATGGGTGGTCTCACAATAGACGCGCATGATCGGTTCCGTGCCTGAGAAGCGGATCAGCATCCAGCCGCCATCTTCCAGAGAAAACTTGAAGCCGTCAGTGGTATTCAAACCCGTCACTTTCAAACCGCCCAGGGTGGCGGGCTTGGCGGCCAAAATCTGCGCTTCACGGGCAGACCGGTCACCTGAGAAAGTGGTGTCCACGCGGTCATAGTAGTGAGCGCCCACCTTGCTGAACAGCAGAGCCAGCAGTTCAGAAGGCTTGCGGTTCAGTTTCACCATCATATCCAGAAAATACAGGCCAGCCAGAATACCGTCACGCTCGGGCACATTGCCGCGGAAGGCATAACCGCCCGATTCCTCGCCGCCCATCATGGCATTGGTTTCCAGCATCTTGGGAGCCACATACTTAAAGCCCACGCCGGTTTCAATCACCGGAATATCATAAATCTTGCCCAGTTTTTCCAGCATGCTGGTGGTGGAAAGGGTTTTGACAATGGCACCGCGCTCACCGCGCACTTCCAGGAAGTAATAGGCCAGCAGGCCGTAGACCTGCAGTTGGTTGACAAATTCGCCATTTTCATCGCCCACGCCAACCCGATCCGCATCGCCATCGGTGATCAGCAGCACATCCGCTTCCTGATCCACCGTGGTCTGCAGGCCAACATTGATGTTCGGGGGAATGGGTTCCGGGCGCTTCATTTCAGGGAAGCTGGGATTGCGGTGGTTGTGAATTTCCACCACCTCGGTCTTGCCGCCGGCCAGCAGGGTCGGGAACCAGCCAGCCCCATTGCCCCACATGGTATCCACCACAATTTTCAAACCCGCATCGCGAATAGGCTGCAGGTCAATCAGTTTCTTGATGTGTTCGATATAAGCTGGAGCGGGGTCAAAATAGACCACCAGGCCTTTGTCCAGCGCTTCAGCCAGGGGCATGCGCTTGACCGTTTCCACGTTTTCAGGGATGCCGGCTTCAATCTCCTTCAACCCGTCAGGCGGAATGGCGCCGCCGTTTTCATCGCGTACTTTAAAGCCGTTATCCACAGGGGGATTGTGCGAAGCCGTGATATTGACCGCACCAGCCGCCTTGCGGTTGACCACCGAGAAGGCGATCACAGGCGTGGGGGTGGCGCCGTTGGTCAGATGCACTTTCATGCCGTTTGCCGCCAGCACCTCAGCCACCGCGGCGGCAAAATTTTCGGAATGGAAGCGTTTGTCGTGCCCGACCACAATCCATTCGCCCTTTTTTCCATGATTAATGAGGTAATTGGCAAAGCCCTGGGTGCAGCGGCGCACATTGTCAAAGGTGTAATCTTCCGCAATCATGCCGCGCCAGCCATCGGTTCCAAATTTTATCTGATGAGCCATAAGACCTCCCGAAATAATTTTGATTTTGATCATTATACCATTTTACGCTTTTGAGAGAGGACAAAAATGGTAGGAATTTCAGCAGCAAAATGGCTGGAAGTTTTCCAATCTGCCGTGCTATAATCAATGGCACTGGAGTGTTCATGAAACCACGCATCTATCTTGACTATGCTGCCACCACCCCCCTCGATGAACGCGTTCTGGCAGCCATGCAGCCCTATTTTTCAGAAATTTTTGGCAACCCTTCTTCCGCCCATTTCTACGGCCAGGACGCTGATGCTGCCGTTGAAGAAGCCCGCAGCAAGGTGGCCGGGCTTTTGGGCTGCTCATCTGCTGAAATTGTGTTCACAGCCAACGGCACCGAATCAGATAACCTGGCTTTGCGCGGTGTGGCTCTGGCCATGCGCCGGCTTAAGAATGCCAACCACATCCTCATTTCGCCGGTGGAACACCATGCCGTCAGCCACACCGCCATGCAGCTGGCTGAGGTGTTCGGCTTTGACCTCTCTTATCTCCCCGTGGATGCGCACGGACAGGTTTCACCCCAGGCTGTCAAAGAAGCCATCCGCCCCAATACCGCCGTGGTGGCTGCCATCTATGCGAATAATGAAATTGGCACCATCAATCCGGTTGCCGATATTCACCAGGTCTGCCAGGAACACAGCGTCCCCTTCCTCACTGATGCCGTGCAGGCGGCAGCCCATTTGCCCATGAACCAGGCTGCCGCCCATGCCGATTTGATTGCCATTGGCGCCCACAAGTTCTATGGACCCAAGGGGGTTGGCGCGCTGTATGTGCGCCAGGGCACACCCATTCTACCCACCCAGACCGGCGGCAAGCAGGAACACGCCATGCGGGCCGGAACCCAAAACGTGCCTTATATCGTCGGCCTGGCCGAGGCCTTTTCCATTGCTCAATCAGAAGGTCCCCGGCATGCCCAACGGCTCCTCGCACTGCGCGAGCACCTGATCAATCAGGTTCTCGAAACCATCCCCGGCGCCCATCTCACCGGCCACGCGGTGCAGCGCCTTCCCAACCATGCCAGCTTCGTTTTCGAAGGCGTGAACGGCAACACCTTGCTCATGCTCCTCGATGCCGCTGGTTTTGCCTGCTCATCGGGTTCAGCCTGCAAAACCGGCAATCCGCAGCCTTCCGAAGTGCTGCTGGCCATGGGTTTTGCCCCTGAACTGGCCCTTGGTTCTCTGCGCATCACCCTCGGCCGCGCCACCACCTCCGAGCAGATTGAAATGCTGCTGACCGCCCTTCCCAGCCTGGTCAAACGCGCCCGCCAGCTTAACCGGGCATAAAGGTTGCACATAATTTATGGACAAGAAACCTCAGGTTGTGGTTGGCATGAGCGGCGGCGTCGACAGCTCCGTGGCAGCCGCCTTGCTGGTGGAAAAGGGTTACGAAGTCACCGGCCTGATGCTGCGCCTGTGGAGCGAACCCGGCGAAGAATGCGCCAACCGCTGCTGCACCCCCGACTCCATGTTTCAGGCGCGCCGGGTGGCCAGCCAGCTTGGCATCCCTTTCTATGTGGTGGACGCCAAGGAGATCTTTTACCAGCAGGTTGTGGAACCCTTCATTGCCAGCTATCTGCAAGGCGAAACCCCCAATCCCTGCCTGCTGTGCAACCGCCAGGTGCGCTGGGGAACCATGCTGGAACATGCGCTGGCCCTGGGCGGCGACCTGCTGGCAACCGGGCATTATGCGCGGGTCGAAACTGCTTCGGATGGCAGCCTGCGCCTGCTGCGCGGGTTGGATAACAACAAGGATCAGTCATACGTGCTGAGCGTGCTCAGCCCTGATCAGCTCAGCCGCTCCATTTTTCCCCTTGGCGGGCTCACCAAGCCCCAGGTACGCGCTGAGGCGCACCGTTTCGGCCTGCCGGTGGCCGAGCGCGCTGAAAGTCAGGATCTGTGTTTTCTGGGTGAGGGCACCTATATCGATTTTCTGCGGCGCCATGCCCCAAATTCCTTTGCTCCGGGGCCCATCCTGAACCGCAAAGGTGAGACCCTTGGCGAGCACACTGGTTTGCCCTTTTACACCATTGGCCAGCGCAAAGGCCTGCGCATTGCGGCCCCCGCGCCGTTGTATGTGATCGAAAAAGATGCTGACCGCAATGCTCTGATTGTGGGCCATCTTGAGGAGTTGGGACGCAGCCAGCTCACCGGCAAACAGGTCAACTGGCTTATCGCCCCGCCTGCCGCCCCCCTCAGGGCGCAGGTGAAAATCCGCTACAAAGCGGCTGATGCATGGGCCACCCTCATCCCCCAGGAAGATCAACGCGTTCTGGTAGCCTTTGAGTCGCCGCTGCGTGATATCACCGCCGGGCAGCGTGCCGTCTTTTATGCCGGGGAGCAATGCCTCGGCAGTGCATTGATCGAATAAACCTTTTTGAGGAGATGTCTATGACCATTCCATCCGCCATCCTGGGATTTTTTATCTCCACGCTCTACGGCGCTCTCTTCCATTTATGGAAAGACGGCGGCCTCTTCAGGCTGGTTTTCTTCACAGTGCTCAGCTGGCTGGGCTTTTGGGCGGGTCATTTTTCGGCTGAGGTTCTAAAGATCAGCCTGATGGATATTGGTCCCTTGCACCTGGGCATGGCCACACTGGGCTCTGCTGTGTTTCTTGGCCTGGGTCACTGGCTCAGCCTGGTCAAAGTCGAACGCAAATAAATCAAATCAGGAGAAGTTCAATTGGGCTGGATGAACCCTGCAACCACCGCGCAAGCCGGCGACCTGGTCGAACTGGTCGGATTAAACCACAAACATTTTACATTTTGCCTGGTCGAAAACGGCGAGATGCAAACCCACCGCGGCGTGCTCAAGCACAATGACATGATCGGCAAGCCCTGGGGCAGCCAGATCCGCAGCCACACCGGCAGCCCTTTCGTGCTGATGCCCCCTTCGCTGGCAAACCTGCTGCGCGATATGCGCCGCAACACCCAGATCCTCTACCCCAAAGACATTGGCTACATCCTGATCATGCTCGGCATTGGCCCCGGCAAGCATGTGATCGAGGCCGGCACCGGCTCCGGCGCCCTCACCTCAGCCCTGGCTTATGAAGTCGGATCTGAAGGCAAGGTGTTTTCCTACGAAGCGCGCGAGCAAATGCAAAACCTGGCCGCCAACAACCTCAAAAGGCTCGGCCTTAACCAGCGCGTCGAACTGAAGCTGCGCGATATTGCCGAAGGCTTTGATGAAACCAATGTGGATGCCCTCTTCCTGGACGTCCCCAATCCCTACGACTATATCCCCCAGGTGCGCAAAGCCCTCAAGCCCGGCGGCTTCTTTGGCTCCATTCTGCCCACCTTCAATCAGCTTGAACTGCTCCTCAATGCTCTCAAACGTGAAAAATTCGCCTTCATTGATGTCTGCGAAATCTTGATGCGCTACTACAAACCCCAGCCCTCGCGCATCCGCCCGGCTGACCGCATGGTGGCGCATACCGGCTTTCTGATTTTTGCCCGCCCCATTCTGCCAGATGATTCCGGCGTGGAAGAGGAACTGCTCAGCGAAATTTCAGACACTGAAGATTCCAACAGTCTGGGCTGATCGCTTTCCCTATAATGGTTCCATCCTCTCATCTCACGATTGAAGAAATGACGCGCCTGCTGGCTGTCCCTGGTCAGCAGGTGCATGATTTCCGCCGCCCCTGCGCCGGCCCGGCAAAATCAGCCGCCGTGCTGGTTCCCCTGTTGTGGGATGGCGGCGAATGGCATCTGCTGTTCACCCGCCGCACCGATACCGTACCTGATCACAAAGGCCAGGTATCGTTTCCCGGCGGCAGCAGCGAGCCTCACGACCCCAACCCTGAAGCCACCGCCCTGCGCGAAACCTTCGAAGAAATCGGCATTCCCCCAGAGAAAATCCACCCTATTGGCCGCATGGTTCCCATGATCACCATCACCCATTTTTGCATCACACCAGTGGTGGGCATCATTCCCTGGCCAGTATCTCTATTTCCTTCCCCCGGTGAAGTCTCACGCGTGTTCACCATCCCGCTGCATTGGCTGGCCCAGCCCCAAAACCATCAAATCAAGACCACCACGCTGGAGGGACACGCCTATCAGGTGGTGTATTTTTCCCCATTTGATGGTGAAACCCTCTGGGGCATCACTGCGCGCATCACCCTGACCCTGCTTGAAACTTTTGGCCTGGTGTGCGCAACGTAACTCCTTCCCAATTCTTGGGTTAATAAGGGTGAAATCATCCTTTATTTATATGGAGTTCCGTTATGTCCAAAGTTGCCATTGTTGCCGATAGCACGGCCAATCTTCCACCCGATCTCATTGAAAAACTCAATATCACCGTGGTCCCCCTCACCCTCATCTGGGGTGAGCATACCTATCTGGATAATGTTGACCTGACTCCCGAAGCGTTTTACACCCGCCTGCAAAAAAGTAAGGTTTCTCCCACCACCTCCCAGCCCTCCCCCAATCTCTTCCTTAAAGCCTTCTCGCCTCTGCTGGACCGGGGCTGCGATGTGCTGTGCATCACCATTTCCAGCAAGCTCTCCGGCACCATGCAATCTGCGGTTCAGGCTCGCGATCTGATCCAGCAGCCTGACCGGGTGGCACTGCTGGATTCTGAAACTGCTTCCACGGCTGCCGGCTTTCAGGTCATTGCCGCGGCGCGCGCCGCGGCCCTGGGTGGAGACCTGCTGGCCTGCAAGGAGGCGGCCGTCAGAGCTCGCCAAAACTCATCCATCCTTTTTATGGTGGATAATCTCGAATATCTGCACCGCGGCGGCCGGATCAACTCTGCTGCCCGCTTCTTGGGAACCGCCTTCAACCTTAAGCCCCTGCTCGAAGTCCGCGACGGCGTCATCGAGGCCGTGGAACGCGTGCGTTCGCCGCGCAAAGCCCTTGACCGCATGCTGGAACTGACCGAACAGCGCCTGCGCCCCTGCAAAACTCTCCATATGACCGTTTTGAATGCCCATGCGCCCGAATATCACCAGTATCTCAAAGACCAGTGCCTGCTGCGCTTCAAACCCGATGAGCTTATCGAAGGCGTGGTCACCCCCGTCATCGGTACACACACCGGCCCCGGAACAGCCGGCATCGGCTTCCATTTGGAATTCTGATTTTCTCTTCCTTTCCATTCACACCCATTTCAGCTGCGCTGGAATGGGTGTTTTTGTTCATTCCATCAATGGCGTTTTGTCAGTCGTCAAATCCGTCCTGGCTCATTATAATGAGACTGACGAAAATTTTTTGAGCCTAAGAAGGAAAAGTTATGACCACCTACGAATCACTCGGTATCCAGATCCCCGATATTCTGCTCCCCAAGCCCGGCACCGATCTGACCAAATGGGCCGTCATTGCCTGCGATCAGTTCACCTCTGAGCCCGAATATTGGGAAGAAGTGAAGAACAAGGTCGGAGAGGCCCCCTCTACCTATCACATCACCCTGCCCGAAGTGTTCCTCGGCCAGCCCGAAGAAGAAGCCCGCCTGCACACTGTTCAGAGCAACATGCGCCGCTACCTCGATACGGGCGTGCTCACCCACCACAACGGCATGATCTATGTCGAGCGCACGGTGGATGGCAAAACCCGCCGCGGCATCATGCTCTGCCTGGACCTGGAAAAATATGATTTCAACAAGGGCTCTCAAACCCTCATCCGCGCCACCGAAGGCACCATCCTCGACCGCCTGCCCCCCCGCATCAAAATTCGCGAAGGCGCCCAGATTGAACTGCCCCATATCCTCGTGCTGGTTGACGATCCCCAGGACACTCTCATCGGCCCCATCAGCGCCATGAAAGCCAGTCTGCCTGTGGTTTATGACTTTGACCTCATGCTCGACAGCGGCCACCTTTCAGGCTACAGTCTGGCCAGCGCCGAAGCTGAAAAACACGTCGTTGGCGCTCTCACCGCCCTGCAAAACAAAGAAGACTTCAAGGCAAAATACGGCGTCGGCGATGAAAAGGGCGTTCTGCTCTTTGCCGTTGGCGATGGCAACCATTCTCTCGCCACAGCCAAATCCATCTGGGAAAAGGTCAAAGCCACCGTTGGCATGGATCACCCGGCCCGTTACGCGCTGGTTGAAATTGAAAATGTGCACGATGCTGGCCTTGAATTTGAACCCATCCACCGCGTCCTCTTTGACATCAAAAAAGACATCCTCGCCGCCGCGCAGACCCGCTTTGGCGCCCGTCTGGAAATTCTCCCCTGCGCCAGCGCCGCTGAAATGGTCCAAAAAGTGGATGAACAGTCCGGCCCCGATCACCTGATCGGCTTCATTTCTCCCTCAGGCTTCAGCGTCCTCAAGGTTGCCCAACCCACCTCCAACCTGCCTGTGGGCACCCTGCAGCCCTTCCTCGATGAATTTTTGAAAGCCGGCGGCGCTGAAAAGATTGACTACGTACACGGCGAAGAAGTCACCTGTCGCCTCGGCGCCCAGCCCCACAATGTGGGCTTTTATCTGCCCGGCATGCACAAAGGCGACCTGTTCAAGACGGTTATTCTGGATGGTGTGCTGCCCCGCAAGACCTTCTCCATGGGTGAGGCCAAAGAAAAGCGCTTCTACATGGAATGCCGCCAGATTGCCCGCTAATCCTCTGACATATCATCCGCCAAAAAATATGAGAGGCAGCTCCAGGGCTGCCTCTCTTTGTTGTCATCACCTATTTTTTTGCTGCCACCCAGGCAGCGCTTTCCTCCAGCACCCACAGTGGATCGAGCAGTTGAAAAGCTCCGCTGGTGCGCCAGGCGCAGTAATTGGCCATCTCCGCTTCGGGCAAGTTGTTGCGGTAATGCGACATGCTGTCAAAGCGTCCCCCCGCCGGTCCCAGGCGAATTTCCAGGTGCAAATGCGGGTTGCCCGAGCCGCCCGTGTTGCCCACCAACCCCACCTGCTGTCCCCCTGCGACCGTTTCACCGATCAGCAGCGGCGTGGCTTCAGCCATGTGCGCCGCCAACACATACACAGAAAGCGCGCCGTAATCCAGGCTCTTGATGCCCTCCCAGGCCGGGCAGGTCAGCCGCGCATCCGGCACAGCAGGCGTGGGCTGTAATTGCAGCGTCAATTTTTCTTGAAGCGCCTCAGGCAGCGCGCTTAAGGGGGTCTCGATGATGATCATATTCCCATACGGATAGCGGTCATCCACCCGCCCGGCCACCAATCCTGCAAACGGAGCAAAAATTGGCAGCCCCTCAATGGAGCCGCGCTCGCCGCGCGAATAATAGGCCAGATCCACGCCGTGATGCCCGTCATCCCGTCCCAATTTGGGCGGCTGGAAAGGTGTGGTCAGAATTTCCCGCAGTTCAGCAATGGTTATCCCTTCCAGCGGGGAAAAAACATCAAAAAGCGACGCGGGGTCCGGGGTGCTGGTCGGCGCAATGGTTGCAGTTGGCGATGGCTGTGGTGTTGGCGTGTGTGTGGGCGCCGGTTCAGGGGGTGGCGGCAGGCTGGTTTCCGCGGCCTGCATCACAACCGGCGTGATCTCTGGGGTCAGGGCCGGCGCCGTGGCGCAGCCAGCCAGCAGACTGGCTGCAGCAAGCCATCTAAAAATTCTCTGTCTCATGCCTCATTTTCCTCAAAGCGCAGGCTGTAAAGCCGGTAATAAATGCCGCCTTTGGCCGGCAATTCAGCGTGGGTGCCCTGCTCCTTCACCACGCCGTCCTCAATGACACAATCAAATCTGCATTGACGATGGTGGAAAGGCGGTGGGCAATCACAAAACTTGAGCTCCCTTCAGCAATCTCGTCAGTGCCCCCTGGATGATGCGTTCTGTCTGGGTATCCACAATCGTCAAGGCCAGCAGTAAAAAGACAGCCAGACAGCCGCGTTTTAGGTGCCGCCTGAGCAGCCCACCAATCCGCAACAAAATTTTCATATCGATATTCTTTTTCCAGGTTATTCACAAAGAGATATGGAAAGGTTGGGACAAATCTTGCACCGTACCCTGTTTAACATACCAGACGCGCAGGTGGAAGACATAGTCACCGCCCTGCTGCGCGCTGCGTAGATGGACAGTGAAAGACATGCTTTCCAATGTCGTTTCGATGACCTGAACGATGGCAGCAATATCCCCCCTGGCATCCTTGATGGTCAATTCAATGTTTGGAGGTTGTTGAAAAGGCGTAATTTCAAATGTGACCTTGACCCGTTTTCCGTCCGCGTAAGGTGAAATCCGCACATCATGAACCTGTACCTGCTCAGGTGGCATTAAATCATCATCATCATACATCATGGCTGATCTCCTCACTCGTATTATATCCTTTTTCGCTTTAGAGAAAAGCCCAACGTGCCAGGTTTGAGTTACTATTTCGCATACCAGGCGATATGCCTTCGGAAAACAGCATTGCTGCCGATAATATTAATGTTTGCCATTTTTTTATGGCAGATTTTGCCGGGCAATCCTATAATTTAACCGTCTGCTGGATTAATCTGGCTTTTTTTGCTTTGCCATTTTGCTGCATTGTTTTGGGAGGATTTCGCTATGAGTCATAAATCACACACCTCTGTTACCCGGTTTGCGCGAACTGCTGTTTTAACAGGGGTCCTGCTTCTGGGTCTGGTGGCCGGGCTGCTGCCTCAAAGTATGGCGCAGGCGGCCGCTTTTGATTTATATGTGGATGATGATAGCTCCAATGTCTCCACCAACTGCCAGGATTCTGGAAATCCCTGTAAAACCATCACCTATGCCCTCACCCAGGCATCCAATCCTTCGGATACCTATATCATTCATATCGCTGATGGCATTTACAACCAGGGGCTGGGCGAATCCTTCCCCATCACCATCTCATCTGCAAATATTTCCCTGGTAGGCGCTGGTTCAGGAACAACTTTGATTTATGGAAATAACATCGCTCGTGTATTTACACTTTCGGCCAGCGGCGCCATCTCCATGTCAAAAATGACCATCTGGCGTGGTAATGCCGCCGATGGCGGCGGCATCTATGCCGCCGATGGCACGTCTCTGACTCTCGATGATATTGTCTTTCTGGATAACAATGCATCAGGACAGGGTGGCGCGCTGTACAAAACTGGCTCCGGCAATGTGACCATCAGCAATACCACCTTCAATCAGAACACGGCAGCCAATGGCGCTGCAATTTTTGTCACCGGCAGCAATGTTTTGACCATTGATCTCTCCACATTCAGTAAAACATCTGGAGACGCCAACATTGCCGCGGCCAATGGCGGCGGCATCTACCGGGATGGCGGCTCTGCTCAAATCAGCGGCACCACCTTCCAGTATAATCAGGCCGGCGCATCCGGCCTGGGCGGCGCCATTTTTGCCACCAACAATGCCACAGTAAATATTTTTGCCAGCTCCGTGTTCACTCAGAATACAGCCGGACAGGGAGCCGGTATCTACAACCTGAATTCCACCCTCACGGTGACCAATTCCAACTTTATTGCCAACACCGCTGCGACCAATGGCGGCGCAGTTTTTAATCAAAACCCCGGGAAAACGGCCGCCCTGAACGGCATTCTGGTTCGCGGCAATAGTGCTGCCAATGGCGCAGGCCTCTATCAGGCTGATGGCTCCTTGGAGGTGACAAATATCTCCATCATCAGCAGCAACACTGCCTCTGTCAATGGTGGCGGCGTTTATCAGAATGGCGGCAGCCTCAACCTGGATTCAGTCACCCTTAAAAACAATGCTGCTGTCAACGGCGCCGGCCTCTATCAGGCCAAGGGCGACCTGACCCTGCTGCGCTCAACTGCCAGCAGCAACACCGCAACCACCTCCGGCGGCGCCTTTGCCATTACCGGCACATCCACCGCCGTTTTTGCCACCAGCACCATTTCAGGTAATAATGCCCAGGGCACCAGCCTTTCAGAAGGGGGCGGCGGCATCTTCACCGCTGATGCAGCCGCTCTCGATTTATCCTTCATGACCATCGCTGCCAATACAGCTGTGCAAAGCAATCGCAGCGCGGTGTATATTAACAGTGGAGCCGTCACGGTTACCGCATCTCTCTTCTCAGATAACAAATGCACCGGCTCCTTCCAGAGCGGCGGCGATGATAATATTGCCTACAATGCCTCTGCTGCCTGTTTGCCCGGCGGCGGGGTTAACAACCTCTCCACGACAACAGCTTTGGTCCTTCCCCTGGCGGATAATGGCGGCCTGACTTTCACCCATGCTCTGACAACCACAAGCCCGGCCATTAATTTTGTCGCAGCTGGATGCGGAGGAACGGATCAGCGCGAAAAAACCCGCCCGGATGTCAGCAGCGGCATTTGTGATGCGGGCGCTGTTGAATTCCAGCTTCCAGCCATTCTGCTGGACGCCGGAAATCTCACCTACAGCGAGTTAAGCCCTGCTCTCGCTGTTTCATCGAATGCCGTGCTGGTGGATGACCGCACCACATTTACGGCTTCTGATACCCTGGTGGTCAGTTTCAATGGTTCTGAACATGCCAGCGACACCTTGAAAGTTAAGGAAGCTGGTCTCTTCGCTATTGCCAATATTGCCGGCGAACTTTACGTGAATTATGGTGGCTACCCCATCGCCACGGTGACTGGCGGATATTATAATAGCCAGGGAGCCACAGATCTTGTGTTCACCCTTAACGGGACTTATGCCACACATGATAATATCCAGAATCTGCTTCGCGCGGTTGCCTATCAGAATCTCAATTTCAACCCCGATTCCTCCGACCGGTTTGTCCGTTTCCAGATCACCCATGATGGAGATGCCAGCCCCTGGGTCACCCGCACCATCTCCATCGATGATCCCAATATTGCACCAACCGCATATGATGGCAGTGCCACTTTGAATGAAGACACCACGGCCACCATTGATTTTGCCACCACCACCCTTTATGTGGACCCAGATCCTTATCCAGTCGGCGATGCCTATCCATGGAAAATAATTATTACTCGCCTGCCGGCCACCACTGAAGGCACCCTCTATGATGCGGACATGAACCCGGTTTCCCTCGGTACAGAGATCCTCCGAACGACCGGAACCCCGCTGATTTTTTCGCCAACCCTCAATTATTACGGCACAACTTCCTTTAGCTGGAAGGCCATGGACTTTGGCGCATCCGGGCCTGGAACAGCCGTAGCTACTTCGAATGAAGCCTTATATACACTCTATGTGATTGAGGTCAGCGATCCGCCAAACCCGGGCGGACCTTATTATGCCACCACCACAGAATATGTCTCCGTCACCGGCACCATCCTTGCCACAGATCCAGACCCCATGGAAACGCTTTCCTATGCTGTGGGTGATGCACCCGCTTCTGGTACAGCCACCATTACAGTTGATTCTGGAATCTGGACATACCAGCCGATAAACCGCAATGCGACCTACACCGTCTCCTTTACCGTGGCAGTGACAGATTCATCGGCAAACACGGCCACAGCGACGGTTTATGTGGAAGTTGGCGCGCTAAGTGAAGCGCCGATGGTGTCTGGCCCATTTTTTGCCACCACCACGGAGGATGTGAGCGCCACCGACACCATGGTTGCGGTTGACCCTGAAGGGGGCGCCATCACCTATACCATCACCGCTCAACCTGAAACAGGTTTTGGTACGGCCACCGTGGCCGCAGATAGCGGCATTTGGGAATATTACCCTGAAAATCGGACCAGTTCCTACACTGCCACCACCTATGCTCAAGCCAATGACGTGGATGGATTGAATGCCTCAACAACCATCACCATTTCTGTCCTGGCTGATAATGATCCTCCAGAAGCGGGTGGGCCGTACCTGGGCGCCACCACGGAAGATGCCGCAACCACCGACACCATCACCGGGTCCGATCCAGATGTGGATGATGTGTTAACTTACAGCATTTTCGCTCAACCAGCTCCCGGTTATGGGACCGTCTCCATTCAAGCTGCGTCAGGAATCTGGACCTATACGCCAGTCAATCGCAATGATTCATATATCGCCACTTTCTACGTGATGGTGCAGGATATTGCCACCCAGACCGATACGGCAGCCGTCCTCATTACTGTCACCGGTGATAACGAAACGCCAACTCTGGATAACGCCATCCCCGATCAGGTCGCCACAGAAGACCTGGCTTTCTCCTTTGCTTTTGCGGCAAACACTTTCTCTGATGCAGACGCCGGTGATATCTTAACCTATTCCGCCTTTACTCCGGCCTGGCTGAACTTTGACGGCGCTTCCCGCACCTTCTCCGGCACCCCCGCCAATGCCGATGTGGGCGTGCATACCATCACCGTCACGGCTACCGATCTGTCATTGGCCACCGTCACCGACACCTTCCTCATCACCGTCCTCAACGTCAACGATGCCCCGGTTCTGAATCAACCCCTGGTGGATCAGACTGTTCAGGCTGAATCGACCCTCACCTACACCTTCGCAGCCAACACCTTCATCGACATCGATGCTGGAGATTCACTGACCTACACGGCCACCAGCACCGCCTGGCCCGCCTGGCTGACCTTCACCCCCGGCACCCGCACCTTCTCTGGCACCCCTACCAATGCGGATGTCGGCGTATCCACCATCACTGTGATTGCCACCGATCTCAGCGCCGCCACAGCCACAGGCAGCTTCACCATTACGGTCACTTTCCTCAATCATGCGCCTGTGGTGGTAACGCCCATTCCCGATCAAACGGCTACGGAAGATGTCGCATTCAACTTCACCTTTGATATCAACACTTTCGATCCGAATGACTCCGGCCAATCTCTCACCTATACCGCATCCCTTTCAGATGGCTCGCCGCTGCCCGCCTGGCTGACCGCCGCCCCCAACGGAACGGCCAGCCGCGATTTTGCAGGCACGCCTGCCAATGCAGATGTCGGCACCTATACCATCCGTGTCACGGCGACAGATGATGGTTCACCCCAGCTTCAGGTCACCGATACTTTTGTCCTCACCGTGCTGAATGTCAATGATGCGCCAACTCTCACGGCCGCCATCCCTGATCAATCTGCCTATGAGGGCCTCCTGTTCGACTTCACTTTTGCAGCGGGCACCTTCACTGATGATGATGTTACCAACACCATCACGTACACCGCCACCCATGAGGATGGCTCCCCACTGCCTGCCTGGCTGACCACCGTGCCTGCCGGCACAACAGCCCGCCAGTTCAGCGGCACGCCTGCCCATTCAGATATTGGCACCTTCACAGTTCTTGTCACGGCTGATGATGGTTACGGCGGCACGGCTACCGGCACCTTCACCATCACTGTGTACCTTGAGCCAAATGAGATCCCCGTGAACCATGTTCCCACCGGAACCGTGACGGGCTTTGAAGACCTGCCGTTGACCTTCCCGGCGACTTCAGCCAACGCCATCTATATCACGGATGATTCAGGCACGGCCACCATTCTGGTGTCTCTGGCAGCTGAAAATGGCACACTCAGCCTGAATGGCACATCCGGATTGAGCTTTACCTGCCCAACCTGCAGTGGCGATGGCACCAATGATGCCAGTATGGCCTTTACCGGCACGCTCGCAGATATCAATACCCACCTCGACGGATTGACCTTCCTGTCAACCCTCAACTACAATGGTTCCGCCACCATCACGCTTATCACCAATGATCAGGGCAATACTGGCGGCGACGGCACGCCTGAATTGGCCACCAGCACCATCACACTCAGTATCCAGCCCGTTAACGACGCGCCATCCTTCACAGCCGGCCCCAACCAGACCGTCAATGAGGATTCTGGAGCGTATACGGTGGATAACTGGGCCGCAGGTATATCCCCCGGCCCCGCAGATGAAGCCACGCAATCCCTGGCCTTCGTGGTCACCAATAACAATAATGCCCTCTTCACCGGGCAGCCCGGCGTCACTGCTGCCGGCATGCTCTACTATGAACCTGCGCCTAACGCCTTCGGCTCAGCCACCGTGCAAATCACGCTTGTGGATGACGGCGGCACTGCCAACGGCGGTCAGCAGGCCTCCGCGCCGCAGTACATGGTGATCACGGTCAATCCAGTCAACGATGCGCCATCCTTCACGCCGGGCTCCAATCAAACTGTCCTGGAGGATGCCGGCCCGCAGACCATCGCAAGCTGGGCCACCGGCGTTTCAGCCGGACCGGCCAACGAGGCCAGCCAGACCCTGAATTTTGTCACCAGCAATACGAACAACGCCCTCTTTGCAGTTCAGCCCGCCATTTCCAGCGCTGGAACCCTCACCTATACACCGGCAGCGAATGCCTTTGGCGCGGCCGTCGTCACCACCGCCCTCCACGATAACGGTGGCACAGCCAACGGCGGCGTGGATACCTCACCGGCGGTCACCTTCACCATCACGGTCACCTCGGTGAACGACCTGCCCATTGCCGTGGATGATGTGGCCACGACCGCTCAAAATATCGCCACCTATGTCAATGTATTGGATAATGACAGCGACGTGGAAACCCCCAACGCCGCCCTGATCATCACTGCCGTCACCCAGCCAGCCCACGGCACCGCCACCATCTCAGGCAGCCAGGTCCTTTACACGCCCACCCTGAATTACCTGGGCTCTGATTCCTTCATATACACCATTCAGGATGGCGATGGAGGAACCGATACAGCCAATGTCACCGTCAATGTGGGCGCCTCCAGCACCGGCATCGGACCTGAAGGCGGCACTATCACCTTCGTCAATCCGGAAGGCAATGTCATCACCATCATCATCCCACCAAACGCGGTCACCGAAACCATCAACCTGCGCCTGATCTTCCATGATCTGCTGAATCCCCGTCCCGGTTTTGCCTATGCCAATGTCGCCTTCTCTCTTGAGGTGCTGGTCAACGGCATCGTTCAGCCCGGGTACCGTTTCGCCCTGCCCTTCACGCTGCAGGTCAATTACACAGACGCCACTCTGGGTGCGCTCGATGAAGGTCTGATGAATATTGGCTACTGGGAACCCACGCTTTCTCAATGGCAGGAAGGTACATCAACCTGCTCGCCGCCTGGCAGCGTTTCCCGCAACATGGCGGCCAACCAGTTCAGCCTGCCGGTCTGCCACCTGTCAGAATTCGGCATGTTCAGCAAATATAATGTCTATATGCCGGGCATCCTGCGCAGCTTCCCCGTACTTAACACTGTCAGAGGCAGGGTTACGATGGAAGATGGCACACCGCTTTCCGGCATTATGATCAAAGACGATACCGGGCAATATGCTTACACGGATGCTTCCGGCAACTACCTCATCTATGTCCAGCCTGGCAGCCGGGTGATCACCGCGGTCAGCAGCGATTACCGCTTCTCTCCGCCGTCCATCTCGCTCACCCTCCCGCCAGATCAGGTCAATCAGAACTTTGTCGCCCGCATTGCACCCTATTGCAGCGAAGGCATCGCCAACGGCGGCTTTGAGGAACGGACTGATTGGGAGCTCTCCATCACGGATATCCAGCCTGAATACACCAACGATCAGGTCCATAGCGGCAGCTACGCCATGCAGATCGGCCTGATCCGCGGCCGCAACCAGTACTCCTACTCGTCTGTTCGCCAAAAATTCACCCTGCCCTCGAATGCGGTGGACGCCAACCTTCGCTTCTGGCTCTACACCACCTCCACCGAACCGGATGAAATGCCGCTGCCCGATAGTCCGCTGATAGCAGATCCTCTGGCATTGGATCCGCAAGCTGGAGACGCCCAGTATGTGCTCATCCTAGATGAACAGGGCAATGTGTTGAACGAACTGATTGGCGAACGGACCAACAACCGTTCTTGGAAATATTATGAGTTCGATCTGAGCGACTATAAGGGACGCACACTCACCCTCTACTTTGGCGTCTATAACAACGGTTATGGCGGCATCACCGGTATGTACGTGGATGATGTATCTCTGGAAAAATGCTGGCCCCGCTGACCCCGGCGTTTCAGATGAAAGTTCAACGGCCCCTGAAAATTCAGGGGCCGTTTGCGTTTCTAACGCCTCCGCGCTTTAATACAGGCGCCAGTTGGAATGTCCGATTTATCCCGTCACCTGTTCAACCTCAGGCAGAGCCTGCCCGATATGCGTCAGGTTGTTGATCCAGCGTTTGGAGAGAAATCTGAAAATCGCCACCACGCTCTTGACCAGTTCCTCCGTCATGATGCCCAGATAGACAAAGTAGACCGGAAATTGGAAAAGAAAAGCGCCGGCGAAAGCCATCGGCACGCCCACCAGCCAGACCGAAAGCACATCCACCAGGAATGAAAAGCGCGTGTCGCCGCCAGACCTGAAAATGCCCACAAACATGGTCAGGTTGGATACCCTGATCCACAATGTTCCTGCCGAAACCAGCAGGATTTTGCTGGCATAATCTGTCACAATGGGCGAAACCTTATAAATGGATAGTAAATTCCCGGCAAACAGCCAGATGAGGACCCCCACCCCCATGGCGCCAATGACGCCAATGGTGAGGGACCTTCTGGCATAAGAAAAAGCCTTCTTTTCTTCGCCGGCGCCAATCAGGTTGCCAATCAAAATGCCGCAGGCGTCTGAGATGCCCATGAAAATCACAAAAGCCATGTTTTCAATTGGGCTGACCATGTTAACGGCGGCGATGGCCTCGGTGCTGATATGGGCGTAAGCGATATTATAGGTGGTCACGCCCAGCGACCAGAACATTTCATTGCCAGCCACCGGCAGCGCCCGACTGAGCACGCTCTTGAAGAATTTGAAATCAAAACTCCACAGTTCCCGCCAGCGGGCAGCCGAAGGTAATTGTTTCCAATAAACCAGGCCTAACAAAAGAGTGCATTCTATGGTGCGGGAAATCAACACACCCATGGCGGCGCCATTGACGCCCATCATGGGCATGCCGAACATGCCAAAAATCAGAACATAGCTGATGCCCACATTCATGGTGATGGCGGTCATGCTGGCAATCAGGGGAATTTGCACTGCGCCCACGCTGCGGGTGACCGATGAGTACGTAAAGCCAACACCCATCACCAGATATGAAAACGACACTGTCCGCAGGTAACCGCTGCTGAGAGCAATCACCGTCTCATCGTTGGTGTAAATCCGCATGGCCGCTTCAGGGAAAAAGGCGGAAATGATGAAGAAGAAACTCGCGCCAACCAGACTCATGGCAATGCCAATGCCCTGAGCCTTGCGAATGCTGACCACATCACCCTTACCCCAGAATTGCGCGGTAAAAATGGCGCAGCCGCTGTTGATGCCAAAGAGCAGCAAAATCATCAAAAAGGATATCTGATTGGCCAGCCCCACCGCCGCCACCGACTTCTCGCCCATTTGCCCGATCATCATCGAGCCAATCATGTTTAAAGAAGCCTGGAAGAAATTTTGTAAAATAATCGGCAAAGCAATCTTGAGCAGCCGGTTTAAATACTCGCGATCCATTTTAAAACCATCCACGTTTCTTAAAAATAACAATCATTGTGACTGCAATGGAGATAAACAGGAACCAGGCCCAGGCATATCCCAGAGGCCAGGTCACTTCAGGCAGGTGCTGAAAGTTCATCCCATAAACTCCGGCAATAAATGAAAGCGGCAGAAAAATGGTGGAAACCACAGTCAAAGCTTTCATCACCTCATTCAGCCGGTTGGAGGTGGCCGATAGATAGCTGTCCAGGGTGTTGCCAACAATATCCCGTACGGTGTCCAGCAAATCCTGAATGCGTACCAGATGATCATAAATATCCCGGAAATAGATGCGGCTGGTGCGGTCAATCTGCGGAAAATCATCCCGGCTCAGGCGGTTCAAAATTTCCCGCTGCGGTGTGATGGCCCGCCGCAGGGTCAAAATGACATGCTTCATGGATAGAATGCGCTGTAAAATATTTGGGGTAGGTTTATCAATCACCATATCCTCAAGTTCTTCAATCTCTTCGTCAAGGTGATCGAGCAGAGGCATAAATTCATCCACGAGATAATCCAGAATAGTATGACAGAGGAAGTCCGGGCCGTTGCGAGCCAGCCGATCATCTCTCTGCAGCCGCTCCAAAGTTTTTTGAACTGGTGTCATCTCTTCATCTAAATAGGATGTCACCAGGTAATTGTGTCCCAGAAACAAATTCAACTCTTTGGTTTCCAATTCTTCACCATGGTCCGTGCAGTGAAGGGCATGCAAAATAAGGAAAATATACGTGCCAAAATCATCCACCTTGGGCGGCTGGTACCCAATGCTGATACAGTCTTCCACCGAAAGGGGGTGGAAATGGAACGTGTTCGACAGGACCTGCTCCACTTCTTCAGGTGTGGTCTTTTCTAGGCTGACCCACACAAAAGCGCCTGGACGATTGACCAGCGCTTCAATCTCATCCAGGGTGTGATCAAAAGATGGGGCTTCAGTTGGTGGAAAATAAATGATCCTGATCATGTCAGCATCCCTTTCTGGTGGTATACTGTGGTCTATTCTACCCCATCCAGAGGCTTCCGACAATGAAACCAGTTCACATCCTGCTTATCATCACCCTCTTCCTCGGCTTTTTCACCGCCTTACCCCAGCCCGCTCAGGCCGATTCAACTAATGTGATCTTTCTGCCTGTCATTTTTCAACCCTGGGCTCTGTCCCCTGTCCTTCAGGCCCCCACCGACGGCGCAGTTCTGAGCACCCTGGCCCCCGCTTTTGATTTTGACCCCGGAACCACGCCTGCGGGAACCAATTCCTGTCTCAAACTGGGCCAGTCCACCCCTCTCTCCACCTGCACCTTTGAATGGACGGGCACCAGCACCACTCATTTCCAAATTGACGATAATCTGGCACCAGCAACCACCTATTTCTGGCAATTTTGTTCCACCAACACCGGTCAGCGCACCTACCCGCGCTGCTCTCCCACCTTCAGCTTCACCACGGCGCCGGCTGGCGGTGTTCTGCCAGATGAAGTAAAGCTCGAATGGCCCGAACCGGGCGGCAACACCGTGCTGCCCGGCTATGCCAACCGCTGGCACGCCACACCCGGCGCTATTCAATACTTTTTGACTTACCACAATACTGATATGAGTTTCAATTCTTTTACTTACCTGGTCTCAGAAAACCGCTATCAACCTAAATGGGATTATCCCGAATACCGGAAAATCGGGCACCGTTTTGAATGGTTTGTCCGCGCCCGCAATGAATATGGCTGGGGACCCAATTCGGAAGTCTGGATTTTCCAGGTTGATTATTAACAGAATAAGAGAAAGCCCCCCGGTTTTTCGGGGGGCTTTTTTGCGTTTATTCTGTCAGGCGCTGGATCAATTCCTGCTTGGCATGGTCTGCCCGGTCGTTATCCACCTGGCAGGTGCCTGCTCCGGCATGTCCGCCGCCGCCGTATTCCAGCATCAGCGGTCCAATATTGACTTTCGAAGTGCGCTTGAAAATGGATTTGCCTACCGCAAACACGGTGTTCTGCCGGTTGCGCCCCCACATCACATGCATTGAAATTTCAATTTCTGGGAACAGCGCGTAAATCATGAAGCGGTTGCCGGCATGAATCACTTCCTCATGCCGCAGTTCCAGAACGCCCAGGTTTTTGTGCAAGGTGGTGCAGCGTTTGATCTGTTCCTTGAACAGTTCTTCCTGATCGAAATACATATCCACCCGCTCTTTGACATCCGGCAGGGCCAAAATATCATCTATATCATGATTCTGACAATACTCAATCAGGTCCATCATCAGGGTGTAATTGGACACCCTGAATTCCCGGAAGCGCCCCAGCCCGGTGCGCGCATCCATCAAAAAGCTCAACAGTTCCCACCCTTTCGGTTTCAGCACATCCTCAATGGTATATTGTGCCGAATCTGCCTTATCCACCGCCGCCATCATAGCCTCAGAGACTCGTGGAAAAACGGCTTTTCCGCCAAAATGGTTATACACCACCCGGGCAGCCGAAGGCGCATGCGGATCAATAAACCGGTTATTCTTAATCTCCCGGATGCGCAGCAATTCGCTTTCATGGTGATCAAATGACATATGTACGGCAGGATGATATGGCAGGTTGGTGGTGATGTGATTCTCATTCAGTTCAATCTTGCCATCCTGGACATCTTTGGGATGGACGAAGGTGATTTCGCCAATCAGCCCCTGCTGCCGCAGCAGCACTGCGCACACCAGGCCGTCCATATCACTGCGGGTGACAAGATGATATTTTTTCTGTTCTCCAGCCATGGGGGACCTCCAAAAAAACGAGAAGTGGTGCGAATGGGTTATGAATCCTGATATTCCGAAATCAGGCTTTCCAATATCTTCCGGTCAGTTTGATCAAGAGATTCGATTTTAAAACCTGTGGCAAAAAGGTCCGGGTTAACATCTGCCTTAAACCAGACGCTGTGAGCCTCAAAATCAAGCCGTTTTTTGCCCATGAATTCTTCAGGAAATTCCATTCTGAATTTTAAGGCTGTGTTGATTGGGATAGGATGATCGCTGAGAAGCAAAAAACCCTCCGGGGAAATATCCACCATATTTCCCAGCAATTCTCCCGTGTCGCGGTTAAAAACCCGGAGGTAATGAATCAAATGGTTTCGTGTGAGTTTCCTGCGCTCGTCCATAAAATGATCCTCCTATCACTCATAATTATAGACAAGTGCGGGGTACACTGCAAGCGATTTTAAAACCAAAAAACAGCTGCATCTTCCAGCAGCCGTTTTTTATGCTTCATATTTTCTGGCAGAAGAAAGTAGCAGTACCGAGATACCTCTGCGGCGGTGATATTCCCTCATCAATCTCTGCCAAACAGGCTGATACTCTCAATATGATACGTTTGAGGGAACAGATCGAACGGCGCAATCTCCTCCATGCGGTAACCCGCCTGAATGAGAAGCCGGGCATCCCGCGCCAGGGTCGCCGGGTCGCATGAGACATAACCGATAGTCCTGGGGTTCAGCTTAATGACCGCTTCCAGGGCCGGCCGCGCCATGCCCACCCTCGGCGGATCCACCAGCACCACATCCGGCCGGTAATCCAGCCCCGGCAGCACTTCTTCTGCCGCGCCCATAAACAGGGAAATGTGCTCAAAGGCGTCCAGGTTGGTGGCAAAGTCTTCGCAGGCCGATTCAGCCAGTTCAATACCGGCCAGGTCGCCCACTTTCTCAGCCAAAAATGAGCTGAAAAGGCCCACGCCGCAATAAACCTCCAGCAGACGGGTCTGAGGGGTCAGCGGCAGGCGGTTCAAAAGATGATCCACCATGCGGGCCGCCTGACCGTTGTTGACCTGGAAAAAGGAGCCCGCAGAAACCTGGAACCGGCGGCCTTTCACTTCCATCTCCAGGGCAGCGTCTCCGGCCATCACTTTTTCATCATCTGGCCCGCGGTAAACCGCGGAAAGGCTCATTTCAACCGTTAATTCAGGCGGAACCGGATCATTGCCCTCCAGCACCAGCATCACATCCTCCACGCCCATGCGCAGCCCCACCCGCTCGAGCCCTGGCACAGCTTCAAAATCGAACTGCGGCCAGATGCCGTTCAACAGCGGATCCGGCAGGTGGCATTCTTTGACCGCCACCACCTGGTTGGACTCGGCCCGTTCAAAACCCAGCCGGCCTGCGCCGTCAATGTGAAATTGCACATGGTTGCGGTAATTCCAGCAGGCTTCCGAGGGCGTCACCGGTCGGACAGGAGGATCCTTAATTTCTCCAATGCGTTCCAACTGCTCGCGTAAAATGGCCTGCTTGGCAGCCAGCTGCGCCTCATAAGACATGTGCTGGTAATGGCAGCCGCCGCAAACCCCAAAATGAGGGCAGCGCGGTTCGATGCGCTCTGCGGAGGGCTTCAGCACCTCCAGCAGTTCAGCCCGGGCAAAACCGCGCTTTTCCTGGGTCAACCGGGCTCTCACCTTTTCTCCGGGCAGGGCAAAAGGCACAAAAACCGCGCGGCCATCCTCCAGCCGGCCCATCGCCCCCCCGCCGTAGGCCAGGGTCTTCAGTTCCACTTCGACTACTTTTTGTTCAGCCATGCCTCACCTCAAAGAAACAAAACTGACAGGCCTGCCTGATGGCGGCCTGTCAGAACACAGGTATATGGGGCGCGATTTAGCGGAGAATAAACGAAAGAACCACCAACACAACCAGGAAAGAGGCGGCCAGGACGCCAATCCGCTTCAAATCTTTGATCACGGGCGTGTAATCAGGGTTGAATTCTGTGGTCAGGGTGCGGCGGATGGCCGGCTGCGCGGTTTCAGCGCCAGCGGTCACGGTTGCGGCGGTTTCCATATCAGAAACATTGCTTACATTGCGGCGAATTTTCTTTGCCATTCAAAATCTCCTCAAATAAATTACTGGCTGCTTTGCAGTTCAGCCGAAATCACAATTCTGCGGTTATCCACCAGGCGCGGATAACAGGAAATCAGGGTCAATGTGGCGTTGCTTGAAGGCGCCATCACATCCACCTGGGTAGGCATCACCACCTGTGAGTTGCTCACAATGTAGGTGTACTGCTTTTGCTGTGTGTAAATGATCACCTGATCGCCCACTTTGAGCTGGTCCAGATCGCGGAAGATCTCGCCATAAATATCATTGTGAGCCGATAATACCAGGTTGCCCTTTTGTCCCGGGTTGGCAGAGCCAATGTGCTGACCCACGCCGCGTCGGAGCTGTTCCCAACCGTCGCCCTGCACCACCGGAGCATAAACGCTGATGGCGGGAATCTGGATGCGGGTCGCCTGTTCCACGCCAGGGGTTGGAATGGGAATCTCAGCCTGAGCCTGAACCAGCGGGCGCAGGTGTTCTGGAATTTCATCATTGTTAAAGGTCGCCTTGCCATCCACGGCCGAAATGGAGTGCCCTGAGGGCAGCACCACCGCCGAAATGATGGGGGTGGGGGTCAGCGTGGGCATCTGCCAGGCAGAGATGGCTTCTTGGTTGATCTCGCCCAGCATACTCACCCCTGAAAGCAGCACCAAAACAATGCCAATGACGGCGGCCACTTCCACCAGCAGCAGCAGGCCGTCCCACAGCTTCATCCGCTGCCGCGGTTTGCGCACCACCACAGCCGGTTCGGCGGCAGTTTCGCCAGGCACCACTTCGGTGCGCGCGTTGCTGATGCCCGGCTGGGGGTCTGGGGCAACCACAATCACCCGTCCGGTGCGCCTGAAAAATTCCAGGCGGTCCCGCCGGGTGGAACGGCGTTTTTCAATGAGCAGTTGCCGCAGCTCATCTACCGTCAGATCGTCAATGGAGCGTTGCTTTGCAACCATTTTGCTGCTGCACCTCATTCACATTCCGGCATATTATACCCCAAATTCGCATTCCCGCCCCAAATTCCGCCTCATTAATCCCTGTCTGCCTGGAGAAATTGAGGAAAATTGGGGGCTTGCCAAATTTCGAATGAGCATGTATAATACGCATCACTCCGGGCGCGTAGCTCAGTTGGTTAGAGCGTTGCGTTGACATCGCAAAGGTCGGGGGTTCGAGCCCCTCCGCGCCCACTCCATATAAACGCTTTGACCGGGACAAGTAGCCGGTTCAAAACCGACAGGGAGAGAAAGCCACCGACTGAGAGCTTTCTCCGGCAGCTGAACCAGTGAATACCACCCGCGAGCGGACACCTGAACAGAGATCATCTCTCAATAAGGGCTCCGGCGGCACCGTTATCAGCCAATAACAAGATGCCCTCCCCATTCTATTGAGGAAGGTAATCTGGGTGGAACCACGTGAGTTTTCCTCTCGTCCCAGCAGGATGAGAGGATTTTTGTTTTTTTATCAAAGGAGGACGCTATGCCCGAAATGAAACATGCAGACTATCACGAAAGCCAGCTTTACCGCATCCGCCACTCGGCTGCCCATGTCATGGCGCAGGCCGTGCTCGAACTTTTCCCCGGCGGCAAGGTGACCATCGGCCCCGCCATTGAAGAAGGTTTCTATTATGATTTTGACCTTCCCCGCACCGTCACTCCTGAAGACCTTCAAGCCATTGAAAAACGCATGCGCCAGATCATTGCCGGCAATTTCCCCTTCGAACGCCGGGAAGTCTCAGCAGAAGAAGCCCGCAAAATCTTTGCCGACCAGCCCTACAAACTGGAACTGATTGACGGGCTTGAATCGGGCGGTCTGGATGAAAACGGCAATCCGCTGACGGAAAAGCCTGTCATCTCCACCTATACGCAGAATTCCTTCACGGATCTCTGCCGCGGCCCGCATGTGGAGCGCACCGGCCAAATCAACCCCGCTGCCATCAAGTTGATGTCGGTGGCGGGCGCGTACTGGCGCGGCGATGAAAACCGCCCCATGCTGCAGCGCATTTACGGCACCGCCTGGGAAAAACCGCAGGATCTGGAAGACTACCTGTGGAAACTTGAAGAAGCCAAAAAGCGCGATCACCGCCGCCTGGGCAAGGAACTGGGCCTCTTCTACTTCTCGGAAGATGTCGGCCCGGGCCTGCCCCTCTTCACCCCCAAAGGCGAAATTGTCCGCCACCTGATGGAAGACTATGTGCGCGATGTGCAGACCCGCTACGGCTTTCAACATGTCTGGACCGGTCACCTGGTGAAGGAAGACCTCTATAAGCGCTCCGGCCACTACGATAATTACAAGGATGCCATGTTCCCGCCCATGGTGGATGAAAATATTGCCTTCCGCCTGAAGCCGATGAACTGCCCCAGCCACATGACCCTCTTCCGTGAGATGGGCCGCCATTCCTACCGCGAAATGCCCATGCGGTTCGCCGAATTTTGCACGCTCTACCGCTATGAGAAGACCGGCGAACTGAGCGGCCTCACCCGCGTCCGCTCGCTGACCCAGGATGACTGCCACACCTTCTGCACCGAAGAACAGATCGAAAGCGAATTTTCACTCGATCTGCAGGTCATCAAGGAAGTGCTGCTGCGCTACCGCTTTACCGATTACAAGGTGCGCCTCTCGCTGCGCGGGCAGGGAGGAAAATTCGTTCAGGATGATGAAAAATGGGGCAAGGCCGAAGCTGCTCTGCGCGCCGCCCTCGATGCCAACGACATTGAATACTTTGAAGCCGCCGGTGAAGCTGCCTTCTACGGCCCCAAAGCCGATTTCATGGCCCGCGATGTGCTCGGCCGTGAATGGCAGCTTTCCACCATCCAGGTGGATTTCATCCAGCCCTCGCGCCTGGGCCTCTCCTACATCGGCGAAGACGGCCAGGAACATATTCCCGTCGTGCTGCACCGCGCCGTCACCGGCTCCACCGAGCGATTCCTCGGTGTGCTGATTGAACATTTTGCCGGCGCCTTCCCCATCTGGCTTTCGCCGGTTCAGGCGGTCATCATCCCCATTGCCGACCGCCACCTGGAATATGCCCGCAAACTGGCCGCGGAGCTGCGCGCTGACGGCCTGCGCGTGGAGGTGGACGAACGCAGTGAACGCATGAACGCCAAGATTCGCGATGCTCAGAACCAGAAGATCCCTTATATGCTGGTGGTGGGCGACAAGGAAGCTGAAAACCGCCAGGTGGCTCTGCGCCTGCGCGGCGGCGAGAACCCCGGCCCCATTTCCGTGGAAGACTTCCTCAGCCGCGCCCGCAAAGAAATCGCCGACGGCATCTAAAAATTGATTGACAGAGTAGGCCTGATTGTGGTATCATCAGGCCTACTCAAAAGCCGTTATTCGGACGGTCTTTGTTTTGTCTGTCAAAAAGGAGAACACTATAAGCACAACAGGTTTTCGGGTAAATGAAATGATCCGCGTTCCAGAGGTCCGGCTGATTGGCGCACAGGGTGAAAACGTAGGCGTGGTCGCCATCGATCAGGCTCTGCGTATGGCTCGTGAAGCTGAATTGGACCTGGTGGAAGTTGCGGCTGGTGCGACACCGCCTGTTTGCCGCATTATGGATTTCGGCAAGTTCCTTTATGAACGCACCAAGAAGGAACGCGAAGCCCGTAAGGCGCAAACCAAAATCGAAGTCAAAGAGATCCGCCTGCGCCCCAAAACCGGCGAAGCTCATCGGGGTTTCAAAACCCGCGACGCCCGCGGCTGGCTGCTGGAAGGCATGAAAGTCCGCGTCACCATCCGCTTCCGCGGCCGCGAAATCACCTACCCCGAACTGGCCCTTGAAGACCTGCGGGAAATTGCCAAGGATCTGGAAGATGTGGCCACCGTTGAACTGGCCCCCTCCATGGAAGGCCGTGTGATGACCATGGTTCTGGCCCCGGCCCGCCCTGGCAAAAAGAAAACCCCCGCCCCTGCTGCCGGTGACCCTGCCAAGGAAAAACCTGCTGAGTAGTTCTTTCTGACCCTGTTTAAGCCTGCGGTATGCTGCAAGCTGCCGCAGAATTTTTTTGAGAGGAGTTGCGCTGTGCCCCGTAAAAGTTCTGGAAAATACAAACTGAAGACCCATAAAGCGACCTCAAAACGGTTCCGCTTGAGCGGGTCGGGTGTCCTGATGCGCACCAAAGGTGGCAAGAGCCATCTGCGCCGGCGCACGTCGGATCGCACCAAAGCCCTGTTCGCCGAAATGATCGCGGTGAAGGGCGCTGGTATTATCCGCCGCGTTCGCCGTCTGGCACCTTCCATGAAAGAGTAATCTTTCAATCGCTGTCGTATCCGCTTTTTTTGTGCGGCCGTTGGGTGTAAGCAACTGGTGATACCACCGACGCCCAGGGGTTCGCGAAGGAGAATATCATGACCCGTGTAAAGGGTGGTCCGCAAGGACATCTGCGCCATAAAAAAGTTTTGAAAATGAACCAGGGCTACCATGCCAGCCGCCACCTGCTCTTCCGGCGCGCTAATGAAGCCATGTTGAAAAGCCTCTGGTATGCTTACCGCGATCGTCGCGTTCGCAAGCGCGACCTGCGCAAGCTGTGGATTGCCCGCATCAACGCTGCAGCCCGTCAGAATGACATCAGCTACAGCCGCCTGATGCACGGCCTCAAAGTCGCCGGCATTTCGCTCAACCGCAAAATGCTCGCCGACTTGGCCGTCCGCGATCCCCAGGCCTTCAGCGCCGTGGTTGTTCGTGCAAAGACCGCATAACTCAACCCCCTCTTAAAAAACAAAGCCGGAGATGGTCCCCCACCTCCGGTTTTTGTTTGCCCCATCACCTGCCATCCTTAATCAATTCACATCAGCAAAGTGTTTCAGGGGGTATTGGCGCGAATCAAATCATCAAACGAGGTCATCTGACCAATGGTATCCAGAAAAATTTTCAGGCTGGGCGTAGTCCGCCGCAGCTTCACCACCGCCGGGCCCACCGGGTCGCCGCCCGATGCTCCGGCATCTTCACCGCCCGAGGTGTCGTTGTACTGTCCATAAAACGCAAAATAGGCCTGGTTCAGTTTGCGAATCAGGTAGCCGTTCTCCCAGAACAATTTCCGCCGCATTTCCATAAAGGCTTCGGCCTCTTCCACCTTGCCCGCCGCCAGCAGTTCATCCGCCCTCACCCGTGTGGTATGCATTTCCTTGGTGTATCTGAACACCGGCACAGATGACTCTCCTGCCGGGCGCGGAATGACTTCTTCCGGCACATATTCCGGGTAATAACGCTGCAGCACCTTGATGGAAAGCTCCTTGCCAGCCAGCTCAGCCGTGGTTTCATTCATGGTCGCCAGCGAATTTGACTCCAGGTAGCGCATGCCCAGCGGCCGCACCGTCAGGTAATGGTGCACCCATTCATGGCTCACCACTTCCGCCAGCCAGGCCACATCCCAGGTTTCCATCACCATGGAGGGATATAACGCCAGCCCGCCAATAGGGGTCACCAGAGCCGAGACATCCAGATTTTTGGAAACAGCTTCTTCAATTTCAATCTGTTTTTCCACCGTCAAACCCGGGTTCAGCATCACCACCAGCTTCTTTTCAATCACCGTGCGTGGAGAAATCACCAGCGCCATCGGCAGTTCCGAGACCTTGAACGAAACCGGCACCGGGTTGTCCAGCAGTTCCACCAGTCCCTCTTCGCGGACAATTTCCGTCACCTGGCGCTGTAAAATGCTTTCTGCCAGCGGCTGCAGCTGCGCTTTGCGCGCCTCCTCCTCATCCCGCTGGCGGCGCAAATCGGCGCTCTCAACTGCGGCGTCAGCAACAGCAGGATCCGCATAAATCCGGCTGATCTTGCTGTTCAAAATAGCCACCGTCCGCACCTGATCAATGTAATCCAGCACCAGGTCTTTTTCCTGCGCCGGGGTCAGGTAATTGGGCGCGGCCAGGGCAAATTGCCCCAATTTGTCGTTCCAGGCTGCCAGCGTCCATGAGAGATAGTTGAACTCAATATCCCGCGTGTAAACTGTTACCTGTTCTTCAAACTCAATCGGTCTGACCGTGTCGCGGTGATAAAGTAACACCACGCTCAGCACCAGGCCAATTTGAATCGCCCTATAAATGAAGAAAATCCAGCTTTCAATTTTCTCGCCAACCTGCGCGCGCCAGCTTACCCCGTTCACCTCAGCCATCTCACTCTCCAAACACCTTTTGCACCGCCGGTAAAATAACATCCCAGTTGGGCAGCAAAACCATGGCTCCGCCATCAGTGGTGAAAGGCGTCACCATATCCCGGTTAATCACCATCGTGTCAATGCCGCTGATGCCGCTGCGCAGCAGGGCCAGGCCCAGGCGCGGCCATTCCCACGGCGGCAGGTTGGTATCCACATTCCGCATCACCGCCGCCAGCACACCCGGCAGCTTAAGCCAGGTTTCCGGCGTCATCAACCGCACCAGGGCAGCTTTTAATAACAGCTGCCCATGCGCCATACGATTAAAGTCGTCGCTGCCCTTGCGGTCGCGGACAAAAGCCAGCGCCTGCTCGCCAGTGAGTGTATGTTTGCCTGCTTCCAGACCAGCCGTGGGCTCTTTCAGGTCAACCGTGATTCCCCCCATGGCATCCACAATCTCCACAAATCCATCAAAGCGGAAGCGCAATGTGTATGGAATGTTGACCTTGAAGTACTGCTCCACCACATCTGCGGCAGCCCGCGGGCCGCTGCCTGGCTCGTTGATCTCAGCAAAGAAATGGGCAGCATTGATACGGTTTTCACCCACGCCCGGCAAGGCCACCCACAGGTCGCGGGGAATGGACACCATGCCCACTTTTCCCTGAAAGGGTGCCGCCGTGGTAAGGATCATCGTATCGCTGCGCCCCATATCCGTCCCCTCCGGCGAGCGGTCAATACCCAGAATCAGCAAATTGATGCGAAATGGCGCCAGCAGCCATGCCGCCAGGCCAATGATCATCACCGTCAGCACGGCAGTAATGAAAGAACAACCCAATTTTTGTTTCATTTTCTCCTATCCATGTTCATGGCGGTGATGCAGATCCGGGGTGTGGGCATGGCTGTGCTCCAGGGCAGCATGACTGTGTTCGTGAGCATGTTCGCCTTTGATCACCGCCGGATCGTGAGCCTGGTGTGCATGCTGGTGATGCTCATCATGTACATGCCGGTGATGGTGCGTTTCAACCGCATGCACATGGCTGTGCGCGTGATTTTCTGAAACCAACACCCATACCCCTGCCACCATCAATACCGTGGCCGCCAAAAATACCAGGGTCAAATTATCTTTGAATAGTATAAATGAGAGAACTGCTCCCATGAATGGTGCCGAAGCAAAGAGGGCGCTGGTGCGGGCGGCGCCAAGCTGGCGCATGGACAGCACAAACAGGGTGATGCTGGCGCCGTAGCTCACCGCGCCCAGAGCCATGGCCGCCAGGGCCGCAGGCACGGATGGAAAAACCTGTCCGCTGATCAAACTCAAAATCATCGAAAATGCAGCCGCGCCCAGGCCTTTCACCGCCACAATCAACAGCGGGTTGTGAGCAGAAATCTGGTTGGTAAAATTATTATCCAGCCCCCATAGAAAACAGGCGCCCAGCACAGCCAGTGCCCCCAGCGAAAAACCCCATTCACCGGAACTGCTCCACGAAAGGAGGATGACCGCAATGGTGATCAAGACAATGGAAATCACAGTTTTTCGGCCAATGGACTCTTTGAAAAATAAATAGGCAATCAAGGCCGTCGCCACGGTCTCAAAGTTCAAAAGCAGAGCCGCCAGCGCAGCCGGGGTTATTTTCAAACCAGCCATCAATAAAATCGGAGCCCCCACCCCACCAGCCAGCACAGCCCCCGCCAGCCAGGGCCAGTTCGCGCGCCCCAGCTTCGCTTCCTGCCCGGGTTTGAAAATCCACCGTGAAGCCAGCGCAGCGCTCAAGCCGCTGCCCAGGTAAAGCAGCGCTGCCATGGGGATTGGGTCCACATTATCCAGCAGCAGTTTTGCCAGGGGCGCACTGGCCCCAAAAAGGCCGGCTGCCAGCAGAGCCATCCAGATGGATATATTTTTATTCTTTTGCATGCTTCCTCCATGGGTTATTATACCCTCCAATACGCTCTCCATGAGCACTTGGTATATAATGGGGTTAACTTGGAACCAATCCTTTGTTCGGAACGTCTGTTATATAACGCAATAAAATGCAGCCTGTTTTTAGGCCGCCTTCACTCAAGGAGCTGAACATGAAAGAAAAGCGCTTTTCACCCACGCTGCGATCCCTTTTTGGCCTCATGCTGACGATCCTGCTGCTCACCAGCCTGGCCTGCAACCTGCCCGGCCTGGGCGGACCCACTGCCGTGCAAACCACGCCTAAGGCAGCCGAAGATGCCACCAAAGCAGCGCTCAACCAAAATCTGCCCACGGCCATTCCCACCCCTGTTCAGCCCACGCGAACGCCGCGCCCCCGCCCCAACCTGCCTCCGGCTGTCGCTGAATCCAACCCTTCCGTCAACAGCGAAATCCCTGTCAAAGGCCCCATCGCCATCATTTTCAACCAGGCCATGGATCAGCGCTCTGTGGAAGCAGCCATCGAAATGAAACCCCTGATTCAGGGCGCCTTTGCCTGGGCTGATCAAATGACTCTTCTCTTCACCCCCGACCAGCCCCTGCTGCCCAAATCTGAGCTGGAACTCACCGTCAACACCTCGGCGAAGGCCACCAACGGCCTCAGTTTCACCGCACCGGTGACCCTCAAATATCGCACCGGCGGCCCGCTGGAAGTGATTTCCGTCCTTCCAAAAAACGGGGCCACAGAAGTGGACCCGGCTTCTGCCGTGGTGATGGCCTTCAGCAAGCCGGTTGTTCCCTTTGGTGAACGGGTCAAGGAACCCGTGCCTTTCCGCCTGGATCCGCCGGTGGAGGGCCGCGGCGAATGGCTCAATACCAGCACCTATATCTTCTATCCGAAACCCGCCCTGGCTGGCGGACAGACCTACCGCGTCATCCTTACTCCGCCCCTTCAAGCCACCGACGGCATGCCGCTTTCGGATGCCACCCCCACCGAATGGGGCTTTTCCACCCTGGTTCCCCGCATTGTGGAAATCAACCCTGACGCCGCCTGGCGCCTCGATCAGGAAATCAGCGTGAAATTTAACGTGGCCATGGATCCTGACAGTGTGGCTGCCAATTCAGGCATGATCGGCAGCAATGGGCAAAGCGTTCCAGGTTCCTACACCTGGGAGCCAGGCAATGCAGCCTTTGTGTTCAAGCCCAACAACCTCCTGGCCCGGGATACGGAGTATACCTTCACCATCAGCGGCGCTGCCCAGGCGCGCGGCGGCGTGCCCCTCGAATCTGGTTCAGCCCTGACTGAACGCACCGTACCCAATTTTGCCCTCAATTATTCCTCACCGAATAATGGCGAAATGGTTAAATCTTATGGCTCCTCCTACGGCAATGTCAGCTTCTTCTTCTCTGCGCCAGTAAACAAGCGCCAGCTGGAAAAATTCATCACCATCAACCCGCCTCTTGGCGACCCCAGCTACTATGTCAATGGTGATACAGAGCTGTCAATCGGCGGCACGTTTGAACCCAGCACCCAATACACCTTTACTCTTTCACGCAATCTCACCGACCAGTGGGGGCAGGCATTGGGTAACGACATGACCTTCACATTTTATTCCCCCGCCGCCCAGCCTAACCTTATCACCATGAGCAGCCAGAGCGGCTCGCGCATGAGCACCCTGCTGCCAGATGAAAACTCCATCTCGGCTCTTTCAACCAATATCAGCTCCATGCGCATCACTGTCGGCAAAGTGCCCATGAATGACTTGCAGGATCTGATTTCGCCCAGCAATTACGATGTCTTTCAAAATTATGTCCCGCCGCAGCCAAAATCATGGATCTTCAGACCCGGCACGCCTGCTGACCAGAGCACGAACATCCGCATTCCGCTCACCGAAGACGGCTCTCTGCTCTCGCCAGGCGTCTATTATATGACCATCCAGCCGGCGGAAACCATTGGCTGGCTCTATAACGGCGTCATACGGCAGCTGGTTGTGGTGTCTCCCTACCACACCACACTTAAATTGAGCTCAAACCAGGTGGTTGTCTGGGGAATGAACCTGCAGGATGGCTCCCCGATGGCTTATGCGCCCATCTCAGTCTACAATGCCAATAACCAGCTCATCGCCAGCGGTTCAACGGACGAACAGGGCTATCTGCAAACCAGCATGGATCCCAATATCAGCAATGAGGGCGCCTATTTCACCTACGCCATCTACAATGACCCTAACACCGGCGCTTTTGCCCTGGCTTCCTCCGATTGGTCCTCACAGGGCGTTTACAGCTTCGGCCTGCCCATCGACTGGGACGGCGGGGGCCTCGAAGCCTATCTTTACTCAGACCGGCCCATCTACCGTCCTGGACAGGTCATTTCCTTCCGCGGTATTGTCCGCAACCGTGACAACGGCCGCTACACGCTGCCCCCCAACACCCGCTACCGCTGGCAGATCACAGGTGATGGCGGCATGTCGGGCGACAGCCCAGTGCTGATTGAACAAACAGCCACCCTCGATCCCTACGGCGCTTTCAGCGGGCAGTTCACCCTGCCGGCCAGCGCCTCGCCGGGGTACTATCACATTCAAATCCTACCGGCAGATACAAAGGGCTATTCCTTTGGCAGTCTGCTGGTCAAGGTCGCCAATTACCGCAAGCCTGAAATTGACCTCTCCCTTAGCCTCTCTGCAGAACAGGTTCGCTTTGGTGATGGTCTGCAGGCCCATTTAAACGCCCGCTACTATTTTGGCGCCCCGGCAGCCAATACCAACGTCACCTGGACCCTCTATTCGCACAGCACCAGTCTCTACCTGCCCAATTATGTAGTGGGGATGGAAGATTACAGCTGGCTGCGTCCTTCATGGGATTATAATTTTGAAAGTGAATTGGGGCAGTGGGTGGCCAACGGCACCGGCATGACTGATGCAGAAGGCAACCTGGCTCTGAATCTATCTCCTGAGGATCTGGTATCCAACGGCCCCAGCGGACGCCGCAAGCTGACCCTGGAAATGACGGTCGTTGACCAGAACAACCAGCCGGTCAGTGTCCGTGCATCAGCCCTTCTCAACCCTGAAACCTTCTACATCGGCATCCAGAGTGATAAATGGATCAGCTCAACCGGCGAACCGATCATCTTCACCCTGCAAACGGTCGATTGGCAGGGAAAACCCAATGGCGGACATCCGATCGAAGCTGTCTTCTCAAAAATCAAATGGGAAGATGACGGCACCGGAAGCATCATCAGCGTTGCCACCCCGGTCAGCAGCGCCAGCCCAACCACGGATGGCTCTGGCATTGCTGTGCTGGCCTTCACCCCTGAAAGCGCCGGCACCTACCGGTTGGACGTGAAAAGCGGCAACGCTCAGAGCCAGCATACCGTTTGGGTGCAGGGTCGCGGCGGTGCCTCCTGGCCCTCCACCCCCGATAAGAAGGTCCGCCTGATGGCCGATGCGGATAATTACGAACCGGGTGACACTGCCAAAATCTTCGTTCCCAATCCCTTTGGGCGTGATGTGCCTGCCCTGATTACCCTGGAACGCACCAATGTCCTCTCACACCGCTTCGTTACCATCTCTGAAGGCGGCAGCACCATTGAAGTGCCTCTCACCACAAATGAGGCGCCCAATACCTTCTTCTCAATTGTCATGCTTGGCCGCAACATGCAGGGCAGCCTCGATTTCCGCCAGGGCTACATCAACCTGGTGGTTGACCCGCGCGATCTGCTCCTGAACGTGAACCTCACCGTCACGCCTGAGCAGGCCGTTCCCGGGCAGGAAGTGACCGTCCGCCTGGATGTCACCGACAGCGCTGGAAACCCTGTTCTGGGTGAATTCTCCATGTCCGTAGCCGATAAAGCCGCTCTGGCTCTTTCTGATGCGAATTCACAGCCCATCCGCGATGCCTTCTATGATATTCAAGGTCTGGGTGTGCGCACTTCTCTGGGCATGGCAGCCTATGCCCGCGGACTGGAAACCGCTGCCCCCATGGGCGGCGGGCGCGGGGGCGGCGGCGGTGATGTGATGCCGGCCCCCACCTTGCGCGAGAATTTCCCTGATACCGCCTACTGGAAAGCCGAAATACTGACCACCAATGGCTCCGCAGAAGTGACCTTCACCCTCCCCGATAATCTGACCACCTGGATCATCGATGTGCGGGGGTTGTCCGAAGATTGCCGTGTTGGCCAGGCGACGGATGAAATTGTCACCTCAAAACCTCTGCTCATCCGCCCACAAACCCCGCGCTTCCTTGTCGCTGGCGATCACGCGCTGCTCTCAGCCGTGGTGCATAACAACACCGGCAACGATGTGGCGGCTGTTGTCTCCCTGGATGCCAACGGCGTGACCCTCGATGCAGGTGTGGCTGTTTCCACCCAGGTGACTGTGCCAGCCAACAGCTTCACCAAAGTGGATTGGTGGGTGACGGCCCAGACCGTGCCTGAAGCCGACCTGATCTTCCGCGTGGAAGCCGGCGACCTGGCTGATTCAGCCCGCCCGCCAGAAGGCAAGCTGCCCATTGAAATCTACCACAGCCCGCAAACCTTCAGCACCGGCGGCATTCTTGGTGAAGGCGGAGACCGTCTTGAATTGATCAACCTGCCCCACACCTATACCCCCACCGGCGGCGAATTGAAAATTGAAATGTCGCCATCCCTGGCCGCCTCCATCTTCCAGGGCCTTGAAGCCCTGGAGGAAACGGATAACCCCGATATGGGCAGCGTGGTCTCCCGCTTCCTGCCCAACCTGGAAACCTACCTGGCCATGCGCAAATTGGCCATCGATGCGCCTGAACTTCAGGCCCGCCTGGAACGCACCCTGGCCAGCAGCGTGCAGGCTATCATCCACGCCCAGAACGCTGACGGCGGCTGGGAATGGTGGCCGCGCTCAACGTACAATTACAACGTCGTTTCCGATCCATATCTCACCGCCTACATCCTCTTCGGCCTGAGCCGCGCCAAAGAAGCCGGGCTGGATATCAATCAATATGTCATGGAGAATGCCACCCGCTTCCTGGTCAATTCCATGGAACCGGTCACCCCGCAGACCGATCAATGGAAAACCGACCGCATGGCCTTCATCCTCTTTGCCCTGCAGTCCGTCAAGACCTACAACCCTGAATATTCCAACCAGCTCTTTGAAAACCGCGCCAACCTGAGCGATTGGGCCAAGGGCCTGCTGGCCCTCACCCTGGTGGCCGAAGGCAGTGCCAATCAGGAGCGCACCACCACCCTGGTCTCTGATCTGCAGTCTACAGCCATCCGATCCGCCACGGGCGTCCATTGGGAAGCCAAAGCAGGCTGGCACAACCCCGGATCCACCATCATGACCTCCGCTATGGTCATCTACACCCTCGGCCGGCTGGAGCCTTCATCTGTCCTGCTGCCCGATGCCATCCGCTACCTGGCAGTCAACCGCAACGCCAGCCGCATGTGGGGTTCGCCCTACGAAACCGCCTGGGTGTTGATGGGCCTCACCGAAGTGATGCAGGGCACCGGCGACCTGCAGGCCAATTTCAACTTCTCAGCTATGCTCAACGATATTCCCATGGCCAGCGGTCAGGCCAGCGGCATCAACTCCCTCACCACCATCCAGGCCCGCGTTCCCCTCAGCGAACTCTATCCTGAAGGACCTAACGCCCTGGTCTTCAGCCGCGATCCTGGCATGGGCCGTCTCTATTACCGCGCCGACCTGCGCGTGGACCGTCCTGCTGAAGCCGCCCAGCCCATTTCTAACGGCCTCAACATCAGCCGCGCCTACTACCTGCGCGGGCAGGACTGCCGCGAGGTGGAATGCAGCCCCATCCATGAAATCAGCCTGCCCGAAGGCAGCCTGCCCCAGCCGGTCACGGTGCGCCTGGTGCTCACCCTGCCGCAGGATATGTTCCACTTCATGGTCGAAGATTTTGTTCCGGCTGGCGCTGAAATCTATAATCCCATCCTGAAAACTTCCCAAAAAGGCGCCGAAGCCCTCCCCGAAGGCACGCCGTTCTTCGACCCTTCAGATCCTTATCTCAACGGGTACGGCTGGTGGTGGTTCCACGAAGCCCAGATCTACAACGATCACATCGCCTGGGCTGCCGATTACCTCCCTGCCGGCACCTATGAGCTGACCTATATTCTCCTGCCTTCCTCTCTGGGTGAGTTCCAGGTCATGCCGGCCCATGCCTGGCAGTACTTCTTCCCTGAAGTGCAGGCCACCAGCGCAGGCGACCGCTTCACCATTACACGCTGATGGAAATGAAACTCATTCCGGTTGGTGATGGCGCCGTCTCCGTCATCTTCGGCAGCACCATTGACCCCATCACCAACCGGCAGGTTCATGCCCTCGCCCGGCGGCTGCACACACAGCCGCCGGAAGGTTTTCTGGCGGCCGTGCCAGGTTACACCACCCTGCTGGTGCAGTATGATTCCCTGTGCCTCTCCAGCCAGGCCTTGCTCGATTGGATAGAGCGCGAAAACCAGGCTGCCAGCCAGGTTGAATTGCCCTCTCCCCGTTTGGTGGAAATACCCGTTCGCTACGGCGGCAGCGCCGGCCCTGACCTCGACCAGGTGGCCGCCCTTCACCAGATGACCACGGATGAGGTCATCCACCGCCATGCTGCCCCCATCTACACCGTATACCTGATCGGCTTTCTGCCCGGCTTTGCCTATCTGGGCGGCATGGACCCCCTGCTGGCCACCCCCCGCCTCTCAAGCCCACGACAGAGCATCCCGGCCGGCTCGGTTGGCATCGCTGGAGCACAAACCGGCATATATCCGCTCGCTTCTCCGGGCGGCTGGCAGCTCATCGGCCGCACAAATCTCACCCTGTTTGACCCTGCCCGCACCCCGCCCACCCTGCTCACCCCTGGCGACGAAGTGAGGTTCATCCATGTGCCCGATTGAAGTCCTTGATCCCGGCTTTTTCACCTCCATCCAGGACCTGGGCCGCCGCAGCTGGCAGCAATGCGGCGTGCCCATTTCAGGCGCCATGGACCCCCTTGCCCTGGCTTCGGCAAATACACTGGTTGGCAATCCTGCCGGCGCCGCCGGGCTGGAATGGACCCTGGGCGGCCTGGCCCTGCGGGCGCATGAAGATACCCTGGTGGCAGCCGCCGGGCGCGGCTTCCGTCTGGAAATTAATGGCTGGGAGATTCCCCTCTGGATGTCGGCTGTGGTCCGCCGTGGTTGGACTGTTCGTGTGTATCATACCGGCAGCGGCTGGGGCTACCTGGCCTTCTCAGGCGGATTGGCGGTTCCTGAAGTGATGGGATCGCGCTCCACCTATATCAAAGGCGGTTTTGGCGGCCTTGACGGCCGCTTTCTGCAGGCAGGCGACCTGGTGGATTTGAACCCGGCCAGCCCCTCGCCCGAACTGGCTGCCCGCAGTCTGCCCGTCAACCGGCGGCCTTCTTACAGTGATGATCTGACCATCGGCGTCATTCCCGGCCCCAAGGCAGATGCATTTACATCTGAAACCCTTGCCGCCTTCTATCAGAGCACCTACACCATCAGCCAGGTGTCTGACCGCATGGGGTTCTGCCTGGACGGCCCGCCGCTGCAGCACATCTCCGGCGCCGATATCCTTTCAGAAGGCACGCTGCCTGGCTGCATTCAGGTGCCGGGAAACGGACAGCCCATTGTGCTGATGCGCGACTGCCAGACCACCGGAGGCTATACGAAAATTGCCACCGTCATTCAGGCCGATTTGCCCCTGCTGGCGCAGCTGCCTCCCGGCAGCGGCCAGGTGCGTTTTAAACCGGTGACTCTAGAAACAGCCCATGCTTTGCATGCCTTGCGCTGGCAAAACGCCACCCAGATATAAAGACCGGGGAATCAAACGTCTATTAGCTGGTTCCCGGCATCTTTGGGTTCCTTGGCAGTGAAAAATGATGATTGAAATACGCCCTGACCGCGGTGGTCAGGGCGTCCACATTCCATCATCCCATTATCTATTCGGGAAACAGTTTGGGCGTCAGGTCAGGCGCAAACTGGCTGACCATGTCATGCGTCAGGCCGTTGTTCTGACAAATCTGCGCATATAAATCCACGGTGCCGCGTTTGCGCCGCACCTGGGTTTCCACTTCCAGTTCCCACAGGCCAAAGCGCTGCGTCCAGCCGCGCTCCCATTCAAAGTTATCCACCAGCGACCAGTAAAAATACCCTTTAATCGGGAAGGAATTGGTCACTCCGCGCCACATCTGGTGAACATGCTGAATCAGGTAGCGCGGCCGCAGCTTATCGCCGCTGTCTTCAACGCCATTCTCCGTCACCATCAGCGGCACCTTGAAGCTGGCGCCCCAGCGCAGAGCCTCGATCATCCCTTCCGGCTCATTGGCCAGGAAGCCGGTGGTCGAAAGTTCCACCCCTTCACGATAATAACGTTTGCCAAAAAGCTGATCGGGTTTGAGCAGATGGAAAACCACCTGGTCGCGGGTGTAATAATTGATTCCCAGGAAATCCTGCGTTCCGGCCACCTCAGGCATGTTCATTTTTTTTATGATGGCGTCAAAACGGCCGGTTTTGATGACCCCGGGGAAAATATTGTTGTAAAGCTGGGCCTGGGTTTGTGCCGCCCATTTATCCAGCGGCGACCACGCATGCGCCGGCACCAGGCTGCGGTAATTCAGAGCAATGCCCACCTGCGCATCGGGCTGCAGGGCATGAATGGCCCGGTACGAAACCGCATGCCCGCGCGCCAGGTTGATCATCACCTTCATGGCCAGGTTAAAATCATTTTTCCCCGGCGGAAAGCCGCCGTTAAGATAACCGCCGTAGGTATAGACATTGGGTTCGTTGATGGTCACCCACAGGTGCACATATTCCTTCAGCGCTTCCACCACTTTTTTGGTATAAGCCTCAAAAAGGGGCACCACCTTTTCGGTTTCCCAGCCGCCCTGTTCCACCAGCCACATTGGGTCGCTGAAATGATGCAGGGTCACCATGGGTTCGATGCCGCGCTCGTGCATGCCGCGCAGCATTTCGCGGTACATATCCAGGGCCGATTCATCCCAGCGGTCAGGCGCCGGCTGGATGCGGCTCCATTCCACCGAAAAACGGTGGGCGTTCTGGTGGGTTTCCACCGCGCGGTCCATATCTTCCTGCCAGCGTCCCCCCCACCAATCGCAGGCCAGGCCTGATTTTTGTCCATGGACGATCCGTCCCGGCTGTTGTTCCCAGTTCCACCAGGAATTGTTGGTGTTGTTGCCTTCAACCTGGTGTGCGGCAGTGGCTGTCCCCCATAAAAATCCTTTTGGAAATAGAAAACTGGCTTGCGGCATGATCACTCCTCATCCAATCATTAAGGTATTGGGCCCCCCGGCCATATCCATTCATTGTACAGGAAAACCGCGGGCGCGTCAAAGTCTGACGCAGGTTTATTTTAAAGATAGTTACCCATTCATTTTTTAAACGGGTCAAATCATCCCTGCGGGCAGTAAAACGATGGGGTGAATCAACGTCTCAAGCCACAAATTTGCCCAGGATGCTGCCGGTCAGCCGGGCTAAGGAGGTTTTCAGCCGCCCCGCCTCATGGTCAATGTAAAAAGTCCGTTTGGGATCAAGCCAGCCCTGTTCCTGCCAGTAATTGAAATCCAGAGTCCCGGGCTTGCCTTTAGCCCGCCACGACATCTGTTGAATTTTGAACATCATCAGCGAAAAAAACGCCGGGCGGTGCGGCGCCTGCCGATATACCGCGGAAAATATCGCCCTGGCCGCCCGCGCTGCCTGGAGATCAAACCGGTCTTTCGCCTCGCTGCCTTTCATCAGCGCGCCTGTGGCAAAGCCTGTCTGTCCGGCCAGATGGCAGCCCCAGGTGCGCAGAGCCATGGACATGGTTTCCAGAGTTTTGCCGGTGCGCGAGCTGCCCGTGGTGGCGATCGCATAAGCCGTCTTCCCAGCCAGCTGCGGCCGGTGGCACATATGGCACATGCGGTCAATAAAATTCTTCATCAAACCGCTTACATCATCCACATACACCGGACTGGCCAGCACAATGCCGTCGGCAGCCAGCATACGGTTTTTCAAATCCAGCGCCCCATCTTTGAGCGGACAAAGCGCCTCTCCCCGGTCAAAACACACCCGACAGCCCCGGCAGAACTGAAAAGACTGCTGCCCCAGGTAAACCGTCTCCACCTCAAGTTCAACCCGGTGTTGTCTGGCTTCCTGCTGCAAATGGGCTGTCAATAATTCGCCGATTTGCTCGGTGTTGCCGCTGCGGCGGCCGCTGCCAATGATCATCAGTATCTTCATGCTTCTCCTCTCTTCTCAGCCAAAAGGGCCTGCAAAGCAAAATCGGCCACCACGGCTGAATTCATCAAGGGTTTTCCCTGGCTGTCCACCCGCGAGGCTGTCCCCAGGTACAGGGTCATGATCAGGTTGGTGGTAGTCTTCAAATCCATCGGTCTGAAAATTCCCTGCGCCATGCCAAAAGCCAGAATATCCTGCTCCACCAGATCCATCATCGGCTGGTAGATCTCGCCCATTGCTTGTTGGTGCGTCATATCTGGGCTGTTGAGAGCTGTCAGAAGAAAACGCGCCTGAACCGGATAAGCTTCCACGAACTGGAAACCCGTCTTATAAAAACAGCGCAGCCTGGCCGTGACCTCTTCTTCGGCGCGCACCGCAGCGCTGATCATTTCAACATGCAGTTTCCCAACCCCGGCGATCAAGGCCAGCATCAGCGCCTGCTTGCTAGGAAAATAATTATAGATGGTGCCCTTGGAAAAACCCGCCGCAAGGGAAATGGTGTTGATATTGGCCTCTGTATATCCATGTGCTGAAAATTCCACAGCCGCGGACTCTAGCAGGCGCTGGCGGGTCTGCTGCAGGGTATTTTCACGGTCACTTTTCGCGATTCGCGCCATGGGTCACACCTTTCATGATATGGGTGGGCAGTCACCCATATTATTATCCCAATTGGCGCATTTGTCAAACCATTTCATCCTGGGCTCCCCCCTCCTTACCTTCTGGCAGTGTTCCAATCCACTCCCAATCAACAGGTGCTATGGGAAATATTGCCCGCTCCTTCTGCCTGACCTGACTTATAATCAAATCAAAGCTCATTGATGGGAGATTGCTGGATGGATATTATCATTATTTTGATCATTGGTATTTGTGCCCTGCCCCTGCTGGCCTTGCTGACGCTGGCCATTTATCTGCTCGCAGGCACCCTCAAAGCGGCCAACCAGCGCATCATTGAACTCTCGCAGGCTGAAAAAAAGGCTTCACCTGCTTCTCATGCCGTTACTGCGTCCTCCTCCAGCGAGAAAGCCGCCCCCAGACCCTTCTCCCCTGTTGATGATTACCCCATTCACATCCAGGGCGGGGCGAATGAATGGCAGGATCTGCTGAAGATCATTGACCTGGCCCTGGGAGACCACGCCGGCCACATTTTCTGCAAAATGGAAATCATCATCAACCTGGTCCGCTCTCTTGAACGGGCAGTGCTGAAGCCGCTGTGGGGATTGAAAGCCGGCTCCCAATATTTTACTGAAAAATACCGCCTGGCTGAAAGTCACCTCTTTGCATTGTGGGCGTCAGATTGCCGGCAGGTGCTGGACGATTGGGAAAAGGATTTTCCCGAACAGCGCACCGCTGCCCTGAAAAAAGGGAATGATAACTCGGTAGCCCTGGAAGAGATCGTCAACGGCATGCTGACCTGGCTGGAAAACGTGGATTCGCTGGAAGAAAAATTTCACGCCCTGCGGTCCACCGGCCATGAGCCAGTCCCGGCTGAAGAACTGAATCAACTGCAATCCCGTTTTGACGAGTTGCATTGGGTGCGCGAACGCCTGGCAGCCCGCGATATTTCCTGGCTTTCGGATGTTCCCCGCACCAGCTTCAGCAACCTGGATGCCCTGCAGCGGCAGGTCGCGGGTTTACTGAACCTTCCTCAAAACACTGCTGTTCTTTCCCACGAAGACCTGATCGCCCGCCGATCCGGGAAAACTGCCCCCGTCTCCGATCTGGAGGTGGCTTATACCTTTGACACAAAGGAAGGCTTCGAATATCTGCTTCTTGCCGTGACCGTGTTCAATCCCGGCCGCCCGCCCGTGACTACCCTCTGGCGACTGCTGGCCACCCTCAAACTGGAAAAATTGGAACCTTTCGTCTGCCGTGTATGCGGTGCGCCCTTTGAAGGACAATCTGCCCTGTGCGCTGATTGCGCTGCTGATGTTCTGGAAAAAACCCATTGGGAAGCTCAGCAAAAAGAAAAGGCCGCGCAAACGGCCTATTAAATAAAAAGAGCCACCGATGGGATTCGGACCCATGACCTGGCGTTTACGAAACGTCTGCTCTGCCAGCTGAGCTACGGTGGCAACTCGTCCGCTATTATACCAAATTTTTCAATTTTTGGGAGAGTGAAAAGCCGGTCATTTTTCCGCTTGCATCAGCTGGATAAAAATAGGTTACAATATATCATATGATTTCCTCAACCCATAATCCACGCATTCAGGAAGTGCGCGAGCTGCTGGCGCATGCCCGCCAACGCCGCGAATCCGGCCTGTTCATTCTGGAAGGGGTGCGGCTGGTGGAAGAAGCCTGGCAGGCCGGATGGAAACCGCTGCGCATCTTCTTCAGCAACACCCTTTCGCCGCGCGGGCAGAAACTGCGTGATGAAATCAGCGCGGCCGGCATTGAAACGCTGGAAACCACCCCCGGCGTGATGCATTCCCTCTCTGACACCGACTCGCCTCAGGGCATTCTGGCCGTGATGCCGCTGGTTCACCCTGCCCTGCCTGCCGACCTGAATTTTGTGGTCATCGCGGATACCATCCGTGATCCCGGTAACCTGGGCACCCTGCTGCGCACCGCGGCCGCCGCGGGCTGCCAGGCCGTGCTTCTTTCACCCGGCTGCGTGGATGCCTTCTCGCCCAAAGTGCTGCGTTCTGGCATGGGCGCCCATTTTTACATTCCAGTCCAGACCCTCGATTGGCCCGAAATCCAGACCCTGCTCAAGGAACGCCTGCAGCCTCTCCAGGTATTTCTGGCTGACAGCAGCGGCGGCCTTTCCTGCTGGCAGGCTGACCTTAAAAAACCCTCGGCCATCCTGATCGGCTCTGAAGCCGAAGGCGCCAGCCCGCCTGCCCAGGCCCTGGCCGATTCTCTCATCCATATTCCCATGCCCGGCCGCTCCGAATCCCTCAATGCCGCCATGGCGGGCGCCATTCTCATCTTTGAAGCTGTGAGGCAGCGAACCCTATGAAAATCCGTTCCATCACCTGTTTTCACCCCATCTCCTGGCCGCTGTGGGAAGCCGGGCTTCACCACCTTGGCCTATTCGCCCAGCAGGCCCGTCAGGCTTTCACCGCGGCAGGTTTCGAAGTGCAATCCCTGCGCCTGGCCACCACTCCGTTTTGCCTCTCCTGCCAGCCGGCAGATTTGCCGCAGCTTGCCCGAGAAGCCGAAGAGGTTGCACTGCAGGCCGGGTTTGATTATATATCCCTGGGACCGGCTCTGCTGAGTCATCCCGAAAGCTATGCTGCCATTCCCGATGCCCTGGCGGTCACCAAATCGGTCTTCTTCTCCGGCATGATGGCTGACCCGCAAACCCGCCAGCTTTCTCTCAAAGCTGTGCGTGCCTGCGCCCGCATCATCCATCGCGCCTCCACCATCCTGCCCGATGGTTTCGCCAACCTGCGTTTCACCGCGCTTGGCAATGTCACCCCGGGTGCGCCCTTCTTCCCCGCTGCCTACCACCAGGGCCCCACACCGGCCTTTTCTCTGGCTCTCGAGTCCAGCGATGTGGCCATTCAGGCCTTCAAAAATGTGCGCAATATCGATGAAGGCCGGCAAAATCTGGTTAACATCATCACCCACACCGCCGCCAACCTCGAAGCGGTGGCGCAAAGCCTGCGCCTCGCCTCCTCGCAGATGAACTTCGGCGGCCTCGATTTCACCTTCGCCCCTTACCCTGAAGATGCACGCTCCTCAGGCGCCGCCATCGAGCAGTTCGGCATCCCGGCAGTGGGTCTGGCGGGTTCCCTGGCTGCTTCGGCCATCCTCACCGAAGCCCTTGGCCGTATTCCCTACGCCCGCTGCGGCTTCAACGGCCTGATGCTCCCGCAACTGGAAGACTCCATTTTGGCCCGCCGCGCCGCCGAAGGCTATCTCACCACCAATGACCTGCTGCTCTACTCAGCCGTGTGCGGCACCGGTCTGGATACCATTGCTCTGCCTGGCGATTCCACCCCCGAGCAGATCAGCGCTCTTCTGCTGGATGTGGCCGCCCTTTCACTGCGCCTGGATAAACCCCTGACCGCCCGCCTCATGCCCATTCCCGGCAAAAAAGCTGGCGAAGAAACCTGTTTTGATTTCAGCTACTTTGCCAACAGCCGCATTCTGCCCCTGCGCGCTCAACCATTGACCGGCATTTTTGGCAATGAGGAGACCTTTGAACTGAGAAAACGCTGATAAGGCCCCCAATAGCCAGGCTCATCCAGTTTTTCAGCGCCGCTGACAGTCCAGATCACAAAGGCCAGGAACCTCTCACTTTTCAAGGGTTGAGATTTCTGGCCTTTTATATGTATAATGTTCATACAAGAATGATCCAGTTTGCACATCAGATTAAAAGGAGGTCCCGATGAAAGGTCACCCCAGTAATTCGGCTTTGAACCGTGCCATGACCGAATTATCCCTGGCGTTGATTCAACCCGCCCCAGTGGAAACCATTGCAGACCTGATTCTTCGGGACGCGCTCAAGCTCACCCGCAGCCCGCATGGTTTCGTGGGATATATCGACCCGATCACGGGTTATCTTATTTGCCCCACCTTCAGTGGCGAAATCTGGGAAGCCTGCAAGATCGAAAACAAAACGGCACAGTTTACTGAGCGGCGCGGTCTTTGGGGCTGGGTGCTGAACGAACGCCAATCGCTGCGGTTGAATACACCCAAAGAGGACCCGCGCTCAAGCGGTGTTCCCCGCGGTCATCTGAACATCAAACGCTTTCTGGCAGCCCCCGCCATTATTGGCGATTCGTTGATGGGCATCCTGACTTTGGCCAATGCCCGTCACCACTATACCGAACGCGACCAGCAAGTTTGCGAACGTCTGGCGGCTGTGCTGGCCATTACCCTGCAGCGAAAATTCATCGAAGCTGCCCTGGTTGAGTCAGAACAGCGCTACCGCGCGCTTTTCCACCATGCCGCTGATGCCATTTTTATCTATGACTTAAGCGGCCAGTTGATTGAAGTGAATGAAGTGGCCTGCCAGCGCCTTGATTATTCCCAGGAAGAATTCCGCCAGATGCACATCTCTCATATTGAACAGGCGCCCGACCCATCCACCAATGGCGATCTGTTCCAGGTTTTGCTGAGCGAGAAAAGCTGCTTTTACGAAACAATTCATATCCGTAAAGATGGCTCTGCCATTCCCGTTGAAATCAACAGCCGGCTGGTCGATTACAGTGGCCGCCAGGCGGTGCTCAGCATGGCCCGCGATATCACCCTCCGCAAAAAGGTGGAGCAGGACCTGCGCCAGTCACGCGAACAGGCCAAATTTGTCATCGGCCTGATCAACGAATAAAAACCCATCCATCCTATTGTTGTATCCAAGGGAGAATCCATGCCACAAATCCGGTTGACCTGCGATGTTCGAGCACCCATTGAAACCGTTTACCAGGCTTTCACCAACGCCACCGCCCTGCGCGAATGGATGTGCGATGTGGCCACCTTCATACCATCACCCGAAGGCCGCGTTTATTTTTGGTGGCCTTCCGGGTTCTATGCCTGCGGCACCGTGCTGTCGGCTGAACCCCATTTCCACCTGGCCTATTCATGGCTGGGCAAAGGCAATCCTGCCTCCTCCATGGTTGAAATTTATCTCAAGGCCGGCCGCCATGCCACCCATGTCACCCTGGTTCAAAAAGGGATGGGCCGCAGCGAGACTTGGCAGCGCATTTGCCGCGAAATGGAAGAGGGCTGGAAAAAAGGCCTCGAAAATCTGATCTCCGTCCTGGAAACCGGCATTGACCTGCGCATTGCCCGCCGCCCCATGATGGGGGTGGTTCTGTCAGATTTCAACGCCGATATCGCTGCCGCTCTGGGGATTCCGGTGCACCACGGCGTGCGCCTCGAAGATGCCCGCGAAGGATTTGGCGCCTTTGATGCCGGCCTGCGCAAAAACGATGTGCTGGTTCAGATGGGCGACACGCCCATCCAGGGATATGACAGCCTGGGGGCTGCCATCCAGGGTTATCAGGCCGGGGATGAAATTGAAATCAAATTTTACCGCGGCTCCGAACTGCTGACCACGCAAATGGTCTTTTCAGCCCGTAAAATGCCCGAGGCCCCCGCCACCCTGGTTGAACTGGTGGAGGCAGTAAAAAAAATCAAAACCGAAACCCGCGCGGGACTGCTAGATTTGCTGCGGGACGTGACAGACGCCGAAGCTGCCTTCAAGCCGGCTGAAAACGAATGGTCCATCAAGGAAATCATCTGCCACCTGATCCACGTTGAGCGTGATATTCTTGCCATCAGCAATGATATCCTCTCCGTGCAGGAAAAAGTGTCCGACGGCTTTGCAGATAACAACATGGCGCGCATTCTGGCCACCCTGGCAGCGCACCCCACCCTGCCGGAACTCCTCGATGCCTTTGCCAAAAGCGAGCTGGAAACCATCATCTATCTGGATAACCTGCCGCCGCATTTCATCGCCCGCAAAGCCGGTTATTACCGCGTGGCCATCATGGCGCTGGATCTGCCATCACATACCCAATCTCACTTCGATCAAATCAAAGCCAACCTGGAATTGGCCCGCGCTGCCCGTTGATTGCTTCCTTATAAAATCAAACACCGCCAGTGAAGCCCATACCTGCGGTGTTGTTTTTTTTGTTCAGCTCTCCAGCCCGGTCATTTTCAGGCTCATCTGGCGCAGCTGCGTCCGCAGTGCGCCATCCTGCGCCAGCGTGGACAGCTCTTCCACCTGTCCGTGATCGAAATATTTGCCGCTGATGCCTTTCACCTCAGCCGATGAAGCCAGGTGAACGCTCAGGCGCGCGCCCTGTTCCAGGCTGTCTCCCTGCATGCCCAGGCTGCGCAGCATCTTGGTATCCACTGTACCGGGGTGCAGAGCATTCACCGTGACGCCCTTTGTGATCCATTCTTCGCCCAGGTCCACCGTCATCATCACCAGCGCCAGCTTTGAAATGCAGTAAGCGCCCCAGGGGTGGTAACGTTTTTCACCCTGCAGGTTTTCCCAGTCCCAGCGCGCACTCTTGTACCCCACCGAACTGATATTGATCACCCTCGCCGGCTGGCTTGCGGTAAATTTTTCCAATAGCAATCGGGTCAATAAAAACGGCGCCAGGTAATTCACCGCAAAAGTGGTTTCAAAGCCATCTTCCGTAAGTTTGCGCTCAGCCATATACACACCGGCATTGTTAATCAGCACATCCAGGCTGTCCGCCCTGGCCCGCACGGCTTCTGCCAATGCTCGCACTTGGGCCTGTGAACTCAGGTCTGCCGCCAGAAATTCCGGCGCTGGCAGGCCGCTTTCCATTCCCAAAGCCAGAGCCGCCGCCTGGCAGCGCTCGGCGCTGCGTCCGTGCAATATCACCCGGCCGCCCAGGCGCATCAATTCCAGGGCGGTCTGGCGGCCAATGCCGTCGGTGGAACCGGTGATTAAAATGGTCTTTCCCTGCATTTCATTCATTTTGCTTCTCCATACCGCCTGCCTCCCCCCCAGCAGCCTCAATAAGATATAACTTCCGCAATGCGCCGCCCGGCCGAATGATCTGCCGATCAAAGTGCAGACCGGCCTTCAGGGCCACCCGCTCAGAAGCGGCATTTTCAGGTTCAATCAGCGCCACCAGGCGTCGGAGGCCCAGCTCTTCAAAGGCATACTTTTTTAAGCCCGCAGCAATTTCCGCCGCATAGCCTTTGCCCTGGGCTTCCGGCGCCAGCACGTAGCTCAGCTCAATCTCAGCATGGCCTTCAATGTCCTTATCCAGTAGGCCGCAGTGCCCCACGGACTGCCCGCTTTCCTTTTCCACCAGCACCCACAGGTCATATGCTTCAGCGAAGGGAGCGGCTGCCGTTTCAGCAAACACTGTTCGCAGCCAGTCCTTCTCCCGCGGACCGCCCATATAGCGGGTCACATCCGGGTTGGACCATAATTCTGTCAGGAAATCCACATCATCCTGTGTTTGCCTGCGTAAAACCAGGCGCGCTGTCTCAAAGATCAGCAGGTCAGCTTCGCTCACGGTTTCAGCTCATCCCGCCAGGGCCGATATGCCTGCCACCAGGCCGATAAAAATAATCCAGGCCAGCCCGGTTATCACGGCGCAGATGATGATGCGCGTTTTCTCTGGTTTGCTTTCATCCCGCGCCACATACGCGCACCCCAGCAAGCCGCCAAAGCCCAGCAATGCCGTAAAGATGCTGATGAACATGATGGGAAGAATGCCGCAGGCCACGAAAAAGAAGTAGGACCAGCGCGGCAGGATGTTGTGCGGTTTCGGGGCAGCGCCAGTCGAAACCGATTTTTCATCCACCGCCAGGTCAAACTGGTAGGTCCAGAAATTGTTGCGCGCCATCACCTTACCAGTGTGAACGCCAATCATAAACTCATAGTCCGTATCCCCCATGTTCGACCGCGTGATTTTCACATCCTCCAGTCGCCGGCCGTCCAGCGTAATATAGCTGGACGTGCCCAACAAATTCTGCTCCAACTGGACCGCGTGCGGACCATCTTCCAGGTTCACCATCCACGATTTCTTGATCATTTCAGTTCCTTTGCTGTGCCATTGAGAATATTTGAAAATCAGGGATTTCCACCCGAAGGCCGCAGGTCGCGCACATTCAACTGGATTGACCGCCGGCCATTAAATTCATTGATCTCCAGAGCATAGATCAGATCCACCCATTCAGGCTTGTCATCGGCCCAATGCCCCAGGCGGAAAGCAATTGCATCATAGGTGATATTTTGCGCGCTGACAGTCAGCTTGAGATGAGATCCATCCCGCCCCACCCGCCGCGCACCGCGCACCTGCAGGTTATAACTGACAAACAGGGGTTCTGGGTTTCCCAACCCCACCGGCTGCAGACGGTCCAGTTCATCGATCAGCATGAAAAGTTTAGCCCCATCCAGCCGGGCCAGCGGCAGTTCCAAATCTGCCTTCAACGAAGGCCGTAAATCCAGGCCGGTGAGTTGGGCCGCAGCAATCTGCTGCAAACGAGCCACCAGGGCCGGCACATTTTCATTGCGCAGGGTGAAACCCGCTGCCGCGCGGTGACCGCCGTGACGCACCATCAAATCGGCGCACTGGTCCAGCGCCTCGGTGATGTGAAATTCCGGGATCGAGCGGCACGAACCGCGGGTGAATTCCTCTCCGTGATGGCAGACAATTGCCGGGCGGTAGAACTGATCCACCAGCCGTGAAGCTGCCAGACCCACCACGCCTTCGTTAAAACTTTCATCAGCTGCAAAAAGGAGCAGGCTCTCTTTGCCTTCGGCGCTGGCTATTTTTGACGCCTTTTCCTGAATTTCACGTGTGAGTGCCTGGCGTTCCGTGTTCTGCACATCCAGTTTTTGCGCCAGTTCCCCCGCCCGCTGCGCATCGCGTTCCAGCAGCAGGTCCAAAGCTGCCAGGGCTGATTCCAGCCGCCCGGCAGCGTTCAAACGCGGCCCCAGCTGGAAGCCAATATCCTGGGCGGTGGTTTTTTCCAGCTTCAGGCCGGCCACCTGCGCCAGCGAAAACAGGCCCTGGCGCCGGGTTTTACGAATGACCTGCAGGCCGCTGGCCACCATGGCACGGTTTTCACCCTGCAGCGGGGCCAGGTCAGCCACAGTGCCCAACGCCACCAGGTCCAGCCAATCCCCGACATTGATTCCATTCAGGGGGTGGTTCATCAGCATAGCCTGGGCAATTTTGAAAGCCAGACCCACGCCCGCCAGATCTTTGTCAGGATAGGTGTCGCCAGCCTGCTTGGGGTTGATCAGGGCTGTCACCTGGGGCAGTTCCTCGCCGGGTTGGTGATGATCGCTGATGATCAGATCCAAACCCCGCGCGCGAGCATAATCTGCCTCGCGCGGCGAGCGTGCCCCGCAGTCCACCGTCACCACAAGCCTCACGCCGCGGTCATACAATGTGGCCAATGCATCTTTGTTGACGCCGTAGCCTTCATCAAAGCGGTTGGGAATATAGCCCTGCACGTCCGCCTGGTAAGCGCGCAGCACTTCCACCAGCAAGGTGGTGGCCGTCACCCCATCCACGTCGTAGTCGCCGTAGATGGCAATTTTTTCTCCATCCTGAATGGCTTTTTCCAGGCGGGCAACGGCCTCAGGCATGCCTTTCAATAAGAAGGGGTCTGCCTGATCTGACAGGGCGGGGTTAAGAAAAGCCCGCGCCGTTTCTGCATCTCGAAAGCCGCGGTTATACAGGATCTGCCGCATCGGATGAATAAATTCCTTAAGAGCAGCATCCACTTCCACCGGCATGACAGGCGAAACTTCCCAGCGGCGGGTCAACCGGGGCGGGACGGCCTGAACGGCTGTATCAACCATGGGTTTTCTCAGATAAATAAATTCGTGGAATACGCGCTGCCAGACCGCAGACAGCGTCGTAATTGTTGGTCTCCCAGCGGGCGGCCGCGTCATCCGCGGAAATTTCCCGTTCTCCCTGCCGGCCAATGATGATGACTTCATCCCCCACCCTGGCTTCGGGAACTTCGTCCAGCTGCAGCATGGTCTGATCCATGCAGACCCTGCCGATCACCTTGACCATCCGCCCATGCAGCAAAACCACATTGGGTTTCTGGCGTCGGAAACCATCCGCATATCCCACCGGGATGACGCCAATGCGTTCTTTGTATCGGGTCACGTAGGAAGTGCCATAGCTGACCCTGTGGCCGGCTGGCAGGGTTTTAATGGAGGTCAGGCGCGCCTTCCATGTCAGGGCAGGGATAAAACCGGGCGGCAGGGGCGCTTCGGGGGAAGGGTGCAGCCCGTAAATGGTGATGCCGCAGCGCACCAGGTTGAACAGCGTGTCAGGGTGATAGAGAATGGCCGCCGAATTGGCTGAATGCACCCAGGGTGGGAGAATTCCTTCAGCTTCAAGTTCATCCACCACGCCTTTAAAGCGTTTGTATTGATATTCCGTGAAATCAGAATCTGGCTCATCAGAACGGGCATAGTGTGTAAACAGCCCCTCCACCTGCAAACCAGGGATCCGGTTTAAGTCGCGGACAAAATCTGCGGCTTCTTCAGCCCGCGCCCCCAGCCGGCCCATCCCCGAATCGATTTTCGCATGCACATCCAGCTGTCCACCGCAGGAACGCGCCCGGCTGGCATATTCTTCAGCCTGGGCTTCGTCAAACGCCGCCACGCTGATGCGGTGCACCACCGCCATGGGGATTTGCGCAGGCGGGGTGTAGCCCAGCACCAGGATGCCGCAGTGCAGGCCGGCCTGGCGCAGAGGCAGAGCCTCCTCAATGCGCGCCACCCCCAGCCAGTCAGCCCCGGCTTCCACGGCGGCCCGTGAGGCTTCCACCAGGCCGTGGCCGTAGGCATTCCCCTTGACAATCGCCATGATCGGGCGTTGAGAGATCAATTTTAACTTGCGGACATTGTGACGGATGGCGTCCAGGTTGACTTCGATCCAGGTTGAGTAGAGTTCTGTATTCATGGGTCAAAGTATACCCTCGCTTGCCTTACCGGACAAGGGACATTTTTGATGAATTTATATCCAAAGATTGGCGCCTGCGGGCAGAAACAGGTATAATGACATCACTTTAAGGAAGGAATAATTCTTTTTAATGGAACCATTCTCATTTGAATTGCTCGCCACCGATGGCAGCGCCCGCGCCGGTGTTTTTCACACCCCCCACGGTGACATTGAAACGCCCATTTTTGCCCCGGTTGGCACCCAGGCGACGGTCAAATCTCTTACCCAGGCTCATTTGCTTGAACTTGGCGCCAGTCTGGTGCTTTCCAACACCTACCACCTTTACCTGCGGCCCGGAGATGACCTGGTGGCAGAAATGGGCGGCCTTCACCAGTTCATGAACTGGCAGCGCCCCATGCTGACCGATTCGGGCGGTTTTCAGGTTTTTTCACTGCCCGAATTTCGCAAAATTGATGAAGATGGCGTTACATTCAAAAGCCATATTGATGGCTCTATTCACCGCTTTACCCCTGAAAAAGCCGTCCAGATTCAGGAAAATCTCGGCGCCGATATCATCATGGCCTTCGACGAATGCTCCTCACCTTATGACCGCGCCTACAGCCAGCGCGCCATGCAGCGCACGCATGCCTGGCTGGAACGCTGCCAGGCAGCAAAAAAACGCCCCGACCAGGCCCTGTTTGGCATCGTCCAGGGCGGCATCTTCCCTGATCTGCGCGAAGAATCAGCCCGTTTTGTCGCCTCACTAGGCCTACCTGGCCACGCCATTGGCGGCCTTTCCGTCGGCGAAACCAAGCCCGAAATGCATGCCATGCTCGAAGTCGTCAATGCCATTCTCCCCGCCGAAAAACCCCGCTATCTGATGGGCGTGGGCGCTCCTGAAGACCTGGTCAACGGCGTGATGCGCGGCGTGGATATCTTTGACTGCGTGCTGCCCACTCGTCTGGCCCGCCACCAGGCCGCCATGATCCCTGGCGGCGGCCGCATTAACATGATGAACGCCCGCTACGCTCACGACAAAGGCCCGATTGTGGACGGCTGCACCTGCTACACCTGCCAGAATTTCACCCGCGCCTATATTCGCCATCTTATCATGGCCCGTGAAATGCTCTCCGGCACCCTGATCTCCATCCACAACATTCACACCCTGTTAACTCTGGTGCGTGAAATGCGCAAGGCCATCCTTGAACACCGCTTTGAAGCCTTCGCTAAATCTTACCTTGATGGGTATAAAGCCTGAAACAGGGATGAAATTCAGAAAAGACGCCCCTGGCTGAAACAAGCATGAAAAAAACTGCTCTGGCCTATTTCCTGAGATTTTATCAAAATGCCTGGAAGGAAATCATCCTCTGGACAGGGATTCTGGTATTGCAATCTGCGCTGGCGCTGCCGGTGGCCTGGCTGGTCAAATATACCTTTGATTCAGCCATTCTGGAAAACCAGGCCACTTTTATCATTCTGGCCGGCCTGGGTGTGGCCGGATTGCAGATTTTTGGCAACGTGCTGCTCCTCTGCGCCCGGTCTGGAATGGTAAAACTGAACAAAACAGCAACTGCCAGCATGCGTGAAGATATTCTCCGCTCCCTTTACCGTCTCTCGCGCGCTTTTTACGCCGAAACGGATTGGAGCAAGCTGCAAACCAATGTCATGTTGGAAATGGAACGGGTGGACCGCCTGGGTGAACTGGTGCTTTCGCAGTTGTTTCCCGCCGCAATCACCATCCTTGGCCTGATTATTTACCTGATCTATCTCAATCCTGTTCTTTTCTTAATTCTGGCTCTGGTCTCTCCCCTGCTGTGGATTCTTAACCGTTTTACCACCAAAAACATGAACCAGGTTCTCGAGCACCTGCGTGAGGCCACCCGCATTTACAATCAGGGCTTGCAAAGTATCATTCAACTGATTGACCTGACCCGCATCCAAACTGCTGAAGAAATGGAATTGCAAAAACAGCAAGCGGGCATTAAGAATCTGGCTAAAGCCTCCGTCAGCTGGGCGTGGACGCGCAACAGCCATTCGCTGGCTCAAGAAACCCTGATCATGCTGGCCATGGTGGTCATTCTGGTGGGAGGCGGGTGGCTGGTGACCAACGGCCAGATGACCCTGGGTGGGTTGGTTGCTTTTTACGCCGGTGTGGCGCTGATTCGCGGCCCCCTGCAAACCCTGTCTGGCAATATACCGCAGGCCGTCGAAGGTTTGCAGGCCGTACAGATCATGCATGATCTGCGCTTCAATCCCAACGTCGAGCCCTACACAGGCGCCCGCGCCGTCATCGTTGACCAGGGCATTACCTTCGAATCTGTCTCTTTCCAATACAAAGATAAAATCATCCTGAAAGACCTATCTCTGCGGCTTGAACCCGGCGTCTTGACCTCGGTGGTGGGTCCCAATGGATCAGGCAAAAGCACCCTCACCTACCTGCTTCTGGGATTTTACCGCCCGCAAGGCGGCCGCCTTCTGGCAGGCGATGTCCCATACGATGAGATTGCCATGCGCAGCCTGCGCCAGCAAATTGCCGTCATTCCTCAAGACCCGATGATTTTTTCCGGCACCATCTGGGAAAATATCACCTATGGCGACCCCAATCCTGCCCCTGAGGCGGTCCAGGAAGCGCTTTCACAGGCCTCAGCGCTCGATTTTATTCAGGAACTGCCTGCGGGCCTGAACACCTGCGTTGGCGAAAAAGGCATGCGTCTTTCAGGTGGTCAACGCCAGAAACTGGCCATTGCCCGCGCTTTGCTGCGCAAACCGCGAGTGCTGATTCTGGATGAACCCACCAATCACCTGGATCAGGAATCGACAGAAAAAATTATTCGTCTCCTTCAGGCCTCGCCGGCCCCCCTGACCACCCTCCTGATTACCCATGACCCGGTTTTGGCCCGTGAAGCAGATAGGATTTTCACCCTGGATGAAGGCCAGCTTCAAATCGCCGAACTGGATGAGGCCTGGCCTGCTTCGCAGCTCATGGAAGAAGAACTGCAGCCTGACCTGGAGCCCGTTCCTAAACCATCATTTTCCACCAATTAAAACTCGCCGTGTGTTCAGATCACACGGCGAGTTTTATTGTGTCGGGAAAGTCCAGCTCAATTGTTGTTCTTGTCCCATTCCTGAATCGCCGAGCGAATGGCCGAGCGCACGGTTTCATCTGGCACAGCATCAATACCGACATATTTTTGCAAACCGATGATCACCAGCACGCTGTGATCTGGCGCTTCCATCAACTTGATCCCGCGTTTTTCCAGCGGTGTGCCGGCAATGCGTTCCTGCAAAATGGCGTCAATCTGTCCCAACATGGTGGTCGGTTTGGCAGCCGGCGCTGCAGGCGCGATCGGAACAGCCGCCTGGGGTGCTGCGGTGGGCGCAGCGAAGGTTGCGGCAGGAACGGGCGCCGGAGCTGATTTTGGAGCTGGCGCAGGCTCAGCCGCCACCTGCTCAACCGCCGGCGGGCGCTCGCCGGGAGGGGTCAGCCAGGCACGCAAATCTTGAAAAACGGCGATGAGCTTGCGGCGTTGATCGGGGGTCATCTCCACCGCGCTTTGATAGCTGGTCCCGTCCATCTCCACCCGCAGGGCGTTCTCAGGCTGCTCGCGCCAGAAGGTGGCAATATCATCGCGGTTGAGATTAGCAAACAGGGTCGCCGTCGTTGGTTCCGTTTTGACCGATGGAGCTGGCGGCACCAACACCTCTTCTGGCCCCGGAGACGGGTGAGGGAGAACCGGTTCGGTTTCCGGGTTGGATGGCACCGGAACGGTCAAAGGAATTTCCTCCCTGGCTTGCTCTTCAAATTTCTGTTTCATTTTGCGCGCCGTCATCGTCATGCCTGCAAAATAACCCAGAAGAAGTCCAGCAACGGCAATAATCAAAACAATGGTGCTGTCCATAATTATCTCCCAAGAAAAAATGCCAGCAGTCTGTAAAAAAACTGCTCTCATTATTTTGACAGAAATTCCCGAATTTGGGAAGAGGTGAAATCAGGATTTTCTGCGCTGATCTTTGAAAGGCTGCGTTCGGCCGCTGTGCCCGGCAGGTTTTTCAGGCTGCGATTGCGAAAGCGGCAGCCAAATGGCAAAGGTGGTTCCCTGTCCTTCTTTTGATTTTACATCAATATGCCCGCCGTGGTGACGCACAATCCAATAGGCAATGGACAATCCCAGCCCATACCCACCTTCTTTTTCGCGGGTGCGCGATTTTTGGCTGCGATAAAAACGTTCAAAAATATGCGGCAAATCCTCAGGTGATATGCCCGGCCCCGTGTCGGTGAACAGGATGCGCGCCTGTCCGCCTTCCCTGGATAGACTGATTTGAATTTTACCATTGGCCGGTGTGTATTGAATGGCATTGCCGCCAATATTAATCAGCACCTGCTTTAAACGGTCCCTGTCTCCCTGAATCTGGACCTGGTCAATCTCAACCAGATGAATCTGCATCCGATCCCCTGCCAGCACCCGCATCTGTTGGAACACCTCCAGCAGCAGAGAATCCAGCTCAATGGGCTGCAGGTTAAGCGGGATTTTTCCGGTTTCGGCCTGCGCCAACAGCAGCAGATCCCCCACCAGCCGGCTCAGGCGGTCCACTTCATCATCAATACTTCCCAAGGATTCCTCGTCGGCACCCACCCGCCGGATGAGGCCAATGTTACCCTTGATCACCGTCAACGGCGTCCGCAATTCGTGACTGACATCCGCCAAAAAACGCCGCTGCCCATGGAACAGCTGCTCAAGGCGCGCCAGGGTCTGGTTAAAGGCCAGAATCAGGCTGCCGATCTCGTCGGTTTCGGTACCCTCCAGGGGAATGCGCCCTGAAATATCCTGGGTCTGGGTGATCTGTAAAGCCGCGTCGGTGGCGGCCTCCAGCGGTTCCAGCGAGCGGCCAATCACCGCCCAGCCGATCGCTCCCGCCAGGGTGATGGACAGCGCGGCCGAGGCTGCCAGCACCACCAGCAAAGCATCCGTCGCCCGGTCAATCACTTGCAAGCTCAGGCCAATTTGCAGCACGCCCATCGAACGTTCGTTCACCTCCAGCGGAACCGAAACAATTCGCAGATGAATCTGCCCTGAGCGAAAATCGCGGAAAGCCGGTTTACGCGAACTCAAGCCAATTGGGTCCAACGGCTCATTAAACCGCCTCAAGCTGCCAGATGATATCGCTAATCGGCCGTCAGGCCGCCAGAGCTGGATATAGTAGCTTTCCGAAGGACTGGGGGGAAAAGGGTTGATGATATCCAGCTCGCCGTTGGGGTTGAGCCGGGCCGCATTTAAAATATCTTCGGCTGCGCCTTCCAGCAGGGTATCCACCTGATTTAACATCAACAGGGTAACAATGGCATACCCGGTGATCGAAACAATCAGGATGGCCCCCACCAGCAGGCCGCTGTAAATCAGCGTCAGTCGCAGCCTCAGGCTCATGGTCAGGGTTCTTCGCGCAGCACATAGCCCACACTGCGCACCGTGTGCAGCAGACGCGGCTCACCGCCATCTTCCAATTTTTGGCGCAAATAGCGGATATACACATCCAGCACATTGCTTTCGCCGCCAAAATTATAGCCCCACACCCGGTCAAAAATCACCTCGCGGGTGAGCACCTGGCGCGGATGGCGCAGGAAAAATTCCAGCAGTTCAAACTCCTTGGCGGTCAGCGAAATGACCCGCTGGCCGCGGGCTGCCTGGCGGGTTTGTGTATCCAGGGTCAGGTCGGCAAAGGTAAGCTGCGGCACCCGCTCTGATTGGGTGCGGCGCAGCAGGGCGCGCATGCGCGCCAGCAGTTCATCCACCTCAAACGGCTTCACCAGGTAATCGTCCGCCCCGGCGTCCAATCCCTGAACCCGGTCCTGCAGGGTATCTTTGGCGGTCAGCATCAAAATGGGAGTGGTGCTGAATTTTCGAATGCGGTGGCACACTTCCAGGCCGTCAATGCCCGGCAGCAGCCAATCCAGAATAATCAGGTCCGGATGGTCATCTCGTGCATGGGTCAGACCAATCATCCCTTTGGTGGCAGTGATCACGCGGTATCCTTCAAAAGTGAACACGCGTTTCAGCACGCGCACAATCGCTTCGTCGTCTTCAATGAGCAAAATTAATTCATTCATGGGTTTCTCTTGGATAATATACCACAAATGCGTGGTAAACTAATAGCATCTTGTGATATGAGGCTGAAGGATGAAACAACTCTTACAGAATCTACGCAACGGCAAGACTCTGGTTGCAGAAGTCCCTGTCCCCACACCACGCGCTGGCATGGTGTTGGTGCGCACTGCCGCTTCGCTGGTCTCATCAGGAACCGAGCGCATGCTGGTGGAATTTGCAGAAAAAAACCTGCTCGAAAAAGCCCAGTCGCGGCCTGACCTGGTGGCCCAGATGATGGACAAAGCTCGCCGCGAAGGCCTGCTCACCACCATTGAAGCCGCCTTCAATAAACTGGATCAACCCATGACTCTCGGCTATTCTTCTGCCGGGGTCATCACCGCGGTTGGCCCGGGCGTAAAAGGTTTTGCCGTGGGCGACCGGGTGACCTGCGCCGGCGGTGGTTTTGCGGTGCATGCCGAATACGAAGTGGTGCCGCAAAACCTGATGGCCCGGGTGCCCGACGGCGTTGACCTGGAACAGGCAGCCTTCGCCACCCTCGGCGCCATTGCCCTGCATGGCTTCCGTCTGGCGAATGTTCAGATGGGCGAACGCGTGGCTGTCATCGGCCTGGGCCTGCTGGGCCTGCTGACGGTGGGGCTGGCGCACGCCGCTGGCTGCGAAGTGTTTGGCGTGGATCTCGACCCCGGCCGCGTGGAACTGGCTCGCAAACTGGGCGCCCACGCTGAGCTGCGTGCTCAGGCTGTGGAAGCCGCCCAGGTGTTCAGCCGCGGGCGCGGCTGCGATGCGGTGCTGATTTGCGCCGATGCTGCTTCCGATGACCCCGTGGAACTGGCCGGCACCATTGCCCGGGAGCGCGCCAATGTGGTCGCTGTGGGCGCTGTAGGCATGCATCTGCCGCGCAAAAAATATTACGAAAAAGAACTGGCCTTTCTTATTTCGCGCTCCTACGGTCCCGGCCGCTATGACCCCGAATATGAGGAAGGCGGTCACGATTACCCCATCGGTTATGTGCGCTGGACCGAAGGCCGCAACCTGGAAGCCTTTGTGGATCTCCTGGCCAGCGGCCGGCTGGATATCCGGCCGCTCATCTCGCACCGTGTGCCCATCGAAGATGCCCCGCGCGCCTATGAACTGATCACCGGCAAGCGTGATGAACCGTTTTTGGGCGTGCTGCTCACCTATTCGCAGGAAGGCGCCGCCGCCCAACCAGGCGAACCCGTGCATAACCTGCGCGCAGCGGCTGTGTCTCTGCGCCCCGGAGAAATCATCTCCCTTGGCGTGCTCGGCGCTGGTAATTATGCTTCAGCCGTCTTTTTGCCCGCCATCCAGAAAGTGGGCGGCGTGGCCCCGGTTGCCATTGCCTCGGCCACCGGCGTTTCGGCGCAGCATGCTGCCCAGCGTTTTGGCTTTGGCCTGGCCACCAGTTCAGAAGAAAAAGTCATTCAGGATCCATCCATCAACACCCTGGTGATTCTGACCCGCCACGAAGACCACAGCCGCCAGATTCTGGCTGGTTTCAAAACCGGTAAGCGTGTGTTTTGTGAAAAACCACTGGCGGTCAATGCCGAACAGCTTGCCGAATTGGAAGAAGCCCTCAACCAGGAGCAGGTCCCCCTGTTGATGCTCGGCTTCAACCGCCGCTTTGCACCGCTGGCGCGCCGCATGAAATCCTTCCTCGACAGCCGCAGCGAGCCCCTTTTCGCCCATTACCGCGTCAACGCCGGTTTTCTGCCCCTCACCCACTGGCTGCACGATCCGCAGAAAGGCGGCGGCCGTATCATTGGCGAAGGCTGTCATTTCATTGACTTTTTGACTTTCCTCACCGGTCAGAAACCCGTCAGTGTGCACGCCGAAGGCCTGCCTGATGGCGGCCGCTACCGCGAAGACAACGTTCAGATCACCCTGCGCTACGCCGACGGCAGCCTGGGCACCGTCAGCTACGTGGCCAATGGTGACAAAGCCTTTGCCAAGGAGCGCGTGGAAGTGTTCGCCGGCGGCCGCGCTGCCGTGTTGGATGACTTCCGCACGTTGGAAATGGTACAGAACGGCCGCCGCAGCGTGGTGCGCAGCCTGCTCAGCCAGGATAAAGGTCACCGCGCCGGCTGGGAAATCTTCCTCAAAGCCCTGCGCGAAGGCGGCGCCCCCCCCATCCCCTACGATGAAATGATTGCCGTCACCCGCGCCAGCTTTGCCGCCGTGGAGTCGCTGCGCCAGGGTCAGATAATTACCCTGCCCCCGGCCTGAAAACCCCTGTTCAAGAATCGGGTCCACACTTGTGGGCCCGGTTCTTTTTTTCCCCTCCCTCCCAAAAACGGTTTTCTGCAAAACCCTTGACAAAATCTCCAATCTGCATAAAATAAGACCCGATATGTCTAGACAACGGCTTACCCTCATTTTACCTGCCTTCCGGCGCCCGGAGCGTCAGCGGTTTCCATTTTTCCCCTGTTCTATTCAACACCCCGAATCATTTTCGGGGTGTTTTTTTGTGTCTTGTGATGGGAGGCATTGATGATTAAACTGCCCGGCCTGATTGACCCGCATGTACATCTGCGCGAACCTGGCGACACCCACAAGGAGGACTGGCGTACCGGCACCCGCGCCGCCCTGGCTGGCGGCTTTACCATCGTGCTGGCCATGCCCAACACCCGTCCTCCGGTCACCGATGCCGAGACCCTCTCCCTTGCACTGAAGGCCGCTGGTGAAGGCGCCTGCTGCGACTATGCCCAGTTCATCGGAGCGGGCGCCGAAAATGCCGCTGCTGCCGGTCAGCTCAGCCGGCAGGCAGCCGGCCTCAAACTCTATCTCGACCAGACCTACGGCCCCCTGCGCCTCGACGCCCTGGCAGACTGGCAGGCACATTTTGCCGCCTGGCCCAAACACCTGCCCATCTCCGTTCACGCCGAAGGGCGCAGTCTGGCCGCAGCCATCCTTTTTGCCGGCTGGTTCGACCGCCCCCTGCACCTCTGCCACATTTCCACCCGCGATGATATCTTGCTGGTGCGCCAGGCCAAAGAGCACGGCCTGAAAGTCACCTGCGAGGTGACCCCCCACCATCTTTTTCTCGACAGCGCTTCTCTGGATCATCTCGGCGCCGGCATGGCCTCCGTCAAACCGCCCCTGGCTTCCCCGGCGGATGTGCAAGCTCTGTGGGACAACCTGGATGTGATTGACTGCTTCGCCACCGATCACGCCCCCCACACCCTGGCCGAAAAGCAAAGTCCCACCCCGCCCCCCGGCTTCCCCGGTCTTGAAACCGCCCTCCCTCTCCTGCTGACTGCCGTCAGGGAAGGCCGCCTGACCCTCGATGACATCATCCTGCGCTGCTATACCAACCCCCAGCGCATCTACCGCCTTCCCGTTCAAACCAGCACCTGGATCGAGGTGGACCCCGACGCGCGCTGGGAGATCACCCCTGATCACCTGCAAACCCGCTGCGCCTGGACGCCCTTCGCCGGCCGCCAGGTGTTTGGCCGCGTGCGGCGCGTGGTGCTGCGCCGCCAGGTCGTTTTTGAGGACGGCGTTGTGCTGGCCCCGACTGGCAGCGGCCGCAACCTGCGCCTTGAATCCCGCCGGAAATTCCTGCCCAACGGGCAGATTTAATAGCCATTTTTTTGATAATAAAAAGGATAAACATTATGGTACTCAGCATTCGTTCCCTCCGCGATCAAAGCCCCTACCTGCCCCTCGGCGACAAACACGATGCCCCCTTCTACGGCAAGGATATCCTCTCCGTGCGCCAGTTCGACCGCGATAACCTCGCCTATATCTTCGCCATCGCCGATGAAATGCAGGAAATGGTCCGCCGTGTGGGCACCTTTGATCTCCTCAAGGGAAAAATCCTTGCCAATCTCTTCTACGAACCCTCCACCCGCACCTCGTCCTCCTTCACTTCGGCCATGGAACGCCTGGGCGGCAGCGTCATCCCGATTAACGAAGTGCGCTACTCCTCCGTCTCCAAGGGCGAATCCCTCCCCGATACCATCCGCACCCTGGAATGTTATGCCGATGTGATCGTGCTGCGCCATCCTGAAACCGGTTCGGCTGCCCTGGCTGCCAAATATGCCCGCAAACCCATCATCAACGCTGGCGACGGCACCGGCGAACACCCCACCCAGGCCCTGCTTGACCTTTACACCATCGCCGCCGAACTGGGTCACCTCGACGGCCTGACCGTCACCATGCTGGGCGATCTGAAATACGGCCGCACCGTGCATTCCCTGGCCCGCCTGCTCTCCCTCTTTGGCGCAAAATTGAACTATGTGTCACCCGATCTTCTGCGCATGCCGGTGGAAGTGATGGAAGAAGTGGCCGGCAAAGGCATTCTCCAGGCTGAATACAACACGCTCGATGAAGTGCTGCCCGAAACCGATGTGCTTTACGTCACCCGCGTGCAAAAAGAACGCTTCACCGATCCCGAAGCCTACGAAGCCGTCAAAGGCTCCTATGTGATCGACTCGGCCATCATGGAAGCCGCCAAGCAGGATATGATCGTCATGCACCCCCTGCCCCGCGTGGGCGAAATCAGCATGGATTTTGACGACGATCCCCGCGCCGCCTATTTCCGCCAGATGGAATACGGCCTCTACGTGCGCATGGCCCTGCTGGCCATGGTTCTGGGCAAAGCCTGATCTCTTATGTGACCGAGAATTTCGGAGGAAACATGACCTTTTTTGAGAAGCTGAACGAACGCGCCGCCCAAATTCATTCCCTGCTCTGCGTGGGCCTCGATCCTCACCTCGATGATCTGCCTGCGCCCACGGCTGAAGCCGCCCGCGATTGGTGCCTGCGGCTGATCCACCTCACCAGTGACCTGGCCCTGGCTTATAAACCCAATGCCGCCTTCTTTGAAGCGCTTGGGCCGGCCGGCTGGGCTGCCCTCAAGGAAGTGATCGCGGGTGTGCCGGAAGGCATTCCGGTCATTCTGGACGCCAAACGCGGTGATATTGCCTCCACCGCCGAAGCTTACGCCCGTTCCGCTTTCGAAGCCCTCGGCGCCGATGCCATCACCCTCAACCCTTACCTCGGCCGCGACTCGCTCACCCCCTTCCTCAAAAATACCGAAAAGGGCGTTTTTCTGCTCTGCCGCACCTCAAACCCTGGCTCGGCTGACCTGCAGGAACTGGTGTTGAGCAGCGGCCTGCGCCTGTTTGAACAGGTGGCTCTTGCGGCCGGCAGCGAGATGGGCCTGGTGGTCGGCGCCACCCAGCCTGCTGCCCTGGCCCGCGTGCGCGGACTGGCTCCCAATGCCTGGATTTTGGCCCCCGGCGTTGGCGCCCAGGGCGGCGAACTGGAAGCCACCCTGCAGGCCGGCCTGCGCCGTGACGGTCTCGGCCTGCTGATCACCGTCTCGCGGGCCATCAGCCGCGCTGAAAATCCCCGCCAGGCCGCCCAGGAGCTCTGCCGCCGCATCCAGATGGCCCAAAGCCCTGCCGAGGGAAGATCTGCAGCAGCCCACCCGCTGGCCGACGGTCTGCTGCAGACCGACTGCGTGCGCTTTGGTGAATTCAAGCTCAAATCGGGTCTCATCTCGCCCATCTATATCGACCTGCGCAACCTCGTCTCGTCGCCTGCCCTGCTGGGCCAGGTCGGCGCAGCTTACCTGCCCCTGCTGCGCAGCCTGAAATTTGACCGCCTGGCAGCCCTGCCCTATGCCGCGCTGCCCATCGCCACCGCCGTCAGCCTGCAGGGCGGCTGGCCGATGATTTACCCGCGCAAGGAAGCCAAAGCCTACGGCACCAAAGCTGAAATTGAAGGGGAATTTCATCCTGGCGAGCGCGTGGTGGTGATTGATGACCTTGCCACCACCGGCGAGAGCAAGTTTGAAGCCATTGAAAAACTGACCGGCGTTGGCCTGTCAGTGGAAGATGTGGTGGTGCTGATTGACCGCCAATCAGGCGCAAAAGAAGCCCTGGCCGCCAGAGGCTTCCGCCTGCATGCCGTCGCCACCCTGTCAGACCTGCTGGATATCTGGCAGGCCAACGGCAAGGTGGAACCCGCCCTGCTGCAGGCTGCCCGCGCCTTTTTGGCCCAAACCGGAGGTTAATGATGAATATTTATGACTGGATCCGCCCCTGGCTTTTCCGCCTGACCGGTGAACAGGCCCACAGCCTCACCGTGCAAATGCTGCGCCTGGGCGGCAATGTGCCGCCGGGACCGCAGGTGCTGAACGCCGTCTTTCAAACCAAACATCCCGGCCCGGCTGTGCAGGCTTTTGGCCTGACCTTCAAGAATCCTCTGGGCATGGCCGCCGGTTACGACAAGGACGGCCTGGCCTGGCGCGGTCTGGCCTGCCTGGGCTTCGGTCACATCGAGCTCGGCACGGTCACGCCCCGGCCTCAGCCTGGCAATCCCAAACCGCGCATCTTCCGCCTGGTGGAAGATGAAGGCCTGATCAACCGCATGGGCTTCCCCAGCAAAGGAGCCGGTTACCTGGCCTACCAGATGCCCCTTGCCAACCGCCCGCCAGGGCTGATTCTGGGGGTCAACCTGGGCAAAAACAAGGCCACCCCGCTCGAAGAAGCCGCCCAGGACTATGTCTCTCTGTTCAAAGATTTCGCCCCCCTGTCCGATTATCTGGCGGTCAATGTCAGCTCGCCCAACACCCCCGGGCTGCGCCTGCTGCAGTCGCGCAGCGCCCTTGAAGGTCTGCTCAGGCCTCTGGCCGAAATCCGCGCCTCCTTCAAAATCCGCTGCGGCCGCCATGTGCCGATTCTGGTCAAACTGGCTCCTGACCTGGATCTGGCCGGCCTGGATGCGGCCATCGAAGCCGTGGAAAGCTGCGGCATGGACGGTCTGATCATCAGCAACACCTCCCTGCGGCGCGAGGATCTGCAAAGCCCCCATGCCGCCCAGGAAGGCGGATTAAGCGGCCGGCCGCTTTCAAAGCTCAGCCTCGAGCTGGTTCAGCAAACCATCCGGCGCACCCGCCTGCCGGTGGTGGCCAGCGGCGGCGTGATGACTCCGGATGACGTGAAGGCCCGCATGGATGCCGGGGCAGTGCTGGTGCAGCTCTATACTGGCCTAATATATGAAGGTCCCTGGCTGGTGCGGGATATTCTGGACACATTGAACGCCGAAGAAAAGCGCACCCTGAAAAAGGCGGAGCCAGCCTTGCAGCCTGAATAATCAGCTCTCTTTATCTGATACAACCCAGGGCAGCAGGTCATTCTGCTGCCTTTTTTATCTTCTTCAAGGCTATAATCAAAGCATCGTTTATCTCTTAATCCCAAGCTGAGGTGAAAATGCTGATCATCGATAAAAACCAGGTTCATTTTGCCTTTGATCCCTCCATCCGGCCCTGCGCGGCGGCTGAAAGTGGCGATACGGTCAAATTCTGCTGTCAGGACTGCTTCAGCGAACAGCTGCTGACGGATCATTTTGATGTGCAGCAGATTGATATGGACCGCACCAACCCGCCACCGGACCGCTCTTCATCAGCGGCACCGAGCCCAGCGATGTGCTGCGGGTGGAAATTCTGGCCATTGACCTGGCGCCCGATGGCTGTATGAGTGCGCTGCCTTCCGCCGGCGCCTATTGGAGGAAGAAAAGATGAATTATCGCTGTTTCAAATGCGGCAGCACCGCTGCTGCCACCACCCGCCAGGCCAGGTGCGGTTGCGGCGGCCTGTGGACTCTGGATTTCAAGCCGCCCAGGTTTGACCTTTCGCTGGTGGACCGGGCCACCTGGTCCATTTTTCGCTACCGTGCCTTCATGCCCATTGAAAGCGAAGCCTGGCGCGGCATCAGCCTGGGCGAAGGGCTGTCCCCGGTGATTTCATTGGATGAGGATGTGCTCCTGAAAATGGATTACGCCATGCCCACCCTCTCCTTCAAGGACCGCGGCGCCGCCCTGCTCATCACGCACTGCAAGGAAATTGGCGTCGAAGCGGTGGTGCAGGACAGCAGCGGCAACGCCGGCAACAGCGTGGCCGCCTACTGCGCAAAAGCCGGCATTGCCTGCGAAATCTTCGTCCCCGAGGGCACCTCGCCCGCCAAAATCGCCATGATCCAGGCCCACGGCGCAGCCGTCAACATCATCCCCGGCACCCGCGATATGTGCGCCAATGCCTGCCGCGCCAGGGTGGACCAGGAAGGTAAATATTACGCCAGCCACGTCTATAACCCCATCTTTTATCAGGGCACAAAGACATATCTATACGAAGTCTATGAGCAGTTGGGCCGCATTCCCCGCACCCTCTTCATCCCGCTTGGCAACGGCACCCTCTTTATCGGCATGATCAAGGCCCTGGAAGAATTTCAGGAATCCGGCCTGCTGGCCGAAATGCCGGCCGTTATTGCCGTCCAGAGCGAGCGCTGCGATCCCTTTGCGCGGGCCGCGGCCGCCGGCCTGGCGCAGCCCGCCGCCGTGACGCCCACCCCCACCCTGGCCGAAGGCATCGCCATCGGCGTGCCCATGCGCGGTGAGGAGATCCTGCGGTCCATCTACAAACACCGGGTCAAAGTAATCACCGCCCCTGAAAACCGCATCCTCGAAGCGCGCGAAAAGCTGGCCAAAAAGGGCATTTACTGCGAGCACACCACCGCCGCCACCTATGCCGCTTATCTGGCCTATGGCGAGGCGCACGGGCGCCTTTCAGACTGCCTGATCCCCATGTGCGGCGCCGGATTGAAGTCAGATCACTGATGCCGGCTCATTCAGACGGGTATTGACCTGTGCTATAATCCATCCATCATCTTTTCTGCCGGAGCCCCTGCATGCGTCTCCTCAAATCCATCCGTGACCTGGGCTTTGAACCTGTTTTCCTCAACGCCCTCTATAAAACCGGCCTGCGCCTGGGCGTTTTCCGCTGGCTGGAAAAGCCTCCGGCTGCCTCTGCCAGCCGGCTGGTTTTGCCCAAAGTCAGTCTGGATCCGGTCAGACCCTATGCGGCTGGCAGCAGCCACCCCGGCGCGGATGCCGTGCTGCAGGGCGAGGTGATCATTTTTGGCGGCCTCAGGGTCCCGCTGGTTTTTGAACCCGCCCCCCCGGTCCATTGGAGCCGCCTTGAGGGCCGCCTGCCCCCCGGCCCTGATATCAAGTTCACCTGGGAACCGGCGCGCTTTGGCTGGGTTTTTGACCTGGTGCGCGCCTATGCCGCCAGCGGCGATGAACGCCTGCCCCGGGCCTTCTGGCAGCAATTTGAGGCTTTTCAGGCTGCCAATCCGCCCTTCAACGGCCTGAACTGGCTCTCAGGGCAGGAAGCCGCCCTGCGCCTGATGGCGCAGATCTTCGGCGCGGCTGTCTTCATCCACTCCCCGGAATCCACCCCCGCCCGGCTCGAGCAGCTGGCCCGCACTGCCGCCTGGACCGCCGCGCGCATCGAACCCACCCTGCTCTATGCCCGCTCACAGAACAACAATCACCTGCTCAGTGAGGCCGCCGGACTTTACACTGCCGGGCTCTGTCTGCCGGAACACCCCCGCGCCGCCCACTGGCGCAGGCTGGGCCTGGAATGGTTCAGCCGCGGCGTGCTGCGCCAGGTCAGCCCGGGCGGCGAATATGTGCAGTACAGCACCAACTACCACCGCCTGATGCTCCAGTTGGGGCTCTGGTTTGACTGGCTTGGCCGCCAGCCGGGCGGCGAGCCCCTTGCCCCCGGCGTGCGCGCCCGCCTTGGCGCCGCTGCGGGATGGCTGCGCGCCCTCACGGACCCCGATTCCGGCCTGGCTCCCAATTTTGGCGCCAACGACGGCGCTTACATTTTCCCCCTTGCCGCGGGCGGCTTCGCCGACCACCGCCCGGTGGTTCAGGCCGCCGCTCTGGCCTTTGATGACCGCTGCGTCTACCCGCCCGGCCCCTGGGATGAGCTGTCAGCCTGGTTCGGCCTCAAGCAACATCCAGTTCTGGCCCAACCTTCCCTGGCCGAAAATTTGCCCGTTCTGCAGTCCGGCTCCTGGCGTGCTTTTTTACGCCTCCAGCGCCAGTGGCGCAGCCGCCCCTCTCATGCTGACCAGCTTCATCTCGATGTCTGGTGGCGCGGGATCAATGTGGCCTGCGACGCCGGCACCTATCTCTACAACGCCCCGCCGCCCTGGGATAATGCCCTTGCCAGCACCGCCGTGCATAACACCGTCAGCGTGGATGGGCGCGACCAGATGACCCGCGCCGGACGCTTCCTCTGGCTCGATTGGGCGCGCGCCGGAATGGAAGCCACCTCGGAGGCCCGTCTCGCCGCACATCACGACGGCTACCGCCGTCTGGGCATCTTGCACCGCCGCTGCGTGGAACGCATTCCCCACGGCCTGCTGGTGCGCGACGACCTGCTGCCATCTGGTAAATCTTCCTCAGCCGTCCACGCTTTCCGCCTGCACTGGCTGCTCACTGACTTTCCATACACCTTTGAGGAAAGCGGTCCCAGCCTGCGTCTCGAAACCCCCGCCGGCAGCCTTTGCCTGGCCTTCGACGGCGCCACCGGCATCCAGATCATCCGCGCCGGGCAGGTTGTCGCGCGCTGGGGCACGGAAGATGCCTGCCCAACAGTCAACCTGGGCTGGCGCGCCCTCTCCTACGGTGAAAAAATACCCGCGCTCTCGGTGGTCATCTTCAAGCGCGCTGCCGCGCCGTTGTCCTTTACCACCCGCTGGCAGGAAATGCCGTAACCACCGTCTCCCTTCCAGTTCAGGCCAGGGCTTACTCTTCCTCCGGGCATTTTATGGTGCCTGCCGTACGGACGCCGATTCCGTTTTCAGGCATGATGGTAAAAACGCATCCGATTTCGCCCGGGTCCGGCGTCTCTTCCGGGAAAGGCGGTTCAATCCGCCACAACCCCTTATAAATCACCAGCCAGACCGGGGCATCTTCTGAAAGCGGACCATCAAACGACTGCCCGGATGGTAATGTTTTCTCCTTCGCCTCGGTCAGGGTCATGCGTTCTGCAAAAAGGGTCGCGGGCGGCTGGAGGCTGACCATGCGTGTGGTTTTCAAGAATTGCTCCCCCGCTATCACCGCCTCCAGATGGTCCGAAATATACCCGCCAGGCACATAAGCCTGAACGGTGGCATCGGGAATGGGGGTACGGTAGCGCAAATCTGCTGTGGGTGAGGCACTCTTGGGTTGATCCACACATTCGGCGATGATCAGCACGCACAGGATGCAGAAAATGACCCCAACTGCTTTCGCACCACGCACCAAAGCGCAAGAAACCAGGTGTGTGTTTATTGTGAACATCTGAATTTTTTGATCCTTTCATCCTCGTTTTCCAGGAAATCCCACCATACATTTATTTTATACCTGATTAAAACCCCAGCACCGTATCGCAAAAAATTAAAAACCCCGGTGAAGCTGCCGCCTCGCCGGGGTTTCTGCTCAACCAGTCAATAAAATCAACCGGCCTTGAGATATTCAATCATCGGATCCGTCACCAGCGGCACCACATCACCGATCATGTGCGGCATCAGGTTGTCCATCACTTTCGGCATCAGCAGCGGCATCTGTTCCGCCATGTAATCGGGCATGGGAATGCGGTCTGCCACGCGGCTCAGCATCGTATCCATCACCTTCGGCATCATCATCGGCAGCAGGCGCGGGAACAGCACCGGGAACAAGGGTTTCATCGCGCCCAGCATGAAGGGCATGCTCTTGCCCATGAAGCGCATCATCCCGCCCATGCCAAAGGGCATGGCATCAATCAGCTCAGGCCACATGCTGCCCATCAGTTCGGCAAAGCCCTGGGGCGTCATCAAGGCGATCATCGCCTCAAACACCGCCCACTGCGCCTTCACTTCAGGGTGCGGGTCGGGCAGTTTGAAGCCCAGCGCCTGCGCACAGAAGGAGGAAAGATCCACCACCTCCACCGGCACCTTTTTCTTGTCCGCGCTCACCCGCAGCTGGAATTCACAACAGGGGCAGGCCGCCAGCACCTTCTGGGCGCCAGCCTCTACTGCTTCATCCAGGCGGGTCTTGCCCACCTCGGCAGCCACTGGCGGATCCTTGATCAGGGTCAGCACCGAACCGCAGCAGTGCGCCTCTTCGTGATTGTGCGCCATTTCCACAAAATTGACATTCGGAATCGCCTGAATCAGCCCGCGGGGCGGCTCGTAGATGCCCGATACGCGGCCCATATGGCAGGAGTCATGCCAGGTCACCGTCTGTTGAGGCAGGTCGTTGGCAGGGAACTGGAATTTTCCAGCTTCAATTTGCTCATTCACCACTTCGGAATAGTGCTTTGTGGTGATATCATAATCAATCCCCAGTTTCCTGGCCCAGGCCGGGTAAGCATGCCGCCACATCATATCGCAGGCCGGGCATGAAGTGATCACCGTATCAGCGCCAGATTTCTTCACGGCTTCAATATTGCGCTTCATGGTTTCGGCAAACACTTCCCACTTGCCCGCCACCAGCATGGGCGTCGAGCAGCAGCTTTCTTCGTTGCCCAGGGTGGTGAAATCCACCCCCGCGGCGTCCAGCAGGCGCACCGAGCCAATGGCAATATCATGCTCCACATAAGAGGCGGTGCAGCCGGCAAAATAAACCGCTTTGGCCTTGTGCTGCGGGCCGTGTTTTTCGCGCATATCTTCCGGGAACCAGGCGCTGCGGTCCTTGCGATAGCCCGCCCAGATATCACCCTCGGCCACCAGGGCTGCTGTCATCATTTCAAAGGGCGGGAAGGTCATGCGTTTCTCGGTTTCAATGAGCTGGCCGCGCAGCTTCATCCACGAAGGTTCAATGGGCAGGGCCGCCGAACAGCGCAGGTTGCACAGTTCGCAGGTGGTGCAGGCCAGGATGGAATCGACCATCTTCTGGTTCCACTCTTCGCGCCCTTCCACATACTCACGCAGCCAGTACCATTTGCCGCGCGGGCTCTGCGATTCCCAGCCACGTCCGTAGAACTGGTCGCATTCATCCACGCAGTAACCGCACTGCGAACAGGCATAGGCGTACCAGACCACATCCGCCGGAATGCCGCGAATATCATGGTCAATGCGTTCGCCCACTTCCACATTCATGGCATTGCCAAAAACGCGCGCCACCGGTTCAAAGGCACCGGCTGTGTTCATGAAGGTGCCCAGCAGGCCGTTGTCGATCACCTTGCCGGGGTTCAGAATGCCGTTGGGATCCACCTGTTTCTTGAAGGCTTTGATCTGCTCAACACGCTTCTCGCCCAGCACCGAATTGGCCTTGGTGGCAAAATACAGGCCGGTGGCATAAGCCCGTCCGCCGTTTTCCTCGGCGATTTTCGCAATGGTCAGCGAAAGAGCAAACACAAAGTTATAGCTCAGCTTGCGCTGATCTGCCGGGATGAAGCCCAGAATCACCACTTCCGGCTCGCCGTGAATGCCTTTGCGAATGATCACGCCTTCCTTCACAATCGGGTGACCCACCCGCTGGCCAATGTCGGTCAGCGATTTGGCCAGCGATTTCAGTGGAATGATCACCTCAGCCGGCACCAGCGACGGGCCCAGCCGCTTGACCGTCATGATCTTGAAGCGGTTTTCCCATTCGTGTCTGGCCACATCATCCCCAAGAATGCTGCCGTGGTGAATGGTCACCAGTTTTTCCACTGTGGAACGCACCTGTTCGCGGTGGATCTCAGGGTAAGCCATGGTCAGGACGAAGCTTGAAGGCAGGGTCACCTCATGATCCTCTCCGCCGCCGTGATGCGCGGGTTTGGGCGCCTGGTTCTTCATTTCCGCCATGGTCGGGTTGATGAACAGCATATTCCAGATCGGCAAATCGGCCGCGATGACCGCTTCGATCAGTCCCTGGAAGTCCAGGCCTGATTTCACCCCGATCGAGAGAACATCCAACGGCTGGTTGGGCATGACTTTGAGGGTTACCTCGCTGATCAGGCCGGTGATGCCTTCAGCGTCTGAAATCAGGCCCAGGTCATCCCCGCTGAGGCAGCGCACTTCGCCGTTGGGGAACACCACCTTCGCCGAAACCACATTCTCGATAAAATAACCATACTCATAAGAACCGAAACCCGCTCCGCCCTGGGCCAGCCAGCCGCCCACGCTTGAAGAAGGATAGCTGGATGGGTACAGCCGCAGGGTCAGGCCTTCCTTCAACAGGGCATGATCCAGTTGTTCCCACGAAATCCCCGGCTGCACCGTCACGGTCAGAGCTTCCCGGTCAATTTTCAGCACCGATTTGAGGAAATAGAAGTCAATCACCAGGCCCTGTTTTACCGGGATCACGCCGCCGTAGCCAGAAGTGGCTTTGCTGCGCGGGGTGACGGCAATGCCGTTTTCATTGGCGAACTTCATCAATGCGGCCAGTTCAGCCTCGCTCTGCGGCTGAGCAACTGCATCCGCCAGGGTGTTCCCGACCACGGGAGCAATCAAGATGGGCAGGGCGCCCACATCGTGACTGTACAGCTTGCGTTCCGATTTATCGAGGTTGACGCGGGCGCAAATTTTCTGAAGCGTATCCAGTTGAGTCTGATTCATGATCCTGTCTCCTGAAGGGTTTAAAGTTCTTCCAATTGACTGATGCGCGCAATTTGCTGCAAACGGTCCACCAGGCGGGTGCGCTCTTTGATGATCGATTCCATCGCCTGAACAAAACGCTGGCTCCATTCTTCAAGACGGGCCGGCGAGGCTGAACTTGTTTCTGATGCGGGGGGTTGGGGATTCTGGCTGACCAGCAGCCAGGCCAGGGTCTGGCCGTTAATTTGAATGGGTGTGCGGATGTAATTGAATCCGGCATGGCAGATGATTGGTTTTTCCGGGTAAGGGGCAGAAGCGGCTTTTGTCCAGGCTTCCTGGCAGGCCCCTCCATTTACCTGATTTTCCTGCTGGCAAAAAGCGCAGGGATGGCTGGTCTGGGTCAGCGGCCGGCCTTCCAGATCAATGATCAGGCTGGAAATCTGGCCCAGGTCAGAAAACAGGTCCTGAATCACCTGGGCGCAATGCACCGGAAAAGCCCCTGCGGTCAAAGCGGGCTCCTCGCCTGCCGCCGGAGCAGACGCTCTGCAAATCAGGCGCTGTACATCTTCATCGGCAAAGCGCCACTGCTGGCCAATCTTCACCCCATGTAAACGGCCGTCCTGCACCATGCGGTAGATGGTGATGCGGTCCACTTTGAGCAAATCCTGCACTTCACGGGTGGTCAAATAATCGGACATTCAGTTTCTCTTTGTTATACGTTGTTATAACTTGTTATATTATTTTACAACGATGATTCAAGAAAAACAAGTGACAAATATCCCGTCGAATTTTCAACTGCCCTATTGACTCGTTAGAAAATTTGTTCTATAATAGAACAAATGATCCAATATGTTTGTGAAAGGAGTTTTCCATGGCCACATTGGGACATGTCTATCCAGAACCGAAATGGGATTTCAACCGGATTACCACCAAAATGGCTGAAAATCGCGGGATGATTTTCCTGGGAATCATCTTCACCGCCCTCATCGCCTTCGAAATCTTTAACTATTCCACCACCGATTACGCTCTCAACGATTTGCTGGGTGAAATGGATTTTTGGGGCCTGAAATGGTCCACCGTGCTCGCCATTGCCTTCTGCGGCATTGATTTTGCCGGCGTTGCCCGTCTTTTCACCCCTCAGAGCCAGGGCCGTCACGCTGAATCGTGGTATCTCTTTGGCGCCTGGATTCTGGCCGCCACCATGAACGCCCTCCTCACCTGGTGGGGCGTCTCCCTGGTGACCGCTTCCCACACCATGCAGAGCAGCATGGTCATGGATGCTGAAACGCTCACCCTGGCTGTGCCCATTTTTGTCGCCCTGATGGTCTGGGTCATCCGCATCCTGATGATCGGCTCCCTCTCCCTGGCCATCGATCAATACTGGGCCAACCAGGTTGAAGCAATGCAGCCTGCTGTCCAGCGCCCGGCTCAGGCGGTTCGTCCGGCTGCGCCGCAGCCCACCTACACCCCCACCCGTCAGGTGACCCTGCCTGCTGCTGCCCCCATGTCGGCTGCGGCTGCCAGCCGCCCATCCATGGACGAAACCCGCAGCATCCGCCCCACGCCTGTCGAAAGGCCTTCCCGCCCTGCGCCTTTCAGCCGACCTGAACCCACCTATCAGGCTGTGGATGGTGGCAGTGGAGAGCCCCGTCAGTTCAATTGACCATCGCCAGGGCTGCGTCGAGCGCCTGGTCCACATGCGGGAACAGCGCCGCTCCCAGCCCTTCCAGGGCAGCCCGTTTGGCCGGTTGGGTTGCAATACCCCAGGCCTTCACTGTCACCGTCACGCCCATTTCACCCAACAGTTCAGCCGCTGACTGAACCGCCAGAATGCCAATGGGCGTATCCTCAAAAATATGCAAATGAAGCGGTGTTTGAAACAGACCGGAGAGAAGCAAGGCTTCTTCCCGGTTTGTTTTTTTAACCAGGGCCAGCTTGCCAGCCAATGTTAACGCTTCCAGTTCAGGCACACCCAGCGCGCATAGGCAGGCCGCCAGCGCCTGAAAGGGGAAAGGTTTCAGCAGTGCATCCGCCTCGGTCTGCCACTGCTGCGCTGCATAGATCATCTTGCCGTAGGCCATCAGCGGCACCCGGTCCAGGCCGACCATTTTCAAGGCCAGTTCGGCTTCCGGCGAGCAGCCTGCCATTCGCGTCCCTTCCGGAGCCAGCGATGGCCGCGCGGTGAGGATGGCCATTTTCTGGTTGCCTTCCAGCAGGCGACCGCGCATCTCTCCTGAAAGCAGCACCTCATCATATTCTTCCAGGTAGGAAGTGCTTTCCACATCGGGCATCATTGGGTAAACGGATTTAAAAACCTGATCTCCCAGCACCAGGTTCTGAAAAAGGCGGGTGGCCGGCGAATGCTGCACACTGCGCGTTGCGCCAAAAAGCTGGTGGATAAAAGGCTGCTGTGCGAGATGCGGAAAAGGTGCCGCTTCCGGCGGCATGGCCAGAACCACCTCTGATGGCACCGGTGCCAGGTGCAAATGCCCGCCCACCCTTCGGATGGCCTCATCCGGTGCAGGCGGCCGCGCCAGAACCGGATCAGTGGTCACCGCGCTTCCTGCTACAGTCCAATCTGGTTCCAGGGTTGCTCCAGGGTGCGCCTCCAGCCAGCTTTCCAGCACCTCCGCCAAATATAGCGGCACAATGTCCCATTCACTGGTGATGCCCAGCGATTCCAGCAGCACCACGGTGGATTCTTCCGGGTGAAGCGCCCCCAACCCCCAACTGCGGGTGAAAATCTGGCAGGTTTCCCGAATGGCCTCCCGGTAGCCGCGCGACCGCAGCAGCACGCCGTCCAAATCAAAAAGAAAAATGGTCCTGGGTTCTGATGTCATATGATACTAAAAACGCCCGTTTCCGGGCGTTTGCCTCCGGTTATGAATAAATTATTTGATCTCGCGGATCACAAGGTTGTCAAATTCAACCACCAGTGTCTGATCAGCCTTATCCAGGCCCATGGCCAGAGCAATGGTTCCGTTATCTGCCAGAAAATCATCCCGCACTGTGGTCAGGTAGGTGTCGTTGACCAGGAAGACAAATTCGTTGCCCCTGGCCTGCACGACAAAAGTGTTTTTCACACCCGGATCCAGGTGAACAGCCTCGGTGGTGCGCCAGCCTTGCAGGGTCACCCATTCGCCGTCCTTGTTCAGGTTGACAATATAGGATCCGTCGCGGTTGAAACGGATGCGGTAATAATTCCCTGAACGGTCCTTACGAAACACCAGGGAAATGCTGGCGTCCTTATCGTTGGCAGTGGTTTCCACCAGGGTGGCTTCCACAGACATGTAGAAATCCTTGATCTGCACGCCCGGTACGGCTTCCGCCCAGATTACACCTTTTTTGGAGGTCATGCTGCGGTGATAAACCCCGTTAACCTCAGCTGCATCCGTGGAAAACTCATCCGATGATTCACCCGTCTTCCAGCCGTCCTGGTTGCTTTCAAAATCATCTTCAAAAAGCACCGGTGCGTCATGGTAAAGTTTGGTCATTTGGGAGGCAGTCATTGTGGGCTGCGGGTTGGCGCTGGCGGCAGATGCCGGCGGCTGGCTGACCGGCACATTGGCCGCAGGTTGAGATGCAGCTGATAACATCACCGGCGCCAGGTACAGCGAAACCCCCAGGCACAGGAAAAACATCCCCATCAGTGCGGCCAGAATCTGCTGGCGGACGCCAATTTTGATCTGCCAGGCGAACTGGCCCATGATGGCGATAAAGATAAAAATCACGCCCGCGCCTGCCAGCAGGCCGGGAACAGGTGTGCTCTGAAAACCAGAAAGGAGGGTGAAAATCTGATCCATACAGGACTCCTTATGTTTTGATGATCCAATTGTAATCGAAAAACGGCCGGCCGGGGGCGGTTCTTTTTTGGCGCCCTCTCTGCCCCTTTTCAGGGGTATAATCAAAAAATGTTTCGCAACCGTTCGCGCCGCATTCTCTGGTTTTTTGGCCTGGCCATCCTTGGCATCCTTTGGTGGGACCTGGTGCTGCCGCGTTTTGGACTGGGAAAATGGGCCAAAGCCACCCGCTCCAGCCGCTACCGCAAAATCGCTGCCGGTTTCCGCAAACTGGCCATCGAACTGGGCGGCGTGCTGATCAAGGTCGGGCAGTTCCTTTCATCCCGCGTGGATGTGCTGCCGGCTGAAATCACCGATGAGCTGGCCGGTTTGCAGGATGAAGTGGCGCCTGAACCTCTCGAAAATATCCAAAAGGTCATCAAAACAGAATTTAACCTGCCTCTTGAAGAGATCTTTATCAAATTTGACCCTCAGCCTCTTGCCGCCGCTTCCATCGGCCAGGTCCACCGCGCGCAAATCCGCCCTTCCGGGCTGCATGCCAGCCAGAACGAAGCGCCGGTGGATGTGGTGGTCAAGGTGCAGCGCCTGTACATCCGCGAGATTATGGAAGTGGATATGAAGGCCCTGCGCACGGTGGCCCGCTGGATTCACCTCTACCGGCCCATCCGCCGCCGTGCCAATGTGCCCGCCCTGCTCGAAGAGTTCAGCCTTACCCTGCACGAGGAAGTTGATTATTTAAATGAAGGCAAGAATGCTGAAATATTTGCCAAAAATTTTTCCAAAGACCCCCAGGTCTATGTCCCCAAAATCTACTGGCCTTTTACCACGGGCCGGGTGCTGACTCTGGAATTTGTGGATGCCATCAAAATCACCGATTATGACGCGCTCGATGCCGCCCACATTGACCGCGCTGAAGCAGCCGACCGCCTGTTCAACACCTATCTCAAGCAAATTTTTGAAGACCGCTTTTTTCACGCTGACCCGCATCCGGGCAATATTTTCATCCTGCCGGGCGAAATGAACCCGCAGACCGGTCACCGGGAATGGAAACTGACCTTCATTGACTTCGGCATGACCGGCCAGGTCACCCCCAAACTGCTGGCGGGTTTGCGGGAATATCTGGTGGGTGTGGCGCTGAAGGACGGCGCGCGAATTGTAAAAGCCTACCAGATTTTGGATGTGCTGCTGCCCGAAGCCGATGTGGACCTGCTGGAACGGGCCTCACGCAAGGTCTTTGACCGCTTTTGGGGCAAAACCACCCCTGAAATGATGGAAATGCACACCGATGAAGCGCGGGCTTTCCTTGATGAATTTGGCGGCCTGATCCGCGATATGCCTTTTCAGATGCCCGAAAACATGATTCTGTTGGGCCGCTGCATCGGCATTCTGAATGGTATTTGCACCGGCCTGAACAAGGATTTCAACTTCTGGAACCTCATCGGTCCTTATGGCAATCAACTGGTCGAAGATGAGGGCGGCGGCCTGCAGATGGTTTTGAAGGAAATTGGCGCGGTGCTCAGCACCCTGGTGGGTCTGCCCAAAAAGGCTGACAGCCTCTTTGACCGCATTGAAAAAGGCGAGCTGGAAGTGCGCAGCCCTGAACTGCAAAAACGCGTCCAGCGCCTGGAACACGCTCAACAGCGCCTGGTAGGGGCCATTCTCTTTGCCGTGTTCTTCATGGGCGGCATCCAGCTTCACCTGGCGAACCGTCTCAGCCCTGAAACGATCCTTTTTCTGGCTGGCGGCTGGCTGGTCAGCTGGTTCATTCTCACCCGCTGATCCGGATCAACCTTTCCTCTCAGCTCATTCCTTCACAATCCGCTTTTTCCTTCGATAGACGAGAACTTATCTTCTGTCTTTCTTGCCGCTTTGGCAGGTAAAAAAAGCCCACCCACATATATTTATTCCTTCCTTCTTCCTTCCTTGGCGCCCTTCGCGATCTTTGCGGTAAATCAGTCTTCAAGCTGTCCCTTTGCGTCCTTATCGGCTCTCATCGCGGATGATCACGCCGCAGTGAATCACCATCCGCACATGCGCAGTAATGAACCCCTGGCAGAATCGCCGCGCCGTTCAGGTCAATCACCTGCGCTCCGGCCGGAATCGCCGCCTGGGATAATGATCCTCGCAGGCGGTCGCCAGGCGGCTGCCGTCGGGCGACCAGGCCAGGGCATCGGGGTTGCCGTCCATCGAAGAAAAACCACATGGAAAAATCAGCCCATCCCATTAACAGGGGCGGTTTCCTAGAGTTTAGCATATCTCTGGCCGGAAGGGAAACCCCTGATTTTCTGAATGAATGTTCCAAAAATGACACTTTTTCTGTTGACTTTTCTCTTTTCTCCTCCTAAACTTAACCTGAGTTCTGTGAAATGAGAATGGATTTAAGATCGGTTGCCTGACCTAGCTTGGAGAAACGGGGAAACATGCTCGCACATGTCTTTTCTTGCACCATCATCGGCCTTGAAGGGGTTATTGTTGAAGTGGAGGTGGATTCCACCCAGGGACTGCCGTTCATGGCCATTGTCGGCCTGCCCGATGCCGCCGTTCAGGAAAGCCGCGAGCGCGTGCAGTCGGCCATCAAAAATGCTGGTTTCTATTACCCTCGCAAACGGGTGACGGTCAACCTGGCCCCGGCTTCGGTGCGCAAGGAAGGCCCCGGTTTTGACCTGCCCATCGCCCTGGGGGTGCTGGTCTCCAGCGAACAAATTTCCCCCGAAAGCCTGGAGGGCTGCCTGGTGATGGGTGAACTCTCATTGGATGGCACGGTGCGCCATGTGCGCGGCGTGCTGCCCATGGCCGCCGTGGCCCGCAAGGAAGGTTTCAAGCGGGTCATCGTTCCCCGCGCCGACGCCGCTGAAGCCGCCCTCATCCCTGACCTGGAAGTGATCGCCGTCAATTCGCTGACCGAGCTGGCCGCCCACCTCACCGGTCAGGAGCCCATCGCCCCCACCCCGCTCATCACGCCTGCTGACCTGGAAGTGACCGTGCTGACCGATTTCTGCGAGATCAAAGGCCAGGAGCACGTCAAGCGCGCCCTCGAGGTGGCCGCCGCCGGCTCTCACAATGTGCTCATGTCCGGCCCGCCCGGTTCAGGCAAAACCCTGCTGGCCCGCGCCATGCCGGCCATTTTGCCGCGCATGACCATTGACGAGGCTCTGGATGTCACCCGCATCTACTCCGTTTCCGATCAGCTCCCGCCCGATGTGCCGCTGATTCAAACCCGCCCTTTCCGCGCCCCGCACCACACCATCAGCCATGCCGGCCTGGTGGGCGGCGGCAACTGGCCCCACCCGGGCGAAATCTCACTGGCCCACCGCGGGGTGCTCTTTCTGGACGAACTGCCTGAATTTGGCTCGCGTGTGCTGGAGGTGATGCGCCAGCCCATGGAAGATAAAATTGTCACCATCAGCCGCGCCCAGGGCGCCCTCACCTTCCCCGCCAATTTCCAGCTCATCGCCGCCATGAATCCATGCCCGTGTGCATTTTAATCACAAAAATTATGAATTGCTGATCGTCAAAGTTTGGATGCCGGATACGGTTTGCAGGTGAGTAGATCGCTGGTTCTGCCAGCCTGGTAGATGATGCTTGTCAGGATCACTTATTTACAGCATCCAATTTCAATGACATAACAAGTAGGTTAATTCTGCTGGTCAAGTTTATAATAACCTGACAAGATAAATGGATAATTTTGCAGCGACAGCGAGGATACAGATGTCATTTCACGCACGACTCATTGAATTACTAAAAAAAGACCGCCGATTTATTGATGATGATGGCGAACTGATAATAGCGGCAGTACAAGACGGCGCTTGGAAAATTGACCGGGACTTAATAAAGCTGCTGCTTTCAGACGTTGAAATCAGGGCCAAGTTTTTTGACGAGATTGATGGTTATTGGGTTTTTAATTTCAACACCTTTATCGAGTACACCAGTCAAAAGGGGTTGTTGAATAATTCTTATACCCGTTTTCGTAACCGTATTGGGCTAACTATTGGGGAACAATTTTTACGCGAGCGTGGCGATGTCGCTCTAGTGTGGCCTTACAAGGATTGTTTTTTGGAGGGCGGGCAGACAAGCGAAGAAGATAAGCATGATGAAGTTTTTTTCAACGAAGTGTTGGCGCAGGATGAAATTACTCAGATGCTTGCTCCAAAGGTGCTGACACGTTTTCAGCGATATAGCCCTAATGGAGCGCAATCAGTAACAAACTTTAGACGCGATGAAAACGGCGTAATCCGCGATAACCTGATTATCAAGGGCAATAACCTGTTAACCTTGCACAGTATAAAAAGCGAGTTTCGCGGGCAAGTAAATTTGATTTATATTGATCCCCCTTTTAACACAAGTGGAGCAGCCAATGTTTTTTCTTACAATAACTCGTTTAATCATTCCTCTTGGCTAACTTTTATGAAAAATCGCCTAGAAATTGCTAGAGAACTACTGTCACAGACCGGGATAATAGTTATCGCTATTGATCATTCTGAACTATTTTATTTAGGTGTGCTGGCTGATGAAATTTTCTCACGGGAAAACAGGATTGGAGTCATTGCTGTCGAAACTAATCCTCGCGGTCGTAGTGATTCAAAATTCTTTGCTACTTCCTCAGAGTATTTTCTTGTTTATGCAAAAGACGAGAAAGTTGCCTCAATAAACCCATTACCATTGACTAAAGATCAAGCAGCCGCTTTTAGCAATAAAGATGATATTTCTGAATATCGCTTGTTGCCTTTTCGAAGAAGTGGCTCAAATTCCACTCCAAAAGAGCGTCCCAACCTGTATTACCCTATATTTGTAAACGAAGATTTAAGTTACATAGGGCTTGAGGACAAAAAAGGCTGCCGCAAAATTACGCCAAAAGATACAGATGGGAACGATAAAGTGTGGAGACAGTCTAAAGAGCGATTTATGGAGGCGGTAGCAAATGGCGATATTGTTATTAAAACAATAAACGGCGATTTTGCCGTATATCTAAAAGATCGAATAAAGAATGGAAGAAAGCCCAAAACAATTTGGGTAAGTCCATCTTATGACGCATCTTCACATGGAACAATGTTATTAAAAGCAATGTTCAAACGGAAGGCGTTTAGTTATCCAAAATCAATATTTTTAATCAAGGATATTATCCGAATAACAACTTCAAATAATGACTTAATACTAGATTTTTTTGCTGGCTCCGGGACAACGGCTCATGCTGTTTTAGAATTGAACAAAGAAGAGAATACATCTAGGCAATTCATCATTTGCGAACAAATGGATTACTTGCAGCCCGTTACCATGAAAAGAATATCCAATGTGATAGAAGAAAATAAACAAGGTGAGTTTATATATTTTGAACTATTGGAACAAAATGAAGCATTTATGCAAAAAATTCAAAGTGCAGCATCCAGCGCCGAACTCCTTAACTTATGGAATGACATGGCTGAAGGCTCATTCCTGAACTGGTATGTCAATCCGATGCGACCAGAAGATGCCATTCTCGATTTTGAGGCGCTGGGTCGTGAAGAAAACGGGCTAGAAAAACAAAAACACCTTTTGGCTGAGATGTTAGACAAAAACCAGCTATATGTTAATCTTTCTGAAATAGATGATGCGCAATTCAATGTCAGTGAAGATGACAAAAACCTGAATCGCGCATTTTACGGGGAAAGTATCAATGGCTAATCCATTTCTTTATGAAGATCTGGACGCGGCGACCCGTGTGGGCTTTCTAAAACCTGAACTACCTACCAGCCTCGCGCAGAATCTAAACCCGGCCTATGAGCCGCGCCCCTACCAGGTGGACGCTTTCTCTCGATTTATCTACTGTTATGAAAATAAAGATAGTAAAAATTTGAGATTAACGTACCCACTTCATTTCTTGTTCAACATGGCAACCGGCAGCGGCAAGACTTTGATCATGGCCGGCTTGATTCTGTATCTTTACGAACAGGGTTATCACAATTTTCTCTTTTTCGTTAACTCTACAAATATTATCGAAAAAACACGAGATAACTTCCTTAACCCCGCCAGCATCAAATACCTGTTTGCCCAGGAATTGAACATCGGCAACCGACGAGTACGGATATCCCAGGTGGATAATTTTGAGGCAATCAACCCAAACGACATCAATATTTGCTTCACGACCATACAGAAATTGCACTCAGATCTGAACACCGCGAGAGAGAACAGCCTTACCTTTGAGGACTTTCGCAAGCATAGGATTGTGTTGATCGCGGACGAGGCGCATCACATTAACGTTCAGACGCGTTCCCAGAATGAAATATTTGAGAATTGGGAAAATACGGTTGAAAAGATATTCAAAGAAAATGGACAAAATATCCTGCTGGAATTTACGGCCACACATGATTACGCTACGCCTGAGATGGTGGATAAATATCGCAATAAGGTTATCATACGCTACGACCTGGTGCAATTTCGCAATGACCGCTATTCAAAAGATGTTGTTATCGTTCAGTCGGATTTTGGACAGCAAGAGCGCATCCTGCAAGCTTTAATCCTGAACCAGTACAAACAGGAAGTTGCCGCCAAACACCGCATCAATCTGAAACCAGTCATTCTATTCAAGGCGCAGCGCACCATCGAACAATCCCGGCAGAACAAAGAGGAATTTCACCGGCTGATTGATAATCTAACCTCGGATCAAGTAGCATCAATTCGCAGGTCAGATATTCCCATTGTGCAGCGAGCTTTTCGTTTCTTCGATGAAAATGGTATCACCAACGAGCAATTGGTGGAACGGCTCAAGCACAACTTCCAACCAGATTATTGCCTTTCGGTGAATGAGGATAAAGAAAAAGATCAGCACCAGATTCTTTTGAATACCCTGGAAGATAAGAATAATCGTATCCGTGCTATCTTTGCCGTTCAAAAGCTGAACGAAGGTTGGGATGTTCTCAATCTGTTTGACATTGTTCGCTGCTACGAAATGCGCGACACGGGTCGAGAGCGAATCGGCACAACTACTCTCTCTGAAGCGCAGTTGATTGGACGTGGCGCGCGGTACTTCCCTTTCGTTTTGCCAGAAAATAATGACCGCTATCAACGGAAGTACGATGAAGACCTTGAAAACGAATTGCGCGTCCTGGAAGAATTGCATTATCACAGCATCAATGATTCGCGCTATATTGCCGAAATTCGTCAGGCCCTTGTTCAACAGGGTATGCTTGACCCACACGAAATCACCCACAAACTGGAAATTAAAGCATCGTTCAAGCAAACTGGCTTCTACAATTACGGGGTAATCTGGCTCAATGGCCGCCGACCAAAAAGCTATCAGCAAGTGCGCTCATTTGCCGAATTTGGCGTCACCCGCAGGAACTATTTGCATGTCATTGCCACAGGTCACGGTGGTGCACAGGTAGCGTTTGCTGAAAGAATATCCTCCGGCATTACTGAAGGTAGCCGTAAGGACATACAAATTATCGATATTGACAGGAATATTATCCAATGCGCCATATCACGCAATCCCTTCTTCAAATTTGCTAATCTGCGGCGGTATTTTCCCAACTTGACCTCGATGCGCGATTTTATCCGGGCTAAAGAATATCTAGGTGGACTTGAAATCACTTTTGAGGGTGGAATTGCTGGGATTGAATATAACCGCGCAGAACAGCTTTCTGCCGTTTGCGGCCTTTTGGCCGTATTGGAGGCTGAAATTCGAGGGCAGATCACCCAGTATGAAGGTACGAGAGATTTCAATGCCAGCTATATTCACGATGTCTTTAATGAGAAATTGTTGAAGTTTGATGATCGCAATCCTCGTGGAAAGGATGATGCCGATTATGGGCGGTTCGTTTTAGCACAGGATTGGATCGCCTTTAATATGTCCTATGGTTCATCCGAAGAAAAAGCCTTTGTGCGGCTTCTGGGACGCCTGATGGAAAAAATCCAGCAGGAATATGAAGAAATATACTTGCTGCGCAATGAAGGCCATTTCGCAATATACAACTTTTCGGATGGGCAAGAGTTTCGGCCTGATTTTGTTCTTTTTCTACGCGAGAAAAACGGTGGGTTGCAGGTGTACCAGTTGTTCGCTGAGCCGAAGGGCGAACACCTACAGGAGCATGACCGCTGGAAGGAAGCGTTTCTGAAAGAGATTACCTCTATGTTTGACACGCGCCCACTGATAATCCAGGATAAAAAGTACAGGTTGGTTGGTGTTCGTTTCTACAATTTAGAAGATGAAAACTTCTTCCGTGATAGCCTGAGAGTAATTTTGAATCTACATTCGTAACAGATCACACACTCCCCAAAATATGCTATAATTAAATTCAGCGACCCGATTGGATGCCCCCCTCATCCCATCGGGTTTGCTGCTTAAAACGAAAAAGCCCTGGCATTACACCAGGGCTTTTCGCTTGCTCCTTCTAAAACAGGCTGGCCTGACCAGGCAGGGCCGCCGGCGCAGTCGAGCGCCGCTTCTTGCGGACGACGACCACACCACGCTGCTGCAACCAGTCCTCCCAGGTATCCAGGGGGACCGTCATCACCACGCTCGGCACGGTCATGCTGCCGAGCGGATTATGACTGACCTGGGTGTCCTCTGCGAACAGGGTAGCCAGATCAGGCAGCTTGCTGCCGGCCAGGAGTTCCCGCGCCAGTTGGGTCAGGAAGTCACCCTCGCTTTCAGGGACGATTGCGCCGCCGACCTCATCTCCGTAAAGGAGTTGAGCGGCCTTCATCTTTCGTCCCATCAGCGCCAGGGCAACCGATTCCATTGCACCCTCGTACACGCTGAACAGGGCTTTGACCGCCTGGGTTTGGCCCAATCGCCACACCCGGCGGACCGCCTGCCATAACGTGTAGAGACTGTACTCGATCTCGTAAAAGATCACCGTTGAATAGGCAATCAGGTCAAGACCGGTTTCCACCAGCTTCGGGTTGCAGACCAGCACATCCGTTGTGGGAGTGCGCTTTGCAATCCATTCCTCGCGCTTGCGGGGATCAATGCTGCCATGCAGCACCGTAACCCGCAGGCCGGCCTTTTCAAGCACGGCCTGAACGCGATCCTGGATGTCGCGGGTTCCTGTCTGGCGCAGGTACACCAATACCTTGCGCCCCTGCTGGCGTTCTGCCAGGCAGTAGTTTGCCAGCCAGGTTTCTTTCGGCAAACCCTCGTCGTCCGGGTGAATGACGGCAGGCAGTTCCATGAGGTTCTTTTTCAACCCCGTTTTCTTGCCTTCGTCATCAATACCCTCAACGATTACGGCTTCATCCCGAAAGCCGGAGTTCGGGCGGGCCAGGCTCCATTGGAGCCAGACCGACAGGTAACGGTTATCGTCCATTGCCTGCTGCTTCAGGAACCGGTCCATGTTGTAGTACTGATGCCCTTGCGAGTCCGGCATGTCCAGGGTGATCACTTCTTCCTGGTAGCCAGGAAGTTGAATACCCAGGTCCTTCAAGCTCAAGAACGCCGTCGTATCCAGCAAGCGATTGATGATCGCCGGCGAGATGCCAGGCTGCTCCTTTGCCTTACTGTGCCGGCGGCGGTTGCCGGTGAAGATACCGTCCTCACCATCGTCGTCGCGACGCTTGACCTTGCTTTCTAGCACTCCGTACAGTTTTGCCCATCGGGTTTCTTCATTATAGGTAAAGTCCCGACGAACACCTGCGTTCAGGCGGTAGAGCAGCCAGAAGATGCTGGTGCTTTTGCCGCCAAAGAAGGTTCCGGTCAGGGTCAGCGTCCACTTGCACGCCGTGACCAATTGATGGAAGGCTATGCCCCGATCCGATGACTGGCCTTTGAACTGATGCACCTCGTCTGCAATGAGGAGTTTGAACTTCCCCTTGCAGTGCTTTGAGATGTATTCAGCAATGGACCAGCGGCGGGACTGGTCGAACACGAACAAGGGATTGGCGCAGGCGCGCTTTCCCCAGATCGGATTGCCTTCATTGTCTCGCCGGACGCGGCCTTCGCCGTCCACTTCCCAGCCTGGGATTTGCCCCTGGCAGAAAAGGCGGCGCTTGGGCAGTTTGCCGTCCACCGCAATTGCCGAGCCGTGATCATCCATGACAGGATGACCGCACTTCGGGCAGCAGAGGACTTGGCGCTTGTGCCACTTGCCGTAGCGTAACTCCCGGATGGTCCGGGTTGCGACTGCCGGCTTCCAGCCAGGACCCATCTTGGCGCTGGTATTGGCGACGACGGCAACGGGCTTCTCGCCCAGGGTGCCGGCTTCAACGGCATCAAAGAACGCTTTGACATCATTGATGTCGCCGGGGTCATCTGCATTGCGCCCGATCCGGCGCAGCTCCACCGCCTTTGCCCCAGGGATGGTTTCTTCGATTTCTCGAATCCATTTGGGAACCAGGTGCGGCGGGCAGATGACGATAGCGGGGAACGCATCCAGCAGCGCGGTGACGCCGGCGGCGATTGTGGTTTTGTTATGGTAGGGACAGGGCGCACCTCTCATTTTTCAATGAGTATGTTTCTCCATCCCCCCAATGCCGAACCGGACGTGAGAGTTTCCAACTCATCCGGCTCTAGGCATGGTGCTTTATTCACCATGCCGGACTCCCTTCGCCATACCTGTAAAGCAGGTATTTTATGAGGTGGGCTTTCCCCACCGCTATCACCCTTACGGGTGCGCTTTCGCGTGACTACTACGGAGTCCTCCGCCCCTGTGTGACCGCATCAGGTATAGCTGCCCCAGTCTCGTTGCCAAGACCAATCACACAGGTTCACTTGTTCTGTTCGTATGTCTCTACTTGAACTTAGGCTCCACCTATACACCGGAGGTCATTTCCTGACTGTTACACCTCTGTACCGTCAGGCCATGCCAGCAGAAGTAGGCGATCTGCTGACAAGTTTCATTCCTGCTTTTTATGAATGAATTAACCTCTATACCGGACTGTCTCGTCTTTTTTCAGTCCAGCTAATGGTAACGATGCCTCAACGATGGTTCGTCATCCTAGCCATATTCAAGCGCAACTGCGGCCTCATCGAGTGTTCGCTCCACTCGACTCTGCCTACATTGTCCCCGGAGCTTCAAACAGCTTCTTGCTCATTTTCTGCTGCTTGTCCAGGTAGTTCTCGATCCATGAGGTGGGATCGAATGTGCCTTCTTTTTCGGCACACCATAGTTATAGTCTATGGCAGACGTTCATACGAACAGCTTGCAAGTCGCACACCTACACCCATCTCGCCTTGCAGGTTTCCAACCCCATTCAAGCGAACGGAGCGGGCCATTGCCACCGCAGCATGGCGCTGCGTCATTAGCAAACCGGGTTCAGACTGCCCAGGCAGCGGTTTGCGCCCTTTGCCCAGGGTGTCCAGGATGGCATTCTCGACCTCAGTCGGGTCCATGTTGTACAGTGGCCGGTAGGTTTCCAGCACATGGGCGGCGATGGATTCGCCGTGTTCGCCCATGAACTCCGTCAGCCCTTTTACGTCACTGATGACCTTGATCCCACTTTGCTGCACCGTCGCAACGGTGGTTACAAAGCGGTCCCGGATGGTCTCGGTGTCGGATTCTTCGTCCTCGTCCCCGGCATCCTCGTTGTCGCCGGCAACGACCTCCTGTACTTTGACCACCCGGCCTTTGACCAGCAGGATTTTGCCCTGTTGGTCTTTCAGCCGCACCACGCCCATCATGCCGCTTGCCATCAGCATGGCGATATGCCCTTTCTTCAAGGGCATGGCGGGGCGTAAAAGCTGGCCTTCAGCCCGGCGGGGATTGAGCAGGTCTTTCCACGCCGCCGTTTGGGTCACGCCTTTTTCCAGCGCCGCCAGGCACACTTCCTCGTCAGTCCAGTCGGACCGCTTGAAGATGATTGCCCGGCCAGCCGCGCCGCGCACAGGCGCAGGCGCCAGGGTATAGATCGGCTCCGCAGCCGGCCCCAACACAGGCAGGTCAGCGGTTGCCCAGGCGCGGATCTTCTCGATGTCCTCGGCCATTGGGACGTGATACGCCTGGCTGCGAACAGCCAGGATTACGACCTGCCCGTAAGCAGAGTCTTCGTACCGTCCAATGGTAAAGTTCTCGAAATAGCCGGCGAGGACTTTGGCGATTTCAGCCAGCGATAAGGCTTTTTGCGGGACGATATACACCAGCAGCCCACCGCGTACCAGCTTGGCATAGCTGGATTTCAGGAATGAGGCTTCCAGCCGGCCTTGATGCTCCACCCGATCATTGTCATAGGGTGGGTTGAGAAACAGTAGATTGACCGATTCCTCGGTCAGCATACACACTTCCCAGGCCGTCAGGTGTACTTTGTCCATGACCTTTGCCGCTTCCGCAGCGCGGGTGTAGGACAGTTCCGCTCCCCAGGTTTGGCAGTTCAAGGCCGCTCCCAGGATGGACGCAGCCCGGCCTTCGCCGCAGCAGGGGTCCAGCAGCCGGGATTGGCCGGCTTCTGCTGGTTGCGGTTGGATGTAGGTCTTGATGACCTCCACCACCGCATCATGTGTCGGGTAAAAGCCCGCCTTCTCGATTGCGGGTACTCTCATTTTGTTGCCTCCTTTGTGATAGCAGAAGGAGGCGCAGTCCTCCCCCGTCAGGGGATTGTGCGCCCCCTTCGGGGTGAATTGTTTTTTGCTTGTGTTTGGTTGTTACGCTACTACGATCTTTCCTTCTTCCAGCAGCGTTTCAACCAGGTGATTCCAGTCAGCGTTCAGATTGACCAGGATGCCGGCGAGACAATCCCCGCCGACGGTCATCTTGCGGACAAACCGGGTGAGTTTTGCCGCGTCCCACAGGGCATCAGCCCATTCTGGAACGATGGGAATTTCCAGGGCTTCATTCAGGCGGGAGATAAACTGCCGCTTGATTTCGGCTCCCGGATTTTCAGCGCCCTCAGTGCCGCGAAACACAAGCAGGCTGATGGTGTTGTCCTCTGGTGTCCACTTACCAGGCAACGCCTGGTGAGCGATGAACACACTGTGGTGTGAGGAATACTCAGCCATTGCCTGCCACACCTGTTCATACTTGGGCAGGGGGTACAACCCTTCCGGGTGGCCGGCATCCTCCAGAATGAACGGCTTTGCTTGCAGCAAAGTCGCCCGCAGGGATTCGATGCTGGTTTTGTAACCCACGACGCCCAGGTAGTGGATTGTTCTCGTGCCATCCTCGTAGGCATAGCCGGTGACGGCAAGACGTATCTGGCCGTTAGACACCACTGGAACCCCATTACTGAAAGGCTTCGATGCCGCTTCGGGGTCGGGGATCATCTCGATGCGCCAGGCCCAGTAGCCTGTGTTCAGGCGATACAATTCGCCATTTATTTCATCCAGGATGCGGTCCAGGCGGTCAAACACGTTCACGCCCGAAAAAGTGATGGTCGTATCACCAGTTTTGATGGTGGCGACATGCGTCGCTTGATCCAGCACCACCTCCACTTCCTTCGGAGGTCGGTAGTCCTCAATGACTTTCGGCAATTTCTTGCCTTCTACCGACGAGTACCGGTATTGGCCGTTGCCAGCATTGGTGTAATCGAGATACCCGATGATTTCGCCGTTTTGGGTGGTAATCGCAAAATCGTGGCCGGGATACCGGACAGTTTTGCCTAGCTGGTGTGCTTCTGGCAGGTGGAACGGATTATTGCCGTAAAACAAAACCAGGTAAAAACCCAACTCTGTCATACGGTTTATCGTTTTTAGCTCATTTCGCGTATAGCTCGATATTTCATAAAACGGATTGCTCATGTTTCCTCCTTTTGACTGTGATTATTCGAGTTCTCTGCGCTGCACCCCATCCCGCGCAGCCAGGGCTTCGACCGTTTGGGGGAAGTCGGGGATCATTGAACCGACAACACGCAGGTTTTCCTGTGCGCACTTGTCGCACAGGGCATACTCGCCCACCTTCAATGCCGGCGCGGTGGTTATGTGCCAGCCGCACACCTGGCAGGTGAACGGGGGGCTTTCAATCCACTTGTAGATGCTCAGGGCGTTGATCGTTGCCCTGAACGCGGCGTTTTTCTTCCCTGTGTGGTGCTTTGTAATCCGTTCTGCAAGCACCATGCTGCTGATCCGCTCCCCCCGCTGAACGAGAAAAGCGTAGTTTGCAGCCGCCATTTCAATAAGCCGCCGGCTTTTGTCGGCGGCGTGGCCTGTGATGGACACCTGCCCCATCCAGTCCTTCGAGATATAGATCATTTTTCCTCCTTCGAGTCTGTTTTTGGATTTGGCGTCAAGAGGTCAATCTTGACTTGGATGGTTCCTGTGCCGGCGTTCTGTGGGGCGGTCATTTCATTACCCGTCAAACAAGCCGTCACAAAATCGCTGGCCGCTTTTCGTGCAGCGGCTGGATCGCCTTCTTCAATTTCCACCAGCAGGCGCACGGTGGCCGCATAAAAGCGTTTCATGTATCCTCCTTGTATGAGTTTGATTGAATTGGTTTCTATATTGGCCCCGCTATCAAGCAGGGCCGCCAACTGTTTCTTTGCGCCCGGTTTTCACAGGGCAGCAAACAAAAAACGCAAACCGGGTTGTTTGCGCCTTTTGTTTATTGCCCTGGTAGAGTTTTCCCCGCCTGATTGCCAGGCGGGGAATGAATTGTGTCGTTGGGTGATCTTATTCTTCTATATGAGAAGGTGGACAGACTTCATGGATAACTTCATTCGGGATTCTTTCAACCGTCAGGAATCTAGCCGCCACATTTGGCGGCAACCGAAACGCTTTCCGCGCTTCGATTTGTGCATCATGGTTGTCGCTGGCTGTGACGGGAGCAAAGTAAGCTCCTTCACACCAGCCCCCATTCTGGGCCGGCAGTTGAAAAACGCAGGCATATAGCCCGCCAAAACGCCCGAAATTGGCCGCGACCACGAGATCGTCTTTCTTCAATTCTCTTTCCGCTACCAGGCCATCGTTTTTCCAGCCTTTCCTCTGGATTTCCTTTTTGGCGGCATTTACGGCGGCGGTGCTGTCAACATGAGCGCCGTAATAGACAAAAATGTCCTTGCGGCCACCAGCCGTGACATTGAAAAGTAGTATGAACAGTGTTTTGTTCATTTTTTACGGTACATCTAAGATTTCGTCGTTTGTCCCAGCGTCCTCTTCTTCAACGCGCTCCAACTGAAACGCTAATGCGTCGAGCGCGCCGGACAACATGGCCTGCGCCGCAGAGAGGTCGCCATATAACCCAAAGTTCAGTTGTGAACACAATTGGGCAGCTTCGAGGGTATCATCCACCATTTTCTTGATATTTTCCAAAGATTTTATGGCTTTGCGAAGTTCCTTAACCGTCATAGCCTTTGCCATTTTTTCTCCTCCTTTCATAAGCGATACACCCCGCCAGTTGGCGGGGCGTATCAGTTTGGTTTGTGTTTGATTTTGCCTTAGACGACAAAACTGACACCACCATGTTGGGTATCAATTTCTCCATGCCACAAGGCGTAGTGAGTAATCCGCTTTTGACCTTGATCGCTCCACAGATTTAGGGCAAAATGGGTGCCTTGCACCCAGTCCTCCTCCGGCCAGGGCTTATCGCCCACATACTTTTTGGCGTATGCGATGATCTCATCAGCCGTCGGGAACAATGGGTCGGCAAAAGCCGCGTCAACCGACACAGGAGCGGGAATGTTGTCCCCTTTTGTCAGCGCGTGCCGCAGTTCTTCTTCGGTGACGGAGATTGTTTCTCCGTATCCAGCGCAAGAAGAAAGCAGGACCGCCCGAATGTAGGCATACCCAGCTTCAATGACAAGCTGGATAAAAACCTCATCCGAGACGTTAGGGAACACCGCTTTACGCTGTTCGGCAGGTGGCAGAACAACAATTTCACGAACTACCAGGTTCCCGGTTTCTTCGCTCACGCTTTTTACCACGAGTGCCATCTGTTTCAGCACCCATTCAATCTCGGCTCCCGTTAGTTGGAGAATGAACTTGGACGGCAACGAGTTCAGGGTTTCGTCCGGCCCGTTCTCCATCGAAAGCTCGAATTGATACCGACGGACTGCGATAGCAGCAGACTTTTCTGCCTGCTCCACGAAATCACGCAGGGTTCGTTGCAAGGCATCAGCGTGATTCTGTAACCCCGGTTGGTTGGACAATCCGACAAACTCGTGCTGGATTCCATCGCAGTTGTCCAGCGCCGGCACAATCACCGATTGAGGATTGAACTGGCCGTCGGGCCAGATAGCCCGCAGCCGGCGCTCCGCTTCCTCAAGCGTAATGTCACCGAGGTCGAACCCGATACTGCCGCGCAGCTTGTCGTTGCTTTCGTATCGGTACTGGTATTCAAAGTAAATAGTCATTTTTCCTCCTTTTGTTTTAGAAATACACGCCCTGCATCCAGCGGTAAAGCTGGATGGTCAGGTTGACATCGTTGGCGACGTATTTGCGGAGCGTCGCCCGATCCATTTCGCCCACAATGCTGCCATCCAGATCAGGCAGCGGATTGGGGATGCCGTACCGCTTGCAGACCCACTTCAAACCCCGCGAGCGATCCCAGTTATAGAGAACGCCCATCAGGTCGAGGATGGGCTGCGTCCGATACTTCGCCGGCGAGATTGCCGGCAGGCCCAACAGACCAGGTTTGACTGCGAGGGCAAAGCTCCGGCGCTGGAGCATCGGCAGGTCAAAGCCGATGATGTTGTATCCGGCAGCGTAGCCGGCGGTTTGCACCAGCGTGTGCCAGAACTTTGTCAGCAGAGTGGCCTCGGTTGGGGTTTCTTCGTCCCCAACCAGGTAGGCGCAGATTTTCTCTGCGTCCTGGGCAGGGTCGCGAACGTCCACAACCGCCATTCCAATCGCCGTGATGTTTGCCGTGTCCGGGTCCAGGGCAGCGTTTGCAAGCTGCTCAGCCTTCTTCTCGGCAATTGCCGCAGCGATTTTTTCAGGGTCCTTCAGATTCCCCGGCGCTTTCGGTTCGGGAAGCGCGGCAACCGCATCCAGGTCGGGTGCGGTTTCGATGTCAAAGATCAGGATTTTGTCCATTTGTCCTCCTTGTAATTGGTTAGATTTCTTTTTTCAGATTGAACAGCAGAGAACCGACAGTCGGCACTTCGGCCCATAGCAACACGTTTTCAATCGGTCGCCGGGTGTCTGGGGTGACAAACTGTTCGGTTTCTTCGTCGTATAGCGCAATCTGTGCTGATTGCGCTTGCGCCACGTCGTCAGTCCAGACGATGAACTTGGCGTCCGGTTTTCGATGCGTCGGCAGGTATTCCGCAAAAGCGGAGTAATGCAGCATGATCATTTTGTTGTTCTCCTTATGATTTGAAATAAATCCCTCACAGGCAGACGGGCCGCTTGTGAGGGATTGGATAAGACAGTTTCGCCGTCGTTTATTCGGAGAGTGTGCCTGTCACGGTGGCACCCGTCAGGTTTGCCCCGGAGAATCTAGCTTTCGTTAGATTGGCCCCGGTCAGGTTGGCATCCGTCAGATCGGCACCAGACAAGTCTGCATCAGTCAGATTGGCCCCGGACAGGTTTGCCCCGGAGAATCTGGCCTCGGTCAAGTTCGTGCGGGACAGATCGGCCCCGGTCAGATTTACACCGCGCAGGTCGCAGCTTGACAGGTCAGCGCCGGACAAGCTGGCACCGACCAGGTTAACGCTGCGCAGGTCAGCCCCTGCCAGGTTTGCACGAATCAAACGCCGCCTCTCGAACAAGTATTCCTCGGTCCCGGAGAGAATGACTTTTTCATTCAGCGCATCGGCTTCCAGCTTTTCAGCCAGAGCCGTTATCTCGGCACCGGTGGTCAAAGCGTTGATACCGATTTCGCCGTCGTTCAGGTGGCCCAGCCAGTCTCCTGCGTCCCAGAGGGACATCTGATTTTCCGGCAGACCGTTGAGGCCGGCCAGGAGTTCCGTAATGGCGGTTCTCGCATCATCGGTCAGGGTGCCGACCAGGTTATGGCCGTCCCATTCTTTTCCGTGACCTGCATGGATGCGCTCGACCAGGGCAACCGCTTCCGGGCTTTCCAGGTAAGTGCGGGCTGCGGCCTGATCAGGCCGGATTTCCAGGTCAAAAGTGAGGACAAGCCCGTTGGCTTCCCTAACAGGAGTCGCGTTGTCGTCACACTCTTGTTCCAACGCGTAGTCGCCATCCCCGTAGATCTTAAGAAGGGTGTATGTTGGCTGAACGTCAGCGGTATGATACGGGTCGGCTTCCGGGTTGGTGCGGCATTGGATCAGTTTACTCATTTTTTCTCCTTTTCTTTTTGGTCGTTTTACGATATTCTTCATCTTCTGCATTCATGAACACTCTCATTTGTTGGAAAGCAAGAACGCGAGTATGCCGCCAGTTTATTCTGAGCAGCGGCAGACCTTGTTGGCATACCGCCTGAAAAACTGCTTCACGCCACATCTCGCGATAATGCTCGTCCGATTCGATGTTCAGATCGACATCGTTAGGATACAACCTGTCGGCCACGCACCTCACGATCCATCTGAAGTTGATATACTCGCTTTCAGGTTCGTCCATTGAGTGCCTACTTGTTGTTATCCAGGCTTCAGTTCTTCACTTCCAACCGAAAACCCACAAAGGCTTCGGTTGATTGATCGCCGCGATAGAGGAAGGCATCAGCCCATGCTTCTGCTTCCTCACGGGTTACGGACATGAACACAACACCATCGGGCAGTTCCCGCATGATCATGGTGTATTCATTCGCGAACCCGCGCTCATTGCTGCGGGCAAGCCCGTACCCGCCTTCCATGAGGAAGGCGATCAGGGACTCCCGCCGGCGGGCTTCATGCTCCGCTGAATTGCCGGTTTCCCAGCGTTGGACGCCGGACGGTGGCCGCATTTTTTCCTGGATTTCATCCGGTATGCCAATCTGCCATTGAGAAATTACCAGGGGCCGGTAGCGCATATGCTCGGCCACGATATCCCCGTTCTCGGTGAGAACAAGGACAAATCCCTCATAGCAGTCGGCCCCGTCGCTGCCGTCCACCAGTTTGCCGTCCTCGATGTGCCAGTCGAAAGTGCAACCGCACCCACTGACCGGCACGATCTTGTAGGCCCCTGCGTTGAGGGCTTTAATAACTTGCCGAATATTCATTTTTTCTCCTTTTCTTGTTTTGAATTTATGCCGGCTGCACCAGGCACCACCGGCCACGATCCACATTGCGAAAGTGCGGGCGGGTCTGCAATTCCCGCCGGACAATCGCCTGCCAGTCCACACCCTTCTGGCTGGACTCCTGCACGCGGCGGTGTTCCTGCAAGCACTCGTAGAGCGCCGGCAGTTCCGCTTCGCCGCCCAGAAATTCCAGGCCGGCGCGCACCAGGTTTTGCCAGGTCGCACCGGACCACTTTCGGGTATCCGTTTGCTTGGCCTCGGTCACACGCAGGGGAACAATCCAGGCATCAGCCTTTTTGGTCACAACCAGGTATTCCGTGACGATTGCCACGAAATTTCCGTTGTAGGCCGTCCGGCTGGACACCATGTTGTGCTGGGCCTTGACGATGAAGGCATCGGGCGTTCCGTACCAGCGCATATCGCGCTGGATCGGATAAAGCACACCCTTCCGGCGCACGTCACCCACCAGCACGGCAAGTCGCCCGCCGCGCTTCAGGGTTTCGTAGATGCGAAAGGTGGCTTCGTTCAGCGCCTTGATGAACTCGCCGTAGTCCTGGATAAGTGAGAGGTCGCCGGGATTGCCGGCTCCACCCCACTGACCGCCTGGACCCGAATACTGGATGATGTTCCAGTACGGAGGGTGCCAGAAGGCCATGTCAAATCCGGTGTATGGCGGTTCGCTTTCAAGTACGTTGTACCCTTGTGCCAGGTCGCTGAAAAAGCCGGGGACGTTCATAGACTGGGCCACGTCACGGCTCGTTCCAGACCCGATTGCCGGGTCATAGAACAGCTTGGGCTTGTAATGCTCAATCAAGTCCTGAACCAGCCGGGGAGAGCAGTTGCCCCGAAATTCGGAGCGCCCGCCCTGACCGCGATCAGGATAACTTACCAGGCTGGTGAGTGTCATGCCGGCACCTCAACCTCGGTTTTGGATTCCTCGACCACGCCGGCTGCCTGTTTCAACCACTGTGGACCAATCCGCATGTAGTTTTTGAGGCAGAACAGGGCATACTGGAGGTATTTTTCGTCAACGAATAAGACTTCTCCGATGAGGATGTTGACGGCCCGCAGGTATTCAGCCAGGCGGTTTTCGTCTGACTGGCTGCGGCCAGCCGGGATGCCGGCTTTCGCCAGTAAAGCATAAACATCTGATGCGACCTGGGTATTCAACTGCATATCCACTGGCGTCAGCGGCCAGGTGAACGGCAGATAGCCCAGGGCAGCGCACACACGGCGGGCAGCCGTGTATTGAGCATAGGCAAAAATACTCCAAAGCTGCTCGTCGGTAATTTTTCCCGCCTGGCGGTCCAGGATCACCAGTGCGGGATTCTTCTGGTATTTCTCAATTGTTTTTTGCATGTATCCTCCTTTTCTGAATTTTGATTGGTTTCTACGTTGGCCCTGCTTTCGCAGGGCTGCCAACTAGATTAAAAATCAAGCCGGCCAGCCCCGTTCTTCATCCCTTTGGGGAGGCAAGTACCGGGCTGGACTGTGCTTGATTCTCAATTGCAGGTCACAGCCTCGAACTGTGCGCGCACCTGGTGCGGCCTGCAATACCGTTCCTGTTAGGTTTGCTCAGCAACAGGACAGCAAATTGACACCGCCAACCGGGTGTGGTCAGCGGTGCGGATTTGGTGTCTTATCGTGTGACTGATATTTCGGTTGGGTGGGCCAGGCCGTAGTCATAGTCCGGTGGCCGGCCAAATACATAGGGCTTTTCGCCCCAGTATCCTTTTCGATAACGCTTGACCAGGGCTTCAAACTCCACCTGGTCGCCTGGCTTTAGAGGATAAACCGCTTTCAGGTTTTCGTCCTCAACCAGCCAGAGGTGGTGGGAGACAAAACCGTTTGTTTCCTTGTCCCGGACCTGTGAAAACAGGAGGGTCACAAGGCTGGCGTTGGGTTCATCCTGTACCGGTGGCCTTCTGCCGTACCGTTCAAACCTTGCGGCGAAACGCCGCCGCTGCGATTCGTAATCTTTAAGCGTTTTTCGCATAAGCCTCGCTTTCTGAAACAGCAGGAGGGCTTGTAAGGCCCTCCTGGATGTATCTAAACGGTATCAATGTCAAAAAAATCGTCGCTCCCATCAGGGCCGAGATGGTCATCCCGCTCGTATGGGCCGCCGATGCAGTCATTCCCGCCGCCGTTGACCCGATCTTCGTACTCGGCTTCCAGGCAGGCATCCGGCGAACAGGCTGGGCAATTGCAGTCCCGGCGGTGTTCCAGGATTTCGTCCACTTGGTCGGAAGTTTCGGTGTAGCGGCTCCCGTCAGGAAACTCACCGTCGGGGAACTCATCGGGGTCGTCGCGCGGGGCGTAATCCTCTTGCAATTGAGGGATGTCATCCCCGATTGCGGCCCGAATCGTCGTTTCCCACAGGTCGTTGTCGGTCGCACATTCAATGGCCGATTCGACCTTATCCAAAAGATATTCCAGTTCTTCATTTGGAATATCCAATGGATTGATGCCCTCTTTGGCGATGAACATCATCACCAGTTCTGACAGGGATTCCCAAGTCAGCGTAACCAGCGGCGCTTTGAGGTCGCGCCCGGTGGCAGCAATTTTTTCCTCAAAGGCTTTGACGGAGGCCGCCATGCCAAATTCAGCGGCTTCCGCGATGTTCTCGTAATAGTACGGATTGTCGATCATTCTTCCTCCTTTCTTGTGATTACGATGTCTTCCTTCGCAGCAGCTTCTTCAACAGTGAGGCCAAACCTCTCTTTGAAACAGTCGTCGCAAAGGGCATACCCATCAGCCAAAGGAACGGGCGTGAAACAAATGTCGCAATCGCAGGCGTCACAGATGACTTCATCTGCGCCCAGCATTGGACCCTCATCCACTGTGCCGTCGTCCCAAAAGGCAACAAACGCTGAACGCTCGGTTGGCGTCCAGAAGGTGTAGGTGTCAGGCATTGTTTTCCTCCTTGTACAGCAAGATTTCCAGCGCAACCTGGATTTCTTCAGGCGCGCCGGCGATTGTAATCACGCCATGTTTTACGGCCTCGATGTAATCCTTCTCGTAATACGCAGCTTCTTTCGCATCCCGGTTGCCGAACAACCAGAACGCAAAGTGGGCGTACTCGATGGGATCGTCGGGCAGCAGGTCAAATTTCCAGCAGTCCTCAAAGGACAGCGGTTGAGAATACTGCACCCACCCGAAAACCGAGAGCGTAAAGCCGGCAGATACTTGTTCGTCACAAGCCGGCAGGCTGGAAGAAAACGCCGTGTACCCTTTCGGGGCGGCATCGGGTCGGAGGGTTAGCCAGTATTTAGGCATTGTCGTCCTCGACACCGATGCTCGCCAGGGGGATGCTGGCTTCCATAGCCAGCGCATCGCCCAGCGAACGCAACTGTCCAGCCAGCCATTCCAGCCGGCCTTCGGGAGCGTACTGGCTCATGGCTTTGCGGATTTGCGGGATTGTGGTACGCACCGCGACGTACTCGGTTGAGTAACCGTACATTATGTACTCAACCACGCCCTGAAGCAGCACTTGGGCCACCGCTGGCATCAAGGGAGCCAGGTGCGGCATAAACCGTTCAAAGGCTCCGGGGTTGCTCAACAGGGCCACCAGTGCTTCCCACCGGGGAGTTCCAAGCTGCTCGTTGCAGCTAACAAACTCCGTTACAAGTTCGTCCAGTTCGGCGGGTGTCAGAAGATTCCGCAGCTTATCCAGCCAGCGGAAGGCAACTGTCACTGACAGCTTTTCAACAGGCTTGTGAGCGCCGCATTCGGGACAAACCTCATCACGAGTCATCGTGATGAGGCCAGCGTTCTGCGCACAGGCCCCACAAATCCAGATTTCCCGGCACACAAGGCCGGTTACTGGAGACAGTAGTTCCAGGTGATTTAACATGTTTCCTCCTTTTGAGATTGTGCAGGGGGCTTTTGACACCCCCTGCTTTAGTTTTTGATTAGCTAAATCCTATGCCGCGTTCTTTCAAGCTCGTGTAGCGGCCAGGACTGCCCACAATCACATGGTCCAGCAATTGAATGTCCATCTTTCGGGCTGCTTCGTTCAAGCAGCGCGTCAGATTGACATCTTCAGGACTGGGGGTGGGATCGCCGGTTGGATGGTTGTGTGCCAGCACCATGTTTGGCGCATTGAGCCGGATGCAAGGGCGCAAGACCTCCGCAATTCGGACAGTGGCCGAGTTCGCTGACCCAACGTACACCACCGGCATCTCCATTACCCGGTTCCTGGTAGTCAGCACCATGACGACCAGGCGTTCATGGTCCAGCCCTTCGAGTACCGGTCGCAGGCAAATGTAGGCGTCCTTCGGTGACGAGATCATAGGCATCTCGTCGCCGGACGGCTCCATCAGCTTGCGCGCCAGGGCGAGGGCAGCTTTCAACCGCAGGGCGGTTTTCTTGCCAACGCCAGGCACGGCTGCAATTTCAGCCGGCAGCGCCAGTGCTAATTTCTGGACGGTTTCAAACCGCTCCAGCAATCGCGCTGCGATCTCAAATTGTTTTTCACCGCCCACGATGACGCTCAGCAGTTCAGCCAACGTGCAGGCGTCCGGGCTTGTCTCAACCCGGTACGCCGGCTGCTCCCGCAAGGAGCATGAATTTTTGGGTTTTATGATCTTGTAGATTTTGTCATCCAGCAACCCAGGCTGGATGGCGACAATACTCATTGTTTTCTCCTTTCTGTTGGTTTAGTATCCGTTCTCCAAAACGTCCTGGAGTACGGATTGAGGCGTGTCAGGGCTGCTCACGCCATGAAACTCATATTCACCGCTGTCTGTCCAGTGTTGGGCGCAGGCGAATATAAGTCGGGTTTCCGGCTCCTCCCACCCGCTGGTTGTGTACTCCACAATCCAGCATTCTTCGTAACTGTTTTTGGACAACTGATGGTCATCCGAAACCATGCGGAGCGCACGGGCTTCGCAGGTTTGTTTCGAGGTTGGGTGTTCAGAGATGCCCTCCTCGATTTCGTACTGATACGACCATTGCATTCCACACGCGCCGGGGCTGATGGTACACAGGTTCGTAATCCATGTGTTCAGCCCATACCGACTGTCCACCGTGAACAGGGCTTCTACACCCTGCTCGACGACTGCTGCGGATGTTTCTAAATCCGGGGCAAAGGTCGGGGCTGGGGTGCTGGTAGGGGTAGGCGTGATGGTGGGGGTGGGGGTAATCGCTGCGCAGGATGATTCTTCGGTCAGGTTAGCCGGGTTCGGCTTACCCTGAGGAATGTTATCTACCATCCACCGCGTACCCAGCGAAAAGGCGACGAGGATTACCAGGGCGACCAGGGCAACAGCCATGACTTTCAGATTTTCTTTCATTTTTTCTCCTTATCAAAAATAGTTTAGAAACAGCGGACGCTCCCTTTTTTGAGAACGTCCGCTATCTCTGTTGCTTGTTATGCCGTCGGGTCATATCCACTTTCCTGATAGACCCTTCGGCTGGCTTCCTGGCATTGCTCCCAGGTCATGACATCAGCCCGGAGTACGCCTGCATAGACGCACTCGCCGGCTTCGTTATAGACCGGGGGGAACAGCCAGGGATTAGCTGCCAGGCGTTTTTTGATCCGCTCGGCTTTTGCTTCGAGAAAGTGGCGCAGGCCACCATTCTCACAGCGCCAGCCATAGCGTTTACGCCCTTCATCATCCCGGTCCAGCCAGTTCTTATCCACGACGGTTTTGCCGCCGCAGATTGGGCACAGGAACACGGGATCAGGGGGACGCCGGCCACCTGACCGCAGGTACTTGGCGACTGCACCAACGTGAGCGCATTTCGACTCACCGCAGGAGCAGACCTTTTCCCGTGTAACGGTGGAGAATGTCGTTTCATCCCAGAGTTTGACGTGATAGTCAAACCCGGCGACAAATACAACATCCTCGGTGTCTAAAAGGTTTCTGATTGCAACCATTCCTTCTCCTTGCGCCGGGCCTGCCGGCGCTCCATCTCGGCGCGTTTCTTTTCCTCGCGCTCGATGGCGAGAGAATAGTCGCGCTCGACTCCCTTCGCGCGCTTGGCAGCGCGTTTTTGTTCGCGGATCTCACCGCGAATGATGGGGGTGGTTTGGATTTTCATTGTTTTCTCCTTGTGTGGAATTAAAAAATTGGTTTCTGGATTAGCCCTAACGGGCTTCCAACTGATTTGATAACCGGCATCCATTCGGATCGCCGGCTTCAGTAGCGGGGGGTGGATTCGAACCACCGACTTCCAGGGTATGAACCTGGTGAGCTGCCGCTGCTCTACCCCGCAGCGTGGACTTCTGTCTGTCCGGTAAGCCTGCAAACGTTTGCTTGTGGGCTTGCAGGACAGCCCCTGCTTTCGCAGGGGACTGTCTGTTTTTTTCTAGGATGCCACACGGATAACCCGGCTGGCAACTGGGACACCTTCGATGCCGACGTAAAGCCGGCCAATGAAGATTCCCCGGCGCTGCCGGCGAACTCCGTTCAGGTGGTCATCCCACTCCGCTTTGGAGTAGAAGGGCGGCCACCAGGGTTTGTTCTTCATCCAGACCAACACGATCAGCAGGGGAGTAATCCCCCACCGCATACGCTGGTCGAATGAAAAAACTTTGGGGATCGGCAGGGTAATGCGATTTTTCATTCCTGCCCTTCCTTGCGGACATAGTGCCCCTGCGGGTTGCCCAATTGATTTACCCGCACCTCGACGGGATTGGGCGCATTGTACAGAATCCCCGCTTTTTCAGGGGGCAGATGCAAAATGCGCCGGGCTTCAAACAAGGCCCGTTCCAGAGGGCGTTCTTCGAGTCCACTGTATTCGATGCTTTGAGTGACCGGGATTTGGTCCCAGTCGCGCATGTCACCGAAAGTACGGACGCGAAACTGGTACGTCATCCGGGGATGCCTACCGTCCTCAACCTTCACCGGCACGGCCCGATAATGGCCTTGCGTTGAATCCACAAGGTTGTATCGGATTTGCCGGATTCGATTTTTATTGTCTTGCGCCGTGTCCCGGTCAATGATCCAACTGGACACCAGGTTCCCGACAGCCAGGCATTCTTGGGTGTCTTTGTCGCCGCAGTACACGTTACAGAACACGGGAATTTCCTCCCATTTCTGTTCGTCGTTCTGCCGGCGCACCCGGACTTGGATTTTTGCCGGCCATTCTGCTGCGCCGGCAATGTTCATCCGCAGGTGGAACAGGTTCCCGTACTTGGGGAGGGCTGGATTGCTCCAGTCACCCATCAACCGGTCCACATCCTCGCGGTGGTGGGTTTCGGCAAGGAATACCAGTTTGTGTGGATCGCCTGGCGTCGGGGAAGGCTGGAACGCATAGAGCATTCCAGCGTCCGGGTCCCAGGACACGCGCCAGAGCGGTTGTCCGGGGCGGCCAGTCAGGGTCCAGTGATAGCCGAAATCAACTTCAGGGGATTTGTTAGGCATTGTTTCCTCCTTGTGTGAGTTTTCTTCGGCAGGCCGGGCAAGTTACTGCATCCAGGTCGCCGTCTGTTTCAATCCAGCCCACAGAGAGCCGGCCAGGTCGCTTCCCGCAGAGTGCGGGATTGAGCCAGCCGCCCCCGGACCCGTCGGTGAACACCGCATGGATCACCCGCCCCGATTGATCGGAGCCGGTACGACACCGCCCGGATAACCGGGCGGGGCGGTATTCGCTGATGGGTTCAAGCGGGGGATCGGGTTCAATAACCGTTTCTGCTGGCGCTTCTTCGGCATCAATGCCACCAGTTTCCAACAGATATTCGAGAACAGATTTGAAGTCCATCCTGCTCCTTTTTTAGATGAGCGGAAAGTGGACGCCTTCTTCCTCTACCAGCCGTTCCAGCCGGCGGCAGAAGTTGATCGCGTTCTCGTTGCGGGGGTCAGTGCCGTGTTCGCCGGCCTGTTTCCCCATCTCGATCAGCACAGCGACAAGGCCCCGTACCAGGCTTTGCTGAAAGGTCCGGTGCTTTGTCAACAGGGCTTTTGCAAGTCGAGTGTTGAACTCGCGCACCCCGTAGGCGTTGTAGATTTCGCCTAAGATTTGAGCCAGATGTTCTGGTTGAAAGTTGGATTTGCGTACCAGGTGGTACACATCGACCTTCGACTCGTCATCGAGTACGATTTCGTGAGAAACGATATCAGTCATTGTTTCCTCCTTCTGTCTGAATGGCGAACAACAAGGCGGGCTTTGCAACCCGCCTTGTCTGCTCGATTACTTGATTTTGATTTCCGGCGTGGGGACGCCGGCGACGTGGAACAACCAGGTCGTCTTTTGCCGCGCCCACAACAGATCAGCCGGACGGTTGAGATAGCAGCTTGCATCCCGCTGAATCAGGTTTCGCTGATCCAGTTCCCGCAAGGCTTCTGCTGCCGTTGTCAGGAGCAGGTGGGTGATTTCGTCACCCCGCAGCCCAAACTCAACGACGGCAACCAGCGCATAGGCCCGGCACTGTCCAGGGGACGGAGCGGTGATTTTCACCCGCTCCCACCCCACCGGATGATCGTCCGGGGTGGCGGCAATTTGAAAACCGTTTTGCCCAGGGATGTAGCAAGCCTGGCTGCCTGGATTGTTGTACACATCCAATCGGCGGGCGATTTGCATCACTGGCCGCAGTCTAACTGCATCTATCATTCCTGCTCCACAATCCGGATTTCAGGCATTGGGACGCCGGCCTGCTGGAACAGGGCAAAGGTTTGTTCCTTCGCCCAAAAGACATCCAGCGGGCGGTTCCGGTAGGAGGCTGGCGCGTTGTACACGCCGTTTTTCACGTCATGGTCGCGACAGGCGTATGCTTCTGTGCTGAGGCGCAAGTGGGTGATTTTGTCACCTTCCCAACCCCAGTACACCGAGGCAACATATTCGCAGGGCTTTGAGAAAGCACCTGCGGACATGAGCAGCCCTTCCCACCCCTGCGGATGGTTATTTGTCGTACACCAGATTTGAAACCCACCCGTTCCCGGCTCGTAGATTGCAGCAGGGGCGGGGTTCGAGGCAATGTCCAGCACGGCAGCCAATCCGAGGACCGGTTGCAGCTTCTTGTGTTCGGTCACTTCTGACATGCCTGCCTCCTAAAAGCTGCGAAGGGGCATGAGCAGGTATTGCCAGCCCTCAACACCCGGCAGTTTCCAGATTATCGGACCCGGTGAATCCTGCTGTAGTGGGTTCAAGCCAATGACGACCCCTGATGCACCAATCTGTGCAATGGGAACGAGATTGATATTGAACGACACTTCCACATCGTTCATTCCCTCGACGCTGATCGGCGTGACTTCAGTTGAGGTTACCCCCACTTCAGCCACTTCCGACTTAACGACTGCTTTTAGGTCAATGATCTTCAGCGTCACTTTTGGAAGTTCAACCGATTCACGGGCGATGACACGGGCGGTTTTCAAAGCCGCAGCCAGCGCACCATCAAACGTAAGTTTCGTTTTGCAGGTGCGGGGGACAAGTGCGTGCCAGTCCGGGAAGTTGTCGGCCTGGCGCAGCGCAAAAACGTACCCATTAAAATTGTTCTCGTTTTCATCACGCCAGTTCCAGTGGAAGATCGCCTGGTTGCTGATAACAGTTAGGGCCACGTTGCCATGCTGGATTGCAAGGCAGTTGGTAATGGCCGGCACAGATGCAATCGGGAGCGTGAACGGCGTTGCGAACGCCTCTGGCGTCGTTGTTCGGGTTGTGTACACCGCCATCCGAACACCATCGGCAGCCACAAAAGTTACGCTGCCGTCATGTTCAGGCATGACGCGGACTCCACATAGATACGGACGCGCTTCATCTTCCTTTGCTGCGGCAAGGGCGACCATGTTAATCGCCTTTGCCATTTCAGCGCAGGTAAAGTGAGTTGTGGTTGTTGCGGCTGCGCCGCAGTCAATCAGGGGAATCAGGTCCCCCGCGACGTTCTTGATTGTGGATTTACCGGTTTGAGTTTTGACACCCAGGCCGGCTTTTTCGTGGACAAGCTCGATCTCAGCACCGCTGGCGCTCACGGCGTCAAGCAGTGTTTTGGCCGGCAGTTGGTAGGAGCGGACTTCGCTGCTACCGGGAGCCGGGATTTCCATGTGGATGCCCATTTCCAGGTTCGTTGCCTCAACGATGAGACTGACCCCGTTAAACATCAGACGCATGAGCACCATTTGTTCATTGGGCATTCCTTCTCTTTCAGCAACAAACTTGCCGGCAAAGGCAGCCGCCGTTTTAAGAGCGGTGAGCAGTTTATCTTTGGCAAACTTGATACCCATCTGTTTTCCTCCTTCTACAAACTTGAATTTGTAAAGCTCCCCGCCCGGTATAGGCAGGGAGCTTGTTCAGTTGATTCAATCAACATTGACGAGAACGCGGGATTTCCCATTGCGGGAAACCCACGCTTTCTCGCCGCCGTGATCCTGGTGTGGCAGCAGGAAGTGGACGCACTCGCCACGCCTGCCGATCCACCAGATTTCGTCCCGCAAACTGTCTTTGATTTCCACCACCAGGGTCTTGCCGGGGTTTTGGAACGCCCAGATATAGGCGTCCTGCTGCCACTTCGGGCCAATCCGGGAGGTGTACTTTCGCAGATATGCTTGACGGGTCATGCTTTTGCCGGTCATGTAGGATTGGCCGGCTGCAATTACGGATTCCCATGACCCAAACTCGTCCTGGCTTTCGTCAGGGATACCACTGATCGGGCTTTCTTTGACGGACACCCGGCAATGACGATACAGGCAGCACAGTTGAGCGGTTAGGTATTCCAAAGTGATGACTGTGATGTTATCTTCGTAGTCGAAAATGGGCCGTAGTGTTGTTATCACGCCGGCACCTCCTCTTGCTGGTGCGCACCTTCGACGGCCTCGATCAATTCGATAGCCACCTGCCGGACCCGCTCCATGCAGCCCAGGATGTCCTCTTTCCCGGCCTGCCAGAGCGCCAGGTAATTGGCGCTGGCAGAGGGGATACCGAAATGCTGGCAGACGACATGCGCTGCCGCATCCGCTTCGATCTCCCGCTGCTGCCGGGTGGTTTGCTCCCGGACATCTGCTTTACAGTGCTCATACAGTTCGTGCGCAAGTTCATGCACGAATGTATGGCTTCCCGATTGTGGCAGAAGTTGTATCTTCCCGCCGAATGAGCGGCCTTCCGCTCCATCCATGTCATCTACGATTTCAACGGTGATACCCCGGCTTTGGGCAAACGCCATCAGGCGCTGTTCAAAGTCAAGGTCTTTGGCGCGTTCCCGCCATTCGGGTTCATCCGGTAAAGGATCACCCTCGGTTTGGGACACGTCAAAAACATACACCGTTGTAAAGTAGATGCGCCGGCGAGGAGCAGTCTGTTCGCCTTCGCCACAGGCAAGGGTGCTGAGCAGAACGGTTCCGTCCTCGCCCGGCTGTCCCTTGCGGGGTTCATCAGCGGTTCCAGTTTCTTCTTTCGGCTTGAAAGTCCGGGGGGCCAGGATAGCGATACCCTTTTCTCCCTTCTTTACATACCGATTGAATTTTTGCTGCCAGGTTCGGTAGCCGGCAACCAGGGTAGCATCCGGCTTTTGGAGCCAGATCAGAATCTGATTGTGCAGGCTGTACCGGTGAAACTGGCTGACCGTTTTGAAGTACCGGGCCAGGGTTTCCCCTGCCCGCACTTCATCGGTTTCAGCCGCCAGTGCCGCAATCGCATCGGTGATGGACTGCATCAGCGCATTGCGCTTTTCCTCGGCGGCCTGCTGCCAGTCCTCGTTTGAGCGAGACTTCCAGCCCTGTTTGGGCTGGGTCATGGTTGTAGCGGCCATTGCGGTCATGATTCCACCTCGTTGTCAGCATCCTTGCAATTCGGGCAGCAGCCCGGATGGTACTTGAGGTCGCAAAAGCAAACCCCAAGTAATTTCTGGGTGCATTTTTCTTCATGGACCCAGTGAATTTCATCTGGATCGATTGGTGCCCCGCATTCGTCGCAGATCGGCCAATCCAACCAATCCGCAGGTGCATCGGCAATCGGATCGCCAATGCTTGCGGCCTTCACTTGCATTGCCGGCCCGGTGAGCCGCTTGCCCTCTTTGTCACAGGGCTGGATTTCCAGAGTGTCATCTGGACCATAAAACCCGCTTTTCAGCGGGATACCAAAGGCTTGTGTTATTTGGCTTTTTCCGCGATAGACCAGCTTGCTGCTGATAAACCGCCCTCGATCAGTCATTGTTTCCTCCTTCTTTTCGTGATTCACGAGTATCGGGGACATACGCGGGGTATGCCCCGACCAGTCCCGCCGTTCCCATGCCATTGGCAATGATTCGCACAGCAGCAGGGATTTCTTCTTCGACTTCCATGTAGCCCCGCTTCGCCAGGGTTGCGGCGCGAGCGGGCTTGTACGGGGCAAAGCCGGCGCACTGGTCCTGGTCATCCAGGAGCATCCAGGCCAGCCCGTAGCGGGTATGCACGACTTTGGCTTTGACTGTTTCGCCTGCCAGCGTTTTCAGCACCGTGAACGGGTGCTTGCCGCCGGCGCGGACCAGTGCCGCCAGCATGTGATAGACCTGAATGGTCAGGTCGTGACACGCCGCCGAAACAAAGCAATCGTCCAGGTCGCCGCCATTCCGATCCAGCATTTCCGAATTTCGGGTGCCGGTTTCGGCGGCCATTCTTTCGTAATCCTCGGCGGTTAGCCGGGGATCGAGAAAGTAAAAGCCGTTGTTTCCCATTGTTTCCTCCTTCTAAAAGCACCCCCGCAGGTGGAGCGTAAGCTGCCTGCGGGGGATGAGAGTTCGGTTTGGCCTAGTCCGGCCTAGAAGGGGATGTCCTCGTCGTCGGTGACGGCGGGGGCGTGTCCGTTCTGTTCGGCGGGAGCGCCATCATCAGCGTCATTGCGATCACCCTTGCTGTCAAGAAACTTGACTTCCAGGGCGGTCAGTTCAAATGACGCACCGGCGCTGCCATCCTGGCGCTTGAAGATTTTTGGACCCCCGGTGGTGGGATCGACCACCAGCCGGCCCTCGACCAGCACCTTGCTGCCTTTGTGCAGGTACTGGTTGCAGATTTCGGCCAACTTGCCCCAGGCGACCACCTTGAACCAGGTGGTTTCCTTTTTCTGCGCGCCGTCCGCACCCGGATAGGTGCGGGTGGTGGCAACGGAAAAGTTGCAGACTTGCTGGCCGGAGCCAGTAAAGCGTGCTTCGGGATCGCGACCAAGATGACCGATAATTTGGACTTTCTGGAACATTTATTTTCTCCTTTTTTGTGAACTTGGACTCGGATTTGCGCCGCATTTCAGCGATTATGTTTTCCAGGCCGCAGAGTATTCCTCTTTGGCCTGGAGATAAAAAACGCCTAAAAGCGGATCATCAATTTACGTTACGCAGGGTGGGCCGAAACCCAATCCCGCAAAGCTTGTTTGCTGGCCGGCACCTTGCCCTCGGCCTCCACATGACGGTTGAAAGCCTTACGCTCGGCAGCGGCTTTTTCATCGCCACCTTCACCAAGCTGGGTGCCATCCCCGTACTTGTCGGGGGGGAACCCCAGGGATGCCAGGGCTTGATCAGCCGTCATTGCAGGGGCCTGCGCAGGGGCCTGGTTTGTGGTGGCAGCCGCCGGGGTGTGGCCGTTGGGGGTAGCCGTATGGCCGTTGCCATTAGCGCCACGTTCAAAGCGCACAAAGACCCGCTTGGGCACTTTGTACGTTTTGTTTTCGGCCTTCATGCGGTCAGCTTCTTCCTGCGAGTATTTCGGGTTCGCCTTGTAAACGATCTGGACCCCGCGATCAGACACCGGGACCACAAACTCCCGGTCGTTCTCGGCGTCCTTGCCGCGCTCAATGGGTGCATTTCCGCGAAACAGCGGGAAGGAATTGACAGTACCAAACAATTCAACGAATTGTTTGGTTTCGTCCTCCTTGTCCGCATCCAAGTAAACCGAAAGGACGCGGAAGTTGCCGCCTGCGTAAATGTCCATGACTGGCGTGCTGCCGCCGCCGTCCTCGGCTTTGCGCCGGCGGACGATGTGTGTCACGGTTTCGCGTGTTTCCCCTTCTTCCAAACCCGGCAGGTTCACCATGAACCCGGCCTCAATCAAGGCCGAGACATTGGCGAACATAGCTTGCGCCTGGGAAGGCGCGAGATACGTCGGGGGAACAGGGAGCGTCACCTGGACGCCCCCGCCGGCGGGGTGATAAAGTTTCACCCACCCACCACATGTTGAATCATTGCCATTGTTGTCCATGCTTACATTTGCCTCCTTCTTTTGATTTGGTTGTTCGGCCACCGTTAACCGGATGGCCTCGATATGCTTGCACCGCAGGCCCCGGTGATTCAAGTAGTCCGGGCAGGTACACGACCAGCGGCCTGCGGTGTCCTTGCGAACATCGTAGGGCTGCTTGTCGCCGTTCTGCACCAGCCACAGGCCAGGGGCTTTGTTGACGATGCAAAATGAATTACTTTGCAATGCGGCCTGGGCGCGTTCTGTGCGCTCGGCCTGTTGTTCGGCAGTTGTGGTGGTCGGCATGATTACCGTCCAACGTACTGCCGAAGCCGTTTATCCAGCCAGCGGTTACGCATGGCATGGACAAGCAGAACGGCGTTGTATGCCAACACCGTTGCACCAATCCCGATCCCCAGGATGGTTGCCATTTTCTTTATCCTCCTTTCCTTCTCCTTGTTGTGAATTTTGAAATTGGTTTCTACATTGGCCCCGCTTTTGCAGGGCAGCCAACTAAATAAAAAAGACCACGCTAAACGATCCGCTTGTGCTGAAAAGCATCAATGGGACTTGTTTTCGCATGGTCTCTTATGTGCAGGCCGCAGGCTTGAACTGCGTGTGCGCCTTGCGCTGCCGGCAAGTTTGTTCCCCACCACTTGATTACTGGCCGCATGTGCCAGGCAAACAAGTGGTGAGGATGATTTTAGATTTTTTTCATAGCGCCGGCCCAGGCGCGGGTGTCGAACTTCTCAACAGCCGCACGGAGGACGGTGGGAGGCGTAACCAGGGCGTAAAACGCCCAGAACAGAGAGAACGATTGGGCCAGGTAATAGCCCACATCTCCCCATTCTTCGCTAATTTCTGCCGAGTTTTTAGCCATAAGAAACTCGGCCAATTCACCCCGTTTCCAGCCCACAATAGGGGAGTCGGGGAGGGAGTGGTCACGTTTTTCCTGGATAAACAGTTTTCTCAACGCAACCCATTTTGATGTGGGAGCGTGATTGTGATTATGTGCAATCCGAAATGCGGACTTTACCAGGGATTCTCGGAACATTTTTACATTTTTTGCCCGCTCGTAGGCCAGCAGGCAGACTGCCGATGCGCCTACGATCAAGGCGACCTCGGCCTGGCGGGTTGAGTAGATGCTCAGGCCCAGCAAAAATCCGTAGGCGGCGACCATAGCCGCTACAAAAATGAAGTACATTTTGGCTTTCATTATTTCTCCTTATTTCTCCTTGTAGGGCAACGCTGCCCAGGTGAATACGATGGTCAAGACGCTGAACGTAACGCCGTAACCATAGGACATGCCGTAATTGCCCCGGCACCATGACACTTGGTAGAGTGTGATGGCAGATGAGAGAAGAAATACGGCCATCGGGAACCAATATTTTTTTGTAAATGCAATTATTCTTTTCATTCTTCTCCTTCCTCCTGATTTTTTGAGGCAGTTTTCTTTTCTTGGTACTGCCAAACCTCAATCCGTTGGTCCGCACGGATACGGGGATGCGGCATCTTTGATGGCACCGCTCTGCTGATCCCGTACTTTGGTGTACAGTTCAGCGCCGCCCTGGGGGTTTAGCCCAGGGGTGAGGGTGACACGAAAGTTCGTGTACCCGATGGCCGTTTTCTGATCTTGGTACGGCCAGACCTCATCCAGTTCACTCCTTGCACTGGCAGGTAGCACCCTTTACGCTGAGTGCTGCGCCCGGTTAACCACCACCGGGGAAGGGGATACTATTGGTCGGTTTTCTGCTCTCGGTACGACAGGCCAACGGCCTACCTCACCCGCACCAGGCGGGAGGACGACTAAGCGTCCCGGTTCGATACAACGTCGGTTTTCTGTTCTTGGTACGACGGGCCAGCGGCCTACCTCACCCGCACCAGGCGGGAGGACGACTAAGCGTCCCGGTTCGATCAGCGAGCATCTTTTTGTCGGGAAGATGCAAACCCGTTTATGCAGGAAGTCGTTGCTCATACAGACGCCCGCGCATCTGCCGACTGCCTCCTCGATCTCACTCGGTGTTTTGCGTGAAATCGGTTATTGACTGCCAGACGGGGCGGCGATGAGCTTCCTCATCTCCGGTGATCCGCTGCAAACAGTCAGCAGCTTTTTGACGGGTAGCTGCAACCCGTTCTCATTTGGCAGCCTTTTTTCTTGTCGGCGCTGCTCTCATTCCTCACCCTCGCGTCGAGCTATGCTCACGAGAGAACATTGAAGATTGGTTTCTAAATTTGCCCGGTTCCTTTGCAGAAATCAGGCGCAAGCTAAATCTATCTGCCAAACTCCAGCGCAATTCAGATCAGGTCTGACAAAGCATCGGGATTCAGGGCAGATATACTTGTCCCCGCAGGAGTCGAACCTGCTTTTTCCTTTGGGACGATTGTTTTGCCGGCCTTGCAGGAACGCTCTGTATGCGTCTGCAAGGCCGGCGACTTGTATTTTTGTTTCTCCTTTATCAATATGAACCTGGTCAGCCGCCACTACTTATCAGCGCTTCTCTCGACCCGTTTCGTGGTTAGAAACGACGGCCACCGCCCCGGACTGTTTTGCGTCAAGGGTCGTGATACGACTGGGGTTGTTTGTAAAGGTGCGATTAAGCCAATAAAAAAACGGAGAAGCCAGGTACACTCTCCCCCGAAAGGGCGAGTGCATTCCTCCTGTCGCTTCTCCGTGTAACCCGGAGCTTACGCTCCGAGCGGCTTATCTTGTGTTATGCGCCGGTTTCCCGGCATTTCTACTGGTCGGTATTCGTTTGTAAATTACCGGACTGCCGGCTAAAGGACCGGCGCAGTTGAGATGGTTTGGGTTTCAACCGCAGGAGCCGCTTTTGGCTTGCGGGTCGTTTTTTCAGGTTTGGTCTGCCCGGCTTCAACCGGTGCAGCGGTATCAGCTTTCACTGTGGCTTCTGCCGGGGCTGGTTTCACAGCGGGAGCCGGCTTCGCGGCCAGCACCGGCTTGCGTACCGCCGGCTGCGGGCGGACAGGTTGAGGCTGCGGTATGTTGAGAATGATGTGTTCACGGGCAACGATTTCCACCGTGTTGCGCCCGCAGGTGATCTGCCGGGCTTCGGGACCGGTAAGCTCCACACCGGTTGCGCCGCTCTTGCTGGCCTTGCGCATAAATTCAGCCAGTGTTTCGGTGTACTCGCGGGATTGAAAAAATCCTTCAACCCGCAGATGAGTGCCACGCGGGAACTCTACCATTTGCTGGGCTGCGTTGGGCCAGCGCACATTGACGTAATCAGGGGCGTCCTGCGTTTCATTCAGCCGCTTGGCCTCGATTGCCGGATCGCGATAACAAGCGAGCCGGGCGAATAGATCACCAGCGTATTTCCATGTGCTTGTCACGATGCCTTCAAACATAACTTTATTGAGCATTTAGTTTTTCTCCTTTCTTTGCCTAAGTCGCCTTAAGCGAAAAAAGCCGGATAAATACACCTCTCCTATTGAGAGGTATTTTTATCCGGCTTAGTTGGGCCGCCTGCTTTCGCGCAGCGGCAAATTGGTTTTCTTAATTGGTTATTCGGTTGTGATTTAATTATAGCATAACTCATGGGCATTGGGGCCTGCTTTGCTTTTAGCTTTAGCTTTACTGAAGTATGCTGCGCACTTCAGCCCGCCCCGTTTCACTGACCGTAACGACCAGCGAGCCGCCTCCCGGTAGTATCCAGGGAGAGATGTGGACCCCAACTGTAACTTCAACAGTGGTGCCTGATACGCCGATGGATGCAACATAGGGATAAATCCCTTTGCTGGTCAGCCAGGTGGAGTTCTGTGCGACCATCTGCCGCGCCCATACCGGAGCCTGGTCAGTCAGGATGACTTCCCCGGTGTCCATAAAGTGCTGGCGGTCAATTTCAACCGCCGCAGCCAGCGCAGCCGCATCAGCCGCAGCCGCTATTTGCGCACGAGTAAAGAAAATACGCCCCAGGCCGGTTGAGAGGGCAATCAAAGGGACGATTACCGCCCCAATGTACACCGCCCAAAACGTCATGGAGTAGCCGCGCTTATCACGAACAAGCCTGTTCATACGCCTACCACCCTTCCTGCCGGAATACCGCATCTGCACTGACGACAAACGGGTTTGGCAGTCCCGGCACAAATCCAGCAATGAAGTTGGGGATTTCGCCTTCAACCCGAACACTCAGGATGCTGCCGGCAGGACCGCCGGGCGATAAGATGGCGACGCTCGGATTTTCCACCAGGGCGGCATCACTGATCGCCTGGCTTGCATAGTTGAACGCATACGACGCACCGCTGCCGCCCTGCGCCACGCTGCCCATGCGCGCTCCGTGACGGGCCGCTGCCTGAACCGCCTGCTGGCCGTACACCAGCATCCCCAGGTTCACAATCGCCAGCATCAGTGTCACCACAATCGGGACAGTGACAACCGCTTCCAGGGTTTCCATTGCAGACCGGTCACGAATGAATTTGTTTTTGATCATCTTTGGCTTTCCTTTCCACCGGGCAGAGATTGCCTGGTTTGATTGGTCATTACAGTCTGGTCGCTATATCGCGAACGGTACTCGCAACCATAACGTCATACATTTTATAAGTGAGGAAGGCCAGGCCAGCGGCCCCGACAAAGTACAACTGTACTGCTTCCAACGCTGCTTCGTCCCTTATAAACGCCATGCTGCCTTCCTTCCTTTCTCTCTTGCCTGTCTTTGGTATTATCCCCTCGCGGGGGTTATTTTCGCCGTAGGCCACCCGCCGGAGCGGGTGGCCGTTGATTACTCTCGCTGCTAAGATTCGACTAGACCTTTTCGGCCACGTCGGTAACGGCAGCCGCGATATTGCCGCCCAGCAGCACATAAGCGCCGTAGGAAACCAGCACCACCGCAGCGATGATCAGGGCGACTTCGGTAGATTCGATGCCGCGATTGTCACGCAGGAATTTGGACTTGGTTAACATGTTTTTTCACCTCCTTTCTTTTTCAGTAATTTGGATCAGCGGCCAGATGCAGTCTTGACGATAATCGGCAAGTAAACCCGCAATGGCTCCACTGTGATCGCCGCAGTAGCCGGGAATGAGTTTGCAAAGCTGTCAAACGCCGTATAGGTAAAGGTGTCCACGCCGGCAAAGCCCTTTTCCGGGGTGTAAGTAAAAGTGCCATCAGGGTACAGGGTCAGTTCACCATGCGCCGGCCCGGTTTCAAGGACTGCCGTCAGGGTGATCATCCCAGAGTCCAGGTCGTAATCATTGACCAGTACGCCGCCCGGAGGGGCGATAGTCAGGCTTTGATTCATCTGCATTGTGAAGGCATCATCTACGGCAATCGGACGATGATTGTCGTTGTCGTAAATGAACAGGTGCATAAACAGAGGTTCGGTTTCGATAAAATCGGGATCGTCCTCGGTAATGCTGAAACCAATCACGACTTCCTCAAGCTCCAATTCAGGTGTGGGGTCATCGTAGATCGTGATGGTAAACTCAACCGACTGCTGATCGGGTTCAATCGTGACCATTTCTGAGGTGCAGTCCAGGTCAGGATTGGCGCGATAGCAGTTGGCCGTGTTGGGCATAAAGTAAATCTGCGCCACGCCGCCGTTGTGCTGCGAGGTCAGGAGTAAATCCACAGTAATCTGGCCGGCATACTCGTTGATGGTCATTTCAGTCGCCTTGAATCGGGCGGTTGGCCGCTCACCAACATTCAGGGTAACAGTGGCTTCATTCGATGGTTCCTCAGAGCCAATGACAAACACATAAGTAAATTCGTCCGTTCCCAAATATCCAGGATCGGGAACATAGCGAAAGCTGCCATCTGTCCGTAGATTCAAATTGCCGTGAGATGTGCCACTAACCAGGACGGCAACCCGCGTGGGATCATCGGGGTAATCATTTGCCAGAACGCCAGGAGCCGGAACGTCCAGCGTTGTGTTTTGGTACGCCCGGTACGCATCATCTCCCGCTTCGGAGCCTTCAAGAATATGCAGCGTGACGACGGCAGAGGATGAGCCACCTTCCCAGATCAACCGATAAGTAAAGGTGTCCAGGCCGGTAAAGCCGGCATTGGGGGTATAGACAAAACTGCCATCCTGTTCCGATGATAGGAAGTCCAGCTTCCCATTATCGGGATTGTCAGTGATTGTGAATGAAACGAGATTCGGCAATTCGTCGTTTCCCAAAAAACCAGGTGCAGCCACAACCAGGTCTTCACCAGGTCGGCCAAAATAGTCGTCGGGGTGCGCCACCGGCCAGGTTGCACCGGCAGACAGTGGATTGAGCATTTGCACGAACATCGAGAGCAGTAGAGCAAGTTTCAGCATGTAGTTTTTCCTTTCCTAAATGAGTTGGGTTATTTTGAGCGCCATGAACACGATTGTCCCGGCGGCAATCGGCAGGACATACGGCAGGGTGCGCTTTTTGAGGAGCAGTGCGACCAGGCCGAACACGCCGCCGGCTAGAACTGCGGCCAGGAATACGCCGCTGCCATAGAGCAGCGTGAGCGCCAGCAGGAGCTTGGCATCTGCCCCGCCGGTCAGTCCTTGCAGCCACATCTGCCAGATGACGAACATCATCACCTGGATCAGAATTTCAGACATGTCCAATCCCAGGCTGCGCCAGGACAGGACGCCGGCGATTCCCAACGCCAGCAGCGATACCGGCGAGGCGATGGGTTTCGGCAGATCAGAGAGCAGGATAAACAACACGACCAGCAATGCCGCCGGCCAGTTGCCCCGCAGACTGGCCGCCAGCAGACCATAGCCCAGAACCATAAACGTCAGGATGTTTGGGACTTTACGCGTTTTGACATCCAGCCAGGCGCAACCCAGCAGGAAGATCGCCATAAACACGTTGGAAACAATCGCCGTAGTCGTCATTGCTTTACTTCTTGGGAGCAATCACATAAAACCAGAGCCGGGACACTTCGCCCCAATTGACACCCAGGTTCTTGCCTACCTCAGCAGCTTCCAGGTCAAACCATTCTTCGTTTTGCAGCGAGCGTTCCGTCACCGTAACGGTGCGGGATTTGTCGCCCAGGAGCGGTTCAAAGGCTGCGTTCAGGCGGGATTTTGTTTCTTCCGCTTTAAGCGCACGTTTCATTTCTTCCGGGTCCAGCGGTGATACCACTAGCCGGACACCGCCAGCTGCGCGCAGGTTCACCCAGAGCGGGTTGGGCGAAATGCCAATCACTTCGCTCAACGTGAGGCCGTTGCCGGCCTGCGCTGCCAGCCATTGCAGCGGCGAAAGGGTCATCGGCTGCCGCTTGCGCTCATCCCGCCGGGCTTTCAGTTGAATCATGTACATGTTCTCGGTGGTCCGGGCCATGCCGCGCAGGGCATCAGCCTGCCGGCTGTTGTAGAACCACAGGATCAGGCCGAGCATCAGCACGGCCAGCAGGGTCACGAGTGAAATCAAATCGGTCATTGTCTTTTTGTTCTCCTTTTCTTTCTACTATTTCAATTTGGATATTTGGATGAGTTTGGTTAACTGTTCAGCCAGCCGCTTCCACTCACGCGGACGGCGGTCACGGCTGACAGATGCGCCTAAAGCAAAGCAGAAACCGATCAGCACCAGGAACGGCCCGTAGTTGATGACTGCCGCCGGCTGCGGAGCTTCTTCCACCGGGGTCGGTACAATGGCAGCGGGAATGGCTGTCGCCGTTGGGGTTGCCATCTGGGTCAGTTCCCGTGTCGGGGTGGGCTGCGGTGTTCCCGTAGTCGTGGGGGTGGCCGTCGGGGTCAGTGTTAAAGTCGGTGTGGCTGATGGCAGCGGCGGGGGGATCACAATCACACCATTGGCAGTATCCCCACGTCCCAACAGGTCGGTAATACTGGCTTCAACCGGGTATTCGCCTACGGGGGCGATGATGTCCCCGAATTTTCGGTTCCAGGTCACAGTTTCCGGGGCTTCCCCGGTGTCGTAGGAGTACACCACACAGGGCCAGCGGTTTTCGTAGTCGCAGATTTTGACGGTGACGTTCTCGTAGTCCACGTCGCCAACATCTATACGCAGTTCGCCGCTTTCCCAGATGTACCAGCGTTCCGTCAGGTCAATGGTTGGCCGGCGGTTGGCAATGGTGGCGCTCAAATTTACTGTGTTCACGTTGCCAGCCTGATCGGTGGCACGCGCCAGCACCAGCATTTGCCCACCAGGGAGCAGCAGCGTATCCCAGGGCATGGACCAGCTTCCATCAACCGGATTGACGGTGACTTCCGTCCAGGACAGGCCCAGATTGGTGGATACTTCCACCTTCATCAGCCCGGAGGTGGCATCCGCAGCATGACCGGTGAGGGTGACGTTGCCTACGACAAAACCGTTCAGCGGGTCAAAGGCGACCGCCGGAGCCGTCCGGTCAATCTTGATTGCCAGGGCTGCGCTGGCTTCGTTACCGGCGTTATCCCGCGCTGTCCAGTTGGCGGTGTAATGGGCATCTTCGCTGACGGTGACTTCGGCTGCCGGCATGACCGAGGCAATGCCGGAGGTGGCATCCGCAGCGTTGGCTTTGAGCGTGACCATACTGGTGTACCAGCCGTTCAAGCCCATTGTGCCTGCCGCAGTCGGGGCCAGGGTGGGAGCCGTTGCATCTACCTTGATTTCACGCTGGACCAGGGTTTGCCGGCCAGCGTTATCGGTTGCCATAAATTCAAGCGGGTGCGTTCCATCTGCGGTTACGGTGACTTCATCCCGCACCTGCCAGGTGGCTGTGCCTTCGCGGATCTGAACGTTCATCAGCCCGGAGGTGGCATCAGTCCCGACTGCCGTCGCTGTGGCTGCACTGATGTACCAGCCGTTTGTGCCCAGCGTGCCGGACGTGGTGATGGTCAAGGCGGGGTCGGTCAGGTCAAGGCTGACCTGGCTGTTGGCCGTACTCAGGTTTCCGGCGTTGTCCTGGACGCGAAAGTCAAGGCTGTTAACGCCTTCGTCAGTCAGGGTCAAGCTGTTGCTCCAACTACCGCCGTTTGAACGCACCTGCGCCAGCAGAATGCCAGAGGTGGCATCTGTGCCGCTGATGCTGATTTCAACAGGATTGACGTACCAGTTATTCAGTCCATCCGGGGTTGGATAAGTGGCCGTCAGGGCGGGAGCCGTAGCATCCACATTGACGCTTTCCTGCACCTGATTCTGCCGGCCTGCGTTATCTTCAGCCAGGGCATCTACGGTGTAAATGCCATCAGCAGCCAGGAGCAGCGAGTTAGTCGCGTCCCATGCCCCACCATTCTGCCGCATCTGGACGCTTTGCAGTCCTGATACGGCATCATTGCCGATTGCTGTAACGGTCACAGGCGAGATATACCAGCCGGCCAGTCCAGCCGTTCCAGCACGGCTCAGGGTCAGTGTCGGGTTCGATAAATCAACCGAAAACTGCTCCGGTGTATAGGTTGTGTTGCCGGCGTTATCCTGGCTGCGAAACTCTACGTCCACCAGTCCTTCTCGATCCACCAGCAGGGCATTGTCCCGCCACAAGCCGCCAGCATACCGGGCCTGCACAAGCGCCAGGCCAGAAGTAGCATCAGCGCCGGTGACATTTACGGTGAACGGCGCAATGTACCAGCCATTTTCGCCGTCAGGTACAGGGAAGGTAGCTTCCAGGGACGGGTAGGTGACATCCACCGGGATAGTGTCCGCAACAGTGGTTTCGCGCCCGGCGTTGTCCCTGGCTCGCGCTTCAATCGCATACACGCCATCAGCGGACAGGTTGAGGCTGTTCACCGCCTGCCATGCACCGCCGTTTTGCCGCATTTCAATTTCGCTTATGCCGCTGATCACATCCGAGGCGTTGGCATTGGCCGTAACAGGTGAGATATACCAGCCGGCCAAGCCAGGTATTCCAGCACGGCTCAGGTTAAGGACTGGATCAGTGAGGTCCAGATATAACTGCTGCGAGGTTGTGGCGGTATTGCCGGCGTTATCCTGGCTGCGAAAGTCCAGGTTATTGACGCCTTCCGTTTCCAGCAGCAGGGAATTATCCTGCCATGCGCCGCCGTTGGAGCGCACCTGTACCAGTGCAATTCCAGAGGTGGCATCTGTGCCGGTGACGCTGACCGTAAAGGGGGTGATATGCCAGCTTCCCAGGCCATCGGGCGCAGAGTAGGCGGCGTCTAAAGTCGGATAAACGGTATCCACTTTGAACGATTCGGCTGACGTGATCGCTGATAGCTGCCCAACACAGTCCTGTGACTGGCCGGTAAATGAATGATTCCCTTGTCCGGCGTAATCGGGCAGGGGTGCCGGCACCCAGCCGGTGTTGTCCAGGTTGAGAGAAACAGAGCAAACACCGGAGCCAGCATCGTAGCCATTTACGTTCAAATCCACCGGGCTGATGTACCAGCCATTCAACCCCAATGTACCGGTAATGCTGGTACTGACCGTTGGTTCGCTGCTGTCAATGCGATAAGGATAGCTGCCGCCGTTGTGATTGCCGGCCAAATCAAATACGTTCAGATTGAGGTCGTTCTGACCTTCTGCTGAAATCGTAACCGGCATGGTGCCGGTTTGCGGGACGCCCGATTCGTCATAAAGCAGATAAGTGCTATGGGTGTAACCAGATAGATTATCCGATCCATTGACACTGACCGTAACTGGTCCTGAGTACCAGTCGCCGTATTCGGGTAAGCGGTCAGGAACAACCGAAAATGTCGGCGGGGTTTGATCCAGGTTGATGGTATTGTTTGTCGTCACCGTTTGATTGCCGGCATTATCCTGGACAACACCGCGCACAGTGTATAGTCCATCCGCACTGAGGATATATGGACTCGGCTGCCATGCGCCGCCATTGACCTGAACATACCGGCCAGCCACCCCGGAGGTGGCATCTGTGCCGCTGGTTGTCAGGGGAACATTATTCCGATACCAACCTGCTCCGTTGGCAGTCCCCTCAATCGTCAGATTCGCTGTTGGATTGGTTCCATCCACTTTGAGGTTGACAGACCCCATTTCGCTGGTGTCGCCAAAGGTGCTGTGCGCCCAGAACGACAGGCTGCGGTTGCCATCCCCTGCCGGCCAGGAACAATTAACGGTGGATGCGTCTGCTGGATCGCACAGGCTGAAATCGCCTGTGCCCTGATTGCCTTCAATCCAGGTGATCTGTTCACCCGATACCGGCTCGCTGGCTGACAGGGCCACCGTTGCGCCGCTCCGACACCAGCCGTTGTTCCCGGTCAGGGTGCAGCCGGCTGTGCCTGATACAGTGGCAGGATCGAGATCAACCCCTTCTTCCCGCATGGTGCAGGCTTCATCCCCTGGATTGCAGTCCTCAATTGTCTCAGTGCCGTTGATGTCGCAGCTTAAGCCTGTGCAGTCGCCCGGCCAGCCGGCACAGGCAATCGGGTTGAAAAACGGTTCTGCTTCTGCGTCGGTCATGCAGGCTGTACTAGGCGTCTCGTACATGTCCAGGGTGCAGCTGTAGTATTCCGGCCCTGGCGGGTTATACACGGCCTGGTAGTGGCAATTCTTACGTTCCCAATAAGTGACCGAGGATGAACGTCCCACTGGCCCTGTATAAGCGGCCAGGACGGTTTCAACGCCCAACACAAGCAGGGCGATGATTACTCCGATGAGAATTTTCTTGTTTTTCAAAATGTTCATTGTGCTTGCTTCTCCTTGTTTCCTTGTTCCGGGGGTTAAAACGAAAAACGGCCATACATTTGGCCGCCTTGATCCAGCGTCCCTGTATGACCGATTGAATACTTAGTTGAGTTCTTGCTTGTCCGGCGTTACGCCGGGATTACTACTTGGTTTATTCAGTTGTAACTTACGAATTAATTATAGCATATTCTCTTGGGGGAGTGTTATGCTCTTACTCTCGCTTGTTGGCGAACATCCTGCCGGATGCGGTTTTGCAGGAAGTTATAGATGTCTAATTGGACGCCCAGGTGTTCAAGCGTCTCGGTGAATGACCGGATAATGAAAATGCTATCCGATTCAAAATTATCCAGCAGTTGCAAGAAGGTATTGACGACCCGCTTTAGTTCGCCGTGATCCTCTTATATAACAGGCACGCCTTTACGCGTTAATACTTTGACGCCTATTTTTCCTGCCTTTTATCAGGTATGCCCAGCAAGCTAAACCCGCCGCCGATGATCACCAGTACATAGATCACCAGCACGATAAACTTTGGTTCGTAAAAGCTCAACAGGATGCCCAGGCTGCCGGCGGCCAGCGCCAGTCCAGGGATTTCCATGCCTCGCAGGTTGAACATCACCGCGATCACGGCCAGAACAATCACCAAAAAGGCTCTCAGCGGCAGGGGTTGTACGATTGTCAATGCCAGAACCAGCGCCAGCAGTAAAAATTGATTCGTCATGATCCGATTATTCATAGGTCACTTCCTACCATATTCCCGGCAGCAGCCGCCAGCGGGTTTCCTGCTGGTAGCTTTCATAGCCGCCGATGATGCGTTCCTCACGCTTGATCCGGGCCACCTGCACCACCACCAGGGCCAACAGCAGCACTACATTCGCCAGGCTCAGGTGTGAGCCGACCAGGATGCACCGGTACACCAGTTCGCCCAGGTACATCGGATGGCGCACCAGCTTATATGGCCCGTGCCTGACCAGCCCCCGGTCAGCCGGCGCAATCCCAAACGACTTCCCCAGGGCCAGCAGCGCCCACATAGTGAGCGCATACCCGGCCAGCCCAGGAATCAGCAGCCAGGTGGGGATTGCATCCGGGTACGCCGCCATTGGCAGGGCTGCCGCCAGGAGGCCCAGAATCAACCCTTTCTGATCCACTTTCGTCGCCGGGCGGCGCATGGTGTAAATCACCGCCAGCAGCCCGTTATGCACCACCGACAGCCAGGCCAGCAGGGTCGGATGCTCCCAGGCTGCAATCCCAGCCATGATCGTTGCAAAGGCAAAGAACATCAGCCCCAGATAATCCCCCACGTCAGAGGCCGGCTTTGCAGCCGGCTTCGGTTTCTTCCCGCGTCCGATTTGCTCGTAGATGGCAATCAGAGGGTCGCCAGACAGGGGATCGTCAAAGGTTTCACCGCAGTCCAGGCACTTCAAGTATTCAACATCTACCGTGACAATCTGATCATCCACCGTCAGGTCGGCTTTCCCATGCTGCCGGGTCAAATTGGCCTCGGCCTGACACATCGGGCAAAATCCACGAAAACGATCTTGAGTCTGGTTCTGGTCCATTTTTACAGCATCCCCACAACAATCGGCCAGGCAATGACCATCATCAGGCTGACCATGAAAGGCAGGAAGTAAAACAACACCATCGGTATGACCAGTTCGCCGCCAATCTTTTCAGCCCGCATTTCGGTCTGACCGATATAGTCGGCTGCAATCTGCGTGGACAACTGCGCCAGCAAAAGCTGCTGCCCGGCACCCCGCTGGATAAAGCCCAACTGGACACCCATGCTGATCAGTTCCGGCAACTGCGATTCTTCGGCTTCCCGAACCACCTGACCAATTAAGGTGCGCCCCTGCGCCTGCTGGATGACCTGGCGCATCCACTTCGCCGGCAGGCTGGCCGAGCGGGAGGTGCGCCGCAGAGCTTCTTCCATCGAGATACCGGCAGACATTTGCGCAGCTACCAGGTTAATGTACTCCGGTAACTGTGATTGAAACTGCCGGCGGGCGCGCCGGGCAATTCCACCCAGCCCCATTGCTGGATACTGCCAGCCCATAAAGGCCACCGCTGCCATGAATATCGGGTTGCCAAATACAACCAGGCCAACCACCGCTCCGACCAGGGCCATAAAGACCCGCATCGTCACATGCTGGAGCGGCGTCCACCCAACATATTTATCCACCATCTGTGCCCAGTAAAGGTCGTACCAGGCTTTCTTCAACAGTTTCGGGCCGGCGTATTTCTGCACCGGTTTTTCCATCGGGATCAAGGCCCGGCGCAATCCAGTGATGGAATCGTCGGTTTGGACGCTGCTTTCGGCCAGCGCCTGCGCTGCCTTGCCCCGCCGCATGGTGGGAACATACTCCATTGTGACGACCAGAATCAAGATCGCCGCCAAGACACCAACCACAATTATCAATCCAGTCATTGCTACACTCCTTCCTTATGCCGCTTCCATGACCATTGAACGCATGATGAAGTAACCCATTACCATCGCGCCAATCGTTAAGCCCAGGACGACCTGAACCGGGATGACCATCAGGCTTTGTTTCACCATCGGGTCCTGCGCCAGATAGATCAGCACAATCGCCAACACACCGGGAATAACCTTTGCCGAGAGCATGGCGTCGCCAGCTTTGGCCTTCGTCCGGTTGCGGGCGACCAGGATTTGCTGCACCCGTGTCGCTGATTCAATCAACACCTGGTTGTTTTTGCTGCCGCCGGATTCCAGATACCCTTCCAGCAGGTAGGCCAGGTTGGACAGAGACAACGACGGGGACCGCTGCGCCAGGTTTTGAAATGCCTCGCTGCGTTCCTTGCTGCGCAGTTCTGCCGCCGTCAGATGCAGTTCGCCGGACAGCGGGCTTTTGCCCTGTAATCCCATCGAAACTGCAACTTCATCCAGTACATCAGCCATTGAGCCGCCGGCCAGCAGGCCCGCCGAGATACGGCCAATGGCAATGGGCAGTTCTTTGTCAATCTCACGCCCCCGGCCCTTGACCTTATCGGTCAGCCAGGCCATCGGCACATAGAACAACAGCCCGCCAATTGCCAGCGCCGGCACACCCGGCAGTACCGTCCACACCACCAGCGCCCCGCCAATGCCGAGCAGGATACGCCCCCATTTGAACGTTGCCGGACGCCAGTTCACGCCCGACGCGGCCAATTTGTATTCCAGCGAGTCCGGGTTCATCTCGCTGAGCTTGCGGGTTTGTTCCATCGAGTACGCATCGGACAGGGCTTCACTCGCCTTGCCTTTCTTCATGCCGCCCAGTTTGGGGCCGAACAGCAGCCAGATCAATGCGGCTGCTAAAATACCAATCAGATATACCGTCATTCTCTACTCCTTCCTTATTCCAATTCGGCCAGTTTTTCCCAGCGCGGCGCGCCGGGCTGACTGGTTTCGTCATACTGCCACAAGGGATCAAACCAGACATCCCCGCCCCGCAGTTCACGGGCAATCTTCGCAATCGTGGTGACGCACCGTTTCTCATGCCGGATGCCGATCTGTACCAGCATGTCCACTGAATCAGCCACCATCTGATTGGCGTCTGCTTTGCGCACACCCGCATCAGCGCCCATGATCGTTGCCAGCCGGCTGGCCGCTTCACGCGGACTATCCGCATGGAAGGTACAAGCCCCGGAGTGGCCGGTCATCATGGCCCGAAACAACGCCTGCGCTGCCCGTCCATCCCGGACTTCACCAATAATCAGGTAATCCGGCGACATACGCATCGCATCATCCACGCCGTCAGCCAGCGTGTAGGGCTGGACTTCAGTCCCCACCGCTCGCGGACGGGCTTCAATCGTCTGCACGGTGTCACGGGCAATCCAGATTTCTTCTGGATCTTCGATTTTCAACACACGCCAGGCCGGAGGCAGGAAGTTGCAGATGGCCGACAGCAGGGTTGTCTTGCCGGTGCGGGTGCCGCCAGTGATCAGGATTCGCTGCCCTGATTCCATTCCCCGGCGCAGGGTGTTCATCATTTCGGCGCTCAACGCCTGGCGTTCAATCAGCCATTCGGGAAGGACCGGCTTCTGCTCGTACAAGCGGATGTTGATCGAGTGGTTGCGCCCTGGGGGAACAATTACCCGATGCAGGGCTTTCACACGCCCGCCGCCAGGATTATCCTCGGTGCGCGGCAGTTTGGCGTTGATGCTTGGGTTGGTTTCGTTGAGCGATTTGTTCTGCGGACCCAACAGCCGATCCAGCACCCGCTCAATTTCTTCCGGCTCTGGCCGCATGGGAATTGTCTCCCACCGAATCTCGCCCTTCCGCATCACCTGTACCAGTCCGGTGGAGTACACCGTAATTTCAGACAGGTCATTCCGGGTCGGGGGCAGCAGTAAATCCAGAAAACCCAGGCCCATCAGCCGGCGGGATAATTCGCCGGCCAGGTCGCTTTCGTACCCCGGCCCTGGATTGGCTGCTCGCTTTCGCAGGGCTTGTGTCACCAGCGAGGCAATCCGCTCCGAAACCCGCTGACGTTCAGCCTCGTTGGGGCGTTGCAGCAGGCTCGGCGCAAACTCGCGATTAATGACATCAATGACTTCAGTCGCCACTTCGCTTCGCAGGTCGCCGCTGACCGCCTGCTGCGAAGTCTGTTTGTCGTCAAAAACACTTAATAGGCTCACTTTTGCTCCTACATATCCGCAATCAGTTCAACCCAAGAATACTCATCAGGGTTTCCCTTGATTACTAAATCGTAAAACTGGTAATTATTTGTCTTGAATCCCAGTCCCATTGATCGGGCCAGGGCAGCGTATTTACAGGTCAATCTGCAACCGGTTGTGTCCATGAGCACATCCTCGGTGTCATCATCGGGGGGCAGAAGGTCAAGCAGCCTGGCGTACTCAATAGCCACCTGTTTAGCGAACGGCACTTCAATAACCCGGTACTTTTGGGCGATGATGTCCGCAATGTCCAAAACAAGGTCTGATAGTTTTTTTGTATTGCCCGTTTCATCGTCATCAGCGGCATCGGGAATTATCAGCAACGACAAGAGCATATCAGCGCGCCAATCTGCCGGCAGCGCGACGGTTTTGCCCTCCAGCGATCTCAGGAAATTTACCTGGCTGACGGCTCCAATATCTTGTAATTCAGATACAACATCATCGTCACCAGGAGTCATTTCCAGATATTCGGCATTCAGCAAAAGCATGAGGTCAACAACCATCACCTCACATTTATCCTTAATGTTCACTTTTTACTCCTTCTCTATTTCTTTGATTCCAAAACCTGTTGCCAGGCAGTTTCTTCGACATACCGCTCGTCAATTCGCGCAGCGGTAATCCAACGGTAATTGTTCATCAGCGCGGGATGGGATTGCGGGTCGGGGGGCAGATACCCCAGGAGCCGGCCCACATAAACAGTTTCACTATCCATCCGCTCGCACAATTCGAGATACCCATAGTCGGGGTCAAGAAAGACCCCGACCAGGCGGGATATTTCCCCGCCGGCACGGGGAATTTCACTCTTTACCAGGGCGAAAAACAGTACCGGCAGGGTAACTAGATTGGTATCCACTTCGGCCAAAATATCCGTAACTGGCTTTGCTTCAAGGGGATTGCCGTCCCCGTCCACAGGATGATATTTGTCGTCGTTCACGTTCTCAAACACGGCTGTATAGCCGGTGATGGGGACGATCTGCACAATGTTGTCCATGATGTTAACCTCGACCTCCCAACAAGCCGCCCAACAGACCTTTCTTGCGCTGCGGGTCGGATTCGGCGCTGCCGCCCATGCCAGGGAACAAGCCGTTGATGATAGTGCGGACGCCCTTTGTAAAGCCATCCACCTTCCCAACCACCGGGACACGATCATCCTGGGTGTTCGGGATGTTCTGGTCGTATGGAATCACCGCCAAAACCGGCGGTGCCCAGCCGTAGCTTTGCACCAGTTCTTGATAAAACTGGCTGGCGGTAATCCGGGAACGGTCACTGACCTGGTTCAGCACCATGAAGATGGATTCCTGCGGGATGCGGTGTTCGTTGCGCATCCGCTCCATCAGCAGTACCAGCAGATGCCGGGTCGCTGCCAGGTCAGCCAGGGTGGGACGGGAGACAATGATCGCGGTGTTCGCCGCCATCAGCGGGTGCATCGTCCAAATCCCTTCGCTGCACGGCAGGTCCAGCATGACGCCGGCATAACTGCGCGTCCAGCTTGCCATCACCAGCGAGTAGATCGAGTTTGCCTCGGCTTTCCCGCTGGCCGATGTTTCAGCCGCTCGTGCGTATTCCACCGAGTTTTCAGGCGCGACAATGACATCCAGCCCTTCCTTCGTCTGGATCGCGCTGGCAAATCCATCCCCAGGGCGGGCAAAAAACTCGCCGGCATTGGGGGTGTATTTCAAGCCCAGGTTCATGGCCGCCGAGGGCGGCAGTCCCATTGACATCAGCAGGGTGCGCACATTCAACCGCACCGCCAGTTCATAGGCAATGTTCTCGGCCAGGGTTGAACGGCCTGCGCCGCCTGACCCGGACAAGAACGCAACCACACGGGTTCCAGTCACGGATGTCGCCGCCCGAAAACCCATTGCCGTTTGCAGGGGAGCCTGAGCCGCACCGCGCGCCCGTTCAGTGGACACGGCAGCGTAGCCTGCCTGGACCAATTCCCCCCAGTTCACCGGGAGGACAAACACGCCCCTGACCACACTGACGCTTTCAAACTTGCCGCGAAACTCCCGGTGCGCTGCTTGCAGTACAACCAGGGCTACGCCGTTCCAGACCTGCATCCGGGCCAGGGCCGCAATCAGTGTGTCCGGGTTGGGCGCTATGTCCCCCTGGACAACCAGCAGATTCGGCCTCAACTGCTCGATCTGCTTCTCAAAATCAGACCAGCTGGTGACAACCGATGACACGCTGAAACGCGTGTCCGACTGAAACGCCGGCATCATCTGATAAAACACCGTCTCGGCGCTCGTGCCGGCCAGCATGGTCAAAACCTTTGCTTCCTGATTCAACATGGCAGCAGTTTCCTTACTTTAGGGTTTCGGGGCCAGGGTCGGCAGCAGGGTGGGTTCAGGGGTGGCTGCGGGTTCGACCGGTTCTGGGGTTGCCGTTGGCCGGTACACAGTCGTCGGGGTGGCGGCTACAGACACCTGGTTGTTGCCGTTGATGGACTGATACAGGCTTGCCAGGTTGAGGGTCAGGATGTCTTTTTCCGCGACCACCAGGCCGCCGCTCGGTTCAAGCGCCAGATACACGACGCCAAACTGATCCAGCGCCGCAATCAAGGTCGCCGGATTGACAAACACGCCCGGCGCAACTTCCATCGGGGTCGTGGGAACATCCAGCACAATCACGCCGCTGTCCTTGCTCGACGTGGCTGAACTGGCGAACATTTCTTCCTGGCTCGCGCCGGCAGGGATTTCCTGATACTGGAACGACTGCGGGACCATCAGAACACGCAGCCCGCTGATCGAGATACGACCCACCGGACCCATCAGGGGAATGGGCGTTGCCGTAGGGGTGGGCGTCAGCATGGTTTCGGGGTCTGCTGATGGGCCGGGGACAATAACCGAGGATGCGGGGATGACACTCGACAGTCCCGCCTGGCTGCTGACAACATCCGGGGTCAATAAACCAATGATGGTCACTGTCTGACCGGGGCGCAGTAAACCAGCCACGCCGCTGGACAGGTCCACGTTCACGGCAATCGCCACATGACCCGGTTCAAGCTGGGCCGGGATGCCGGCCTGCGCATTATCGCCCAGGATGGAGGCGGTAATGGCGTCGCCCGCCGCGCGCTGCACCGCCACAGACTGACCAATGACTTCTTCCACCGTTTTGAAGGCATCCGCAGGACGGCCACCCGCCGGGACAGTCCGCACTTCCAACTGGTCAGCCGTCAGCACGGTGCCAGGGGCAATCGCGACTTTCGCCACCACCATCGGAGTCGGGCGAATCACGCCGTTCAGCAGCAGGATCGTCAGCAGGCCAATCGCTACGGCCAGCACAATCGGGACAATCGGGGATCGTTTCTTTTCCATAAGTTTTTTCAAGTCTCCTTTTCTCGTTTTGAACATTGATTTTGGTTTGCCAGCTTTTTCAACGCCGGCTGAATAACGCTGTTTGCTTGCGCCAATATCACGCTCCTGGATGCCAGACACCTCCTTGAATTACCAGATAGCCGCACAGAACACCGTGCTTCAGTGGCAGGCAAGGCCACCAAACGGCATTCTGACGGCAAATAACAGGGCTGCTTTCGCCTGTCATTTTCAGATGGTTGGGATCAAATCAAAGTTCGGAGTCGGGAACATCTCCGGCTCAACCGCTGGCAGGACGGGCAGGATCGCCAGCAGTCCCAGGGCCAAAATTGCCAGTCCCAGGATGCAGCCAGTCACGCCCAGCCCGATAACCCACGCTTTCTTACCCCGCCGGTTGAGCAGGATCGCAGCCGCCCAGACGCCCACAAAGGCCGGCAGCAGGACAAGTAGTAAAGGGAGGATGATAAACGATTGGATGGACATTGCTTTTTCTTCTCTTTTTCTCTTTCTTCTCTCTTATCTCGCTCCGAGACGGCGAACAATCTCGCTGTCATCGGGTTCTGCGCCGGGAACGTAGGTCGGGTTCACCAGCACCGGTTCCAGTTGGGTGACATCATCGGAGTAGCCGAGTTTCACCACCGCCATCTTGATTGGAATACGCGCCAGGTAGCGTTTGTATTCCGTGTTCACAAAGCCCTTCTCGCTGCGGCCAATATGCGCCATGACCATATCCCGGTCTTTGGCGTTTTTGGTCTGGACTACAAAAATATTGTTGCAGGAGGACATGATCCCTTCCGGTAGTTCGCTGATGGTCTGCACCATCAGGTGCAGGAAGATGCGGTACTTGCGCCCGTCCCGCCACATGGTCTGAAATATCTCGCTGACCCCGCCGCCGGCTGAGTTCGGCTGATCCGAGGCCGCTCCACCTGTGGATACGCCCGACAGGATTTTGTTTGCTTCCTCAAAGAAAATCTGCATCGGCGGGAATTTCAAACCCGACAGGCTTTCCCGCCGGCGGGAGACGGCATCAAAATAAAGCACACTTGCCAGCAGCGATAAAATCGCACTTTTGGCAAATTCGTCGCTCATTTCAGAACCGCCTTCAATCACCACCATGCCCCAGGGGTCTTCCTTTGGGCCGAGCAGTCCCAAATCTTCAATCGGCAGGCTGTCCGGCCCAGGGCCGTACTGCCGGGCCATCTCGCCTTCTTCAAAGGTTTCAACCCGCAGCAGCAGCCCTTCCAGGCTGGTGCGGGAGGTTTGATCGTTCTTGCCCAGGGCGTCTTGCGCCTTGCGCAACCGGCGCACAACTTCCGCAAAGCTGGCCTTTTTGCTGCGCTCTACGAACAGGGCTTGCCGATCCAATGCGGTAAGGGCGCTCAACGGGACGCCAACCTTGATTTCTGTTTGCGGTTGGTTGTATTCAGCCCGGCGGGTTTGAATTGCATCAATTTCGGCCTGGTTTTGGACCACCTGATACCCAGGCCGGTCAGGAGCCGGCAGTACGCCGCAATCCTCGTACACTTCGGTAATCGCCCGGCGCAAAAAGCCCAACTGACGCGGCCCCATCCGGCCCGCGTTCGACATCAGTTCGGCCACCATCGCTCGATAGCGGCCAGGGTCCATGCGCTTCGGCACCTGCAAGATGTTCCAACGCAGCGGACGCTGCGCCCCAGGGAATACCTGGCGCACGTCCACCCGCCCTTCCAGGCCAGCCCAGTTCATCGCCCGCCGCCAACCCTGTCCAAAGTCCAGGATGATCGTGCGATAGTGCCACTTGAGCGTGGTTTCATACGCCAGCCGTTCAGCACTCACGCTTTTACCAAAACCTGTGTCACCACAGAAGGCGGTGTGAAAATGCCGTTCCAGCGACAACCGCAGCGGCATGGGTGTAATCTCGGCCAGTTCGGATGACCATTGTTTCGCCAGGATGACATCCCCGCGCATGTTGGGGTAAAAGGCAAAATCGGGCGTGCTTTCCTGCACCGTGACCGCCGTACCCATTTCAAACATCCCCGGAGCGGTATAGGCTGCCGTTTGCAGCAGGGTCAGCAGCGTGGAGTCCATGTAGCCGCTCATGACTTCCGGGATGGTTTCAACCCGGCTGGACGGCGAAAATGCGCCGGCATGGTTGAGGATGTATCGTTCTTCGGCTTCCGTCAGGTCACGCGTTTGGACGCCGGTGACAACATCCTCGGTGCCGTGAAATGCCTCCGGGATCAGGCCCATCATGGCCTGCTTCCCCTGGGGCGTCCGGGTAAAGGCGTAGGCGTCGGTGTAGAAAGCGCCTTCCTTGCTCGCGCCTTCCAACAACCGCTGCTGGACCCGCAGGATTTGCGTGACCAGGATGGCCGGATCAAACTGCCACTGGTATGACTGGTTGAGGGAGAACGACGGTGCCACACCAACCGCCAGGCCGGATGAGGCTCCCCGCCCGACCATCTGGCTGACTGAAGAACCTTTGGTTGTCCCATCGGACGAGGACACGGTATCTGATTCGCTGGTCGTATCCGATTCGCTGGTGGTGTCCGATTGGCTGCTGGTCGCAGCTTCGGAGGTCCCCCAGGTTTCGCTGGTGCCGTGTGAGGTTGAACTGGAACGGGTGACGCCGGTGGCATGAGTTTCAGAATGAGACGTGGTGTCCGAAACCCCGCTGCTTTCGGTATGCGATGATCCCGATGACTCCATCCAGCCAGACGAATCAGCAACGCCCGCAGTCCAGCCGTGTGAATAGCTGCCGCTGCCGCCAACATTGACGCCGCCCTGCGCAACGGCATTCACGCCCAGGTTGGCCCCGGCATTGACGCCAACACCAACGCTGTCCGACTGGCCGCTGGAAGCCGTATGGCTTCCGCTGGTGCCGCTGGACGACATGGTGCCGTCCGATACACCGCTGCTTTCAGAATGTGCCTCACCGTCCGAGACGGAGTGAATTTCGGATGTGGCTACCCCGCTGGTAACGGTGGTGGATTCACCAACCGAGTGCGTCCGGCCTACGGTGTAGGCAGACCCCTCGGTGTGCGCCGACCCTTCCGTATGGGCCGCGCCAGTTGAGTGCGCCGTGCCATCTGTGTGCGACGTGCCTTCGCTTTCGCCAAAACCCTGCGCCGTGGACTGCATCATGGCTCCGCTCAAGATCGCCGGCAGGCTGATGCCAAACGAGGCTCCCCGCACGCCGTTCTGCCACGAGGCCCAGGTACTGGTACTCTCGGCCAGGCCAATCAGCATTTCGCTGATGTCGGCCAGGGCAATCGGTGAGGTCATGACGAGGAACAAAAAGTCCTCTTTCAACGTACTCATGCCCCGAAACAGGATTTCGTTCTGCTGCAAGCTGTACTGCTGCGCGGCACTGTTTCCGGTGGTCAGGGGGTTATTGAATAACGCCTGGCTGCCGCCTTTGGCATTCTCACGCGGATCTGGCTGCCCAACAACGACCAGGGCGTGTTTCATGTCGGCCATTGCGCCGAATATCCACTGTCCGGTTTCCGGAGTCAGCGGTTCGAGCTTCATCTGCCGGTACGCTCCGGTCATGGCTGATTTCAGCGCGCTCAGCGCACCCAGCGATTTTGCTGCGGCTTCTTCCAGCGTCGCAGCAAAGACCGAGACGCCGTAGCACTGGATGATACCCACCGCCGGATCGGTGAAGATGCCGGCAGTCAGATAAACAAACGATACCTTCGCCCCATACAATGAGCGCAGGACGGTTTTCATCTTCTGCAACAGGCCGGCATCGGCGCGGGCGTCCAGCGGGATGAATTTCAGTTCCAGCAGGCGCACCACTCGAAACCCGCGATACTCCCGCCCGTTGTCCTTTTCTTCAACGGCATACCAGAGATAATCCAGGGTGTCGTCGGCTTCTTTGAAGGCGATCCCGTTGTCCATCAGTTTCAGGTCATCCGGGATCAACGGCTGCTTGGGCTGCTTTCCCAGCTTGCCGGTCAGCCAGGGGATTTGAATGTCTTTGAGTGCTGCAATTGCCATCGGTCAAAAACTCCTTTTTTCATTCGCGCCGGGTAGCGCAGGGGGAAGGTTCACGCTCCTGTGAGGAGGTATTCAGGTTGTGAGCCGCCCCCCTGCGCCACCCCGCATGGGGGTGACGCTTGGGGTGGAATTGGCGGTTAGTTCCCGTCAATTCCAAAGAATTCGTACCCGCCCTCATCAAGAGGGACGGGGTTCGCGGCCTGTTGTTGTGCTTGCTTGTCCAATTGCTCGGTGGCCGCGACCGAGTAGTGGACGTGCTTATGTTCCCGCAGAGGCTGTCGAGCCTCCGCGAATTTCATAAGCGTTTCTGGGAGCTTTCCGGTTTTGCGGAAGCTCCCAGCGATCCTGATCGCCGTGACCGTCATTACGGCCAGGATGATCACGACCGCTGCCGCCAGTGCCAGCGCTAACGCGATGGCGACCTGGCCGGCCCATTCGGGGAATGGGCCAACAAAACATAAAGAGTTAAGGTGCAGGTCGTACATTTGGTTTTCTCCTTGTGTGATTTTGACCTCCGGGCGCTTGCGCTTTGGGCAGCCTTTCCCTTTGGTCACTTGTAAAGAGTTGATTTGATTGGTTTCTTTTTTGTCCCGGTGTTCTTTGCAGAACGTCCGGGATACCAGCTTATTTAATCTGCCGAATTTTCTGTTGCTACTCAGATCAGTTCAGGTCCGATCCGATGCGCTTTTTCAGATGATTCAGGGCAGATTTAGACGCCCCGGCAGGAGTCGAACCTGCCTGGCCCTATCGCGCCTTTTCTGTTTTGATTCAGAACAGGTAATTGCGTTTTGGGCCGCCTGCCACCAGGCGGGGCTGGGTTGTAAAAGTTCTGTCTTACGCGCGTTCCCGAATACGCTTTAGGACATCCTGCGCCCCGGCCAGCGGGCTGACCAGGTTCATCGGGTTCACAAATACCTGCTGCACCAGCAGCGAGAAGTACCCCAGGGGGGCCACCAGCCACAACGCCCACAAAATGATCGTGGTGACGTTGCCTTTGGTGCTGGCGATGATCGCTGACGCACTCTCCGCGCTGCCAATGATGCCGGCCCATTGCTCCGGCGATAGCTGCGTGGCGTAGCCCAGGTATATCCGGCTGCCAATCACCAGCAGGGCATACACCGCCAGCCCGGTTTTCACAAACCATAACTGGTTGAAACGCTGATGATCCGGCATGACCAGCAGGACAATCACACCCACCAGCCACATCGCCGCTCCAATCCAGGGGACGGGAGCAGCCATCCCGGTCTGAGCCGCCAGCCACAGGGCAAACACTATCCCGGTCAGAATCTGCGCTGTGCGCGGCTGCGGGCCGGCTGACCGCTGATCCGTCATCGCCTGCGCTAGCATCCCCCGCCGCTCCGGTAAATCAGGCTGCCCCATCGGGCCGCCACGCAGAGGCCGAAAACCCGCCCGCCGCTGGACTTCACTATCCAGCACCAGAAAGATAAAGCTCGCTGATGCCAGGCTCATGATCGCCGGCAGGTTGCCCGCCAACAGGTACACCAGCAGCAGGCTGCCGTTGGCAACATACGTCAGGCCATCTACAAGAATATTGGTCAGGTTGATTGCTTCCATAAGGGCTTTGGCATCCGGCTCCTTGTTCCGGGGGTTAAAACGAAAAACGGCCATACATTTGGCCGCCTTGATCTAGCGTCCCTGTATGACCGATTGAATACTTAGTTGAGTTCTTGCTTGTCCGGCGTTACGCCGGGATTACTACTTGGTTTATTCAGTTGTAACTTACGAATTAATTATAGCATGTTTTGGGTCTTGGTTGGGTGCGAACCATTAGGTATCAAGGACGTGACAATTAAATAAAAGAACGAGCGGTGTCCCATTCCCGCTGTATATCACATTACTTGCCTTAATCCCGGCTGATAACCAATTCTGTCATTTTCGCTAAATGGGTGTTTTGCATGGCGATGGGTCTGTGAACCAAACCGTGTTTCTCTGCCATACCCACAACATAGCTATCATTATCATAGGTCATCAAAAAATCTGCTGCGGTATCGGCCATAAGTGTAAAAAGACGATCATGGTCGATCTCAAAATGGGTGTATAGGCGCGAACCAGCGCGCTTGCCGTTGCCCGCAGTATACGGAGGATCGACAAACATCACAACATCAGGTTGGCTGTGCGCCTCTATTATTGGAAAAGCATCGCCCTGGATAAAAGTGAACCTGTCGCGAATTGTGTCAATGTCGCGAATGCGCCTGGCTAAGGTTTGAGGATACCAGCGGCTTGCAATTCCCCTGCCTGCTTCTCCATTCTTGATCATCCCAGCCCCCGGAGCAAGGATGCCGCCATGAGCCGTGCGATTTTGCAGGATGGTTTGAAATGCACGCTCGCGGGTTGTGGTAGATGCCTGCGACAGGACGTGGTTTACATTGTCGGCCGTCAGTTGGAACTGCTCAATTTGGTTTGCCAGCCATTTCCCTTCCCCGGCGGTAATTATTGTTTCCCATACTGCCGCAACACGCTCATCCATCTCAACCAAGATGACGTGATCAGCAAGGTGTTCAAACGCCACCGTCAAACCAACGATTGCTCCACCGGCAAACGGTTCAACGTACCACCTGGGTCTGTCCTCCATCCTGGATAGCCAGGCTACGGCGAAGGGAACAAACCAGGTTTTGCCACCCGGATAACGAAACGGAGATCGCTGCGCGACCGAGGCGACATTCACAGGCTTGTTAGTCATCACTGATGCCTGGAATAGTTGGATTTGATGGATTTGTTGGAGTTGATCCGTCATTGTTTCCTTGTCCACGTATTTTTCGCTCCAGGACGGCAACAAAATCCTCGATGTTCCCTGCCTGAATAGATGTAAACCGTTTCAGTAATTCGCCAAACTCAATATAGACTGTCTGTTCTAATTTCAAATTATACCGGTTTTCGATCGGGTTGTGAACATGTTGATACAGGAATATAGCGATGTCAGCTTTATCAGGTGTGGTTTCTGGTATGCCGTGAATCAAAGTGAAATTGCGATAAAACGCAGATTGTGCCACCAATGCCATGCGTTTTCCCCACTCTGTAATCAGAATTGCGCCCTTTGCGTTAAATTGGTGAACTATTCTTTTTACCGAGGATAACCAGTCGGCGCGGGGATATTTTTCGGCTGGATTGCCGGTTTGGTAGTGGTTTTGGGGGTCAGCAATGTAGTAGGCAAAGTGCGATCGGATGTTGCCAGAAATGTAAACAGCTTGTATCTCTAATGCCCCAAAATCAGTTACAGTTCCATTCTCTTGCCCTACTAAGACACCATCAATGCGCCCAATGTTCTGCCCGGCTGCATCTACCAGGCGGACCTCATAAACCATTCGCGGATTCTGGACGCCCGGAAGTAGAAACTCGTTTACTGCCCGAAAAATAGTTCCGCTTTCCAGAAATCGGACAGGACAGAGAATGACCGGAGTAGCGCCATCCCACATCGAGCAGACACCGAGAGGATCATTCGCTTTATCTTTTGTGCAGGCTGCCATACCTGGTTTATAGGGGCAGATTTTATTGGTGCGAGCGTGATTGGCATCCTGCGAAAAATTTGAGACAGGATACCCAAATACTTCACATAGCGGCTGATTGGGCATGTGTTTTCCTCTGGATAAAAAAATTGAATATTGACAATGGCATTATACCCGGCAACAGTCAATGAAGATTATACAGGTAATTCTCCAAAAGCAAGGAGGAATTCTTGGAAATAGCCGTTACACCAACCAAATATGAGAACATTCAGCCAAAGTCTGCTTCATCTGCCATGCATGGAATTCTGCCCCCTTTTATTCGTATACGGTAAAATATAAGAAATAATGTTCGTTTTTCATGCTCTGCACAAATTTTCATCTTTACTTAAGTTGCCAGACCGGGTATCTTCTAATCGGCAGCAGATTACACACAGGTAGAACATCATGACAGAAGAATTTGTTTCTTTAGGCGCAAAAATAGACTCGATAGACGTTCGGATCAGTCACCGAATTATTCAATTGTTTTCCGAAGGTTTATATTCAAGCCCCAATAAGGCTATTGAAGAACTCATTTCTAATTCTTTCGACGCTGGTGCGGAGAATGTTCATGTGATCCTCTCTCCCAACCTCACGGACCCGGATGCCACTATTGTCGTCATAGATGATGGGCAGGGAATGGATGTTCATGCACTCAAAGAACACTGGATTATTGGCCGTAGTTCACGGCGGAATAATCATCCCGCCGGCAAAGGCCGGAAACCTATCGGTAAATTTGGCATCGGGAAACTCGCCACCTATGTGCTGGCCGATAAACTGACGCATATTTGTAAATCCAACGGAACATACTATGCAACGACGATGGATTATAAAACTGCGTTGCCGGTTCAGTTCCGAGACGATTCCATCGAACGGGACGGCGTATATGACGACAAGCATATTTCTTTGGATATTCGAGAACTAACCGAGTTGGAAGCGGAGCGTTTGCTTGAACAATGGACTACTGGATACAAGCCAGGTTATCGGGCGCTGCGTTTATTTGGGAAAAATGCGGTGCTCTCCTGGACGGTTGCAATCATGTCCAAGTTAAAGCCTATGGGTCAAAGAATCACCAGGTCAAGACTTTCCTGGATTTTGCGTTCAGCAATGCCTCTCCGCGATGACTTCCACCTATTTATTGATGGTGATGTTATCGAACCCGCCAAAATAGACGAGCCTTTGATTGAAAAGTGGATTATTGGCAAGGACATTTTAGACAACACTCTGCGAAGCCCATGCCCGGATGATTTAACTGTTACCGAGGATGTCAATGAACAGCCTGATTCAATTCACCGTTACGGGTTATCGCACCCTGCATTGGGGCGGATCACAGGCTATATTGAGCTATATAAAAATGATATCTCAAGTGGGAAATCATCTGAAATGGGCCGCAGTCATGGATTCTTTGTCTATGTTCGTGGCAGAATGATCAACACGGCAGTTGAAGATGATGGTTTCGGTATTCAACGCAATTTGCTGCGGCATGGAACTTTTTCCCAATTCAGGATGGTTGTCCATATAGACGGCCTGGATCGTGACCTTAGATCATCAAGAGAATCGCTTATGGAGGGTGAACTATACCGCCTGGCCCAGAATTTTCTTCACGCATCCTTTAACCTGGTCCGCAATCGCCTAGTGGATTTTGAAAAAGCCCAATCACCATCTTCTCTGCTTGCCGCACGCCTGTCATCAGTACCGGGGAGCGTGACACGCACACCGCTTTTTTCTCTAGCCAGGCTCGTTATTGAAAACAAGGCGCATCCGATTTACATGCGTATCCGCGGTGGTTTAAACGACAGCGACAAGCAAAAACTTATTGATTCCATAGGGGCCAGACTTAATGCTACGGATCAGGCGGTTGCCCAAAATGTTGAATTGGTTCCAGCAGATTCGAGTTCAGGTATTGCTATTTATGATGTTGAAAACAGCAAGCTGCTGATCAACACTTCTCATCCATTCGTGGCGGCATTTCAAGATTTGTATTCGAAATCTTCGAGCAGCATGCCGCTTGAATTGTACGCCATGACAGAAATCCTCATGGAAGCTAATCTTTATTCAATGGACTTGGACGAAAGCAAAATTCGCAGCATACTCAAATTACGAGATGAGATCTTACGGACTTTTGTCCGCTCTGCTATCAGACGCACTCCTGGTATGATCGCATACGCTCTTCTAGAAGCCAAAGACGATGAGAGTCGCCTTGAATTGGAAATGCGCGCCGCATTTGAGGCAATTGGATTTGATAATGTCATCCGGATTGGTGGTAGTGGGAAACCAGACGGTACTGCCGAGGCATTTCTACCTGCATCTGAAGACGGAAACCTTCAAAGATATAAGGTTGGATTGGAAGCTAAAAGCGGTGGCAAAGTTAGTGCCAAGCGATTGGGTGTGTCCGGGATAGCCAGACACATGGAAGATTATCAATGCCATCACCATATCGTCATCGGAAACGGATTTGAGACTTCCACCGGTGAGGATGCTGCTTCGGTAAGAGAAATCCAGGAATTAAAGAGAACCTCCGGCAGAACCATAACCTTAATGTTGATTGATGACCTGGCCCGACTGGTAAGACTTGTGCCGACGAAACGAATTGGATTGAAAAAATTACGAGAGTTGTTTACCACCTGCATTACTCCAGAACAATCTCATGAGTGGATAGACGCCATCGAGAGTGTTAGCGCACCTCAATTGCCCTATAAGGAAATCCTGGAAACGATATGGGAACGCGCCCACTCACATCCTGATTCTCCCATCGAATATGCGGCCGTCCAAGTTGAATTAGAACATCGAAAACCGCCGATTGGAATGAAAAAATCTGAGCTAATTGAGCATTGTAAAGCGATGCAAATTATGGCTCCGGGGTTGGTCTTTGCGCGTGAAAATACCGTTGAGATCAGAAGCCGGCCCGAACTGGTGATTAAAGATATTTTAGATTCAATTGGTGAAAGCACTGACAGTCAAAGGAATTTATCGCTATGACCGATTCTACCGGAATGCTCAATATTCAACCGATCCACCCTTTCCCGGCCAGGATGGCCCCGTCAATTGTGTGGGAGAATCTCCCAGACAGCGGCAAACCCATGCGAATTTTTGATCCGATGGCGGGATCGGGTACAACCCTGGTAATTACAAAAGCTCGTGGGCATCAGGCTATTGGGTGCGATACAGACCCGCTCGCAGTCATGATAGCCCGCGCCTGGTGTGCTGATGTCGCTCCTGAAAGGCTGACCAGGTTGGCAGCGTCAATTCTGAACAGTGCGATTGCTGAGGCTGCTCACTTATGTCCAGAAACTGCTTACCCTCGCGGAGCCGATGATCAAACCCAAAAATTCATTGATTTTTGGTTTGATGAAGCAAATCGCATTGAACTGGCTGCTTTATCAAATTGTATTTCTCAAGTGGAGAATCCAGATGAGAGGAATCTTCTAATGACGGCATTCTCCAGGCTTATCATCACAAAAAAGCTTGGGGTTTCATTGGCGATGGATGTCTCGCACAGCCGCCCTCACCGGAAATACGATAAAGCTCCCGTGACGCCATTCAATAAATTCTTACATGCCGTTGATTACATTGCCAGAAAAGCACCTTTTAGGACCAATAACCCGGCAGTTTTGCCTGCCCAGGTCATCAAAAGTGATGCGAGATCAATGCCTATCGATAGTGCCAGCATTGATTTAATTATTACTTCCCCGCCCTACCTTAATGCTATTGATTATATTCGCGGGCATAAACTTTCACTGGTTTGGATGGGGCAATCAATTGATGGCCTTCGAAAAATCAGGTCCAGTAATATCGGGGCCGAGCATTCTCTACCAACCACTGAACTTGCGGAGTTTTCAACGATCCTTCCCCAGATTGGCGATGTTACCTCTCTCAAACCCTATTATCGCAATATGATTATTCGTTATCTTCATGATATGGGGGCTACCATTGCAGAGTGCCGGCGGGTTCTCCGGGATGGTGGAAGGGCTATCTTTGTAATTGGAAATTCGGCTATTCATGGTATCCATATCAAAAACTCTGAGGCATTAACCCTGCTTGCACAGAACCGGGGATTTACAATGGAGTCTACAACCAGCCGGCCAATCCCAGAGTCCAGAAGATACCTCCCTCCCCCCAATTCTGAGGCTTCCGGAGAGCGAATGAAAAACCGAATGAGAGAAGAAGTTATTTTGACTTTTGCAACCGCTTGATTTTTTGCCCTTACCAAAAGAGGAAACACTCATGTCAATTGATCTCGAAGATTTAGCGAGGCAAAGCAATATTAGTTCTAAACTAAAAAGAACAAAAGAGTGGTTGTCTCGCCTGATCTTCTGGTACGGAATGACACAGGGAATGATTGAAGCCGATAATGGCCGGCCCAACAGTAATTTTTTTACTTTGACCTGGTTTGATCCATCCCGCTTGAAATATTATTGGTATTTCTACTACACAACTGTCCACCTCGTGATCACCGAGGACGAAAATGCTATGAACCGATTCATTTCTGAGCGCGGATCCATAGCCAATTTCGCGATTGGCGGTAAAAATCTGAATGACTTTCCTGTTTTTGGGCAGAACAATGAGCACTTGCCCGCAAAAATTGTTGTTCAGATTGTTTCTGAAATTGAATCGGAAATTGAGCAATATTTACCCGGTATCCGTGCTGAGAATAGCCTTCGCATTTGCTCCACTCCCAAACACGTTTGGGAGTCTACTGGAATACTCGCTCGATCTACCGAGTCCCAATTTACCAGTAATTTCAAAATACCTCACATTTGCTTGCGTTTCGGGAACAGCTATTATTGCGAGGAATGCGTTAAACGATACAACCTCGAAGATAAAAAACCTGCAATCCGAGGTTTATCTTCCAGACAAAAGACTGTCCTGAAACACTTCACGCCGGCATTACGCGCTTCGATCCTGGAACGCGATAACTACACCTGCTCAAAATGTCATCGTAGCCCCGTCAAAGGGGATGACATATCCCTGCATGTTTGCCACCGGATTCCCATCACAGATGGGGGCGACAACAAGCCTGAAAATCTGGTCACGCTTTGCCAGGATTGTCAAACTGCCGGCTAATTACTTTGTTCAGGCATTGGCGTTTTTTGCACCAACGTCGCCATCTCATCCAGGTTCAATACAATCCTGCCGACATCGGCAATGCCGGACAGATCACCCCCGTCAATGCCAGTCGGGAGTGCAATCCTGCTTCGCGGCTTCAAATCCCACGATTCCTCACTGGTATCATCCACCAGCACCAGGTCGGCCAGGCGCAGTCCAAACAGGCTCCCAAAGCGTTCCAGGTGATTGACCGGAATCGGGCGCTGCCCGCTTTCGTATTCGGCCATGACGCCCGGATCAACACCCAGGCATTGAGCAATCTGCTCCCGACTGATGCCGGCCTTCTGGCGAATGAGCTTGATTCTATCCCCGACCAACATTAATCACCTCCTTGCTTTGATTTGAATTGAATTAAAGCAGCCACTTGGGGTTGATAAACGCCAGCCCAAACATGAGCAGTAGCAGAAAGCCCACAACTGCCATTCCGAGAAGGCTGCTCATGTCCTCGCCTGTCAGATGACCTGTGCTGATCCATACCAGCGCGCCGCAGATGCAGCAGGCAATCAGTATCAGGATAAGAACAATGGCGATTATCAGCTTGTCACCACCCTGACTGTTGCTCATGCCAAACCTCCTGCCGAATTTATCCAGGCCGATACACCTGCGGCGGTTTCCGGCGTCATGCCGCCAATCAGTGAGGTCACGATGGCCCGGATAGCGATAAATGCAATGGTGGACATGCTCAAAAAGAACGCAACGACGGCAATCGCTATAATGATTTTCGTTTTCCGATTGGTCATTTTTTCTCCTTTCACCTATTCGTTCCCGTGTCCGCGATTTTCAGCGTCAGCGTTTGCTTGTTTTCAACAATGGCGATATCCAGTACTTTGATCCAGTAATCAGATACTTCCACAACCGACCCAGTTACGACGCAGAACGTATGCCCGGTTGCAGTTTCACCGGACACCAAAAACGCAGTCAGTACCGCACCTTCGCTGCATTCCGACCAGTATTCGCCAACTTCAAGCGTTATCCTGCCGTCAAGCGCAAAGGCTCTCGAACTGTCTATCGTGACCTCAGTCCCCGCCGGCTCCGGTGTAGGCGTCTCTGTCCGCACCTGCCAGGGCGTGCAGCCGGCCAGCAAGCCGGCGATGATCAGTAAAATGACCAGGTTGATTTTCATCTCACCACCACCCATTCTGCTTCTTTGTAGCACCCATCACAGATTTTCCCGTCTGGCCCGCAATGCCGGCGCGGATACCGAAAAGTACCGTCGCCGCGTTCCCGGTGATTGTGGTCGTTGACTGGCAAGCGCCCTGCGGTGAGCTTACCGCAAACCCGGCAGCGATACCGTGTGTTCGATTTACCTGTCAGATTTTCACGCGGCATTTTGCACCACCTTGAATTGAATCACCCAGACTAACGGGTTCGACAACCACGAATAGCCACGTTTGGCATTCAGACTGTCCCATAAAGCTATGTACGAGAACTCAGGATAATCAACCGCATCAATGCCTTCAGCCCTGCAATCGCTATCTGACATATGCTGTAAGGGCGTGATGCAGACATATTTAATTTCCAGGGTGATCCGGCTGGCTTGACGGGGCATAAACATCGCCGGCTGCCATTTACAACCGTCGCCATAATACTGATTGTCTGCTTTATAAACAATTTGCTGATCATCAATCATCCACGCTTCGCGCACCCATAGCTGATCACCTGGCTGCCCGTAGGGGCAACGCTCTACTACATACTCTGACCTTACGTCATTGATATGATGGCGGCTGTCGCGAAAGCGATAATCGTATTGGACGCGATATGTTTCACCTTGCATTGGCGATATAGAAAATTCCGTGATTGGCCCGACCTTCAATAATCGAGTAACCGCTCGCCGAGTCTGCGTTTTATTGCGATGTAGGATGGCATCAACCATGTCGCTGCTAAAAATAATTGGGCGCACTTTCATGAATTTATCCTCGCTTTCTTCCCAAATAAACTACGAGTTGCTACGGCTGCGGCCAGATCGCTTCACGCGCCGGCACTCCGTACCGATTCCAAAACAGATTCAACGCCGGCCCTGGATCGGTTTTGCGGTTGATCAACGAATGACCAATCACATGCTCAGCATCCAGCGGGATGCCCCACCGGGCGCAGATATCTTCAACCAGCGCTTTCAGCGCCGCAATCTGCTCCGGGGTGTAATCTTCCCAGTACCGATGACCAAACGCCATCTGGTAGTCCTCGTACAACGGGCCGGTAAATTCTACGTTTTCGTCCACCGGACCCCAGTTCACAATTTCAATCCCGATGCTTTGCAGGTACGGTTCCACCAGCCGGCCCTCCCCATCCTCGCAGATCGGGCAGGTTTCCAGGCAAAAGCTGCGCTTGCTGTAACAATTGACATGGTACGCGCCGTACCGCTCCGGGACCATCTGATAAACCGTTCCATCACGATCCACAACGTAATGCGCCGAGGCTTCGTTGGGTGACTGGAATCGGTTTGTCGCTCCCGACAGGCTGCCGCCAGTATAGTGCAGCACAATCGCTTGCGGTTCGTTCCCCGCCACCAGGTTGCAGGATGGGATCACCACCGCTCCCTGGTAGTCCGGCTGCCAGGTTAGTTCAGATAAGGCGCGGGTGCGCTCATATTCGCTCATACCATCTATGCGCCGGCATTGCGCCAGCAGATCCACCGCCGGGGTGGGCGTGTTTTCTGGCTGCGCCGTTGGCGTAGGTGTCGGCGGGTTTTTCAACGCCGGCGTGGGCGTCAGGACTGCCGTTGGAGATGGTTCCAGCGTAGGAGTCGGAGTGTTGCTGACCTGGACTGAAAGCACCTGCGCATACACCACCCCCGCCGGGCGGGGAATGTCGTAAAGCCGCTCCGCTGGGATATAGAGCAGGGCGATTTGTGTGACCAGGGCCGATAGCAGCCCGACGATAACAAGTTGGTAGGCGCGCGGCGTCATAGATAATTCTTCCGCGGCAGAAACCACCTGCTTCAGCAGGTGGAGGAGCCGCCCTCCTTTCTTGTTCTTGTGTACTCAAAATGGTCTGCCCGTTGCACTATCCGGCAGTAGCGGTGGGACACTTCAGCGTTGCCAATGCGGAACCATCCACTCGCCCGGACAACGACACGTCCATAATGGACGCCAGCATATTTCCCTTTCGGCACTTTCGCTTCCACAATATCTCCGGTTTTGAAGCCGTACATCCGTCCGGTCTTTTTGGCTGATGTCCGGGGGAAGCCGTACTTATCCATCAGGCACATCTGACGCCGGCCATGCCCACAGGACTTTATTCCCAGGGCAGTCAGGTTCTTCGGGACAAACACTTTTTCTCCTGTCCGACCAACACAGGCGGCATCCAGCCAGTGTGTCTTGGGCAAGCCCTGATTCACCCGGTTGTACTTCGTGCGCCCACCTGTGCCACATTCCACCGGCAGGCCGATTTGCACCAGTCTGCTCCATAACTCCCAGCGCATCGCGTTGACCGCAGCAGCGTCTTTCAGCGGGAGTCGGGCGGCGTTATGGATGTTGGGATGTCCATACTCAGCTGCGGTTTGGCTGCCTTTCCTCGTATTGCACTCCCGACACGCCAGGGTCAGGTTGCTCACGCGATTCGAGCCGCCTCTGGTCCTGGGAATGATATGCTCCACTTCCAGCGGGGTATCCGTCTTGCCGCAATAAGCGCATTTCCGGCCCCACTTTTCCAGCAGATATTCCCGGACTTCATATCCGGCCAGTTCGCCTTGCTGATATTCCACCCCGCTTATTTCGGGATTCTGCATGGACTGTGTGTCAAACTTCGCCAATTCCAACGAGATCGCCGTTACAACTGCGCAGCGGAGCAGGCGATTGACCCAGGTTTGGACGTTAGACAGGCGACTTTCCAGACTCGGTGGCTGCCACCCTTTCTTCCTCCGGCGGTTGTTGAAACGCACTGGTCGGTAGCGGCAGTGGCGGTGTCTTCGTCCCCGTCGGATGGCCCGGCGGGAGATCAGGGCGTCACGAATGACCTGACCCCGATGGGTGATCTCTCCCGCCCATACCACTTTCCCGTCTCCTTCACGCACCAGCGCCAGCCCGGTCGTTTTGCTCCCTGGATCAATTTTGACCCGGTGGTCATGTACAACCGATTCGGCCTGGGTCCGATCCGTCAGGATGATGGTGAAGGGTTGGCGGCGTATTACCGCTGCACGACCCTCTCTCAACATCTGCCGCGCCCGCGCCGGGTGGCACGGGTCAATGGGTTTCCTATCTTTGTCCAGAACAAACACAAACTGCATTTTTCTCCTTTCTCGTTACGAGTGTTCTCCCCTTTGCGGGGGTAAAGTTCGCCTCGCCAATGTTATTGGTCAGTACACCGGACAAGCACTTCGCTAGACCCTCGCGATGTTTAACTCGCCCGTTGCAGGGGTTGGGACTGGCTGAATACATCCCAACGTGCGTTCTTCAACTCTCCCAATAACGTAGCCCGATTATTCGGGCTTAGGCTGGTCAACCTGGGCTTGTGGCTTTTCGCTACAAGCCACCCGCTTTAGCAGGTGGTCGTTGACGTCAAGGACCGTCTTTACCGCCAACCGCCAGCTATTTTTCAAGGGCTGGCCTCCTTGTTCTGAATGTCCAGGCTTCTCACCTGGACATTCAGAACGGCGATTTCAGCCAACCCCACGCGCAGGGCCTGGCTTTTCGCCCACCTTTTTTCTATCAGCCGGCGGTCCCCGTTGTCTCAAAAGACAAGGGGCCTGGGCTGATAAATAACTGACTGCGATATTCTGGACAATCCCTTCCAGAAGTTCCCCCTGGCATGTCCGGGTTGCGATCCCGTGAGCCGATGTCACCACCGGCAGGCGGCTCCGAAAGGGAGTCCGGGTAATTTACCTCACGGCCTTCTGTGGGAGATTGTCTCGCCAATCGCCAATCAGCTATTCACACTTCAAAATCCCCGCCCCGTCGTCTAAAAGGATATGCACCACCTGCACGACCACTCTCTGCGCCTAACGCCAAAGGCGCGGCACGAACAGGGAAGGGATTATTTGACTATTCGGTTTTTAATGTTCGTAAAAGGGCAGCCAGGACTCGAACCTGTGTCCACTGGCGCACCCGCACCCGCCCCAACAACATCCTATCGGCCTGATACCCCTAACGCGTATACTTCAAAGTAGTCCCGGATCGTCGGGCCAAACCAACCCGCTTCGCCCTCCGGGACGGCAATTTGGGCGGTGCCAATGACTGTCCTCGGCAGCGTAACCGGTGTTCCCGCAGTCGTAATGTTGTACACGATGCGATACTTGCCTGGGTCAAAAATCCAGACACCATTCAGGTAATAGCTCAGGTTGCAACGAGCATTTAGACATTCGTAATAGTTTTGCGCGCTGCGGGTCATCATGTTATATCTGGTCTGAACAACATTGGCTTCAGGATAGCGGGTGGACAACCCCTCTTTGATCCATTCCTGGGTTTCAGGCGTCATTACCGCAGTCGCACTTACCCCAACAATTTGATCGGGGTAATCCGCAACCATTTTTTTGCATTCCCAGCCAATGAGTTGCCCGGCTTCGTACCAATGGCCGCCCAGTGCTTGCTCGTCGTAGCAAGCAACACCGCCATTGCCAGCAGGGTTTTCAACGCAAGCCTCACTGTCGCAGTAGCAGCCGCTTGATTCGGCAACAACATCCACTTGTTCGTAGGTTGTGACGGTCACGCCATCAATCGCAAAACTGAGGTTCCCCGATAATCCGATTCCATCGCTTTGTCCGGCAACGAGAGGCTTTTCAGGGTTTTGGTGGCTGAAGATAACATCAGGTTTCGCAAAGTATGGTCCAAAGCTAACTTCCATCACAGGGCAGTCACCACTTTGCATTGCACCCACAGGAGCAGGCGCAGCCTGCGCCGGCATTGGAGACAAGGCTGCAAGCCCCAGTGTCACCACCAGGGCTGCCATAGCCACCAAAGAAACCAGTTTCGTTTTCATCACTTTACCTCTTTCTCTAAAAGGGTTGATAAAAATTAAGGGCTGACCTCGATCTCACGAGCCGAGATCAGGAACACGTTAAATTCCGTACCACCGCCGTTGATCGTCCGGCCTGTTGTCACCGGCGTTCCTGCCGTTTGCACCGTGACATCAATCCGGTACATACCCGGATCACGCACCGGCACCCGCAGCGCAGTACCGTCAGCACGGCAGACTTGATCCGCTCCGCAGCCCACACTCAGGACCCCGTAGGTGGGGAACAGGCTGTAGGCGTTCTGATAAACCTCGGCTCCGTAGTAATACGCAGCCAACCCGCCTTCAATCCAAGCCTGGCTTGTCTGCGACAGGTACGCATTGGCCGCAGCGCCGGCAATCGGCTCGGCGTAGGTCTGGATATGCTGCTCGCACTCAAAGTCCACAATTTCCTGCGTGGTGCGCCAGTACCCATTGTTCGCCGGCAGCGCATCGTCGGTCTTGCAATTCAACGTGCCGCCGTAGCCGCCATCAGGGACGTAGCATTCATCCACGTCCTCGATCACTGGAACCATGATGTAATACTCGTACACCGTTGGGCCAATTTCGACATGGAACAAAACGTCAATGCCGCGCCGGTCCGGGTCCTGACCCACAACCAGCGGATTGGCCGGCTCAATCTTGTAGGCTTCGTAGTACACCGTACCCGGTGTCACAGTGGACTGCGGACAGGATGGAGGCAGTTCCACCTCGCCATCGCCATCATCGTCCTGGCACGCCGCCGGAGCGATCTGACACAGGTTCGCCGGGCAGCCAGTGGGCGAATTGGCACAGGTCCCCTGGATATAGAGCAGGTAGGTGGTGGCGAACATGAAATCCTCACCGCTAACGCGAACAAGTTCCCGGAGCATACGCAGAGCATCCCCGGCAAACGCGAAGGTGAAGATATTCACCTCGCCGCTGATGATCGCATCGGCAAACGCATTGGGGTCGGTATAGCCAAGCTCACCCATCCGTTCCAGGATGCCTTGCCCGCCCTGCGTGGCCTGCATGATGTTCAGCAATTGTGCGCCAGGACCATAAGCGATGTAACCATAAGATTCGGTCAGTCCAGAGGCTTCGGGATTCAAGGTCATCAGAAACAGGGTGCTGGCAGAAGGGACCACCACCACTTCCCCGTTGGCGGTGACGTACTGGTGGTACGTTGGGACGAAATCCATCCAATCGGGCACTTGCGGCCACCATGCCGGAGCAGGGTCTTGTTCGTATTCGCCCAAATCCACAACCGTTGGCAGCAGGTTGCCATCCCCATCAAAGACATTATCCCAGGGGTTTTCGCCTTCCTGGGCATGGACTGGTGCAGTAAAGGCAAGCGCCTGGCTCAACACCAGGGCAATTGCAATCAGCAGTTGGGTGATTTTTGTGAGTTTCATTGCAGTTCCTTTCTTTTTCAAACAAGGGTACAGGTGATCGTCTCTCCGATCTGCCACGCCAGATAATCGGCGGCGTTCCCTGGTTATCCTTACTTCTGCGGGGCCGGGGTCGGGGTCAGCAATTCCACCAGCGCATCCTGGGGAACGGGCAGGATCATGTCAAATTTCCAGACACCATCTTCGCCGCGCTCGACTGCCACCGCAACCAGTTCTGAAGTCACTTCCTCCCAGCCAGTCGCGGAGTATTCCACGATCCAAATCTGCGAATTTTCTTCCACCGAAACGGCTTTCAGGGCAGTCGCCGTGCAAGTCTGACCCGCCTTGTATTTTTTCAGGTTTTCAGCCACTTTATCAGCAGACATCTGGGTGAACATCTCGCAGCCATCTGCCGTGCTGACCGCACACAGGTTTTCCAGCCAGGCGTCCACGCCGTCTTTGTAGTACTCAACGTTGCCCAGTGCTTCCATGCCCACTTCTGCGGCTGCCGCAGCCGGATCAACCGCCAGGGTTTCCGCAGCAGCCGTCCGACCCGCAATCGTGTTCACCAGCCAGCCGGCGGCTCCGGTCAAGATAAAGATCGCAATCGCAGCAAACAGGACGACAATCGCCAACGTGCTTTTCAGGTTATTTTTCATGATTTATTTTTTCTCCTTTTCATGGTCTAAAATTGGTTTTGAATGTGTTTCGGATGACGATGCCCCATTTTGGGGGTTAAAACAAAAAGCCAAATAAACGCCTCACCTTAAACCTGTGAGGACTGTTTATTTGGCCTATTGACTGCGCTCCGGCAATTGCGTGCCGCCGGGTGCAAAATTGAAACGGCTTTTTTCAGTTGTACTTGCATTTTTATTATAGCATAATTTGTTTGGCATGGTGGTGCGCCTCCTTTCGAATGATGTGTAATAGTGTGTAATATAGTGTTATTATACACACTTCCGCAATAATTACAAGTACCTGTTTGTGTCTTTAAAACACAAAAGCCGGTTTTTCAACCGGCTCCTGTGACAGAAGGAGATTTGCAGTTACGGGGTGGTGGAGATGGTCTCTGGATATGTCACCGGGGGCGCAGGGCAGACTTTTGAGTAAGCGCCACTGATCACCAGAAATGTCCAGGACTGCCGTTCAACGGCTTCCCAGTACAGCGGCAGCACATTGCGCCACTTCGGTTCACGGGAGGTTGGGACATTCCGGTAAAAATAACCATCGCCGCCCTCCACCATTCGGGCAAAGTTTGAGTCAGGGTACAATGCCGCCAGCGTTACCTGGGGAGACAGCAGGAAGTATACGCTTGGGAGCGTGAAAAAAACATCAGTTGCATAGCAAACTCGTCGTTCTGCGCCATTTTCAATGCGAGCATCATCCAACGCTTTCATCGCATCCATCCGCTCTTTCAAGAACTCCCGATAGGTCATCCCCTGGGCTTCGGGAACCACCATCGGCTGCCCGCTCCGATATACGCCGTAGCCCACAGTCGTTACCACGCCGGCCAGTACCAGTACCAGTGCTACTTTGAGCGCAAAGGCCAGTACCTTGAACGGGAACAGCAGCACCGCTTTGACCGCCCGGCCAAAGGTCAGCTTCCCTGTTGTTGTTTTCGCATTATTCATTTCCGTCGTTGTCATGTTACGTTCTGTCTCCTTCTGTTTTTACTTTTGCCTTCTACCAAACCGGAGAAGTGTAGAAGTGTAGAAACGTAGAAAACGTCTCCTGGCTTCTGCACTTGCCCGCTTTGCCTGCCCTACGCCGGCTCCATTTCAATCTCGCCGGCCAGTTTCACCGCCAGTCCGGTGTACCGCTTTGCAACCTTGTTGTTCCGTACCGCCAGCTGCACCGCTTTTTCGGTGCTGAGCATCACAAACAACCGCTTCGCTCTCGTGATCCCGGTGTACAGCAGATTCCGCTGCAACATGACATACTGCTCGGTCAGCATGATCATCACCACACAGGGATACTCGCTCCCCTGCGCTTTATGCACCGTACTCGCATACGCCAGCACCAGGTTGTCCACTTCCTGAAAGGGATACACGATCCCCTTCCCTTCCACGTCCACAATCAATTCCTTGCCGGCCAAGTTGATGTCCACAATCTGGCCCACGTCGCCGTTGAATACGCCCCGGTCATAGTCGTTCTTGATCTGCATGACCCGATCACCCACCCGAAACAACCTGCCGCCCAACCACATTTCCGGCTTGAACAGGTTTGCAGGGTTCAACGCTGCTTGCAGGGCTTCATTCAGTGCCTTCACGCCTGCCGGCCCCCGGTGCATCGGGCTTAGGACCTGCACCTCGGACGGTTTCAACCCGTAGGCCGGCAGTCTTTTGACGACCAGATCCACGACCTGCGCTGCTGCTTCCTCACCGTTTTCGGCTTTCAAGACAAAATAATCACCGTTCACCGCCGTTGGTGTTCGGCCCTGGTTGACCGCATGGGCATTGACGATGATATTTGAGCCGGCGGCCTGCCGGTATATCTGGGTCAGGCGTGTGACCGGGATTACTCCCGAATCGATGGCATCCCGTAGGAAGTTTCCGGCACCCACCGGCGGCAGTTGATCCACGTCGCCCACCAGCAGCAGGTGTGCGCCATTCGGGATCGCTTTCAATAACCGATTCGCCAGGCTGATGTCCACCATCGAGGCTTCGTCCACAATTACGAATTCCGCAGTATCTATCTCGCGCTTTTCCCGGTCGTCCGGGTACTCATCAAATCCATCGTCTTCGTCGGCCTCGCCGGGAACGTAGCCAATCGTCCGGTGGATCGTTTTCGCTCCCCGGCCAGTGGATTCGGCCAGCCGCTTCGCTGCCCGCCCGGTGGGGGCGCACAGGACATACGTTGTCTCGCTCTCTTCCAGCGCACCGATCAGGGCTTTCATGGTAAAACTTTTACCCGTCCCTGGGCCGCCGGTCAGGATGCTGACAGGTTCGCTCAGGGCGGTGCTGATCGCTTCCCGCTGATCATCATTCAGTTCGCCCAGTTCGGTATCTGCCTCTGTATCGTATGCCGGCAGGTTCACCGTCCAGGTGGATTCAGTCAGCAGCCGCACCAGGTGATCCACAACACCTTTCTCGGCCCGCCACAACCACCGCAGGTAGATGACTTCAACCTCATCCACCCGGTCTGCCGTTACCTGTACCGCCCGTTTGCCCTGATGATCTTCTTTTTGGAGGGCAACAATAGCGGATTCCACCAGGTGTTTCTGCCCGGTTTCCATTTCAGCTTCCAGCCCGGTCAGTTCAAGCACCCGCTCAATCAGGCCCCCTTTGGGCAGGTACACATGCCCTTCTTTCTCGGCAGCTTCGGTCAGGGCGAACAATACCGCCGCCTGCAAGCGATTGGGATCATCATACGCCAGGCCCATTTTCCGGGCCAGGGCATCGGCCTTCTTGAACCCGATACCCTCAATGTCATACGCAAGCTGGTACGGGTTCGTCCGCACGATTTCCACCGCTCCGGCTGCGCCGTACTTTTTCAGTATCTTTTGGGCCGTGTTCAGGGAGATTTCAATGCACGACAGCATCCCCACGATTTCCTGGACGTGCTGCTGCTCCTGCCACGAGGCGGCAATCAGCGCAGACTTTACTTCCCCAATGCCGTGTACTTCCTTCAGCCGTTCAGGGGCATTATCCAGTACATCCAGCGTTTCTTCGCCAAACATCTCGACAATCGCTTTCGCCAGGGTCGGGCCGATGCCGTCCACCAGGCCCGATGCCAGATACCGTTCAATCCCTGCCAGGTCAGCCGGCATGATCTGGGTAATGGTTTCTGCCTTGAACTGCCGGCCATACTTGGTAACGCCATATTCACCCGTTACTTCCAGGTCCAGCCCTTCGGCCAGCGTCGGGAAGATGCCCTGGACTTTGACCGAATTTTGCAGGATGCCTGTTTCCGGGTTGCTGGTTGGCTCGCTTAAATCCAGCACGATCACCGCAAAGTCGTTTGCGGGATTGCGATAGATTATTTTTCCGACCCGACCAACCAGTTTGATCTCTGTCATTTTTTACTTGTTCCTTACGATTGTTCCTTGCCCTCGCTGCCCGTGTTGTACGCGGCGCGGCCTTCGTTGAGGACCCTTACGCGCTTCACAGCCGATTCAAGGTCGTCCCGCAGGACCGCAAAGCCGGCATCCATCACCCGCCGGGCTATATCTGACATGCTCCGGCCTTCCAGTTCTGCAATCCTGGATAGCAGTTGATACTGCTCCTCTTCCAACAAGATTTGTGTCCGATGTTTCTTTGCCATTTTCTTTTCTCCTGATCACGGTTGGGTATGGTGCAACATAGTGTAATTATACGTCCCATGTCGCCTTATTGCACACCCGGCAGTCCCAATACTTCTGCTGCTTCCTCCACCGAACACGCGACGCCGGCAATCCCGCCGGTTGCCCGCACTGATTCCAGAAAGGCACGCTGCTTCTCCGTGGGCTTCATACCAGGTCGCTTGGCTTCCAGGGCGAAAAAACGGCCCCCCGGCAAACAACCCAGGATGTCCGAGGTGCCTGCCGGCGCACCCCGATACAGCCGGCGGCTTTTGCCCTCTCCCGGAACCACAATCGCACCCGCGTTGATCCGCACGGCAATGCAGCCAACCATTTCCAGGTATTCCTTGATCGCGCTCACAATGCTTGTTTCCGTTTGGGGTTCGACACAGGTCATTCCTAATCCAATCCTGCTCTCAGGGCTAAAACCCCTGGTCGAAGCCACCGCCACCGAATCCGCCGCCCATGTCGGGACCGCTAAAGCCAGGGCCGCTATTGCCCTCGCTGCCTGTGCCGTCGCTGCCCGTTATAAAATGCAGGCCGCGATACGATACTTCCTGCTGGAACTGCTGATCCTGCGCCAACGCCTGCCGGCGCTGCTCCGCCCAGACCTGGCTCATGTCACCGCCAGCGCCAGGAACGAACAGGCTTCGCAGACTTTTCTTGCGGGCGGGCTTGGAAAAGATGCCCGTAATCTGGATAAACAACACCGTCATGCCGACTATTACCACAAGCACCGCTACAAACGCGATAATCAAAATTACCATGCACATCGCTCCTATAAACTCATCCATTTTTTTATTTCTCCTTCCTCTCTTTTAGCTCACTCAATGATCTCGATTTGCTCACCAGGTTTTACCCCGGTTTCGTGCCAAACACGTTCCTGCCAGGCCAGCCAGCCCAGGCAGATCGCCAGGGGAGCCGTTTCTCCCACTTCGTGGATAAACAGATCAGCGTTGTACAGCTTGATCTCGTAGGCTCCGTTTTTTGATTTTTTCTTTTCGGGGATTGCCAATACTTCGCAGACGATTCCCGCCCGGCGCATGTCTTCCACCAGGCTCCATGCTGCACTCTCTTCTCTCGTCCACGCCGGCAGCCGTTTCAGGTCGCAGTATTCCGAGGGTTCGGGCCGCGCTCCCAGGCTATCCCAGTATACCGGATATCCCAGGTATGTTTCAAGCGCGATGGGCCGCCGACCGTTGTCGTACCACCGGTAGCCTTTTAGCTTCGCAATCCGCAGCAGCAAGTCCCTTTCAGTCATCCCATTCCTGATTCTCGATGTTAAGGTTCTCACCAGCCAGCCAGCTTGCCGGCTCCGCTTCAGCTTCCGGCGTTCCAGCAATCTTCAGCGTATAAACCGCTCCACACGAACCGCACCGCACTGGCGCTTCCTCGCACCCGGCCAGCCCTACCGCTTCCCAGAACGCAGCGCCCAGTTCGTTCAGATCGCCGCAAGCCGCGCAGACTGCCCACCGCTCGCCGGCAGCCGCTTCCGCTTTCACGCTTTTGCTTTTGTAACCAGATTTCGTTCTCATATACACTATATTACATCATATTACACACCATGTCAAGCCCTGCCGCACCCAGGCAGCCCTGTTTTCACCTTCCCGCTCACAGGCAGCCGTGCGCCGCTCCCACACCCGCCTGCGCACCCGCCCACACGCTTGCCCGCCGCTCCGTTCTCGGTTTGCTATCTGCGGGAGGCCAGCAAGCATTCGCTGCAACCAAACTGTATTCATGTTCTTACCCGCTTACAGCTTGCAAGTACATGGCTGCAAGCAGACTGGGATACAGGTTTTCTTTCGGGTAGTAGTGCGCGGGAGCAGCGCGAAAAACAGAGACTTGAGTCCTAAGTATTAACTTCACCTTCGCAGGGCCTTTTTAAGCCCTAAAATGGCCTTTTAGACCCTGCTTTTGACCTTTTCCACCCCCAAAAATCGAACGGATTGGTACACTTGCAAAAAATAACCCCCAAAAATTGGTACACTTGCGGATTTCGATCTCCGCGCCGGCCTCATTTCTTGGGGGGAATCTTGTGTTTATTGGTACACTACCGTTGCGAGAACCACTGAAATTAGTACACTTTTAAGGCGTTTTCAGTCATCATCTGATAGCTGGGCATCAGAATTAGCGGCAGACTTCTGCCTTCGACTATCCAGTACAACAGATGATTGCGCTTTCTTATTGTCTTTTGTCAAGCCAAGCTCAACGGAATAATCCATAAGCATCGTTACAAACCAGGTTAGTGATTGGATTGTAGCATCTGCTTGTTCTTGGTTTTCACGGACGCCGATCCAGGGAGCCGAGATAGTGAATACAGGGACCAGGCCGCTGCGACGATCTTTGTCTTTTTCGGTTGTGCCAATCTGGGCATAGAACGACAGTGGGCCATCACGACCAATCCCAAATTGCCGCAGAAGAGTATCCCATACCAAACGTTCCAAAGTATCAGCAGCCGAGTTAAGGCCGCGCCCGTAGCTGGACTTAAATTTTTCGAGGGCGTCAATCAGTCTGATTCGAAAATCAGCAAACACCGGCTGCTCAATCCAATAGCGCAATATACCAATGCCAATCCAGGGAATAGAACCGTTGTGGTAATCAAAGTCACGCCCGGAGTAAGCCATATTGAAAAACGCATCACAAGCATCCAAGAATTGCTTGCGCTCTGCTGGCGACGATTGCAGCGGAGACAGCCTGCCGCGATACTCATGGCAATATGCGTAGGTTGATTCCATTGCAGATTGAATTTTCTCAGGCGGCAATATAGCACCTAATTGACGAGAAAAGAAACTTTCGCGTTCAGCAGCCAGCCCATCAGCGTCAGGATGATCAGATGGATACAAGGGCATATAAAGGCGTAAATCAAATGTTGGGGTTTTAATAAAATCATTGATTGGCATCGCCCAAACCGAAAACGCAGGCAATCTCTGCAAATCCTGGCTTAACTTATATAAGGCTTCGGACCACTTTGAAAGTGTGTGGTCGTCTGGCTTCTTTAGGGCGAAAAGAACGATTACATCTGTCGAAACATCCTCCATGCCTGGACTTGTAAATGCCTTCTGCCATCGGTGTAACCGACCAAGCAGGCGTTCAGATAATTCCTGCTCGCTGCGGGTCTGTTCAAACTCAATCAGATACCGGGTTCCATTTACACGGCATAAAACATCAGGTCGAATGAACGCGCCCTCTTCTTCGTCAATATCCACCCGCCGTTCCAGGTCAAATGGTATGCCCATATTTTTCAGGGCGATAGCAATTTCAACCAGCCCCAATCCATGAACAAAGTTTTTCATTTGGGTTGTAGGGCTTGGTGCAATTATCGATGTGCCATGACGCTCATTCAGGATTGACGCTCCAATGTCTGACAAAAAAGCTGACTGTACATTGTAAGGACTCTTCCAGGGGAGAGGCAGATTGCGATTAGTTAACGGGGGATTGTTTCCCCTGCACATGTTAGTCATGCGCGTCCGAATCCCGGAGTCTTTTTTCGCTCCATACCATTGTTGAACCTGTAAAGCCGTTGCCACACCCTGTAACCCTACAACCTCCAAAATGTCATCATTGTCAACAGTATGGGGCGTTGAACGAGGTTTCGGTTGGGTTGATTTGGTTTTTTTTGCCATTATTTCTTATCCCTCCGTAAAGACGTGAACCAGATCGAATTTTCATCAGGTTTGATTTCGCCAGATCGCAAACGCTGCTCATAGATCAGCACGTCATCAAAATTTGTGATCCGAGGCGTAACAGTCGAGGTTGGGTTTCGGGATGCCCGAAAGTTTAGATCGCTGACGACCTGCCGGACTGTCCTCGGATACAAACAGACAAAGTGTATATTACCTTTTGTGGCCTGGATGAAGTCATTGAAGTATTGATCTATACCGCCTTTGACATACCTATCCCCGGCATACATAAGTTGTACAGGCGTCCCGTTATGGTAAAGCAACGCATGGGCCACAAACAAGTGCGGCCCTGTTCCATCCTGGTCCAGAACGGCATTTTCAGGCAGATAACGGTCAAAAGTGTACCCGTAACGCGGCAGCACATCTTCCACAAAGTGCGCCAGCAGCGGGACTTCTTCAAGCCATAGCTGCCCTGAATTTGCCAGCCAGTCACCCACAGGGATCGCCGGCGCACTGGATTTCAAGTTGTAAGCACTGACGCCCTGGGGCGTTAACGAGAAAGCAGAAGGAATGGAGATACCTGATTTTGGAATAAAAGAAGGCATCGGATTAATCACAACCAGGTGTTTGCGAGACACCAGGGATTGAATCCCGGCTTCAATTTCTGCTTCCGGCAGATTGAGTTTAGCGATGCCGGCTTCAATCAGTCCTGGCAGGCGAATCGTGCGAGATGTTCCTGCCAGGTGCAGGAGCCGTTCTTCCAGCGATCCATCCGGGAGTGGATCGGGAGCAGTCTCCGCTGCTGGGGAATAATCGGGGGCAATTGTGAGGGTGGGCGCTCTGGCCCTGGATTGCTCCGGTGGAATCGCATCCGGGGTTGTCTGGGTATAAAATCTTGCAGCGGTCAATTCTGCTTGCAGGCGTTGGATCTCCTGCTGCAAGCGAGTGATTTCGGATGCGCCAGCTTGCGCTTGATTGTGAGCCGGCTGAGCCTCGTTTAGCCGTTTAATAACCTCATCAGCCATCATGATGGCGTAGTTAGTCAAATCCACGAGACCGAGTTCCGTTTCAACCGATTCCCTGACGCGGATGTCGTGGTCACGCCCAATCCGTTTGATAAAATCAACCAGGAGTTTCTTTGCTTGGTCCATTTGCTTTGCGTAACGCTCCCTTCTGTCGCGCTCTGCTTTAGTCAGGGCGCGTAATGTTGCGGTATTTATTTGATCCATGACGATGCCTCCAACTCATACAACTGCTCACGCGCAGCCTGCACAAGCAGAATGGCCTGATCATAGTTTTCTTGTTTCGGTGCGCTGATCCACAGCAGGACGCTGCGGGAGGCTTCCAGATAGGCCAGTGATGTATTGATTGCCATTGATCGCAAGCCGGCCAGGGCAGGCGGGGCTTCGGTCACATCAGCATCTTTGGCAATTGCCAGGCAGTCCTCAAAAGCATTCTGCCCCTCGCGAGACTGAGACAATAAATCGCCGTTGCCGGCCAGCAGAGTAGCAAGCTGCCCATCCAGCAAGCGCAGGTCATCAGCCCAGGTGCGAGCCTGCCGGCGATAATCCTCAACCTTTTTTGCATCCGGCAAAAGCAGCACAGGCCGCCCGGTTTCGTCAACCGGGGAGGCCAGCCAACCAATCACACCCAGGACAACAACCACGACCAGGGCAGCGATCAGGTAATACTCCGACTTACACTTTGACATGGGAATCGCCCTCGTAGTCGCCGCCGGCATGGTCATCGTGTGTTTTATTGAAATCAACCAATTCACCGCGCTGGATTAATTCGTCCCGCTTTTGCGCACCGGCTTCCCAATCAACGTTGCGGAGAAATTGGCAATCCTCAATCACAAACTCTGTATATGTCTTGCCCTCCACATCACGCTGCTGCACATGGCTGATGGTGAACACACGGGAGCCGCGTCGCACATGCGCATAAATCAACTCGGCCATCGGCCCATAAGCGATGAAGCGCAAGCCGGCAACACCGCGTGATCCGGCGGTTGGATTGACGAATCCGAACAGACGGACAAACGCGATTTTCTTTTCGTTGATCGTAACGTAACTAAAAAGGATGTCGCTGGTGATGTCAATGACGTGATTACAAGAATTGTTCCGGGTCATACTTTGATACTCCTTCCCAAAAAAGATGGTCTCTCAGGGCTTCCTGTTGACTTATAGGCCGCCCTATGCTTTTGAAAATCCGACAATCGTAGGCCGTCCTATTAGGCCGCCCTAGTAGGCCGCCGTACTTTCTGCTTTGTAGGGCGGCCTACTTTTGCTCTCTAATCCGTTTTTCCAGATCAATCGTGAACTCGAATTTTGCACATCGAGACGGGCGTGTGTACCCCCAAAGTGGATTTTGAGCGTGTTCAAATTCGTCAAGGGGAGCAGCCAACAGAAAGGCGACTAACTGGCTAATGGGGACGCTCTCGCGTTCTGCCAGCCTTACCAGTCGTTCTTTCATGCCTACTGGCAAGTCAAGCCCGATCCGGCCATTCATGCGCTCCTTCTGCCGGCGGCGCTCCCGGACTTTGCGTGCCCGCTCCGGTTTGCTCAGGCGGGCTTCGGCCTGCCGGCGGGCCGAGCTTGTGAGCAGCGATGATACCGCAGCGTCGGCTCCAACCGGGGCCGAGAAATCTACCAATCCTGCCTCAGTGTCTTTTTTCGCTGGACACATTCACTTTTGCCTCCTTTCCTGTTTTGTTTGATTTGGTATTCAGTTTTCCTTGCCATACCTTGCCATGCCGCGCCTTGCCCTGCCACGCCTCGCCACGCCCAACCCCGCCCTGACCCGAATGCCTTTTGGTACTTACACCCCAAAAGGCTCTCTCCGTCAGGGAGTGGTGGTTGTTATCCATGCCTTGCCTTGCCACGCCCGGCCTCGCCTCACCTCACCGGTCCGCACCCTGACCTGAAAGCCCTTTGGTACATACACTCCAAAAGGCACTCTCCGTCAGGGAGTGGTATCCTTGCCCTGCCTCGCCATGCCGCGCCTTGCCCGGACGTACCTCGCCATGCCCAACCCCGCCCTGACCTGAAAGCCCTTTGGTGTTTACACTCCAAAAGGCACTCTCCGTCAGGGAGTGGTATCCTTGCCCTGCCTTGCCTTGCCCTACCCTGCCTCACCCTGCCCGGCCTCACCCTGACCCGAAAGCCCTTTGGCACTTACACTCCAAAAGGCGCTCTCCGTCAGGGAGTGGTTATCCTTGCCCTGCCATGCCCCACACAACCCAGCCGAGCCTGACCCTGCCCAACCCCACCCTGACCCGAAAGCCCTTTGGCGTTTACACCCAAAAGGCACTCTCCGTCAGGGAGTGGTTATCCTTGCCCTGCCACGCCTCGCCCCGCCTTACCCTGCCCAACCTCACCCTGACCCGAAAGCCCTTTGGTACTTACGCTCCAAAAGGCTCTCTCCGTCAGGGAGTGGTATCCTTGCCTTGCCACGCCTTACCAAGCCCTGCCGCGCCTTACCGCGACCTGCCATGCCGTGCCGAGCCTAGCCTTACCCTGACCCGAAAGCCCTTTGGCCCTTACACCCAAAAGGCTCTCTCCGTCAGGGTGGGATGAATTATCATCATCCCGCCTGCCGTCCACACACTCGCAAACTAACTATTCGGTTTGTAAGGTGCTGCCCTGCCCTGATTGATTGATTTCCATCAATCAGCCTCGCCGCGCCCCGGACTGGCGCAGATTACAGACTACCGGTTTTCAACCCAGTGTGTCACCTGGAACCGGCCAAACATGCCCTTCTTCTCCGGGCGAAAATCACCCAGGCCCACACGTGAGCCGGCATCATCCACCACCTGCCGCAGTTGGGCCGCAGTCAGCAGGGTGGGATCGTACTGGAGCGTGAACGTAGTTTTCCAGCTATCCAGGCGGGGACGATTCCGCATGATCCGGCCTTTCGTCACCGGATTGACGACTGAGCGCGAGTCAACGGTGTATTCGGTTGTTCCCAGGCCGCAGTATTCAGGCGTGACAAAGACGCAGGCAGCCACGATTTTTTGGAGGCTGGCGCGTCCTTTCCCCTTACTGAATGTCGCTGCATTGACCAGGCATCGCTGAATGTTGATACCTGGCACATACAGTTCATTGGTTTCGGGGATGCGATACGCACAAAGCTCGGCCTGGTCAGTCGGGGACATTTTTTCAAAGCCCGGAGGGGTGGGCCGAAAGGCGTGTTGCAGGAGGGCAGATAAACCCTCGATGGTCACTTCAATAGCATTACTTGGCATTTTTCTTTTTTCTCCTTTCAAGAATCAGTTGTTTTTCCAAACGATTCAAAACCTGTTTGTACCCGCCAATCGCGGCATTCTTGCCGTCCGGGTAGCCGGCAATCGCACGGGTATTGGGAGCGTACTCCCACAAGGTTTTGCCGTGCCGGGAGGCTTCCCGGCAAACAGTATCCTGCGGTATGGGCGGCCAGACCAATTCGCCAAAATTGCCGACCAGGTGGCGAAGTTGCAGCAGCGATTCATTCGTGGTGCGGTCATAAAACGCCGGCAGGATCGCTCCCAATTCGCAGGTGGTGTATCGCCGAAGCGATTCCAGGGAAGTCAATAAATCACGGATGCCCTTCACTGATAACTGATCCAGCCGTGTCGGGACCAGTAAGTAATCTGCTGCAATAATCGCCGCCGTCATCAGTACGTCCACTGACGGGGCAACATCCAGCAGCACCACGTCATAATCATGATCCTGGAGCAGCGTGTCCAACGCATATTCCCGCATATCCATTGCGGCCAGAATGATTTTGAGGTTTGCGGTCCGTTTATCGGATCGGATCACATCCAGCCCTTCCCGGCCAGAAGGCGTAACGCCATCTTTTAGCGTTGTTTCGCTGCCTGGCATCAGCAGGGTGAACAAGTCATTGCCAGCCGGCAAGCCCAGGCAGTCGCCGGCATTACCCTGCGAGTCCAGGTCAATCAGCAGGACGCGATAACCTCGCCGCGCCAGCCCGTGAGCCAGCGTAACCGAGGTGGTGGTCTTTGCGACGCCACCCTTTTGATTCACGACTGCAATTGTTGTTCCCAAGTTGTCCTCCAAACAAAATCGCCGTTGGGTTCACGCTCGTACTTGTAACGAAAGGTTGATAACGCCATCTGAACATCCTGTGCTGAGGCGGTTTTATGATTTCGGATCTCCAATCGGGCATGAGCGCAGTTGGTCCAGTGATGGGCGGCGATTGCTTCATCCAGGGCTTCCAGCGCCCGAAAAATTGCGTACCAGGTAGGGATTGTCATGCCGGCTTATCGTCCCAAACAATCCGGGTGCAGCCATCGTGACCATGCACATCCAGGACGGCTTGCGGAGAGGGATATACCGATAAAGTATGCGGTGGGCGGGTCCAGCAGATAACTGTCTGGCCGCCGTCAAAGGTCACACCTTCAGCAACGATTCCTGTCCCAGAAACGCCGCTAATGTCGTGATGTCGAACAAGTTTGAATGTTTTAGCCATACGTTTCCATTTCTTATTCTTCCATCCCGAAAGCTGCTGGCGCATAACTTTCAGCATCAACAAATCGGCGTTGATCCCCAAAGGTTCGGTGTACCGCAGATAATCGTCGGACAGGAACCAGATCAATGCCGAATGACAGGTGGTAGGTTCTCTCAAATCCCTGACGGCCTGGGTTATGACGGCCAGGGCCAGATCAGCAAACCTGTCGTTTCTTCCTCCTGGGATGGAATTGGTTGAGCTAAGCATTGGCCGCCTGCAACGATGGGCATGACCAGGTTTCACCTGTGACCCGGATGTTGCGGGCCAGGTGGGGGTCACGGTCAATCAGGCCAGCGTCTTGAAGGCGCTCCAGGTGATAATGCACGGCGCTGGTGGATTGCAGGTTGCAGCCATCTCCAATTTCCCGGATGCTGGGCGAGGCCCCGCCCGTCCGGGTTTTGTATTGGATGATGTAGTCCAGAACGTCCTTTGTCGTTCTGGTGATGTGTTGTTTCTTATCAGGCATTTTTCTTCTCCTTCTTGTTATCGGGTTTGTCGGTTTTTTTCGTGGTGACGGTGTTCTTTTCTACAAGCTGAAGATCGGCTTCGGCAAAATAACGAAAAACACAGGGGCCATTGTGGACGCTCAATTTTTGCCAATCTTCCGGCGAGAAATCCTGCCGGCCAAAACAAATCAGGTACGCATTCTGGCCCGGATCAAAAGCCACAATCTCGCCGTCGCCAATGGACGTGTGGACCCGGTTGCCGAATCGATATGCCGCCGCAAATACTTGAGGATTATCCATTTTTGGCTGCCCCGTTTCCTTTCTCGGACGAATGTACGAGGTCTTTGAAAATGCCGCGAGCCGGATCAACCGCAACGGGCACGGCGTCAATGGTTGGGCCAAGTTTTTGCTTGGGGAGGCCGACCAGTAAGATTTCTGGGGTCACGCGCCAATCCTCCTCTGTGGGTTGACCGCTACCGCCATTCTGTGCGCGGGCGGGCCGGTTTGTTTTCACCACCGAACCGGGTGGTTCGGTTTTGTGGGGATACCAGAGGGTAATGACCTTATCGGAGGTCTGTTCCACATTGGATGTCTCCTGCGCGTCCTGTTCAGTCGGCATTTTCCGCTGTCGTTCAGCCACTTCACGCCGAGCCTGGACGCCAAGCAGTACCGGGCAGCCAAAAGAGAGGGCGCAGTTTTTGGCGCGGTTCACCATTTCCAATACCTGCTCCCGCCGATTGTCCCCGTCCTGTGGATCAGGGCGAATACGTTGCAGGTAGTCCAGTACCACCAGCTTGATGTTCAGTTTGTGCGGGGTGGCATCTTCGCAGATATATTCCAAAGCCAGGCCCACATCTGTCATGGTCATCTGGGGACGGGCCTGGCGGCGCTCACCAGAACGTATCTGGGAGTGGCCCACCAGCCAGAGGGGAGTCACCGCACGACGGACGGAGGATTTCAGGATAAGCTGCCACTCATCTTCACTCAACTTACCGCGCACCATTTGGGTCATAGGGATATTGCTGTCGCGCGCCAACCACGCCAGCGTATCTTCCTCGATGGATTGTTCCCAGGTGACGCGGACAACAACATCATCCGATTCGGGATCAATTGTTGCCAGGGCGCGGGTGGATAACCAGTTCATGATGCTGCTCTTGTGATGTCCGGGCAGCCCATAAACGCTGATCAATTCGCCGGGACGCAAGGGGTTCATCACCTCGTCCAGCCGTTTGATGCCAAAGGTGATGCCCTGTCCCTGCTGCCGATGCAAAATCTCGACAAGTTTGACGGATAGATTCGAAGCAGTCTGCGGCACAGACACCAGCGTAGAGGCTGATGCGGCGCGATCTGAATCGGATACACGTTTTGCCAAAATTACACCTCCTCGAAAACAACAGTGGCAGCCCGCGCATATTGGGCTGGGGTTGGATTAGTGATGACGCTGTAGCTATACCTACATTCCTCGTCAGAACCGTCGCTTGCCGGGTTAGAATTTGCCGAGGTTACGGCCCAATCTGTCAGCCAGGCAGGGTTGTTGGGTTTATACGGCTGGCCGTCTTTGCGCGTTGACGACTTCCACTTCTGCCAGAACGGTGTCAGATATTTGACCAGCGAGTCGTCTGTTGGGCAGGACTCCCGCAGAAATTGAATGGCGTCCACAACGGCTTTGTAATAACTCGCGTAGGGCAGAACTCCGGTCACGCGCCGGTAAATCTCGATGTCGGGATGATTGCGCGCTTCGGTCACTGTTTCAGGGTATTGCACCTGGTCAGGTTTATTGCCAGGCAAAATGGCCTGGCAGATTACTTCCTCCGGGGTTTCAGGAGCATCCGGGGTAGTGGTCCAAAGAGTGTCACCAAAAGGGTCGTCTGGAATTTCGAGAGACTCGTCAGAAAAGTCAGCAGCAGCTTCTTCGCGCGCGCGTGGTAAGTTAACTACTTCTGCTTCTTCTTCTCTTTCTTGACTTAATTGACTTGTTAAATGACTTCTTTGTGTAACATCTAGGGTTACAGGGGGTGTAACATTATGGGCATCTGATTCCAACACCCATTGGAGTTCAGTGTCTTCGGATGAGGATTCAAATTCGATGCCTGGGGTAATAACTCGATAAAGGCAGCTTGTTTCGCCGCCGCTACCAGTGGTGCGCCGCGATACTTCAAGATATCCCAATTTCACTAAAACCTGAATTTGGCGATTAACCGCTGGACGCGAAACATTCAGCCGTTTGGCTATCGTTGTTTGGGAAGGATAGCAATATCCATCCTGATCCGCATAACTGCACAGGATACCCAACACGCGTAGAGCAGCGAGGCTCATTCGCTGGTCTTCAAAGGCGATTATTGACACTGGGGGTTTTATTAGCGGCATAGATTAGCTCCTAATCTCTGCCGTAAACGGGCTGATTTGGATCGCACTCAATATCCAATCGGTACAGACACAAAGCATCATCGTTTTCTGGATCAGGGCACTCCACAATGAATACATAACCGCGCTCAACCAGCACCTTGATCTGATTCGCAATCTCAGCACAAGACAGATTGCGGAGCTTTAGCATCTCAGCCAAAGTGGAGCGAGATACACAACAAGTCCCATCTTTTTCCGTATAAGCGCCCATAGCGCCAATTGTGAGGAGCGCCTTAGTTGGGAACGTCCGGTCAAAGCATTCAAGAGGGACTAGCGAAGTGGAATAACGTTTAGTTGCTTGCAACATGTGATTTCTTCTTCTCCTTTGTGTATCAAATAGACGGCACTTTAGGCGCATATTGGAGCAGGCGGCGCAGACTGGTGCGGTCCAGCAAACCGTCCAGGATTGCGTCGTCCACCTTGAACGAAAGCTGGATCATCCGGCAGCGTTCTACGCCAAGATTTTGCGCCAGCCGCATACCATATTCCTCACCATCAGGATCAGGCAGGATATACACTGGCTCGGCATTTTCAAATAAGTAAGCGTAGTTCAGGAACTGCTGCTTGCCAGGGATACCAATAACTTGCAGGTTAGGATCATCAGCGGCGATGTACACGCCCATTGCCTTGATCTCACCCTCAACGACCAGCACCGGACCTTTGACGCTGGTTTCGGGATTGCACACAAACGGATGAGAGCGCAGATTGGCCCGGTCAGGGCGGTATTTGTCTCCCGGATTGCGGGGGTTCAGGAGGCGGTGACGTACTGTGCTGATCTTCCAACCCGGTTGAAAAACGGGGATGGACAGGGTTGGGGATGTCCATGCCGGCGTCCAGGTTGATTGATCTTCTCCCGGCTCCCAAACCGTAAAGTCGCTGGTGTATCCCAATTGCCAAATATCCTGCCAGGCATCCGGAACGCCCCGTAGCTGCCAGAGCAGTCGTTTGCCAGGCATTTCGACCAGGTTACGGTGATAAGATTCCCACGCCCGCGCCCGTTCCAGGTCAGCAATCGCTTTTTCCAGGCGGGCTTTGGCAGCCTGGAACTCCTGCTCAGCCTTTTGTTTGCGTTCCTCGGCCAGCCGGAGGACATCGGCAGGATCAGCGTCAAGATTGCCGCCCAGGTATCGGCAGGCTTCCACAAAATCAACGCCCCGCCATTTCATCACAAAATCAATCACGTCACCGCTGCCGCAGTCCCCTGAAAAACAGGTCCAGTGCATTTTGCCGTCATTGCCATCCACAATCGAAAAGCCAGATGAATCATGTCCGTTGTGGAGCGGACAGTTGGAGCGCCAGCGCCCCCGGCCTTTGTCTTGCAATACGGCTCCGGCGGCTTCAGCAAGAGAAAGCAGATTGGATCGCGCGACAATGGCTTGAATATCCATTAGTCCTCCCAAAGCCTGGTTTGCTGAGGCTGATTTGTCTCGGTGATCTGCGCCGGCACCGGCACCTGTGCTGCGGCCAGTGATTCGATGGTCTTCATCAGGTTGCGGGATCGGCCCATCATTTCGGCTACACAGGCATCTTTTTCAGCCTGATCCTTTGCCAGCCAGCGGCCTGATTTACCTGATTCGGATAGCACCGCCACACCTTTGCGCCGCAGGCGTTCAATCGCTTCACGGGTTTGGCGTTCTGTGGTGGTGTTACAATCGCCAAGTGCCTGCGCAGTCAGGGCTTGCAGCGTGATCGCGTTTTCAGAGCCGACGTGATTGCGCAGGATTGCCAGAATAGTCGCTTCAATCCCTTCTGGCATGGTTGCCAGGATTTCCTCATAAGTCGTCGTTCTACTCATGCCTGCCTCCATTTTGGATTTGATCCAACTGATTTTTGAGCGCAGCGTACCGCTTGCGTAATTCGCCCACCTGGATTGGAGGGCGCACAGATTCGATTTCTTTAATGCCGGCCAGATGCGCTTTCAGCACCAGGTCGCCCCAGGCTTTCAATGCCTGTGCGTTGGCAATGGCGTCGTCGGGCTGCTTTTTGACAGCCGGCGGGGTTTGAGCGGGTTTAGGTTGAGTAGATTGAGCCTTTTCAGGCTGCGGAGATTGTTTCGATGGAGAAACAGGGGCAGAAGTATTGGCCCTGGATTTTGCGGAATTTTGTATTGTAGCGGATTGAGGTTGCTGAAAATTTGCGGGTTTTCGCAAATTCTTGTCAGGGGTGGTTTTGGGGAGTTGCGGAGGTTGTCGTTTGCCGGGAACGTTTGCTGGATAACCGCAGCCGCCGGGTAGTGCCCAGACGGGCAGATACGGCGGTGTGATTTTGTGGGTTTCTTTGTCGTAGTCCACCCAGATTCCACTGATGAATTGCAGGTACTTGCCCAGGCCAAATCCCTGACAGGCCCGGATAAAAGCCCGATCTTGTTTACCAGCAAAGGAATCGTCGGAGGCCCAAACATCTCCAACACCATCACGCTTTATACCCTCAATTGTCAGGGTGCAGCGAATGTATGGGTCATCTGGATCAATGACCTCGTAATCAGCGGTCCATCCCGGAGCAGCGGCGTCAAGGCGTGCCTTGTAATGGTGAGCAACTACATGAGGGATAACAAAGACTTTCTGCCCGCCTGGTGCAGTTTCAACCACCACCCAGGATACGTTCTCGTATGGGAACGGATCAGAAAGCCGTCTGAACAGGCTTTCGTTCACCTGTTCGGTCATTATTGATTCCACTCCTGGCGTGGTGAAATTTGGCTTTTTGCCATGCTGATAACTTCTCCTTTGTGAATTTGAAGTTTCTAAATTGGGCGTGCTAAGAATGATTTGGTGAAGATAATTGCCCCCTCTCCCTCGCTGCCGGCGAAGGGGTGAGCGCCGGCAGCAATCACAAAGGAGAGGTACGAGGCGGGATCAGCCCCGATGCAGATCGGGTTCGACCTGCATCGAAGTTGATCCTGTTTCCACTGGTAAGCCGTCGGGGTGACGGCGCAAATATTCCTGGTGAATGAGCAACAAAATTGTGTTTGGCCGGGAACGTAAATCCTCTTGCGTGATAGCAGCCAACTCCTCGCGGTAAGGAGATGGGACTTGCATACTCAGGAAGTTGTTTTCAGGTGTTTTTGGTGTGGACATCCGCTTCTCGGTTTTATTTGTTTTCACAAGATTTCTTTGATTATACAATAAATGCAATTAAAATCAATACCGACCCTTCGTTTCCTAAAAACTCTAATCTTCAATTAATCTATTGATTTTTTACAAGTTTTCTGTTATTATGTAAGTGCAATAGGGGATTGCAAGAACGAATTAGGATGTGTCTTTTTATGCAAGGAGACAAAATGGACTTATCAGAGTGGTTAAATATGAGGTTTCTTGACTGGCAACGCTCTGAGGGGAAACGCAAAACAATCGCTGAGTTTGCGTCTTATTTAGATGTGTCGCAAGCATCCTTGTCTGATTGGCTACGTGGCAAGTACGCCCCCAAAGGACAAAATCTAGCCAAAATAGCTGAAAAGCTGGGTTATGAGATTTACGATGTACTCGGTATCCCCCGCCCCCTGCCTGCTGAACTTGACGAAAAAATCAACGATCTTATTCAGGCTGCCAGGCAATTCCCCCCTGAAATCCAGGCGCATGTGATCTCTGCATTTCGAGAACTGATTCCGCTCCTGATGGAGCGGGGTATCACGGATGAAGATCAGATTATGTGGATGCTGGCTGATATGCTCCGCAAACGGGTTGATCCTGACCTGAATCCCGATAAACTGGCGTCCCAAATAACGGGTTTTCCCAGGATTGCTTACCCCATCGGCGTTGGCTTTCGCTTTGACACCCCTGAAAATATCCAGCGGTTCAAACTGGCCGGTATGGATGCCGCCAGGAAGATTGATGAATTGGGATTGGACGAGGATAGCCAACAAGGGCAGGCGGTCATCCTGCAAGTCTTTCTCGACGCCGGCTTCCCACTCCTGGACATGAACGATATAAACATTAGTGATGCCCCGGATGAGCAGTAATTTTTCAAGGCAAATCAAAGCTGATGATGATCCCACCTGCTTACGCTCCGCACGTTGTACATGTTGATTGTGCTATAATTAAATCAACAATCGGCACGCGCAAGCAGCCAGTAGAACACCAATTTTTTCAACTAAGTCGGTTATTAAGCTCACCAGTCGGTCACACGCTTGTCATTCACACAATGAATGACAAATCGGTGCCCGGCCATTCGCTTAAGGGCAGCCATGCCAGCAATAACCGACGACTCTCCTGTTCAATCGAATCAATTTCAATCGAAAGACATACAAAACGGTATGATTATTGTCCGGCGGTATGCAGCGCCGGCGAATTTGCAACCGTTTCTGAAACAGGCATTTTCGCCCTGGATGAACAACGGTTTATCGGTAACACAAGATCATCACACGGAGGGCGAAAACAATGAAACAGGCGGGAGCAATCATTCGGGTTTCAACGACGAAACAACTGGATGGGACCAGCCCGGAAAAACAGATTGAGAATATCCTGGCATTCGCATCCAGCCAGGGCTTTGAAATCAAATCAGAACATATCTGGCAGAATGCCGAATCGGGGAGCCTGCGGGGGGAAGATCGTGAGGGCTTCCAACAGTCGCTTAAAGCAAGTGAGATGGGCGACATTTCGCGTGTGTATGTTTTTAGTCTGGACCGCCTGGGACGGGACCTGATTGAAACGCTGGTCTATCTGCGGGCGCTGACAGATCGGGGCGCTGACTGCTGGGCGGCAGAACACCGCCAGCAGCTTAAGCACGACGACCTGGTTGTGATGATCCTGGGGGCGGTAGCATCCAACGAGCGCAAACAAATCATTGCCCGAACACAGGATGGGCTGCTGCGATCAATCGCCGCCGGCAAGTATTCAGGCGGGATTATTGCCTACGGCTACGAATTAAATCCAGTTACAAAGATGTTGGAAGTCAACGAGACCGAGGCGACAGTCATTCGCTCCATCTTCCAGTGGTGTGTGGAAGAACACATGAGCAGCTACCAAATTGCAGAACGGCTCAATGCTTTGAGCGTCCCCACTCACTACGCCAAAGATGGGCGGCGGGTGCGCAAAGGCAAACGAGGGCCGGAAAGTACCCTGGACGTTTGGCGGCAAGGCCAGGTATTGCGTATCTTGAAAAACCGATCCTATACCGGTCATTGGCAATATGGCAAGCGCAGCAAAAAAGGCCGGCGTGAATTGATTGACGGTTACGCGCCGGTAATTATCTCAGAGGAATTATTTGCCCAGGCAGCGGAAGTCCTTGCAAGTTTTAGGATCGCTTACCCGCGAAATGCTAGGCATCAATACCTGCTGCGCGGCCTGATTCGATGTGGGATTTGTGGACTGGCGTTCTGCGGTTATCACTGTCGCTCATCGTACCAACCTAAATTTAAACCACCTGCGCCAGAAATCGGTTATTATGCCTGCAACGGGCACCGCCTCTGGAAACGGCTGAAAATTCAGGAGCGGTGCGGAAATGTCTATCTTCGTTCAGACGGGATTGAGGAATTTGTCTGGCAGGATGTAAAACAATTTTGCCTTCAGCCGGATATTGCCTTAAGCCAGCTTCGGGCTGACCACAGACCGTTCAACGAGACAATTACTGAACGATTGGCTGAGGCCGAGCAGCGGTTAGCCGAATTGAAACGCCAGGAACTAAATCTGCTGCGAATTGCAGCCCAAAGCGAAGAAGTGGACACAAAATCATTGGATCAAGTAATGGCTGAAAACCGCCAAAGCCAGAAAGTACTTAACGAATACATCAGCCGGCTGCAAGCAGAACGGTTGCGCTCCCGTTCATTGGAGCATGAGCTTGAAGGCGTTGCAGAACGGCTCAAAGCGTTATCCAGCCGGATTGAAAATGCGACTTTTGAAGAGAAACGCAATGCCATTCTTGCGTTGGTCAAAGGTATTGAGGTCGTTCCACAAGAAATAAACGGCAAGAGATACCCAGTTGTTACGATTACATACAGGTTCAATGAGCCATGCCCAGAAGTTCCAGAACTACCAGGAGAAATTTTTGTGATTCCAAACCACACGCCTGTCCCTGCGGTTATTACGGCGACCCGCTGCGCCCCTGCACCTGCCCGATGGGCATGGTGCTCAAATATCAAAAACGCATCTCCGGCCCCCTGCTGGACCGCATTGACATTCACATCACCGTTCCGCGCGTCGATTACGACAAACTCAGCGAAACCCGCATTGGCGAACCCTCCAAAAACATCCGCGCCCGCGTCGAGGCCGCCCGCGAGCGCCAGCGTGTGCGTTTCAACGGCTCCGATATCCTCTGCAACGCCGATATGCGCCCGGCCGAGGTGCGCCAGCACTGCGTTCTGGATGATACCGGCCGCGCCCTGATGAAAAGCGCCATGAATCAGCTTAACCTTTCAGCCCGCGCCTATCACCGCACCCTCAAACTGGCACGCACCATCGCTGACCTGGCCGGCAGCCCTACCATCACCCCCCAGCACCTCGCCGAAGCGCTGCAGTACCGCCCCAAGGTGGCGGAAGGTTAACAAATTCACCCAGTCAGGTTGAAATCAAGAATACAAAAGGACCCCTATGCTCCCAGCCATTCAAAAAATCAAAAATGCCATCTCCGGCGAGCGCGCCTTTTACCTGGTGCGCGAAATCTCCAATTTTCACCGCATCCAGGCTTCCACCGGCTACCGCGCCGCAGCCAAATGGGTCTGCGCCAGGCTGCAGGCCGAAGGCCTCGATGCCCGCATTCGCTCCTTCCCCGCCAATGGAGATACCTGGTTCTTCACCTCAAAAATGTTCCAGGAGTGGGATTGCCAGGCCGCCGGCCTGAACCTGGTCAGCCCGGCGCGCTGCCTCGCCGATTTCAACACCAACAACCTCTCCGTGATCCAGAAAAGCTACCCCTGCGATTACCGCGACCAGCCTTTGGAGATTGTGCTGCTGGATAAGGGCAGCGACCCGGGCCAGTATGAAGGGCTCGACCTGAAGGGCAAACTGGTTTTTGTGCGCGAACACGTTTCTGCTTATCTTGATTGGGCGGTCAAAGAACGCGGCGCGCTGGGCTTCATCACCGATTACATGCGCCCCATCCCCGATGTGCGTTCGCGCTACGACCTGCTCGACACCCTCAACTACATCTCTTTTTGGTGGAAGCATACACCCGATGAGCCCAAAACCTTCGGCTTTGTCCTCACCCCGCGCGAAGGCGACCGCCTGGCCCAGCTCTGCCGCGATACAGCTCAGGCTCACGAAAAGGACCCCGCCAAAGATCCCTACCCCCGCGCCACCTGTTACATCCAATCCCGGCTCTACGACGGCGAAATTGAGGTCGTTGAAACCGTTCTCCCCGGCGAGACGGACGAGGAAGTGCTCATCGTGGCCCATCTCTGCCACCCCCGTTCCTCTGCCAACGATAACGCCTCCGGCGTGGCGGCATCCATGGAAGTGGTCAAAGTTCTCAAAGACCTCACCACCAGCGGCCAGCTGCCGCCCCTGCAGCGTTCCGTCCGCCTGATCTTTGTGCCTGAATTTACCGGCACCTATGCCTACCTGCACGGCCTCGGTGAACACCGCCGCCAGATTCGCCTTGGCCTCAACCTCGATATGGTCGGCGCGCGCCAGGTCAAAGGCTACGGGCCCATCACCATCAGCGGCGTGCCCCATGCCACGCCTTCCTTCTGCCTTGACCTGGCCGCCCTGGTGCTGGATGAGGTGAAGAAAAACGCTGCTTCATTAACTCAAGACCCCAATGTGCCCATGTTCAACAGCGCCGTGATGGGTTTTGAAGGCGGCAGCGATCACCTTGTTCTCTCAGATCCCACCATCAACATTCCAACCCCCATGCTCGGCCAGTGGCCCGATCTTACCTATCATTCCAGCGGCGACACCATGGAAGTGATTGATCCCTTTATTCTGCACAAATCGGCCGCCATTTGCGCAGGCTATATCTACACGGCAGCCAACCTGAGCCCTGAAGATGTGCTCCTGATCATGAACAAAACCCGCGAACGTTTTGTCGCCAGCCTGAACAACATCACCCAGTCCGCGGTCAATAAAGAAACCTCCCTTGAAGCAGCCCTGGCTGAATTTCAGCACCTGCTTGGCCATGCCAAAGCCGGCAACGACACCTATTTGAACTTCTTTGCTGCCAACCCCGAGCGCGCCCGAGTGGCCCGCTGCGTGAGCCGCGAAAACCAGCTCCTCGATGACCTTGCTGCCGGGCTGTGGTGCCGTTTCATCGAAGAATTTGCCCCCCATTTCAGCATGACGGCCCCGGAAATTCCAGAGCCATACCGCTATGTTCCGCAGCGCACCTTCACCGCCCCCCTCTACCATCTCGATGACTACGCGCTGAACGATCCGCAAAAGATGGCCGAGTATAAGGCCTTTATCAAAGGACCTCATGCCGGCCTGCGCGCCAGCGGGACCTTTGACCCGGTGGTTCAATTCTATATAGATGGCAAACGCACCCTGTGGGAAATTGCCACCCAGACCATGCTCGAAACCCACGACGGCAGTGTTGAACTGGTGCATGAATACGTCCAGCTTCTGAAATCCTTTGGCCTGGTTGAAATCAAAGAACCGGAGTAAGCATTTTTTGCCCATTCCTCAGGCTGACAAATAAAATAGTAGGCCCTTTTTTCACCTTGAAGCACGCAAGGGAATAAAAAAAGAGACTGGTTTGAAAAGCCAGTCTTTTTTGTATTAGCCTGTCTCCTGGATGTAGAAAAAGAATCTATCCAACTGAGCAGCTGTCCGCCATCTTCTTATTTTTCCGGCCAGCTCTCCACCAGCCGTCCCCATTCCGCCAGGCTGAGCGTTTCAGCCCGCCGCTGCGGATCAATGCCCGCCGCATTCAACCGGCTCGCAGCTTCATCACCGGCCAGGCGCAGCCCTCCCGCCAGCGAATTGCGCAGTGTTTTACGCTTCTGGCTGAAACCTGCTTTGGCCAGGGTGAAAAACAGATCATGCTGTTCAGCCCTGATCACCGGCGACTCAACCAGGTCCACCCGCACCACGCTCGAATCCACGTCTGGCGCCGGATAAAATGCGCCAGCCGGAATCTGCGCCACCACCCGCGCTGTGCCAAACACCTGCACGCTCAGGGCCAGCAAATTCATCGTCTCGCGCGCGCAAATGCGCTCGGCCACTTCCCGCTGCACCGTCAGCACCATGCGCCGTGGTTTCAGCGGTGCCTCCAGCAAATGACGGATGATGGCCGACGTAATGTAATAAGGAATGTTGGCCGCCACCAGGTAACCTTCCTGGCTCAGGATGGTCTCCGGCCGGATCTCCAGTATATCCCCGCTGACCACCGCTACATTTTCAAAGCCGCCCAACACCTCTTCCAAAACCGGCAGCAGGGCGCGGTCCAGTTCCACGGCCACCACGCGCCGTGCCTGCAGCGCCAGGTGGCGCGTCAGGCTGCCCAGGCCAGGACCCACTTCCAGAACTTCATCTTCAGCGGTGATCTCAGCGGCATCCGCCACCCGGCGCAAAGCGCCGTCGTCCATCAAAAAGTTTTGCCCCAGGCTCTTCTTTGGCCGCAGGCCGTAAGCCTTCAACAAGGTTGGCACATGAATTGGAGTCAGTTTCACTGCATCACCCACAGGATGTTCGCCGGAACCGGCGTCAGAAAATAAACGGTTGTATATGCATGCCAGCTGACATAATCATCGTCTGAATAACCCAGGTCAATGTGCAGCTTCCCCGGCACCGCTCCACCGCAATCGCCATAAACCCCATAACCATAGCCGGTCACGTACACCCCCTGCCCGCGCAGCATCGGAAACCAGGCGCACTTCACGCCTACAATGCCTTTTTGCAATGGCGCGCCGCTGGCTGTGATGGTGTTGCATTTGCTGGTTCCCAGCCGGCAGGGGGAAAATGAAGTGGCATACATGGTCAGCTTGCGCCAGTATTCAATCACCTGTCCGTCCACTTCTTCTTTGCGGATCACAATCTTGGTGCCGTAGCCCAGAATCCGGTTGCGCGGCGCCCGCGCCTGCCACTCGGCATCTGAAACCCGGCTCACTTCCTGGCCGTTCTCATAGCGCACCCGCACGCGCGTCACCAGCAAACCTTCCGCGCCTTCGTCCACCACGCTGTTCTGGTCCAACTCTGTTTCCGGATCTGCCTGATATTCCACCTCGTACGGAATGGTGCGCTGCTCAAGAATGGTTTCTTCTCGCACCCGCACCACCTGAATTTCACCCGAAGCCGGCAGCGGTTCCGTTTCGGCAGGGATGCTGTAATCCAGACCCTGCAGCCCGATGCCCAATGCCGCCAGCGCTTCTCCCACCGTCTGCACGGCAGCAGTGCCGCTCAGTGTTTGGCCATCCACCACCGCCTGCAAAGGCTGCGCCCGGGTGATCTTCACCGTCAGGCTGGCCACCAGCGGGCTTTCCAGCGCCGGTGAAACCTGGTCCGTCCAGCTCAGGGTCACCCCCGCGGCCACCAGTCCGGCGGCCAGGCTGGAACCCAGGGTGCGCTGCGGAATCACCGTGCCGTCATCCTGCACCAGCCAATCCACCGCGCGTTGAATTTGCAGCACCAGGGGGCGGTCTGCTGGCAAAGCATCCTGCGGCCCAAGTTCTTTGCCATTCCAAAGCACCCTGTCCCCCGGTTTCAGGGTCAGCCCGGCTTCTTTCAGCAGGGCGTCTCTTTGGGGTTCATGGCTGAGCAGTTCAATCTTGCGCCCGCCGTCCACCAGCAGCACCTGAGAGGGCCTGTCCAGGGTGATGGTCATGCCGCCCTGCAGCCAGCTTTCCTGAGCCGGAATCAGGCGGTCTTCCGGAGCCAGGGCAATTCCCTCCTGGGCCATCAATGCGCCAACGGTCAGGACGCCGGATGCGGTCAGAGACCGTTCCTGTCCATCTTCGATTAACGTGACGGTCACATGGGTGGCCTGCCAGAGTCCCCCTGCCAGCAGGGCCAGGATCCCAATGCACCCAATCATCCAGAGCCATTTTTTATTCATAGGTTGATTTTACCAGAAAAATTGGGCAAAATAAAACACCCCTCGTTGGGAGGGGTGTCAGTGCCGAGACACAGGATCGAACTGTGGACCCTGCAATTTTCAGTCGCATGCTCTACCAGCTGAGCTATCTCGGCGTTCAATGATGGGTAGATTTTACCTGAGGGAGGCCTCCTTGTCAAGGTTGGAATCAGGTCAAAAAGCCAAAAAAGACCCTGCTGACCGGATAAATGCCTAAAGAATTTGGAAAATCCATAACGATTTTGACAATGTCTCATTTGAACCTTTCCTGGGTTTTCTCTGTCTTCGATCAGGACAACGCTCAAAAAGCGATATAGCTGGTATTATTTTGAGCCGTGCCTGAGGAGTTCCTCTTTATTATCAACTTGCGCATCCTCAAATTGAGACGTCAGGGGTAGTTTCCCTGCCGGCCATGCACTGTCCGATAAATCGGACAAAATTTATAATATTAAATTAACTATTGCGAGATATAATCTGTTCATGTTAATTTAGCAATAATTGGAGGAATAACATGAACTGGAAGAAAATTTTCAAATGGTTTGGCATTTCCCTGGCAGCGCTGTTGATTCTCGGCGCTGCCGGGTTCATTCTTTGGGGTAACACCCCCCTACCTCCCATGCCCGAAGCCCTTGCTGCCCTGAATTCAGATCAGCAGGTCACCATCACTCAGGGCAGCAGCTGGACCAGCTTTGAACCAGCGGCTGGTTCTGCGGCTGCAGGCCTGATCTTTTACCCTGGCGGCCGGGTGGATTGGCGCGCCTATGCTCCCCTGGCAAAAGCCCTGGCTGCTGAAGGTTACCTGGTGGTCATCACACCCATGCCTCTCAACCTTGCCATCCTGAGCCCTGAACGGGCCAATGAAGTCATGGCGGCTTATCCCGCTGTTCAAAGCTGGGTTATCGGCGGCCATTCGCTGGGCGGCGCCATGGCGGCTCAATTTGCTTATGCCCATCCTGAAAAGGTGAAAGGCCTGGCGCTGCTGGCCGCCTACCCCACCGACAGCGCCAGTCTGGCACAAAGCAGCCTCAAGGTGGTTTCCATATCCGCATCGAATGACGGCCTGGCCACCCCGGCAAAAATTGCTGCCTCACATCAAAACCTGCCGCCCGAAACCCGCTTTGTGGAGATTCAGGGCGGCAACCATGCCGGTTTCGGCTGGTACGGCCGGCAGGATGGCGACGGCGAAGCGAGCATCTCCCGCGAAGCGCAGCACACCCAGACCATCGCCGCCATCCTCAGCCTGCTTTCAGAATTCAAGTAAGTACTCATTAGGACTGGCCTCTTTACAAGCTGACGGTCTGCGGGTATACTATCTGTGACCATTTTTATAAAATAGTCACAGATTCACAATTGAGGTGACCATGCCCAGGCCATTTTCAGATCATGAAAAATCATTGATCCAGGCTGCCCTGCTGGAAAAAGGCGGCGCCATTTTCGCCGCCTATGGGCTGCGGAAAACCAGCATTGATGATCTGGCTTCAGCCGTGGGGATCTCCAAAGGCGCGTTCTATCTTTTTTACGATTCCAAAGAGTCTCTTTATCTGGATATTCTCGCGCGCTTTGAGGCAGATTACCGCCGCAAAATGTTGGATATCCTTTCTGAACCAGGCCGCAGTCCCCGCCAGGCTTTAGGAACCATGCTGCAGGCCTCCATTCACGAATGGAAAACCAATCCCCTCTTTCAGCGTTTCTCTAAAGAAGAATATGCCCTCCTGCTGCGAAAAATCCCCCCGGAAAATCTCGCCGAAATGCTGGGCGAAGATCGGGATTTTTCCGTGATTCTGCTGGATCATCTGAAAGAGACCGGCGCGCTGCTCAAAACTACGCCTGAACAGGCGGCCAACCTGATGAAAGTGTTATTTCTCATCAGCCTCCATGAAGATGATTTTGGCCCTGCTGCATTGTCTGATACTCTCGATCTGTTGATTGAAATGACCCTGGATCAAATTCTTGGAAAAGAGGAAGAACATGAGCTCCATTTATAAAACCGCAGCCGGCAAAGATCAAATTCTGGCCCTCTACCGGCAAAACTGGGATTTGCTTGGCCTGACATTGGAGCATCAAGCCATCCCCACCCGTTATGGCGATACACATGTGGTGGTCTCTGGCCCGGTAAATGCCCCGCCCATGGTCATTTTCCACGGTGGCAATATGATCAGCCCGGTTTCATTTGCCTGGCTGGCTTCTCTCGCCGCTTCATACCGCCTCTATGCCCCCGATACGGTCGGGCATCCCGGTCTGAGCGCCGAAACCCGCCTATCACCCAAAACAAATCAGTATGGGGAATGGGCGTCCGATGTCATATCCGGTCTGGGTCTGCGGCAGCCCATTGTCCAGGGCAGTTCCTACGGCGCAGGCATTGTCCTCAACCTGGCCGCCTGCGCACCTGAGCAAATCGGCAAGGCCATCCTGGTGGTCCCTTCAGGCCTGGTGCCCATGCCGCTGGTCAGCCTCGCCACCCGCATCCTGGTTCCCATGCTGCTATACCGCATCACCCGCCGCCGCGCCTGGCTGGTGCGTTCCATCCAGCCTATGATTGACCCGCCGCCAGACCATGTGGTCGAAATCACCGGCAAGGTGTTTGAATCGGTCCGCATCGAACCTGAAATGCCGCGGCTGATCCAGCCTGGCGACCTGGCGTGTTTAAAAGCGCCTGTGCTGGTGCTGGCGGCTGAAAAGGATGTTTTCTTCCCTGCCCGCCAGGTGGTGGCCCGCGCCCCGCAGGTGATTCCCAGCCTTGTCGCGGCAGAAACGATCGCCGGCAGCACCCATTTCATCCCTCCTGAACGGTGGCCCTGGCTGTGTGACCGCCTGCGCCGCTTTGTGGAACAGGGCGAGTAAGCCCATTATCATGGAAGACAAAGGATCAACTGGCAGCAGTTTCGCGCCTGGTTGAGCGAATCTGAAAGGAGCAAAAAAATGAAAAAAGCCTTGAAAATCATCCTGCTGATTCTGGCTGGCTTGCTGGCTCTGATCACATTTTTGCCTCTGGTCATTCCTGTCCCTCCGCTTGAAAATGTTCACCCTGCCCGCGAATTGGCTGATCCAGACAGCCAGTTTGTGGAAATCAACGGTCTTGAAGTGCACTATAAAATTGCCGGCCAGGGGCAGCCGGTGATGATCCTGCTGCATGGTTTTGGCGCCAGCACCTTTTCGTGGAACAAGGTGATGCCCGGCCTGGCTCAATACGGCACCGTGATTGCCTATGACCGCCCGGCTTTTGGCCTGACCGAGCGTCCCATGCCAGGCGAATGGCAAGGCGAAAGCCCCTACAGCCTGAGTTCGCAGGTTTCCCTGCTCATGGGTCTCATGGATCAGCTGGGCATTGAAAAAGCCATCCTCATTGGCCATTCTGCCGGCGGTGCAGTGGCGCTGCAAACCGCGCTGGACAATCCCGCGCGCGTTCAGGCTCTGGTGCTGGTAGATGCGGCTGTCTATGGCGGCGGCAATCGTTCTGGCCTGTTGGGTTTCCTGTTCAACACCCCTCAATTGCAGCGTCTTGGACCCTGGTTTGTCCGTGCCATCGCCTCTTCTGGTGAAGATACCATCCGCCAGGCCTGGCACGACCCTTCACGCATCACCACCGATGTGATTGCCGGGTACCGCAAACCCCTGCAGGTGGAAAACTGGGACCGCGCCCTCTGGGAATTCACCCTGGCCAGCAAGCCTGGCGATATGCCCAGCCGGCTGAACGAAATCCAAATGCCAACCCTTGTTCTCACCGGCGATGATGACCGCATTGTGCCCACCGCGCAGGGTCTGCGCCTTGGAAAGGAAATCCCCGGGGCCACCCTGCAAGTGATTCCCAACTGCGGCCATATTCCTCACGAAGAGACCCCCCAATTATTCATGCTCGCATTGAAACAATTCTTCAACTGGCCTTGATCTCTTCACAAATCCATAAAAAGACTGGTCAAGCCCGCCCCAAAAGGGTAGAATGAAAGCATGCAAGCGCAGCCAATTCGTACCCTGCCTGAAATCAACCGTCTGAGCATCATTGTGGCCACCATTCTGCTGGTTTATGCTTCCAGCCGTTTTGTGTTCCTGCCCTCACAGGGATTGAACCTATCGATTGCTGGCATTTCTCTGCCCCTGCAGGCCGATTTTGTCACTCTGGCAGCCTGGGTATCTGCGGTTCTGGCGGCCCTCGGCACCGATTGGATTCTCAGCGATCACCCTGCGCTTAACCGGGACCAGCCCTACTGGCAGCGCACCCTCCCTCATCTCATTCTGCCCACCCTCACCGCCTGGGTGATCAGCCTGCCCCTGCATCAAATCCAGGTTGGCTGGCAGTGGTGGAGCGTGCTGGGTATGGGCGGTGGCCTGCTGATGCTGGTTTTGATGTCTGAATACAGCGTGGTGGATGCGGAAGATATCCGCTATCCAGCAGCCATTGTTGGCCTGACCGCCATTTCCTTCGCCCTTTTCCTCTTTCTGGCGGTCTCTGTTCATTCCGTTGGCCTGCGCCTGTACCTGACCCTGCCAACCCTCGAACTGGCCGTGGGGCTGATTTCTTTGCGTACCCTTTACCTGCGCCTGGGCGGGCAGTGGCGCTTCACCTGGACCGGAGTCATCATGCTGATTATGGCCCAAATCATCACTGCCCTGCATTACTGGCCGCTTTCGCCTGCCCGCTATGGATTGTTCATTCTGGCGCCAGCCTATGCCTTCACCAGCCTCGGAGCCGCCATTGAGGAAGAACAGCTATCCTATAGAATCTTCATCGAACCAGTTATCATGGTTGCGCTGATCCTTTTGCTCGCCTTCTGGCTGACATGAATCGCCTGGTTCTTTCGCCTGCTCACCTGGAGCAAATGATTGATCATGCGGCTGCCTGCCTGCCTGAAGAAGCCTGCGGTATCCTGGCCGGCGCTGATGGCCTCGTCCATGCGGTGCTGCCGGTCACCAATCATCTCCACAGCCCCGTGCGCTTTCAGATGGATTTCAAGGAGCAGTGGCGGGCTTTTCAATGGCTTGAAGCACAGCATCTGGAGATGCTGGCCTTTTTTCATTCTCATCCCAACGGCCCGGCCCATCCCTCCGAAACCGATTTGAAGGAATTTTACTATCCCGGCGTTTTCAGCCTGATCCTTTCTCCGGGCGTAACCGGCTGGCAGGCAGGGTGTTTTAAGTTAGACAATGGTAAAATAGAGACCGTTGACCTGATTGTGCAGCCCACTGATGGCTTAATTGATGCTGCCTTCCCGATCAATTGAGCTGTCAGCCTGCAGCAAACTCATCTCAAAAGGATAGAAATGGAACTGATCGTCATTATTCTGGTACTTGTCGTTTCTTATCTGCTCGGTGCCATCCCCTTTGGAGTCATTTTTGTGCGCCTCATCGGCCACAAGGATATTCTGAAAGTTGAAAGTGGACGCACCGGCGGGACCAATGCGCTGCGGGCTGCCGGCTTTGGGGCAGGCTTCCTCACCGCGCTGATGGATATGCTGAAAGGCACTGCCGCGGTCTTGCTGGCCCGCTGGCTGCTGCCTGGCACCTTCTGGCTTGAAGCCCTTGCCGGCATGGCTTCCATTCTGGGGCATAATTATTCCATCTTCCTCATGGAACGGAATGAGAACGGCCGCATGGTGCTGCGCGGCGGCGCAGGCGGCGCCACCTGCGCCGGTGTTTCATTGGGCCTCTGGCCAGCCAGTTTCCTCATCATCTTTCCCCTTTCGGCTTCGCTCTGGTACTTCCTTGGTTATGCCTCTGTGGCCACCATGAGCATTGCTTTCTTCTCCATTGTCATTTTCACCGTGCGCGCGCTGATGGGTCTCTCTCCCTGGGAATATGCCATCGGCAGCCTGGGCGCTGAACTGCTGCTGGTCTGGGCGCTGCGGCCCAATATCAAACGGCTTATTCAGGGGAACGAACGACTGGTGGGCTGGCGCGTCAGGAATCAGAAAAAGAAGGCGTAGCCGCCTCTGTTCCTTTTTAGTGGAAAAACGCTCTTTCCTCAGAACCTGTATCTGATGGAACAAAAGCGGAATACCTCCCTCTAAATCAAAACCTCCCCTTCCGGGGAGGTTCTTTGTTTATGCTGCTTCACTGGCAGTTGCGGTTTTTTGTGCCTGCATTTGCTTGAGCAGTGCCCGCAGGTTGCGGCGGTGCAGCTCTTCGGCAAGCCCGCCGAGGTATACCCGGTTTTTGCCGCACGACTCAATGGTGATTTCTTCCAGCAATTCCAGCGGATCACGTTTGCGCATGGCATTCTTAACCACCCGACGGATGATGGTCAGGTATTCGACGTTTTCGCGGACCATTTCATCAATCTCACCGCGCAAAATGATATCGCCGTGGCCCTGAACAATATTTTCCAGCCCCATTTTGCCAATTTCGGTGATGGTATTGATCTGCACGTCAATATCGCCGTCCACAATATACGGCAGCGGCATGAACGCATCGCCGGCAAAGAGAACACGGTCTTCTTCAACCAGCACGGAAATGCCGTCTTTCGAGTGACCGGGGGTGGGAAGCATGGTCACATTTTTCTTGCCCACCTTGATCGAAAGCATGCCGTTATCAAAACTGATCTGCGGCAGGACAATTTTCATCTGCTTGTAAATCGGATTCTGTTTGCGAGCTGCCTCCAATGAGGGCAGCCCCTTGTTCTGCAGCAACCCCCGGCACAAATCATGGGCGATAATCGTGGCCCCCGGAAAGAAACCATTTCCCCAGGCATGATCTGCATGATGATGAGTATTAATGATATACCGCACGGGCACTTTGAGATCATCTTCAATAAAATCCCGCATCGCCAGAGTTTCCTCCGGCAATGCCAGGGTGTCAATCACCACCGCCCATTGCGGGCCAACAATCACCCCGGCTGTCACCTGGGCATAAATTTCACTTTGAAACCAGTATACATTTTCAGATACGCGTTCGCGCTGCATATGACCTTCCAGAATAAAGCATTGTAAGTCAATAGGATAGCATAAAATGAGAAAAAAGTCAAAAAATGCTCGAAAATGCCCTTTTGGGGCTATAATTGGGCTCTGGAGGAACCCTCATGAGCCTCGTTTCCAATCAACAATATCTTATAGGTGAACAATACCGCACCGCAGCAAACCTTTCCAGCCGCATTGACATCCACCAGCGCTTCAGCACCAACCCGCAAGGCTGGACCTCATTTGTATTCGAACATCTGAACCTGAACAGCTGCGAAAAAGTGATAGAGCTGGGCTGCGGCACCGCCCTGCTCTGGCAGATCAACCTTCCCAGGGTGCCGCAAAATCTGTCTGTCAGCCTTTTTGACCTTTCGCAGGGCATGGCTTCTACCGCCCGCAATCACCTCAACGGCGATGCACGTTTTCAGTTTGGCGTTGCCGATATCCAGCGCATCCCGGCCCCATCGGCCTGTTTTGACCTGGCGGTCGCCAACCATATGCTCTACCATGTGCCCGATCTCTCCGCAGGTCTCAAAGAGCTGGCCCGCGTGATCAAACCCACCGGACGGGTTTTTGCCGCCACCAACGGCCGCGGCCACCTGCTGGAATTGCATCTGCTGATCAGCGCCATCACCGGCCATGACAGCACATCGCCCATCACCATCGCCGAACGCTTTGGCCTTGAAAACGGCGCTGAGTTGCTTAAGCCGGTTTTTTCTCGCGTGGACCGTTTTCTCTACCTCGATTCGCTCTGGGTCACCGAAGCCGCCCCCTTGGTCGATTATGCGCGCTCGCTCTGGAGCGTTAAATCCATCATGACGCCGGATCACTGGCGACTGTTTGAGCAAAAGGTGAATGAACGCATCAAAAGCGACGGCGGGTTTGCCATTCGCAAAGAAACCGGTCTTTTCACCGCCTGTTTGGAATAAATTCCATTTTTTGTGTATAATCATAACCATCATATTCTGGAGGTTTATGGATGGCTGAAAAGATTGTCTTTACCGGGAATTATAACGACCTGAGCACCGACCGTGGTTTTCAATTTGAATTCATCTGCTCGCGCTGCTCAACGGGTTTTCGCACCCCCTTCAAAGCCTGGGCCATAGGCAATGTCTCAGGTGTCATGGATGCTGCCAGCAGCATCTTCGGCGGACTGTTCAGCCAGGCCGCCAACCTGACCGAGCGTGCCCGCTCCGCCGGCTGGCAGCAGGCGCGCGATGCTGCCCTTGAAGAATCGCTGACCGCCATGCATGAAGATTTCATCCAGTGTCCGCGCTGTTCATCCTGGGTTTGCCGCCAAAAATGCTGGAACACCAAGCGCGGCCTGTGCAAAAACTGCGCCCCCGACCTGGGCGTTGAAATGAGCGCCGCCCAGGCATCTCATTCTGTTCAGGAAATCTGGGCGCATGCTGCCATGGCTGAAGAAGATAAAAAACTGGCTGAGGGCAATTGGAACGAAACCATTCGGGCTTCTTGCCCGGAATGTAACACCCCCCTGGCCACCAATGCCAAATTCTGCCCCAACTGCGGCGCCAAGCTGAAGGTGGCCCAGCATTGCACCCAGTGCGGTGCCAAGCTGCAGCCCGGCGCCAAATTCTGCGCTGAATGCGGCACCAAAACAGGCGCCTGATTCCCTACTTTTGTAAACAGACCACCAGCTCGTGCAGGGCGTCCCGCGGTTCGCCGCGGGTGAGAGCCAGCACGGGCTGGTTTTTTATTTCCGCCTCCGATGGCGTGATGGCCACCCTTTTCACCGACTCATTTATGTCAGATGCACGAATAAAACCCACTGCTTGAGGCGAGGCCGCAAGCATCTCCAGCATCGCGGCGGCATCCGCGGCGACCGGCAGGCTGCCCGAAACCGTTTTTCCCTGCAGCAGCAGCCGGTCAAAAACAGCGCGCAGGTCATCTCCGGCAGGGTAAGTCAGCGCCTGAAATTCCCCTGGCCCAGCCAGCCGGTCTTTCTGATACAGCGCCTGAAGCTGCTCAAGGCTGATGGAATCCATTCCTGCGCTGCGGTTGACAACCAGCACCACATCGTCCCAACCCAGCAGGCTGGCCGTCAGGGAAGCCTCTGCTGGCTCGCCAAAGCGCAGGATCAAATCAGCCTGGCTGGAATCCAGCCGCGAGGACAGCCGCTCTTCCACCACAATGCCCGCCTCCTTCAATCCGCCTGCGCAGTCGTGCAGGCGAGGCAGCAGAGAGCGCACCGTCGGGGTGTATTGGATTGACAACACCACCGGCGTTGGCCGCGGCGCGGCGGCAGGCGCCGCCTGACAGCCTGCAGCCAGCAACATCCCGAATAACAGCCATCCTCGCAGCCAGGTCTTCAAAGTTATCCTTTCAAAATTGCCGCGATAATCACCACGGCAGCCAGGCCCCAGCGGTAGTAAGCAAAGACATCCGTGCTGTGTTTCTGCAGGAAGCGCAGCAGATATTTGATGCAGAAAAATCCGGCAATCCCCGCGGCCAGCATGCCCGCGGCAAAAACGCCCAGGCTACCAGCGGAAAATCCACTTTCCTGCGACATCTGGACAATATCCACCAGGCTTTTCAATCCGCCGCCCAGAATGATGGGCGTGGAAAGCAGGAAAGAGAAGCGCGCGGCATCTTCCCGCTTCAGCCCCAGGCCCAGGCCGGCTGTGATGGTGGCGCCGGACCGTGAAACGCCTGGGAAAATGGCCAAAGCCTGCGCCAGACCAATCAGCAGCGCATCCTTGAAAGTGCCCTTTTCCAGTCCGCGCTTCTGACGGCCAATCCGGTCTGCCCAAAACAGCAGGCCGCCTAAAATGGCGATGATCACACCCATGGCCACCATTGCGGCCATCCCAGGCGGTTCTCCCGGCGCATGGAACAGTTCTTCAATTTTGCTCTCCGCCAGCACGCCAATGATGGCCCCCGGAATGCTGCCAATCACCAGCATCCAGGCCAGCTTGCGGTCGCGGTCGTCGCCAATTTTACGCTCCTTCAGGCTGGCCACCCCGGCCAGGAAAAGACGCCAGAGATCCCTGTAGAAAAAAGCGATCACGGCCGCCAACGTGCCCACATGCAGGGAGATGTCGAACTCCAGACTGGTCAGCACGGGGTCCGTCCAGTTGAGCAGCCAGGGCACAATGATCAGATGCGCAGAAGAAGATACCGGGATGAACTCTGTCAATCCCTGAAATATTCCCAGTACAATGGCCATAATAATATTCATGCGCGCCCCGCTTTCACGGCCACGTTCAGGATTAACTGTACAGCTTTGATGATGATATTGGTCTTCATGGTTGTCCTTGGTGTTTGGTTTTTGACAGGCAGCCCTGTCTATCAGGCATTGTACCCGATCAGGGCATAACTGACCAGCCGTGCCGGCCCTTCTCTCATCTCCGGCTAATCTGAGGCTGCCGCCTGCCCAGAAACCAGTTCGCTAATCGCCTGCCACTGCGCCGGAGATAATTCATCCAGGGTATCCATGTTTCCTGCCAGAACCTCATCGCAGTGTTCAAAGATGGTCCGTTTGCGATCCGAAGGGGCGCGGAACGCCCGCAGCATTTTTTCAAGCCGGGCCCGCTTTTGTTCATCCCTGACCAGCAAATCTTCTCCGGCCGTTCCCATGGTCACGTTGAGGCGCTCTCCGGCCTGAATGGAAAGATGGTCCATCGTCAAAATATGGCTGGCAGCATCATACTGCCATTCGGATGGGTGAATCCTTTCATTCACCCTGCAGGTCAGCGTTTCAGGCCGCGCCACCCCGTGGATCACCAGACGGTAATCCCGCCGGCGCCACTCCGGGCCTATCGCCACCGCCAGAGCCTGCTTCATCCATTCCAGCTTCATCTCCACCAGGTGATAATCACCCTTCAAATAAGCCTGGCTATCGCCATCATCCTCATAAAGACTGAAATGCCCATCGGCGCCGGCAAAAACATGCACTTCAAGGGTATCCGGTGCATCCACATTCCCCCAGCCTGCCAGCGGGCCCAGTGGAACAATGGCCCCCGCCCTGGCATATACCGGGATATCCTCCAGTTGCCCGTAAACCGGCCGCCAGCCGTCCCCGGTCATGAAATGGCCCTGGAAGAAATCAAACCAATCTCCTTCCGGCAGCCAGATTTCCTGGCGCGCCAGGTTGGTTTCCGGGTTGGCTTTAGAGGTGAACGGCATGGCCAGCAGCTGGTCGCCAAACCAGTATTGGCTCTCGCAGTGGTAGGCCTCTTCCTGCCGGGGATGGGTGTAATACATGGGCAGGCATAACGGCAGACCATCCACATGGTTGCGCCATGCCATGCTGTAAAGGTAAGGGATCAATGCGTGCCTGAACTGCATGGCTTTGCGGGCAATGCGCTCCACTTCTGCATCATATCCCCACGGGCAGCGTTCCAGAAAAGGATTGTTGGTGCTGTGCAGGCGCATGATGGGGCTGAACACCCCATACTGCACCCAGCGCGTATAAAGTTCGGGGTCTTCCATGCCGCTCATATGCCCGCCAATGTCATGGCTCCACCATCCATATCCCACATTGGCCGCCGTGGCGGTGAAATAAGGCTGGTAAGCCAGCGATTCCCAGCTCACAATGGTATCGCCGGAAAAACCAATCGGCATGCGGTGGTTACCCAGTCCGCCCCAACGTGAAAACACAAAGGGGCGTTTCCGTGGGTCGCGGCCCAGGTCCATAAAATGCAGATGGTTGATCCACCACAGCAGATTCAGGCCTTTCAAACGCACCGGGTTTCCCTGCTGCCAGTCCATCCACCAGAAATCCACCCCTTCCGCTTCCATCGGGTGGTGCAGAATTTCAAAATAGGGACGGGCAAAATCCGGGTTTTCCAGGTCAAAGCGCACCGGCTCACCTGCCTGCGGATCCTGTCCCACCGCCTGCGCCATGACCGGGTAGGCAGCTTCATGCGGATAGACCCCATCTGCCGGGTGCAGGTTGAGGGCGGTTTTCAAGCCCAGACCATGTAAAAAGTGGATGAAAGCCTGGTGATCCGGGAACAGTTCATCATTCCAGGTGTACCCCGTCCAGCCGCTGCTCTGATTGCCCGTCCGGGTGATGTGCCAGTCCATATCCACAATGCACACCGCCAGAGGAATCTCATGTTCCTTGAAAGCCAGCATTAACTGGCTCAGTTCATCCTGCGTGTAAGCCCAAAAACGGCTCCACCAGTTTCCCAGCGCCCAACGTGGAATCAGCGGCGTTTCTCCGGCTACACGCATCATCTCCTGCAAACAGCCGCGGTAATCCATGCCGTAACCCAAAAAGGTCAGATCCAGCCGGCCTTTGCCTTCCCGCAGTTCAAGCCAACCTTTTTCATTATAAACGAGATTCTGGCTTTCATCCACCACCACCCAGCCTGACCGCGACACCAGACCATCCTCAAGCCGGGTATGTCCGTTCACCTCATCCAGGGTCCGTGCAGTCCCTTTCAGATTCAGGGCATCCGCATCGCCATAATGCCAGGTCTGGCCGTTTTCCAACAGGGTGACCTGCAGGCTGCGCCGGGAGAACTTCTTTCCCTTCTGATAGGTCAGCTTTAAGAAAGTCGTTTCAATTTCAAGGATCGTCTCTGTTTGCCTGACCTTAAAATCAGGCACCGGCTGCCGGCGGTGCCAGAACACCTGGCTGGGGCGGTCCTCAAAGCGCCTGTCCTGGCTATATTCCATGCGAATCAGGCGCGGCGTCAGAATGCTGAAACGCGCTTCCCCTTCTGTCACCACAGCTCCCGGATCAGCCACCGGGGAGGCGTTCAATCGAAAGTGAGCCGGGATATTGTGGCTGGCCATATCCATCCTTCAGCGCACCCGGTCAGGCAGGGGCAGCCAGGCCAGCACTTTTTCGATCTGGTCATCCCAATGCACCCATTCGTGCCCGCCAGGACCTTCTGAATAGGTCAGGTCCATGCCCAGTTTTTCCGCGTGGGCTCTAAAATGCACATTCTGCGAATAGAGAAAATCTTCCGTGCCGCACCACTGGTAAAGCTTGGGCTTTGGGCCTTCGTGCAGCATCACCTGCTGCGACAGGAAAAACAAATCGTCTTTTGTTCCGGCAATATGCCGGGGATCCGGGAAAATATGACTCACCTCGTTCATCCACACCGCATCATCAACTTCCCGGCCAATCTCCTTCACATCCACCACCCCTGAAAGGCTGGCCGCCGCGGCGTAGCGCTCCGGATAGGTCAGTGCCAGCTTGAAGGCGCCGTATCCACCCATGGAAAGCCCTGCCACATAGGTCTCTGCGCGCTGGTCGCTGATCGGGAAAAAGGCGCGCATCAGGCGCGGCAGCTCTTCGGCTATATACGTGCCGTAATGGTAGCCCATCGCCATGTCCATGTAAAAGCTGCGGTGCACCGCCGGCATCACCACCGCCAGCGGCAGTTTATCCGCATAGCGTTCGATGGCCGTGCGCCGCTGCCAGATGGTATGGTCATCTGAAAGGCCGTGCAGCAGGTAAAGCACCGGCCATTTTCGCCCCTCTGCTGCCTGCGGCAGGCGGGTCTTTTCATCCGGTTCGGGTTGGGGCAGAATCACATAAACCGAAGAACATAATCCCAATGTGTGAGAGAAGAAATTGCAGTGAAACAGAGCCATGAGATTTTTCCTTTCCTGACCATCCGGTCAACCAATCTGATTAAAAAATGGGCGGATTGATCATCCGCCCATTCCTGTAATTTTACCAGAACTCCCTACTTGTGGGTCGCCCCGGCCATCAGGAGGCCCAGCTGTTCGCGGTTGGCTTCTGCCGCCGGCAGGGTGGCCACAATTTCACCGCGGAACATCACGGCAATGCGGTCTGAAAGCGCCATGATTTCATCCAGTTCTGCCGAAATCAGCAGCACGCCAATACCCTTGTCGCGCATATCAATGATTTCGTGGTGGATGTATTCAATGGAGCCCACATCCAGGCCGCGGGTTGGCTGGTTGGCTACCAGCAGGCGGATTGGGCGGGATAATTCACGCGCCACAATCACCTTTTGCTGATTGCCGCCCGAAAGCTTGCCCGCTGAAACATAGGGACTGGGGGTGCGCACGTCAAATTGTTCGATCAATTTGCGTGAATTGGCGTCAATCGCCTGGTTCTGCAGCACGCCTTTCTGCGCAAATGGTTCCTGATAGTAGGTGCACAGCATCATATTATCGGCGATGGCAAAGGGCAGCACCAGACCGTGCCGCTGGCGGTCTTCAGGCACGTGGCCCAACCCGTTTTCAATCAGTTGGCGCGGCGGGCGTCCGGTGCTTTCCTTATCGTTCAGGATGACCCGGCCGCCGTGTACCTTGCGCAGGCCCGTGAGCGCCTCAGCCAGTTCGGTCTGGCCGTTGCCCTGAATGCCGGCAATCCCCAGCACTTCCCCGGAACGCACTTCGAAGGAAATCTTCTTCACCACTTCCACCCCGCGGCTGTCCATCACGCTGAAATCGCTCACCGAGAGCACCGGCTCGCCGGGTTTGGCGGGTTTTTTGTCCACTTTCAAAATCACTTCGCGGCCCACCATCATGGCAGCCAGCTTGGCTTCATTCACCTCCTGCGGCGTGGTGGTGCCCACCACTTTGCCCGTGCGCATCACGGTGACGCGGTCAGAAATGGCCAGCACTTCCTTCAGTTTGTGCGAGATGAAAACGATGGAAACACCCTGTTCCGTCAGGCGGCGGATGATCTGGAACAGGTCATCAGCTTCCTGCGGGGTCAGCACGGCCGTCGGTTCATCCAGAATCAGGATGTTCGCCTTGCGGTACAGCGCTTTGACAATTTCCACGCGCTGCTGAATGCCCACCGGCAGATCCTGCACCAGGGCATCCGGATCCACATCCAGACCGTAAGTATGCGACAGTTCGCGCACCTGTTTGGATACCGCGCGAATATCCAGCACGCCGTTACGGGTGGTTTCAGAGCCCAGCATGATGTTTTCAGCCACGGTGAACACCGGGATGAGCATGAAATGCTGGTGCACCATGCCAATGCCGTTGGCAATCGCATCCTTCGGCGAGGTGAACGTGACGGGTTTTCCATCAATATGGATATGGCCCGAATCCGGCTTGTAAAGACCATAGAGCACATTCATCAAGGTTGATTTACCGGCGCCGTTCTCCCCCAGCAGGGTGTGAACTTCGCCTTTGCGCAGGTCAAAATTGACCTTATCGTTGGCCAGAACACCGGGAAACTGCTTGGTGATGGCTTCAGCACTCAGAATAACAGGAGCATCCTTGATATACATTTTTCCTCCGGTTATTTCTCGTACGGCTGGCCGTCGGCTGCCGGTGATACGGTTCTGCCAATGATGCCCGTCAGGATCAGCATGGTCAGGATGTAAGGGGTCAGGCCAACAATATAAGGATATTGTAAGAGCGATAATGACGGCGGAATCAGTTCACGGTAAAACTGTAGGTTAATTTGCAAAGCCTGCGCTGCGCCGAACACCAGCGAGGCCGCCCAGGCGCCCAGGGGCGTCCAGTTGCCGAAAATCATCGCCGCCAGAGAAATAAAGCCGCGGCCGTTGGTCATCAGGGGTTCAAATGAAGGCACTGATTCCAGGGTGAAATACGCCCCAGCCAGGCCCGCCAGGCAGCCGCTGATGATGACATTGACATAGCGCATGAAACTGACATTGATACCGACTGTGTCAGCGGCGCGCGGATGCTCGCCCACCGCGCGAGTGCGCAGGCCCCAGCGCGTGCGGAAGAGGACAAAGGTGGAGATAAACACCAGCACAATCGCCAGAATGGCAATCGGCTGCAGGTTGCTCAAAATGGGAACATTGGCGAGAAAGGGTACCTGGCCGACACTGGGTAATGTTCCCGGGGCGTGCGGCACATTGCCGCCAAAAATGCTGTTCTTTTCAAAAAATAGCTGGCGGTTGAAGAAGCCCGTGATGCCAATGGCCAGGATGTTGATCACTGTGCCGCCGATCACCTGGTCCACCTTGAAGGTGATGGACAGGGCCGCGTGCAGCAAACCCATCAAAGCGCCAGCAAGAACTGCGATCACCACACCCAGAATCAAACTAGGCATGGCCTCAAATTTGAGAATAGTATTGAAATAAATAGCGCCGAACCAGCCAAAAAAGGCTGAGGTCAGCATCATGCCCTCAATGCCGATATTCACCACCCCAGCCCGCTCGCTGAACACGCCCGAAAGCGCCCCCAGGGTCAGCGGTGTAGCCACCGAAATGGTGGTCGCAGCCATCGAAATAATAATTGTCGGTATGGGGTCTCGTGCCTGTCCAATGAGTACCACAATGGAGAACAGCGCGACGATAATGAAAGCAATAAACCCGAAACGTTTCCATTCCATAATGCCGCTCCTCCTAACCGCCCCATCCGCGGGTCAAAACCAGCCGGTCCTGCTGGATGCGGATATGGTAAATATACCGGACAATCGCATCGGCCGCCACAAAGAGCAGGATCAACGCCTGGATAATTGATATGATATCCACCGGGATCTGGGTGTTGAACTGCATGCGGGTTGCCCCGTTGCGCATGGCCCCGAACAGCAGCGAGGCCAACACCACGCCAGCCGGGTGGTTTTTGCCCAGCAGAGCAATGGCGATGGCGTCAAAGCCGTAACCCACCGCAAAGCCCAGCTCATGCCGGTAATTCAGAGCCGTTACTTCAATGGAGCCTGCCATGCCGGCCAGCGCGCCTGAGATCACCATGGTGATGATGATAATGTTGGACACATTGACCCCTGCGTAACGCGCGGCATCAGGGTTGGTGCCCACCGTGCGGATTTCAAAACCCAGGGTGGTTTTCCACAGGATGAACCAGATCAGCACCGCCACCAGCAGGGCCAGAATGAAACCCCAGTGAAAGCGATAATCTGGAAAAACCGTTGAAATGCGGGCACTTTCCGCAATCAACGGCGTACGCGCCACCACATTCAAAGGATTATTGTCTTTCATTGGGCCGTTCAGCAAGTATGAAGTGATGTTCAGGGCAATGTAGTTCATCATAATGGTGTTAATCACTTCATGCCCGCCAAATTTAGCTTTCAACCAGCCGGGGATGGCCGCCCAGATCCCGCCTGCGATGATGCCAGCGACAACCGTCAGGGGAACAAAGACGACCGCCGGTAAATCCACACCCATCAAGGGCAAACCGTAGCCCACCAGCGCGGCCATCACCGCACCAAAAGCCAGCTGGCCTTCTGCGCCAATGTTGAACAGGCCGCCTTTGAAGCCAAAAGCGACAGCCAGGCCCGCAAAAATATAGGGCGTTGCCCAGACTGTCGTCTCACTGATTGCATTCAAGGAACCAAAAGAACCTTCAATAAGGCCAGCATACGCCGCAAAGGGATTACCTCCCGCCAGCGCAATCACAATCCCCCCCACAATCATTGCCGTCAGCACAGCCAGTGCAGGCACCAGCATGGTGTTCAGGCCAGAGCGCAGCCAACCTGAAATTCTTGGTTGGCTCGAGGATGTCTTCTCTTTTTCCGCCATGCGTCTCTCCAATCCCACCCATAACAACAGATAAGTGCAGAAACGCTGCACCTACCCGGGATGATCCAAAAAAACATCAATTTATATTTATGATAATGGGGAAAGAGAGGGAACTCTCTTTCCCCATTTTTTGCCGTCTAGCGAAAATTAGGGTTTGACAGGGGCAACGTTGGTCTGCAGGGAACCATCGATCAGGCCCTTCTGAAGTTCTTCCATCTTGGTCTTAACTTCAGCGGGAACCTTGCTGTCGAGGTCATGGTAAGGAGCGTAGCCGCACTTGCCGGTGAAATTGCCGCCAGGGAATTTACCTTCTTTGGCCAGTTTGATCAGGTCAAAGGTGCCGGGGGTCAATTGCTTCATCGCGCTGGAGAGCAGCACTTTCTGAGCTTCGGGAACGGTGTAGTACTGATCGGTGTCAACGCCGATGGCGTAAACGCCCTTTTCCGCAGCGCCCAGCAGAGCGCCGTTGCCGGTCTTGCCGCCGGCGCCGAAGATGATGTCAACCTGCTTGTCGATCATGGCAATGGCGGTCGTCTTGCCCCATTCAGGATCGCTGAAGGTCTTGTCAAAGCCAACATCATTGTGGTAGACCACATTGATCTCAATGTCGGGTTTGATGTACATGGCGCCAGCGCGGAAGCCTTCACCAAAGCGCCACACAGCGGGCACGGCATCAGTGCCGAGGACGGCGCCGACTTTGCCGGTCTTGGTCATCTGGGCAGCCAGGGCGCCCACCAGGAAGCCCGCCTGATCTTCAGGGAAGATGAGGCCAGCCAGGTTGGGGATGGTTTCAGACTGGGTCTGATCCACGCCGATGAATTTGACATCGGGGTACTTTTTGGCCGCGGCGACGGTCGCTTCACCCAGGGCAAAGCCCACGGTCACAACCACATCGTATTTCGCATCCGCGAAGGTGGCGATGTTCTTGGCATAGTCCTTGGAGTCAGTGGTTTCAATGTACTGAACTTTTGCGCCCAGGTCTTTCTCAGCCTGTTTCACACCTTCCCAGGTGCTTTGGTTGAAGGACTTGTCGTCAATTTTGCCAACATCGGTCACCAGACCAACGCAGAAAACTTCCGGCTTGCTGCAGTCAGGCTTGCTGTCTGTCGGGGTGCAGGCCGAAAGAACGGCGGAGGCAATCAAAACGATCGCCAACAAAAGGGAAAGCTTCTTGGACATTCGGTTCTCCTCCAAAAAAGAAATTGGTTTATGGGTGGACGGGTTTTCACCCATAGTCTTAAGTATAATGCCGAAACGCATCTGATGCAAGTTAAATTTTTCTCTTTTTGTCAGACAACTGTCAGATTGTCTGTATCCACGCGGTTGTAGGTTTCACATTTCGGACAGCGCACCACCGTCACTGCCTTATAACGCAGGCCGTCCTGCCAGGTGTGACCGCATTCGCCGCACACCACGCCGGCGGTGAAATTGTCGTTGACCCCGCGCGCCGCCATGCTCAGGCCAAAAGTGGCAGGCAGGCCGGCCAGGCTGCCCTCTTTTTGCGCCAGGGTCAGGTTGGTTTGCCAGGGCAGCAGCTGCTCCAGGTAAAGCCCTTCTTTATCAATGCCCCAATTTCCTTCGGGCGTCTCCACCACAACATAGGTATTGGCTTCCGTCACCTTCTGCTCAGCCAGGAAAGCCCGCGCATCTGCCGCAGTTTTGGCGCTGTAATTGGTATAAACATAGGGTCCCTGGCTCTTTTTGCCCAGGTAGGTCACGGTTGAGCGCTGCGAAACAGCTGCCGGGATCGAAACCGGCGCCGCCTTTTTGGCCTCACCTTTTTTCACGCCCCACATCATCACCGCCGCCATGATCATAAAGAGTGGTCCAAACAGCATGATGGAGCCGTACTGGTTGCCCGTGGCGACAATGATCCAGCCGTTCACGTTCGGTCCAATAATGGCGGCCAGGGTTGAAAACAGGTAATACAGGCCGGTGTAAGTGCCGGTGCGCGATGCATCCGTCATATCCACCACCATTGGCAGCGAGTTGATGTTAATCAGCGCCCATGAAGCCCCCGCCAGCATCAAAATCAGGCCTACCACCGGCACCACGCCCACCACTGGCAGCTTGGTCAGGGTGATGGTCAGCACCTGAGTGGGAATCACATACATCGAAAACATCAAAATCGTCATCAGGGTGATGCCAGTCAGAATGGTTTTGCGCCGCCCAATGCGCGCGCCGATATATCCGGCCGGCAGGGCAAAAATCACAAAGAGCAGCGAGAGCTGGCCCAAAAGCTTGGCTCCATCGCCGCCCGGCATGCCCAGATGATTGACCGCATAAAGGGTGAAGAAGGCTTCGATGGCATTGTAGGCTACAAACCAGAAGAAAATGGCGCATAAAATGCGTAAGGCGCTCTTATCCTGATCAGAAATCACTTCCTTGAGGCTTTTCAACAGGTCGGGCTTTTCTTCAGAGGCTTCGTAAACCTTGGGTTCGCGGATGAAGATGAGTACCAGAATGCTGGAAATAATCACCAGAGCTGAGCCAAGCCAGAAAGGGAAGCCCTTATTCATATTGTAGAGCTGCCCGCCCAGCAGGAAGGAAATGATGCCGCCGATGCCGCCCATGAAATTAATCACGCCGTTGGCCTGCGAACGGTGTTCAGAGGGGGTGATATCGGGCATCAGGGCAATCACGGGGGTGCGCCAGAAAGCCATGCTCAGCAGCAGGGAGCTGGTGCAGGCCACAAAAAAGGCCAGAACCCCCGTCCCTGCCGCAATCGGGATCAGACCGAAAGCCACCGCCGCAATCGGCGCGCCAACCATAATAAAAGGCAAACGCCGTCCCCATTTGGTGCGCAGCCGGTCCGACCAGGCTCCCACCGGCGGTTGAATGAACAGCGCCGCGATATTGTCCAGGGTCATGAAAAAGCCAATCCACCCGGCGGAAAGGTCGAAATTGTCCTGTAAAAACAACGGCACAAAAGCATTGTAGGTGCCCCAGATGATGCTGACACCAAAAAAGCCAAAACCCAGTAAAAATGTTTTGGGGTAACTAAACTTCATGGTCGGGCTGCTCCTTCTGCATTGAATTGATAAATTTGATATCCAGCGGTGTAAGCTCCGCTGTTTTCAACAAGTCAGGCCGGCGTTCCAGTGTGCGCATCAGCGCCTGCTGCCGTCGCCAGCGGGCAATTTCGGCGTGATTTCCTGAAAGCAGCACATCCGGCACCCGCCAGCCGCGGTATTCCACCGGACGTGTGTAATGGGGATATTCCAGCAGGCCGCTGGCGTGGGAATCATCCGTTGCCCCATCCGGGTCGCCCAGTGCGCCTGGCACCAGGCGGGTCAGGGCATCCATCACCACCAGGGCAGGCAGTTCTCCCCCGGTCAGCACATAATCGCCAATCGAAAGTTCGTGAGTGGCCAGGTGTTCACGAATGCGCTCATCAAATCCCTCGTAACGGCCGCAAATCAGCGCCAGGTGGTCATATTCTGCCAGTTTCATGGCTATTTTTTGGGTAAACGGCTCGCCCTGCGGGGTCATCAAAATCACCGGACAGCCTGGCGGATTTCCCAAAACACTCTCCACCGCCGAAAAAACCGGGTCTGGTTTCATCACCATCCCTCCCCCTCCGCCGTAAGGGGTATCATCGGTGGTGTGGTGGCGGTCGGTTGCCCAGTCGCGAATATTGTGCAGCCGCACCTCCAGCAGGCGGTTGCTCACCGCCCGCTGCATGATGCTGGCTGCCAGATAAGGCTCAAAAACCTCAGGCAGCAGGGTGAAAACATCAAAATGCATGGATTATTTTTTCCCGATGGTGTGAAGCAAGGCAAAATTGGGCTGGTTGAAATGCCCCACCGGGAATCCGGAAATCAGAACCACCTGCTGTCCCGCCTGAATGGAAGTGGCGGCAATGATGGCTGACTCGACAATTTCAAGCATGTTTTCAACCGTGGAAGCATAAGGCACCAGAATGGGCGTGGTCCCCCAATAGGCAGACATCTGATGGAAAACCCCTTCATGCGGCGTGAACGCCAGAATCGGCACATTGGGCCGCTCCTTCGACATCCACAGCGCCGTGTGCCCTGTTTGGGTGAAAACCGCAATAGCGGCCACATTGCGGTCATGGGCCATTTCACGCGCCGCGCGGGTGATGGAAACGGCATCATTGGTGAAGTTGCTGCGGGAGGGTTCTTCACAGTGGCCCCATTCCTCATAATTCTTCTCCGCTTCGCGCACAATTTCATCCATCATCATCACGCTCTCGATGGGATATTTTCCCGCCGCGGTTTCTCCTGAAAGCATCACCGCATCCGTGCCGTCAAACACTGCATTCGCCACATCTGAAGCCTCTGCGCGGGTTGGACGCGGATTGCTGATCATTGAATCCAGCATCTGGGTGGCTGTGATGACGATCTTGGCCCGCCGCGCAGCCCCTTCAATGATCTTTTTCTGGGCAATTGGCACCGCTGCCGGCGACATCTCAACCCCCAGGTCTCCACGCGCCACCATCACCCCATCCGCCACTTCCAGAATGGCATCCAGATTTTCCAGGGCTTCCGGCCGTTCCAGTTTGGCAATCAGCAGCGGCACCTTGCCCGGGTTGGCCCCTGCGCGCATGGCATTGCGAACCTCGCGCACTTCTTCCGCCGTGCGCACAAAGGAAATAGCCACCAGGTCCACCCCGATTTCAAGACCGAAATCCAGGTCTTCTTTGTCTTTTTCGGTGAAACAGGGAATGTTCAGCTTCGCGCCGGGCAGGTTCACGCCCTTGTGCGAGCTGAGCTTGCCGCCCAAGATCATCTTCACGCGCACCTTTTCTCCCAGCACTTCCACCACTTCCATTTCAAGGTTGCCATCATCCAACAGAATCCGGCCGCCGGGCTGCACGGCCTTGCTGAATTCCGGCACATCAAACGGAATGACCACTTCGTCGGGATCCGGCACCGGCGTCACATCATCCGGCGCAGCCAGCAAAACCACCTGCCCCACTTTGAGTTCGATGGAGCCGCTGGCAATATTGCCGATGCGCATTTTGGGCCCCTGAAGGTCCTGCAAAATGGCTACCGGGTGCCCCGTCTCCTCCGCCAGCCGACGAATCAACCTGAACCGCCGGGCGTGTTCTTCATGGGTGCCGTGAGAAAAATTCAGCCGCGCCACATTCATGCCGGCTTCAATCAGCCGCCGTAAAACGGCTTCATCCGTGCAGGCCGGACCCAGGGTGGCGACAATTTTTGCGAAACGTTCCATTTTATTACCTCCAGCCATACCAGGGCTTAAGAAAAAAGAAGGCTCCAGCGCGCGCCAGAGCCTTGATGAAGGTTAGGTTTTCGTGCTGTTTATAAATAATTCAACGCCCGCGCCTGTTTGGTGAGCTCTTCACGAAATTCAGGATGGGCAATGGAAATGAGCAGCTGCGTGCGCTGGCGGATCGACTTACCGTACAGGTCCACCATGCCGTATTCCGTGACCACGTAATGCACATGGTTGCGGCTGGTGACCACCCCTGCACCCTGTTTGAGCATCGGGGTGATGCGGCTAATCAGGGTACCGTCGCGCAGCGTGGTGGTGCTGGGCAGGGCGATGATCGGCAAACCGCCATCTGAAAGCGAGGCGCCGTAAATAAAATCGAGCTGACCGCCCACACCGCTGTACAGCTTCGGTCCAATGCTGTCAGCGCAAATTTGGCCGGTCAGGTCCACTTCCAGCGCCGAGTTGATGGCCACCATGCGCGCATTCTGGGCAATGGTGTAAGGGCTGTTAACGTACTCAGTCGGCCGCAGTTCCAGCATGGGGTTGTCGTTGACCCAACGGTAAAGCTTGTTGGTGCCGATGATGAAGCCGGCCACAATCTTTCCCGGATGCAGGGTTTTGCGCGCGCCGGTCAGGGCGCCGCACTGCACCAGTTCAATGACGCCGTCAGAAAACAGTTCGGAATGGACACCCAGGTCTTTTTTATTCTTCAAGTATTTTAGCACAGCATCCGGAATTGCACCAATTCCCAGCTGCATGGTTGCTCCATCCGGAATGCGTTCAGCGATATAACCGGCGATTTTTTCAATCACATCGTTGTTGCCTTCGCTGGCCATGGCCAGTTCAGAAAGCGGGTAATCCACCTCCACAATGGCGTTGATCTTGCTGATATGAATGAAGGTATCGCCCAGAATGCGCGGCATCTGTGGGTTGATTTCCGCGATGATCAGCGGCGCCGATTCGGCGGCGCTGCGCGTCAGGCCGGCTTCAATGCCGTAAGTGCAAAAACCGTGTTCATCCGGAGGTGAAAGGTGCACAAAAGCCACATTCAGCGGCAGCACCCGGCGTTTGAACAGCAGCGGAAATTCCGAAAGCATCACCGGCGTGAAATCCGCCCGCCCATCCTGCACCGCCTTGCGCACATTGTGGCTGATGAACAGCGAATTGACGCGCAAATGTCCCTCCATTTCCGGGGCGACGTATTCCGAACCCGCCACTGCCAATGCCTGGTATATGGTCACATCTTGCAAACCAGGCGCGGCCTTCACCAGGGCACCCAGCAGCTTTTGCGGCACCGAACAGTTGCCGGTCAGGAAGATTTTATCTCCCGATTTTACCAAACCCACCGCCTCATCCGCGGTCATGATGCGGTCCTGATATTTTTTAAGCCATTCGTTCATCGTTGTATCCTTTAAACCGCAAGGACGCAAACCCTTCTGTCTGTAAAGCGGGTTTGCGCCCTTGCACCTTCTATGATGTCATTCTGGGATCATCAACCAACATCCAAAAACGGGCAGGGCCCATTTATTTGAGCATCTTAACCAAGATGGCCTTTTGGGCATGCATACGGTTGTGGGCCTGGGGGAACAGGCGGGAATGCGCGCCGTCAGCAACTTCGTCGGTGATTTCATGGTTGCGGTGGGCAGGCAGGCAGTGCAGCACAATGGCGTGTTTGTTGGCTTCAGCCACCAGACCGGCGTTCACCTGGTAAGGTGGGAACACGGCTTCGCGCTTCTTGGCTTCGGCTTCCTGGCCCATGCTGGTCCAGGTGTCGGTGTAGATCACGTCAGCATGCTTGACGGCCTCATGCGGGTCGCGCAGCAGGGTGATCTTGGCACCGGACTCGGCGGCGAATTTCTGGCCGAGAGCCAGTGCTTCAGGGTTCAGATCGTACCCTTCGGGAGAAGCCAGGACAAAATTAGCGCCCAGTTTGGTGCAGATGTGCATCAGGGAAACCGCCACATTGTTGCCGTCGCCCAGGAAGACCACATTCAGGCCCTTCAGCTTGCCAAATTCTTCGAGAATGGTCAGGGCGTCAGCCATGCCCTGGCAGGGATGGTTGTAATCACTCAGGCCGTTGATCACAGGAATGGAAGCCCATTTTGCCAGATCAAGAACATGCTGGTGATCGAACACACGGGCCATCAGGCAGTCCACGTAACCCGAAAGCACGCGGGATACATCCGCGATGGATTCGCGCTGGCCCAGGCCAATCTCCTGAGGAGAAAGGTAGAAGGCATAGCCGCCAAGCTGCTGCATGCCCATTTCAAAGCTCACACGGGTGCGCAGGCTTGGTTTCTGGAAGATCATGCCCAACGATTTGCCCTGCAGAATCGGAACATTCATGCCGTAGGTCATGCGTTCCTTCTTCAATTCGACGGCCAGATCCAGCATTTCCTGCAATTCAGCGGGAGAATAATCTGAAATGGCGATAAAATCCTTTTTCATGGCTTACTCCTGTTAAAAATGGTGGTTGATAATAAAAGCAGTATATCATCCTATCCCCCAGCTTTCACGGGTATTTTGGATGATGTTTGCACGCTTTAAGTCACCTTGCCAGCGCAGCTTTGCTTCATAAGCACAGAAACCTTTCCTTTTTTTCCCCTTTCCGGCATAAAAACCCTTTTGAGGCAAAAGAGGGTTTGCTTTTCACTGAGCTGGCATTTCTCCCGGTCCTGGCCGCCGCACCACATAAAAACGATAGGGTTCCGAAGGATAGTAGTGGATCACCGTGCGTTCTGGAAAGGCATCCAGCACAAGCTGGTTGCGTTCGTCTGCCCGGTTTTTGATGAAAATGAACGGTGTATCCAGAAACGGCGTCTCCATTTCAATCAGCGTGCCGTATTCAATCCACTGTTTTTCAGTATGCACAATCACAATCGCCGGAGTCAGCGCCTGCGCTTCGGGTGTCAAAAATGGCGCCGTGTGAGCGCGCGAGACCCCATATAATCCCTTCATCATCTCCAGCCGGGGCGGCAGGTAAAATTGCAGGTTCAGAAACACCAGGCCAATCAAGATTGCCGGAATCCCCACCTGACGGTAAAGCCTTGAGCGCAGGTTCAGACCCGTCCAGGGCAGGGCTTCGCGGATGGCCAGGTTGGCCAGCCAGCCCATCCCTGCCGCCGTGAGTATAACCGCCGCATAAATGCCTTCGTAATAATACCGCGGGCCAAAAACCCAGGCGCCAATCCAATACAGCATATAGGTGAGAATCAGCGACGGCAGCACGCTGGCCGCCAGCAGGGTTTTGCCATCTTTCCGCGCCGCCCACAGGCCAAAGGGGATAAAAATCCATGAAAAGGTGCCCCAGCCAAACAGATCCTGCAGCCCAATCTGGAGGCTGAATTTGGTGTTCAACACGGCCAGCTCCAGGTTATGCCCTTCCTTGGTAACACCCACGCCAGGGCCAAAACCAATTTTGTCATAGGGCCACCAGAGGGTATACGGGTTCAGCGTAGGGTCGCCAGTGAGCACTGCCTGCCATAACGGGTGCAGTCCGCAGATCGCCAGGGTAATCAACCCCACCCCCATCACGCTCAGCCGCTGCGCCTTGTTTCCCCTCACCAGCATCCACAGTCCGTGCAGTGCAAAAGGCAGCGCCACCCCCACCCCCGTCAGCGGGCGCGAGATGGCCAGCAGGCCCAGGCTGCCGCCGGCCGCAGCCGTCAGCAGCCAGCGCGGTGCTGGCAGGGAAGTCCCCGTCAGATCCAGCCAGGCCAGCACAAAGGCCAGCGTCAGAAACAAAGTCAGCGGATGTGAAAGCAGCGAACTGGAATTAAGCAAAAAGAAAGGCGAAGTGACCATTAACGCCGCCGAAAGCAGTCCGATCCATTCGCCAAAAAGTTTACGCCCCAGCCGGTAGGTCAGCCACACGCCCAGCGCTGCCAGCAGTGGGTTGACCAGTTCGCGGATTCCCAGCTTCATGCCAAAAGCCAGCACCACCGGCCAGGCAATGGGGTATTTTCCAAAGCGGTAACCCTGATAATCCACCACAAACGGCCAGAGGAAACATTCCGGGCAGGGCGGCGACTCAATTTTGATCTTTCCCGCCGTAATCAGCTCTGCCTGCCAGACATAAGCCATCTCATCTTCCAGGTGCGCCATGCGCTCGAAGTAAGTCGCGCCTATCCAGGCAGTGACAGCCACCGCCGCCAGGCAGATGATCAGGGCCGCACGCTCGAAATGGCTCATCCTGCCCCTTCAGAAACCAGAGAGCCCACCAGGTCATGCGTCATCGCCCCGGTGATCATCACCGGCACCATTGAGCCCACCTCGGCCACCCCTTCCACAATCACCAGACCGTCAATTTCTGGCGCGTCGCGGTACGAGCGTCCCACGCTGATGGCCTTGTCCTGCCCCTCAATCAGCACTTCCATGCGTTTGCCGATCAGGCTCTGGCAGCGCGCCAACGAAATACCCTCCTGCAGGGTCATCAATTCGTGCAGGCGGGCTTCTTTCACTTCCTGCGGGATCGTGTCTCCCAGGGTTTCGCTGGCCGTGCCAGGCTCAAACGAGAAGGTGAAAGCGCCAAGGTGATCAAAACGGGTTTCTTTAACAAAATCGAGCAGAGTCTTAAATTCCTCTTCCGTCTCACCCGGATAACCCACAATCAGCGTGGTGCGCAGCGCCAGGCCGGGAATGGATTGGCGCATTTTATTCAGGGTGCGCCGCACCCAGTCCATATCGGCCGGACGCTTCATTCTTTTTAGGGTCTCGGGATGAGCATGCTGCAGGGGGATATCCAGGTAGGGTAAAATCTGCGGTCGGCTGGCCATCAGGTCTATCAGCCGGTCAGTGACATACCCAGGATAAGTGTAAAGGATGCGAATCCAGGGAATTTCAGGCACCCGCTGGGTCAGTTGATCCAGCAGTTCGGCCAGGCCGTCCTTCATGCCCAGATCATGACCGTAATCGGTGGTGTCCTGGGCAATCAGCATCAGTTCCTTAACCCCCTCATCAGCCAAAATTTCAGCCTCGCCCAAAATATCTTCCATCGGGCGGCTCACCAGCGTGCCCTTGATCAACGGGATGGCGCAGAAAGCGCACGGCCGCCGGCAGCCGTCGGCGATCTTTAAATAGGCACTGCTGCCCTGAATGGCGGCGCGCAGCACATTTTTCTCGTCCGTGCCCACCGTCAAAGCATTCTCCGGCAGGTGATAAATGGTGCCCTTGCGGCCGCGCTCGCGCGCCGCCCGCACCACATCCACCACATCCATCCAGCGCCGCGTCCCCAAAATGCCGTCAATTTGCGGCACTTCGGTCACCACCTGTTCGCGGTAACGTTCCGTCAGGCAGCCTGCAGCGATCAAAATCTGGCCGCGTTTTTTCTCAGCAGCCAGATCGCGCAGCATAGCATAAGACTCCTCCCGCGCCGGTCCGATGAACCCGCAGGTGTTCACCAGCATCACTTCAGCCTGCTGCGGCGTTTCAACGGCCTGCCAGCCGTCTTCTTCCATCAAGGCCGCCATCGAATCTGAATCCACCGTGTTTTTGGCGCAGCCCAGCGAAACGAGATAAAAAGTTTGTTTTTTGTGCATCTAAAAGCCCATCATAAACGAGTCAATTTCTAAACGATCAGTTCCCCGGCGTAGGGGTGACCTGGGGCGTGCTTTGCGGCGCAGGCGTCGCAGTGGCTTGCGGGGTTGCTGTGGGCTTGGGTGTTGGCCGGATCAATCCGTTGACGGTGAACGTCAGGTCAACGGCTTCACCCATCCCTCCCAGGCTGCCCTGATCTTCCTGGTTAAAGAAAATTTGCAGGGCAGCCGCATTGCCGGTGATCACTTCGATCTGATCTTCGCCGGCGAAAGTATAGCTGCTGCCGGCCGTGGTTCGCCCGCTGAACTGCGGCTGCCCGTCCACAATCACCCGCAGCCAGATGCGCTGACGGGCCACCAGAAACAGATTTATGGCGCCGGAGGGGGTCTCCTGCGCCTGCACATCGGGGGTTTCTCCCACCACTGGCGGCGCAAGAGTGGGCGTCGGTTGCGGTCCGTTGTTGGAATCTGCCGTGCTGGTAACAGCAGGCGTCAGGCCTACGCTGGTAGAGGCTGCCTCCGTGTTGGAAAGCGCCTCAGAGAGTGAAACAACCGTGGGCTGAATCCCTTGCTGATTTTGCAAAGCCATCACCTGCGTGGCGCTCCAAATAATAAACACGATGAAGGTGATAATCAACAGGCTGCCGAAAATCAGGTCTGGTGAGAGCAGCCGCTTCCACTGGGTCGCCATCAGACCGCGCGGCTGGGCCACCTGCTGCTCAGGTTTCACTTCAAGCTGCTGGCGAGCTGGCGGGCGGCTGTGAATACCGCGCACTTCGGCCAGGTTCAGCTGTAAACCCTCGGCATAATTCAAAAGAATATCATCCTCATTGAGGTTCAGATACAGGGCATAGTTTTTCAACATGCCCCTGCCCTGCACCGTCGAAGGCAGGTCGCTTAAATCGCCCTTTTCCAGCGCCACCAGATAGCGTTGGCGCAGATGCGTGTGAACTTCCACATCTTCCAGGGTCAGACCCAGGAATTCACGCCGGTCGCGGAGCTGCTGCCCGATCTCTTGAAAAATCTGGCGCGAAGTGCGCGGGCCGCCCGTTTTTGCCGCAGGAGCAGTTTCAAAGTGAGCCCTGAGGGATGGTTTCGGCTGCGGCTCTGGCGCCGTCTCAGGTTCAGGCAGGCCGGCTTCGAAGGGCTCCTCAGGCTCAGCCGCCGCTTCGGCCGGGATATCCGCGTCTTTACCCGGGGCAGCTTCAATATCAGGCATCACAGCAGGTTCTGGCACCGGTACTTCGATCCGGGGTGCTTCCTGCGTGATGGCAGGCGTTTCGTTGACCGGTTCCGGCACAACCAGCGCAGCTTCTTCCGGGGCTGAAAGATCCAGTTCCAGCAGCCCGGCATAAAGGCGTAAAAACCCGCGCGCCTGCACCGCCGAAGTCAGCGCCTCCCAGCGGTCAGCCTCCATCGCCTGCAAAATATTCAGGCGAATGTGGAGGGTGCGGGCCACTTCATCCTGGCTCAGTCCGCGTTTTTCTCGCGCGGCCTTCAGCCGCGCGCCAACTCTGGCAAAATTCATTTGAGAAGACATGCTTACTCGCTCTTAACCAGCCTTCTGGCTGTGAAAGGGGGCATCGTGATTCATTTGCTGCCCATTATACCGCAAGTCAGCAGCAATCAGCAGCCGCAGACCCGAACACAGGAAAAAAAAACAAACCAGCCTGCCCGGCTGATGCCGTTCAGGCTGGCTTATTGGACCGGAAGCTGATCCGCGCTTACTCGGCGGCGGGTTCGGCAGCCGGGGCAGCCACAGGTTTTTCAACCAGGGCAGCGGGGGTTTCGCCTTCGCGGTAAACCAGGACTTTGACCACGGGGGTCAGATCCACGGTGAGGCGGACGTGAGCAGAATGTTCGCCCAGAACACGGATTGGCTGGACTTCCACCTGGCGGCGTTCCACTTTGATGCCGGTGCGGCGTTCGATTTCTTCAGCAATCATCTGGGAAGTGATGGAGCCGTAGAGTTTGCCCGTTTCGCCGGCTTTGCTGGCGAAACCAATGGTCAGCTTGCCCAGAACTTCAGCGACACTGCCCATCTCATTGTTCAGAGCGGCGCGGCGGGCAGTGGCCTTGGTGCGGATGGTTTCAACCTGACGCAGAGCGCCGGGAGTGGCCAGCACGGCCAGGCCCTGGGGCATGAGGAAGTTGCGGCCATAGCCATCGGCCACGCGCTTCACATCACCAGCACGACCCAGTTTATACACGTCTTTGATCAACAGAACTTTCATTTTTCAAGCCCTTTCATAAAAGTATTTTTTTCTAGGAACGAAGGGTACAACGTTCCGGCAGATCATTCTACCAGACCTCCCGCAGCCTGTCAACCACGATTTATTTTTTATTTTTTTACTCATATCAAAATGGGCGGAAAAAGTCATAGCCTCGTTGTTTTTCGCACCATCACTGGGCATCCGGCGCAGCTTTAATAAGGCTGTTCCAATCAAAGGGGTCCTGCAAATAGACATCCGGGGTATTGCTTCTACCCTGAAGAAATTTATTATTATCCGACCAGAGTTGAATACCGTCGAAGCGGCAGCACAACCAATCCATTTTTTTCAATTCCTCAAGGCTTTCCGGTTGGAAAATAAACACCCGGTAATTTTTGACATCTGCGTAAGTTTTTGCTGTGTCACCCGTTTTTGGCGTGACCATCACACTCAATCCCAATCCGCGATTGGGCCAGCCCAAAAAACGAACATAAGGCTTATCTCCCCATAAAACCATCGCCGGTGCGCCAAACTGCTTGAGAATCTGGCTGAAAGAATAAGCCTTTTCGCCGGCTGTCCCGTTAGAGGTCAATAAAATTCCCAGCACATGCGCATCTGCATCCAGGTCAAAAACCACCTGCACCTGTTCCCAGGCCAAATCAGCCCGCGATTGATAGATGATGCTTTCGTACCCCTCAACCCTGTTCACCTTATCCGGCGCACCCAGAATGCGGATCACCGCGCTCTGGGAGGTTTTTCCGGGCGTAATCGCATGCCAGGTCAGCGGCGGCTCAATCGTCAAAGGCATTTCTTTCTCAACTTTAAATATCAGAAACAAAATAACCAGTCCAACAACCAGCAGCCCCGCCAGGCCAAATTTCAACCAATCTCTGGTGGTTGGTTCTTTATCTTTATTCACAACGACATGTTGCTGCCACATTAAAATACCACGCTGCCTTATCACAAGAATTAAACGCTCAATTGCTATCCTTTAGGCGATCTTTATTATACCTGAGCTGAATTGCAGCACAAGGCGTCAGTTATGCACCTTCTGGAGAAACGCGAACATTTCGAAGCCATTGACCGGCTCGTGGTTGCTCCCATCAGATTACTGCGGTTAAACCCACCTGTTGCCGCTTAAGGCACAGTGCCTTCCGATTCACGGAAGGCGCTGTGCCTTTGGGTGTCTGTTCTGATCCGGTCCAGTCAAAGCAGTGCGCTTTTTACCCTTCTTCCTTCCGCCGGCGGTGCAGCCCGTAAGCCCGTAACACCGGAAGCACCACCAGAATCCCTGTATTGGGTTCTTCCAGGTCGCCCGTCACCGCCTGGGTGGCAGCCACCACCTTATCCACCGCAGCCTCATCCTTCACCACCGTGAACAGGGTGCGGTTCTGGTCGGTTTCGTTATCCAGAAAATCGCTCAGGTCCGGAAACAGGGGAAAGTCATCCCGCAAAGCCATTTCCTGGCTCAGTCGCCCCGGACCGGTGCTGGGCAAAATGGTCGCCCCGTCAGCCCCGGCTTCTCGCCAGCCAAGTAAAATATCATTCATCAGTGATGGATCATGCAGAACGAGCAGCACAAAGAACATGGTGACTCCTTATTGGGAGCGGCTTTGAACCGCTTTTTGACCTTCTGATGGTCCAGAAGTTTTAAACAAAGCCCGCAGCAGCGGCGGGGTGATCAGCGTGGTGAGCAAAATCATTGCCACCACAGCCGAAAAGGTGGCATTATCCACCAGGCCCTGCCGAATGCCCAGGGCCGCCACAATCAGGCCCACTTCACCCCGGCCAATCATGCCGGCGCCCAGCTGAACAGACTCGCGCCATGAGAAACCACCCAGACGCGCACCCAGGCCGGCGCCCAGCCACTTTGACAGAACTGCTGCCGCTGAAACCGCCGCCAGCAACCCCCAGGCCCCCCCACTGAGCTGGTGCAAATCCATCGAAAGACCGATGCTGACAAAGAAAACCGGCACAAAAAAGCTGTAAGCCAGGGCGTGCAGGCCGCCTTCCAGCCGCGAACGGTCTGGCATACGCGCGAACATCAAACCAGCCACAAAGGTTCCCGTAATAGCCGCCATGCCCCCCAGCAGCTCTGCCAGCAGTCCATAAGCCAGCATCACCACCAGCGCGGTTGTCAACACGCCCTGGCTAATTCCCATGCGTCCCACCCGGTGCATTAGGCGCGGCAGCAGCCAGATGCCAAACGCCGTCGAAAGCGACAGAAAAGCCACCATGCGCAGGAAAATCACCAGCACTTCCGTCCACCCGCCGCCGCTGCTGCTCAAAGCCAGAAAAGCCGAAAGCAATAAAATGACCAGAATATCATCAAAAACCGCTGCACCCAGCACCCCCAGCCCTACCCGCGAGCGCAGCACCTTCAACTCCATCAAAGTTTGGGCAGAAATCGAAACGCTGGTGGCTCCCATGGTCAGACCCAAAAAGAGCGCCCCTTGATTGGGCATGCCGGCGGCCAGGCCCACCCCCCAACCCGCCAGAACCGGCACCACCACACCCAGTAACCCCGACAGGGCGGAAACCCGTGTGTTTTTGGTCAGCTCTGAAAGATGCAATTCAAAACCTGCCACAAACATCAGCAGCAGCACACCCAATTCACCCATTTCGGCTATGATTTCTCCCAGGTGGGCGTCGGTGATAAAAGAAAAATGCGTGATATCCAGCAGAGAAGGGCCCAAAATCAGACCCACCACCAGTTCACCCAACACGGAGGGCTGCCCAATTTTTGTGCTGGCATAGCCAGCCAGTTTTGCGGCCAATAAAATCACCGCCAAAGTCAAGGCAAGTTGCAGGAATGGAGACATAGCGTTATTGTATCAGACCTTTTCAACTCTGACCAGCCGGTTAATCTTTTTAGGACACCTTGCTTAATCAACCCGGTATAACGACACTTCCCCATTTTTTCCGGCTTGGGGTATACTGGATAGTGGTATGGTTTTCGCCGGTCTCTTTTTCATGACTCATCTGCCGGCCAAATTTCGAAAATCGAGGTGGCTATGACTCTGAATGATGAATATAAACGCTGGGAAGAAAAAATGTACCTTCCCTCCACCCGGAAATTCCCTGAGCGCAAGCCAGCGTTCAAAACCCTTTCGGGCATCCCCTTACCCCCCATTATGGTCCCTGATCAGGCTGAGGGTGAATACCTGGAGAATCTGGGCTTTCCGGGCGAATTTCCCTTCACCCGCGGCGTCCAGCCCACCATGTACCGCGGCCGTTTCTGGACCATGCGCCAGTACGCCGGCTTTGCCTCTGCCGAAGAGTCCAACCGCCGCTACCGCTTCCTGCTGGACCAGGGCCAGACCGGCTTATCGGTGGCCTTTGACCTGCCCACCCAGATTGGTTACGACGCCGATGATGCCGTCGCGGTTGGCGAAGTGGGCAAGGTGGGCGTCTCCATTTCCTCACTTGAAGACATGCTGACTCTTTTCCGGGATATTCCCCTGGACAAGGTTTCCACCAGCATGACCATCAATGCCCCCGCTTCCATTCTGCTGGCCCTCTATATTGCGGTGGCCAAAAAACAGGGCGTGGAATCCAGCAAGCTGCGCGGCACCATTCAAAATGATGTGCTCAAGGAATATGTGGCCCGCGGCACCTATATCTTCCCGCCCACCCCATCCATGCGTCTCATCACCGACATCTTCCAGTACTGCAAGAAGGAACTGCCCAACTGGAATACCATCAGCATTTCCGGTTACCACATTCGCGAAGCTGGCTCCACTGCTGTGCAGGAAGTGGCTTTCACCCTGGCCAATGCCATTGCCTATGCCCAGGCGGCCATTCAAAGCGGCCTCGATGTGGATGAATTTGCCTCGCAGCTTTCCTTCTTCTTCAATGCCCACAACAATTTCCTGGAAGAAGTGGCCAAGTTCCGCGCTGCCCGCCGTCTGTGGGCGCGCATCATGCGCGAACGTTTTGGCGCCAAGGATCCCAAGTCATGGATGCTGCGCTTCCACACCCAGACCGCCGGTTCCACCCTCACCGCCCAGCAGCCCGAAAATAACGTGGTGCGCGTGGCCCTGCAAGCCCTTTCGGCAGTCATGGGCGGCACGCAGTCGCTGCACACCAACTCCATGGATGAAGCCCTCTGGCTGCCCACGGAGAAATCGGTGCGCGTGGCGCTGCGTACGCAGCAAATTATCGCCTACGAATCGGGCGTGGCCGATGTCATTGATCCCCTGGCCGGTTCATATCTGGTGGAATACCTCACCGATGAAATTGAACACCAGGCCAACGAATACATCAAGAAAATTGATGACATGGGCGGCGCGCTCAAATCCATTGAAAATGGCTACATGCAGGGTGAAATCCAACGCGCAGCCTATGCTTTCCAGCGCGCCGTCGAAAGCAAGGACCAGACTGTGGTGGGCGTCAATGCCTTCACCGTGGAAGAAAAACTGGAGCTCGAAAGCCTGCGCGTGGATCCCTCCATTGAGGCTGCCCAGCGCGCCCGCCTGGCTGACCTGCGTCAGCGCCGCGATGCAGTCCGCGTCAGCGAACTGCTCACCCGCCTTGAAAAAGCATCCCATACCAGCGAAAATCTGATGCCGCTCTTTGTCGAAATGGTGGAAAATAATATCACCCTCGGCGAAATCTGCAACGTGCTGCGCAAAACCTGGGGCGAATATCAACCCCCGGCCTGGATTTAATCTGATCTGAGAGGTAATTGATGGCTAAAATCACCAAAATCAACCATGTCGCAATCGTCGTTCCTGAAATTGAAGGCGCCCTGAACTTCTGGCAGGAGGCCCTCGGCCTGCACCTGCACCACGTCGAAGACGTGCCTTCGCAAAAATCGGCCGTAGCCTTCTTGCCTATCGGCGAAAGCGAAGTTGAACTTGTTAAACCCACCAGCGATGATTCCGGCGTGGCCAAGTTCCTGGCCGATAAGGGTCCTGGTATGCACCATCTTTGCTTTGAGGTGGATGACCTTGAAGGCATGCTGGCTGACCTGAAGGCCAAAGGCGTGCGCCTGATCAATGAGACCCCTCAGGTGCTGCCCGGCCGCAAAATGGCCTTCATTCACCCCAAGGCCTCCAACGGCGTGCTGGTGGAACTCTACCAGCTCATTAAAGACTGAGTGTTCACCGGGGCGCGGCTGGCAGGGCTGGCCGCGCCCTCTCTTTATAACCCCATGACTCTACCCCAACTCGGAAAACTCTATATCGTCGCCGTCCCTATCGGCCACCCCAAAGATATCACCCTGCGCGCTCTGGATGTGCTGCGCGAAGTGGATGCCGTGATCTGCGAGGAGCAGCGCCAGGGCAGCACCCTGCTGAAAAAACTGGGCATTGAAAACCGCCTGATTTGCCTCAATGAGCATAACGAAGCCACCGCCGCCACTGAAATCCTTCAGGAAATGCTGTTGGGCCATTCCTATGCGTTGGTATCCGACTGCGGCACCCCGGTTTTTGCCGACCCCGGCCAGCACCTCATCAGCCTGCTCGAAGAATCAGGGCTCGAAACCACCCCCATTCCCGGCGCTTCCTCGTTGATGGCGGCCTTATCGGTTTGCGATTTCCCCTTGAAACAATTTGTGTTTGGCGGCTTTCTACCCCGCGATGACCACCACCGCCGCAAAGAGCTGATGTCGCTGCGCAGCGCCGGCAAGGCTGTGGTGCTCATGGATACCCCCTACCGCATGACCGCCCTGCTGCAGGATGTGGCCAAAACCTTTGGCCCCGGCAGGCGCATTCTTCTGGCCTGCGACCTGACCCTGCCAACCGAACACATCTACCGCGGCCCGGTGGAACAGGTTTTACGCCAGGTGGCTGGCCAGAAGCGTGAATTTATTTTGATCGTCCAGGAAGGCAGCCGCTAATGCTTTTCCAGGTCGCGGTACATGCCGCGCAGTTGCCAAACCCGGACGGCGGCTTCCAGCTGAATGCGGAAGGACATCTTGGATTTTCCCAGCCGCCGCTCAGCAAAATAGATGGGCACTTCCTTGAAGGTGAAGCCCAACAATTTTGAAAGATAGCTGATTTCCACCTGAAAGATATAGCCGTTAGAGCGAATCCGTTCCAGCGGCAGGCCTTCCATGGCCTTGCGCGACCATAAGCGGAAACCACCGGTCACATCGCGCTGCTTAAGACCTAATATGGTGCGCGCGTAAAAATTGCCCCAGGCCGAAAGCCCCTTGCGCCACAGCGGCCAATCCTTATCCAGGCTGCCCCCCGCCACATAGCGGCTGCCAATGGCAACATCTGCCCTCTCCAGCGCAGCCGCCATCTCCACCAGTTTTTCAGGCGGGTGCGAAAAATCTGAATCCATCTGGCCGATGGCGTCAGCTCCGTCGGCCAGAGCCTGTTTAAAGCCCATGATATATGCAGTGCCCAGCCCCAGCTTGCCCGGCCGGTGCAGCACCTTGATCCGCCCGGGATGTTCACGGGCCAGTTTCTCGGCAATCTCACCAGTTCCATCCGGGCTGTTGTCATCCACCACCAGTAAATTGACCGCAACCGGCAGACTGAATAAAGCGGAGACCAGCTTGGGCAGGTTCTCCGCTTCGTTGAAAGTGGGAAGTATAATGGTTATTTGCAAAACTTATCCTCTGGTCAGGTTGATTAACTGGTTCCTAAACGAATCCAGGTCTTTGATTTGAACTTGATCGCTGGTCAGCTGGGCAAAATGCACCCCCAGGGGGCGCTGATCAAAGACGCCCGCCTGACGGTCCTGCTCCTTATAAAAATAACACATGGAGACTTCCAGCCGTTTGTGCATCCGGTCTTTCAACCCGGTCACCGATTCCGGCTCCACCACCAGAATAAAATCGGAGGGGGATAAATGTCCGATGAAATCGTTAGGGGCACCGACCTCATTGATCGCATCATGCAGCATCAATGCCGCCGCCCGCAGCAAATCATCCGAGGCCACAAACCCATACACTTCGCGGAAGAAATCCAGGTTCTTGATCGACACCAGCAGAATGGCCCATGAACGCTGGCCCATCAATTCCATCAGCCGCTCATCCACCAGCCCACCGGTGGGCAGGTTGGTCACCGGGTTGGTCAGGGGTCCCTGAGAATTGCTGCGCAGGGCATTCCGCACCCGCAGGCGCAATTCCTGCACATCAAAGGGTTTGGTCACATAATCCTGCGGGTTGAGCGCCAGGCCGCGCAGGCGGTCTTCGCGCTCACGGCGATCAGTCAGAAAAATGATGGGAATGTTCTGGGTGCGGCGGTTTTCCTTGATGCGCTTTGCCACTTCAAAGCCGTCAATATCCGGCAGGCGGATATCCAGAATCACCAGATCTGGATGCTGCTCAAAACAATACTTGACCCCATCCTCGCCATAATTGGCCACCTGCACCTCAAAGCCCTGCACTTTGAAATATGCGTTGAGCATTTCGGCAATATCCAGATCGTCCTCTACGACCAGAAGGCGGGGGCGTTCGGCACTCATCAGGAAATCGGATCCTTTGGCACAACAAAATCGCACACGTTATCGCCCATGGCGATGCAATGCACTTCAACCACGCGGAATTCATGCCCGCCGGAGACCCATTTCAGGCTTTCCTGCAGCACACCCGTGGCCACATAGCACACCGGTTTATCCAGTCCATGCCGCCCCCAGCACACCGGGCATTTGTGAATGGTGTACACATAATCGTGTTCACGCTCTTCAACTGTGGAGTATTGGTCTGAGGTCTGTGAGAAAATCCGCGCCAGGGCTGGCAGGCCAATTTTCAACTTGGTCGGCAGCGGCAGCACGCGGAAAGCCAGATCGCCCACGCCGGCCAGAGCGCCGAAATTACGAAGGCCATCGTTGAAAGCCGCCCGTCCGGCGCGCAGCGCCAAGCCGCGCCCGCCGCGCGGGCCGTACATTTCTTCCAGCGCCTGGTTCAATGACGAAAAATCAGCAAAATCAAATTCCCGCCCCAGATTATCCGGCGGATAATTGTCAATCAGGTGTTTCAGATTGGCCAGGTTCAAAATTGCATTCACGCCATTCTTGCCCATCACATTTTCCAGGGCCAGAATGGTCAGGCGCGACATCTTGTTGGAATAAAACAAACCTGCTTTTGGAATGGGCTCCATCAAATCCCTCCTAAATCAGTTTTTCGAGATCGGTCGCAGCACGCCGCATCTCCAACAAAATCAGGCCAAGTTTTGCCTGTTCGCGAGCCAGCGCAGTCAGCACGGCTTCTTCACCAACAGCCATCAAAACCACATAGCCTTTTTCGCCTTTGATATAAACCTGCTGGAGGGAACCACGGCCTAATTCATTGGCAATTCGTTCACCCAATGATAGCATGGCAGCTGACATGGCTGATACGCGGTCTTCTTCAACGCCCTGCGGCAGAGCTGAAGCGATGGTTAAGCCATCCACACTGACAATGGCTGAGGCCTCAATGTCAGGAGATGAAGCTTGAAGCTCCCTCAGGCGATCAACGAGTAGTTGGGTGCGTGATTTCGTCAAGGTTGCACTCCTTCTGAAATGGTTCTTCCACCTGGAAATAACAGGCGGTACAATGATATCATCATAAGTTTAGCTCAGGCGTCATATTGTGTCAAGCGATTTTTCCCGCAGGCTCATTTATCCTGTTTAAAACAGGCCAAAGGGCACCCTTCCGCCCGGCGCTTCCCGTTTTGATCTCTGATATAATCTTAATATCGTGCCCCTCTTTTTCATCTGGAGTCATATAAATGAATTTGCTTTCTGTTCTCCTGGCCCTGCTCCCCATTCTGGTCATTTTTGCCCTCCTCCTCATCCGCCGCTCGCCAGCCGATGTGGCCGGCGGCATCGGCTGGATCGCTACCGCCCTGGTGGCCTGGCTCTATTTCCAGACACCCCCCATCATCATCCTGCAAACCAGCCTGGCGGGCGTGGTGGCGTCCTTTCCCATTGCCATCATGGTGGTCACCTCCATCCTGCAAATTTCATTGATGGTTGAAACCGGCGCCATCCAGCGGGTGGTGGTGCTGATCAAAACCATTGCCCCCAAAGACCAGGTGGTACAGATCATGATCATTAACGTCGGCTTCGGCACCCTGCTGGCCGCCCTGGGCGCCACCCCGGTGTCCATCCTGCCGCCCATCATGCTGGCGCTGGGTTATTCTTCCTTTGTGGCCATTGCCCTGCCTGCCCTCGGCTATGACGCCCTCTGCACCTATGCCCTATTGGGCATTCCGGTGGTGGTTTTCTCCAACTTCGTCGGCCTGCCTGTGGATCAGGTGGGCGGTTATTTTGCCCGCTTCATGCCCGTCATCAGCACCTGCATTGCCCTGGGCATGCTCTGGATTGTTGGCGGTGTGAAAATGCTGCGCAAAGGCCTGCTTCCCACCCTTTTGGCCGGCCTCACCGCCGGCTTCATCGCCATCGGCATGAATGCGGTCGGCATGGTCACCCTCACCGGCGTGGCTGCCGGCCTGGGTGTGGTTCTGGTGATGCTGTTCTACCTCAAGCTTACTGGCAAACCCATCATGGACCGTTCCATCCTCACCCCGGCAGATTTGGAAACCGAGAAACGCATGCCGCTGTGGAAGGCCATTTCACCGTGGATCATCCTGACCATCTCGGCTGTTCTGCTCAATGCCCCCTTCCTGCCTTTTCTCGACCTTACCTTCAAGCAGTGGGCCATGCCGCTTGAAATCATCCCCAAAGAACCTGAAAAAGTGCGCCTGCTGTGGCAGGCTTATACCTGGGTGTTCATCAGCACCCTTTTGGCGCTGCCATTCCTCAAACCATCCAAAGCCCAGCTCGTGACTTCACTGAAAAAATGGTCCAAACGCGCCCCGCGCCCTTTCCTGGCTGCGGCCGTCTTCTTTGCCATTGCCTATACCATCAATCATTCCGGCAAGTCCCTCGATTGGTCGCTGGCTGACCCCAGCCACAACATGGTCTATGTCATCGCCAACGCTTCCGCGGCCGCTTTTGGCAGCCTCTACCCGCTGGTCTCCCCCTTCCTTGGCCTGCTGGGCGGCTTTGTCAGCGGCTCTGAAGCTTCAGCCATCGCCATGCTCACCCGCCTGCATCTCTCCACCGCTGAAAAGATCGGCGCCATCGGCCTTGTGGTGGCGGCAGCCTCCGGCATCGGCGGCGGCCTCGCCAGCGTGATTTCTCCTGCCAAGCTGCAGAATGCCGCCGCATCCATTGACCGCATTGGCGAAGAAGCGCATGTCTTGCGCACCACCTTCGTCATCTCGCTGGTCATCACCACCGTCTGCGCCCTGATGACCCTGATTTTTGCTTTCTGATATGCCTGTTGGCATTTTCACTTTCACCCTGCGCCTGATTGGCTGTTCTTCACTCAAGGAGAAGCGCGGCCGGTTGAAACCAATTCTTCACAGCCTGCAGCGGCATTACAACCTTTCAACGGCCGAAACCGGGCATCAGGATGCCTGGCAGCAAAGCGAAATCACCTGCGCCCTGGCCTGCAGCGATGCCCGGGTGATTGAACGGGTCTACCAGCAGGTTAAAAATGAATTGGCCCTCAACTGGCCTGAAGAGCCGGTTTTTTCTGAACAATTGGAAATCGTCTCATAAAAAAAGGAGGTTGGCATGGATCTGAAATTGAAAGGTAAACGCGCCCTTGTCACCGGCTCCAGCCGCGGGCTGGGATTTGCCATCGCTGCCGGCCTGCTGGCCGAAGGCGCCAGGGTGGCCATCAACAGCCGCAGCTCTGAAAACCTCGAAGCCGCGCGCCAGAAATTAACCGCGGCAGATGGCGAAATCCTTTGCCTGCCTGGCGATGCAGCCGATCCGGTGGTGCCGCTGCAGTTGATTGAACAGATGACGGTCAAATGGGGCGGCATTGATATTCTCATCACCAACACCGGCGGCCCCACCCCCGGCCCTTTTGAATCATTTGACGACGCCGCCTGGATGAAAGCCGTCAACCTGTGCCTGATGAGCCATGTGCGCCTCATTCGCGCCGCCCTGCCCCATTTGCGCCAGTCGCCCGCCGCCTCTGTGCTCACCATCACTTCCTATTCTATCAAGCAGCCCATCCCTAACCTGGTGCTGTCCAACAGCATCCGCGCCGCCACCGTCGGCCTTACCAAAACCCTGGCCCTAGAGGTGGGCAGCCAGGGAATTCGCTTTAATTCCATCCTTCCTGGCTGGACAGAAACAGAACGGGTGGTAGAATTGATGACGGCCCGCGCCCAGAGGAACGGCAGCACGGTGGAGCAGGAAGTTGCCCGCCAGGCTCAGGAAAGCCCCTTTGGCCGCATGGCAACACCCGAAGAATTCGCCAATGCCGCCATCTTCCTTGTCTCACCTGCTGCATCTTATATTACCGGCGTGATGCTGACAGTGGACGGCGGCATGTACAAAGGAACCCTTTAAGCATGCCCTTGCCCTTAACCGCATCTGAAATTGAAGCCCGCCTCGAACGGATTTTGCCCACCGTTGATAAACCCGGCCGTTACGCCGGGGGTGAACTGAACCGGGTGCTCAAGCCCTGGGACAGCGTTTCTGCCCATGTGGCCCTGGTCTTTCCCGATATCTATGATATCGGCCTCGCCAACCTCGGCCTGGCTATTCTCTATGATATCCTTAACCGGCGACCTGACGTGGCCGCTGAACGCGCCTATGCCCCCTGGCTGGACCTGGAGACCATCCTGCGCCGCGATGGCATTCCCCTTTTCTCGCTTGAAAGCAAGCATCCGCTCGCCAGTTTTGATATCATCGGCATCACCCTGCCCTACGAAACCATCTACACCAACACCCTCAATATCCTGGACCTGGCCGGCCTGCCCCTGCGCAGCGCCGAGCGCAACGAAACCCATCCCCTGGTGATTGCTGGCGGTCACGCTGCGTATAACCCCGAGCCCATGTCGGCCTTCATCGACGCTTTTGTCATCGGCGAGGGAGAAGGGGTGATTCTCGAAATTGTTGACGCCTGGCAGGCCTGGAAGACATCCGCGGGCAGCCGGGCCGACCTGCTGGCCGCCCTGGCTCACATTGAAGGCGTTTATGTGCCGTCTTTTTACCAGGTATCCTACCATCCCGACGGCCGGGTGGCAGATTTCAAACCCATCCACCCTGCCGCCCCTTCAACCATCACCAAACGCATTGTGCCCCAATTGCCTCCGCCGCTCACCCGTTTTCTGGTGCCTTCGGTGGAAGTGGTGCATAACCGCATCGCCATCGAAATCATGCGCGGCTGTTCGCGCGGCTGCCGTTTCTGCCAGGCCGGCATGGTCAACCGCCCGGTGCGCGAGCGTCCGGTGGAACAAATTTTGAACGCCATGCAGGAGGCAGTTCATGCCACCGGTTACGAAGATATTGGCCTGCTTTCCCTTTCTTCTTCTGACTACACGCAGATTCTCAAGCTCACCGAAGAAGCCAACCGCCGCTTCGCCGGCGCCCACCTCACCATTTCACTCCCATCCCTGCGCATCGAATCCTTCTCGGCAGAATTGATGGATAATCTCAAGGATTGCCGCGCTTCCGGCGGCTTTACCCTGGCTCCCGAAGCGGCCACCGAACGCATGCGCCAAATCATCAACAAACCCCTGCCTGCCGGTCAGCTTCTGGATACAGCCCGCACCGTGTTTGAACACGGTTGGACCAGCCTCAAGCTCTACTTCATGATCGGCCATCCCTCCGAAACCCTGGAAGATGTGCAGGAAATCATCGAAACCTGTTACCAGGTGCTGCGCATCGGTCAAAAAATCCGCGGCGGGCGCGTCAAAGTTCATGCCGGCGTCAGCACCTTCGTGCCCAAGCCCCACACCCCCTTCCAGTGGGTCTCCTGCGACAGCGTGGACCAGATCAACGCCAAGCTCAACCTGCTCAAGCAGGGCTTGCGCCACCAGAATCTCAGGCTCACCTGGAACGAGCCGCCCGGCACCCAGCTCGAAGCCTGGCTGACCCGAGGCGACCGCCGCACCGGCGAAGTCATCCTGCGCGCCTGGCAGAAAGGCGCCAAATTCGATGCCTGGCGCGACCAGTTCCGCTTTGAGATCTGGCAGGAGGCCTATGCCGAAGCCGGTATTGACCCGGCCTTCTACAGCCACCGCCAGCGCGAACTGGATGAAATTTTGCCCTGGGATCATATTAACACCGGCGTCAGCAAAAATTATCTTAAACAGGATTACCAGTGGAGCCTTGACGGCCGTTCGCGCCCCGATTGCGCCGTCCAATGTGCTGCCTGCGGCATCCTCTCCAGCCTGGGCGATCTGCGCATGCAGTTCCCCAACACCCAATGGAAATGCCCATGACCGTTTACCGTTTGCGAATCACCTTTGCCAAAACCGCCCCCCTGCGCTACACCAGCCACCTGGATATGATGCACGTGTGGGAACGCACCCTGCGCCGCAGCGGCCTGCCCATTGCCTACAGCAAGGGCTTCAACCCCGGCCCGCGCATTCACCAGGGCTGCTCACTGCCCCTGGGCTTCACCAGCCAGCAAGAAATGGTGGATATTTTTCTGGATGATGTGCTCGCCATCGATGCTGTGCGTTCAGCCCTCCAGGAAGCCGTCCCTCCCGGCATTGAGCTCGGCGCCATCGAGGAAATTGACCCCAAAGCCCCCGCCCTGCAAACCCAGGTGCAATCCAGCACTTATATCGCCACCCTGCTCGATCCAGTGAATCCGGCGGAATTGAAAGCCAGCCTTCAATCCCTGCTGGCAGCGCCGGCTCTGCCGCGCACCTGGCGCGAAAAAGCCTACGACCTGCGCCCTCTCATTCACAGCCTGACCCTGCTGCCAGCCTCATCAGGCGGCCAGCTCAGTTTTGAAATGCATCTCAGCGCCCGCGAAGGCGCCATGGCCCGCCCGGAAGAAGTCCTTTCAGCCATGGGTTTCAGCCCTCACGCCGCACGGGTTGAAAGAACAAAAATTCTTTTGGCCTGAATAAATTTGTGGTATAATCTGTTTGCGTGTTCCTGTGGCCTAATGGATAAGGCACCAGCCTCCGGAGCTGATAATCCGAGTTCGAGTCTCGGCAGGAACATATTTTTATTTAACCCCTTTGAGAGCTGAAATGACCTCAACCATCCGCTTTGCCCTGATCAACCCGCATGCCACCCCGCCCACACGCAAACATCCGGCTGATGCCGGTATGGACATCCATGCCCTCGCTGGCCTCGAAATTCCCCCCTTCAGCTGTGCCATTGTTCACACCGGCGTGACCTTTGAAATCCCCGAAGGCTATATGCTGCAGGTCTGGCCCAAATCCCGCAACGATCACCTGGTTGGTGCAGGCATTCTCGACAGCGGCTATCAGGGCGAAGTTCTGATCAAAGTGGTCAATTACTCCAGCAAAACGCAGGTCATCACGCCGGGCATGGCCGTGGCGCAGCTGGTCATGGTACCGGTGGCCACTCCGGTTCTCGAAGCCGTTTCACCGGAAGAAATTCACCGTCAAAAATCAACCCGCGGCGCCACCGGCGGCATTGTCAATCAGTGATCCAGCATCTTTTCGGCGTGCAACTAGCTGATGGGTGAAGCAGAATTGCCAGCTCCGGCATCCTCTTTAAAAACCCTGTGCGCCGCACTAAAATGAATTTATTCACTGTTTCATGATGGTTTTTCAATTCACAGACTGACCTGCCCCCCTTTATCAAAAATTCCATACAGGCCGTCCGCTGTTTGTAAAAGGATGGTTATGATGAGAACAAAATTCTGTCTGATGCGTATCCAGATCCTGGTTGGGGGCATGCTGCTCACCGGCTGTGTGTTCACGTTTTTTGGCCCGGTTTCCCTCACCATCGGTGTTTCTGAAATATCCCACCCGGCCGATGGCAGTCATGCTCCTGTGATTGCATGGAGCAGCGGATCGGGCCTTAACTTCGACATTCTGGTGCAGAATCCCATCAACGGCACCCGCAGGGTCGGCGCAATCGAAGACCTCACCTTTTTCAGGGATTCCGATAAACTGGCCGCTAACAATGACTGAGTGGCGGGCATCTGGCTCGACCAGTACAGTTCAGAGAACCTGATCCCCGCCCTGTGGTTGAGTTATAATGCTCATCTGGTGGATCTTCCGCTATTAATCAAATAAAATTCAGGGAATTGGTCTTGAGATAAAAAAGTCACGGCGCAGCCCGTGGTGCACTTAAACCCGGCTGTGCCGTGATAGAAAATTCGTTGTGCATTTTAACTACGGCTCAATCAACAGCGGCAAGAAAATCGCCGCCGGCTGGTGCAGCACAATCTGATCCACCTGCTCTCCATTGACATTGACAAACGAAAACACCAGCACCTCCGGCGTCACCTCGCCCAGCATCGCCCCGAATGCCGCGTTGTAGCGCACCAGGCTTTGCGGTGGGATGGTGTAAAAATCATAGCGGCTCGCCCCACCCAGCCCGTTGACAAAGTAGGGAATGCCGTCCACCTCAAGGCGCTCATAGGTATGGTCATGCCCTGCCACCACCGCATTCGCGCCCCAGGCCGCAAAGGGCCACTGCATCCACGCGCAGTTGCCGTGAAGACCCGATGAATACGGCGCATGGTGAAACACCACCACCTTCCACACCGCCTCCGAATCATTGAGCGCATTTTGCAGCCAGATGGCCTGGATTGAATCGCTCGCAGCGCCGTCCGGTTCGCTGGAATCTGAATCCAGCATGAAAAATTCCACTGCTCCCTGTCGGGTCCGGTAATAGCGTTCGTTGCCAGGCAGGCTGAAATAATCCAGGTAAGGCTGCAAACCGGGGATCCAGTCGTGATTTCCCGGCGATGGGAAAAAGCGGTTTTCAACCGCCCCACTGCCGTAAATTCCCTGATAGTTGCCGATATAGCCGGCGTAATACTGGCCGATGTTGACATCAATGGTGCTGCTGGCGCCGGCCGGATAATTATTGTCGCCCGTCGTCAGAATAAACTCAGCCCCCCAATCCCGAATGATCGCCGAAACGCCTGTCTCGCCTGCGCCTGCCAGACCGTAATCGCCGATGATGGCAAAGCGCGTGGATGCGGCCAGAGCCGGCTGGTGCCTTGGGAGAACCGCCGTGCTGGGCCGCGCAGTCGAAAGATTCAGCAGCAAGCCCACTCCCGCTGCCATTATTGCCAGAATCAATCCTGCAATCCTGTTCATGCCATCTCCATAAGTCGGCCGCTCCCTGAGCCTGCCGAAAGGTCTGAATCCGCAAGGAGGAAGGAACGTTCAATTTTCTTCCGCAAACTTACCCCTAAAAAGCGATTATTTATTATAATACATCATCTACCAGCCAGTTTTACAGGTGACTGCATGGATATTGACACATTAATTATCCCCATTTCATATCTCGGCGTCCTGGCAGGGGCCGTTTCAGGCGTTTTTGAGGCCCGCCGCAAAAATATGGATGTGGTTGGTGCCTCTGTCATCGCGCTCATCACCGCTCTGGGCGGCGGCACCCTGCGCGATCTGATGCTTGGGCGCACCCCCGTATTCTGGATCAACGAGGAATCTTTTGCCATCACCGCCTTTGTCACCGCCATCATCACCTTTTATTCCTCCCGCCTGCTCATCCTGGGCGCCCACAGCATCGCCATCCCCGATGCCCTGGGCCTGGGTGTGTTCAGCATCCTTGGCGCTGCCTACAGCCTTGATATGGGTACCTCGTGGTTCATCGCTTCCTTAATGGGTGTAACCACCGGCGTCTTTGGCGGCGTTCTGCGCGACATCATCTGCAACGAAATTCCCATGGTCTTTGCCCGCAACGCCGAACTCTATGCCACCTGCTCCTTCATCGGCGCCTGGGTCTATATCATTCTGCGCACCGGCGGGTTTCACCCCTCCTTTGCCACCCTGGCCGGGGTCAGCATCACCGTTCTGCTGCGCCTGGCTGCCCTGCGCTATGACCTGCGCCTGCCGGAACCCCACGAATAACCGCCATGAGCCGAGACCTGCGTAAGTATGCCAGCCAGACCACCACCCGCCTCATCCTTGGCGGTCTGATCCTGCTTTTGGCCGTGGGCGCCGTCCTGATTTACTTCAATTATGGTATTGGCGCAGCCGTCATGGGCATTCTCTGCATCCTGGGCGGCCTGGTTCCAATCCTTCTAATTATCCTCGTGCTCAACCTGATGGAATGGATTGTGCGAAAGGAAATTGATGAGTAGTAATCCATCCTCAACCCCGCTTGAACTGAACGGATGGAATCTGCGTTTTCATGCCCCGCCGCCAGATGTGGACCATCCGGAATTGATCCTCATGCTCCACGGTTGGACCGGCGATGAAACATCCACCTGGGTGCTGGCACGCCAGATTCCAGACCGCTACTGGCTGGCAGCGCCGCGCGGCATCCATCCCACGCCTGATCGCGGTTATAGCTGGCGGCCCATTCAAAAAGCCTTCATGGGTTCCCTGGCTGAATTTCAGCCGGCCGCCCAACGCCTGCTGGCTCTGGTGGATCAATTTGCAGCCCACATGGGCCTGGCGGTTCCCCGCTTCAATGTGCTGGGTTTCAGCCAGGGAGCTGCCGCAGCCCTTGCCCTGGCCCTGCTGTATCCGGAACGGATTCACCGTGCCGCTGCCCTTTCGGGCTACCTTCCAGCTGGCCTGCCCGCCGCCCCTCAGGATCTGGCAAAAGTCAGCTTTTTCATCTCACACGGCATCCAGGATGACGTCATCCCGGTCATTTCAGCTCAGCAGGCCGTGGATACACTCAAAAAATGGGGAGCTTCCGTCGTCTATTGCGAAGACCATTCAGCCCACCGTCTGGGATTGGGCTGTGCCAAAAGCCTTGGCGCCTTTTTCAGCACCCCTGCCATTTGAAGACAATTCATTATAATAATAAAAAGAGCAGAGCCCGCTTGTAAATGGCTCTGCTCTTTAATCTTCTTGCTCTGATAGGATTCCTTACCGTCCACGGATCAACGATATGAACCCCAGAAAGAGTCCCAGCAAACCCAGCGCCACAATGAAAATACCCACCGGAATGGCATCTGTCAATCCGCGCTGACTGGCCTCATAAGTGGTGATAACCAGCGGGGCCGGCTGGGTGTATGTTGGCAGGCGCGTTGGGCCAATGGTGAAGACAAACTGCGCCGCCAGGGTGGGATCAATGGTCATGGTGTACAGCGGCGTGGGTGTGGGCGGAGGTTCCACCTGAGGCAATTCTCCGCCAAACAGAGTCACATTGGGCTCGTGCACCCAGGCTAACCCGCCGGCCACCCCCGGATAGACAATCTGGATCCACTCGCCGTAGCGTCCCACTGCCGGAACCTGCTGCCCGGCCAGCAGCACGCCCACCTTGGTCTGGGCTGAAGCGGCGCTGGGATAAGACCGGACGTTGATCTGGTCCTGGTCGGCATTGACAATAATATAAGTGTTCACCGGTGAGCTGGTCACCGTCGGAATCGATCCGGTGGGCAGTTGCCCCCAGGGACTGGCCTGGGCCTGACCCACGGATAAAAACGGGATGGTGATGGCTGCCAGAAACAACACCACCGCCACACGCATCCAACGAGTTTTCATAGAATCTCCTCAAAATACTCTGTATTTTTTTTCATTCCCGATTATAATCGAAAGTATGGAACAAAGGATATATCACGGAAAGATCACTCCCACCGATGTTGCCCGCAACCTGGTTGCCCATTTCAGCCGGGGAAATTTGCAGGCACAGCAAATTGGCAGCGGTTCAAAAATCACGGTTCAAATTGCCACCAAAGGTTACCGCGCCTCTGGCGGTGATACTGCCATGACCGTGATCCTTGAAACCGTTTCAGATGGCCTCATGGTGCAGGTCGGCCAGCAGAGCTGGATTGGCATCGCCGCCAGCCTCGGCCAGACAGCCCTGGCTGTCTTTCAGAATCCCTTCAACCTCATCGGCCGGCTGGACGACCTGGCCCAGGATGTTGAAAGCCTGCAAATCACCGAACAGGTCTGGAAGGTGATTGAATCTACCACCCGCGCGGCCGGCGCCGGCTTTGAACTGTCGGAACGCCTGCGCCGCTCGGTTTGCCCCTATTGCGATACCGCCAATCCCGTCGGACAGGCTTCCTGCGTGGCCTGCGGCGCGCCGTTGGGCGGCGTTCAGCCTTTCACCTGCAGCCGCTGCGGCTTCGTCCTGCGGCGCAGCGAAGCCTACTGCCCCAATTGCGGGGTCAAGTTAAAGTAGGAGACCATTTCCGAGTTAATTAAAGGACAGACCACCCTCAAGGTCTGTCCTTTTTTCTGGCATTTTGATACTTTTCTGGAGGTTTATACTATGGATAATGTCTTCCCTTCCCGCCATCCGCTGGTGGCTCACAAACTGGCCCGCCTGCGCAGCGTGAACACCAACCCCAAGAAATTCCGCGAGCTGGTGCAGGAACTGGCCGCCCTTCTGGCCTATGAAGCCACCGCTGATCTGGCTACCGTGCCTGTGGAAGTGCAAACCCCTCTGGCCATCACCCAGGGCGCGGAACTGAAAGAAAAAATCGGCCTCATCCCTATTCTGCGGGCCGGCCTGGGCATGGTCGAAGGCATCTGGAATCTCATGCCATCCGCCGAAGTCTGGCACATTGGCCTCTACCGCGATGAGAAAACCCTCAAACCCGTGCAATATTACAACAAGCTGCCTGTTGATCCCACCGTTTCGGTCTGCCTGATTCTTGACCCCATGCTGGCCACCGGCGGCTCGGCCACCGCCACCTGCGAAATCCTCAAAAATTGGGGCGTCAAGAAAATCAAATACGTCGGCCTGATCGGCGCACCCGAAGGCATCGAGCGCATGGTGCGCGAGCACCCCGATGTGCCGATTCATCTGGCTGCCATCGATGAACGCCTCAATGAGCACGGCTACATCGTCCCCGGCCTGGGTGATGCCGGCGACCGCCAGTTTGGCACCGCCTGATCGCTGCTCTGCAGCCGCGGCCCTGAATGATTCAGGGCCGCGGCTTTATTCTCATACTGGTTTGATAAACCCGAGAATTTTATACCGGGCCTGAAAACCAGCAGCTTCATACAGTTTTATCGCCGACGGATTATCTGCTTCCACGACGACACTGGCCGTGTGCATTCCCCATTTTCTCATCTGATACAAGCCTTCATATATAAGCGCTTTTGCCAGGCCCTGTCTCTGAAAATCGGGGTGGGTTCCCACCGGTTCGAAATGCCCGGTCTGGTTCACCTCATCCAGCCAGATCAGGCAGAAGGCCGCAATGCGCCCGTCTGGCGCAGCCGCCACCCAATCCCGTTCTGGGGCATATACCCATGAGCGCATCAGCCACAGATAGCCCTCGGTGTAAACCTCGATCGTCTTGCTCGATTCAAAAGCCGCATGCGCGGCGGCTGCCCTCAGGGGCGCTTCTGCTTCGCCCTTCACATGACGCAGGCAAAACCCCTCCGGCAGGCTTGGTTCTGGCAGACTGCCTTCCAGCGTCTGCTGCATGGCCAGCATATACGCCTCGCTGCATTCAAAGCCGCGCCCTTTCAGGTGTTGAATCAGAATTTCATCCCGTTCGGATACCCACATGGTGCAGATGCGCTTTCCACCGCCCGCCCGCACTTGCTGGCTCAGGCGTTCCTCAGCCCAGGTGAACAGTTCAAGGCGCAGTTCCTCTTCTCCGGGAAGGGTGAAGACGTCAAAGGCCTTGAACCGCGGCGAAAAAAGCACCCACCCCTTCACGCCGTCTTCAGTTTCAGCCAGAAAAACCCGCCCCTCAAAATCCGGATCCAGATAAAAAAGCCACCATTTCAGGTCGCCGGTGTGGACAAAATGCACAGGTCCACCGGCTTTTCTCCCCTGCTCCAGAACAGCCAGCATGGCCCGCAAGTCATTATCATCACGGTATGGGCGAAGTTCATGCATCCTGTTTTCTCCTTTCCTCTCGCGGTTTATTCCACCACCAGCCCGGTGACGCGGTTCAACAGCTTGCGCACCAGCACCACTGGCGCCCAGATCACCACATGCATCAGCAGGCTGATGGCAAACACCAACGCGGCGCTGCGCAACATCTCATTGACCACTGGCCCCAGGTTTTCCATCAGCCACGGTCCTGCTCCGGCCAGCAGCACCAGCCCGGCCATCAAACCAATGAAAATGACCATCGGCAGCCAGGTCCGCCGGTCCGATTCTGAGGGCAGCATGCTGCTGCTGATGGCAAAGGCCAGGTAAAACCAGATGCCAAAATCGGGCTGCATCACCGTTTGCGCCAGAGTTGGCGCAATCAGGTCCAGTTTGCCTTCAAAAATCACCGCTCCCAGCGGCTGCAGCGCCAGGGCGTCCATGCCAATCCATGCCACCAGCAGTCCGCCGGTCAGCAGCGGCGCCAGGCCAATGAGAGCTTCACGGATCCCGTCTGTCGGGTAAATTTCCACAAAGCCCAGCTGCAGTTTGCCTTTGGGCAGCACCCGCGGCAGCAGCGATACCCGTCCCGTGCGCACCCTCAGGATTTTGGCTGCCAAAAAATGACTGGCCTCATGCAAAAACACGCCCGGGAAAAACAGCACTGCAAAAAGGATCATGGCCACTTCGGCATGCCGGAAGGTCAGCCAAAAAACCGCCTGAATTTCGTGATGCACACGGCGCTGCAAAAACAAAAATGGCCCCAGCATCAGCAGGAGCCATATCAGGCCGTCAAAAGCCTTAAACGTCACTTAGCCGCCTCGACAATTTTGACAAAATCGGCCGGTTTCAGGCTGGCGCCGCCCACCAGGGCGCCGTCAATATCGGGCTGGGCGAACAGTTCCGCCGCGTTGGCCGCCGTCACCGAGCCGCCGTAAAGAATGCGCACCGCCTGCGATAATTCGGCGCCAAACATATCCTTCAGCGCCGGGCGGATGATATCTGCCAGCACTGCATTGGCGCCTTCTGAGGTCGCCGCGCGGCCGGTGCCAATGGCCCACACGGGTTCATAAGCGATGACCACCTTGCTCATCTGGTCCACGGTCAGGTCTTTCAGACCTTCGCGCGTCTGTCCGCCCACCACTTCCGCAGTGCGTCCGGCTTCGTTTTCAGCCAGGGTTTCGCCCACGCACACAATCGGGGTCAGGCCGGCCGCCAGGGCAGCTTTCACCTTCTTGTTGACCGAGGCATCGGTTTCGCCAAAATAAGTGCGGCGTTCCGAATGGCCAATGATAACATACGCGCACAATTCAGCCACCATCTGAGGCGCCACTTCGCCAGTAAACGCGCCCGAAGCTTCCCAGTGCAAATTCTGCGCGCCCAGGCCAATGTCGGTGCCTTCCAGCATTTCCCTGGCCGAAGCCAGCGCCAGGTAGGGCGGGCAAATCACCTTCTCGACACCTTCCACCGCCGTGAGCCCGGGCAGCATTTCTGCAATCAGAGCCCGAGTCTGGGCGATGGTCTTGTTCATTTTCCAGTTGCCTGCAATTAAAGGTTTCCGCATGGTGTTCTATTCCTCTCAATCATTTATGGATTTTTAGCAGCGTTCAAAATTTCTCCGGCCTCGGCCTTGATCCATTCCGGCAGGTCTGACCTGGTCAGTAAAGTATTGATGATTTCCTGAGCTCTGGGAGAATCCTGAAGCTTGATAAACAATTCTGCCTCAACCAGCAGCATTTCCGGATAATCCGTTGAAAGATCCGGGTTGGCGCCGATGAGGGTCTTGGCCGTATCCAGATTCCCGTTATACACCTCATAACGGATATCTCCGATATCCAGCGGCGGCCAATCCAGCCGCTTGGGCATGATGGTCTTGCTCTGAGGGTTTTTGCTGGCTTTAAAAACCGCCTCGCGGGCTTTAATCAGTTGTTCTTCGGTCATGCCTTCCGGGTTGCCCCGGTAAGCATTCACATACATAAAAGCCGCCAGCGGCCAGACGCCTTGCTCGGCCAGAGTTTCGCCGGCTTGCATATAAAAACCAGATCGGTTGCCCATAATCTTCTGAGCCTGGTTCAACCGGGCCAGCGCCTCCAGGGGCTGATCTGGCCATAGAGCCACAGCTTCTTCAACCAGTTTCTGGGCTGCCGCCCTTTCTTCGTCTGTGGGAGTGGATCGGGTCACCGGCAGCGTTCCCACCATCTCAGGCTGAATCACTTCCGTGCCTTTTTGTTGCGGCATGGCATTTTCTGGCGCCGGGATCGTTTCAGCTGCCAGGATCTCAACGGCTGCGCCAGCCGTCTCGGTCATTGCCTTCTTTTCTTCCATCTTCCCGGCCGCATTCACCCCCCACAGGCAAAGGCACGAACACAGCAGCAGCACCCCCAGCACCGCGGCCACCTTTTGCCAGGTGGCCCATTTCTTCCTTGCAGCCCGAACGGGCGCCTGGGTGGGCGGCAGCGTGGCATCCTGAACCGGCAAGGCCGGCGGTGTGGGTGCCGTCGAAACGGTCGGCGCGCCACTCTCACGCCGCTCCAGTTCGTCTGTCATCACGGTCGAAAACGCCGTCACAAACGCAGTGACGTCACTGTAGCGGTCATTTTTTTCCTTGGCCAGTGCCTTCAGCAGCACCCGCTCCATGGCCGGCGGAATCTGTGGGTTCACCTGGCTGGGCAGCGGCAGCGGTGTGTAAATATGATCGTGAATCACCGCGAAGGGCGTATCTGCGTTGTAAGGCACCTGCCCCACCACCATCTCATAGACCATGATGCCAAACGAGTAAATATCCGTGCGCTCATCCAGGTCGCTTTTGGAAAGCGCCTGCTCCGGAGAGATATACTGCGGGGTGCCCACCAGCATGTCGGAGGTCAGGGTGGAGCTGCCCGATTGAGCAATGCGCGCCAGGCCAAAATCAGCCAGGTAAATCTGCCCGCCGGAGGTCATCAGCACATTGGAAGGTTTGACATCGCGGTGCAAAATTCCCTGGCTGTGAGCGTAAGAAAGCGCGGCCCCCACTGCCTCCACAATCCGCAAAATGTCACGCGGGGCCAGCGGTCTGGCTTCCATCACCGCTTTGAGGGTCTGCCCCTCAATGAACTTCATGACCAGGTAAGGACGCCCCTCATGCTCGGCAAAATCATAGATGGGAACAATATTCGGATGTTCCAGCCTGGCCACCAGGCGCGCCTCACGCTGGAAGCGCGCCTGGAAATTGGGATCCTCTGTAAAGGCCGGGTGCAGCACTTTGATCGCCACATAGCGGTCCAAAGCGGCATGATAAGCCTTGTAAACGGTGGCCATGCCGCCCTGCCCCAACTGCTGCAGGATGCGGTAAGGACCGACCATTTCTCCAACCGTAAAAGACATGCGGCTCCTTAGCGCCAGCCCGTGATCCGCGGCGCCAGCCAGAAGGCTGAGTCCTGATCATAAGCGCCATTGGCTGAAAGACTGAGGACAAAGACCACTTTCTTGCCATCCAGCGATGAAAGGTCCACATCCACCTTCTGAATTTCGCCATTGTAGTTTTCTGTCCACGAGGCCAGCGGCTGCATGGGGCTGCCATCCACCGAATAATACAGGGTGAATTTGACATTGCAGTTGTTGTTGCCGGCCCAGCAGCCAATCACTGCCATAAAGTGATCGTCTTTCTTCACATCCATCGCCGGGAACTTGCCGTTGATAGTGCCATTATCGATATGCTGCGGTTCCACGCGGATGGCCGGCTCGTCATCCTTGCCGTTCTCCATATCCGGCGTGTCCGATTTCACCACCGCGCCTTCGTTGCTGCCAATAGCGCCGGGGCAGGCCAGCTTGGTCCCGCTGCCGTTGGTCCATTCTGCCTGGCACATATTTTCCACAAAGGTGTAAATGACTTTCGGTTCGGGCTTGGCCACCACAATTTTGACATAAAACGGCTTGTTCGCCTGGCTGCCAAGACCAAACACCTGGTTGGTATCGGAACGCAGCAGCCAGTTGCCCTGGAATTTGCCGGTATCGGTGGGGGCGGTCATATCCAAAGAAATTTCAATCTCGCCGCCCGGAGCCACATCGGCCGGCAGCGAAATAACATTCGGCGCCCCCATGCGCTCGCCATCGGCGAACACAACGGCATAGTTCTTCGTCCAGGCGCAGGTTCCGATGTTTTTCAGTTTCCAGGTTTTCTTGAACACCGTGCCCGGAGCCATGGTCGTCCAGTCGGGAATGGTCACATCGGCCACAAATTTGGCCCAATTGCAGGGCACGGCGGTGGCGGTCGGCGTAAAGGTGGGCCCGCCGGGCGTGATGGTGGGTTCCGGCGATGGCGTCAGGGTGGGCGTCTCTGTCGGCGGCAGAGGCGTTTCTGTCGGCGGGGCTGGAGTTTCGGTTGGCGGAACCGGAGTGTAGGTCGGCGGTAAGCCGGTGTTGGTCGGTTTGGCAGCCTCGGTCAGCATGGCAATCGCGGTCTGTTCTGCTCCGGCAGTCATCTGTGCCGAAGCCGTCTCATAGACTGAGGTGGCCATCTGGTTGGGGTCTGCCTGGCCCACCGGCACCGCCGAGGGCAAATTGCAGGCAACCAGGGTGATCACCATCACACCCATCATCAACAGGCTCAATCCTTTGCGTATATGGGAAGTCATCCTCTATTCTCCTCAATAAAATGCTTGATAACAGGCAAGATTTTAGAGCCGGGTGGTTCAGCACCCATGCTGTTTAGTATACATCAAAATGGTAAAAACAATGAGGTTCCAACTTCAAAGACCCAAAAGAACACCGGCAAACAAGGCCACGCCGATGATCGAATTGATATTAAAAAAAGCCAGGTTTACCCGTGAAAGGTCCTGCGGGCTGACCACGCAGTGCTCCCAGGTCAGCAGACCGCCGGTCACCACCAGGGCCAGCCAGTAAGGCCAGCCCAGGCCGGCCGTCAGACCCAGCGCCGCCAGCGCCAGCATCATCAGCACATGGCTGAGGGCTGAAAGCCGCAGGGCAAAAGCTGCGCCAAAACGCGCCGGAATGGATTTTAACCCCTGCTGCCGATCAAAATCAATATCCTGGCAGGCATAAATCAGGTCAAACCCCCCAATCCACAGCGTCACCACCAGCACCAGCAGCCAGGCGGGCAAATCTTGCAGGCCAAAAAGAGTCCCGCGCACTGCCACCCAGGCTCCGGCTGGCGCCAGCCCATCGGTGAACCCCAGAATAAAGTGGCTCATCCAGGTGAAACGCTTGGTGTAAGAGTAGCCCACCAGAAACAGCACCGCCCCCGGCAGTAAAATGGCCGGCAGCGGCCCGAGCAGCGCCGCCGCCCCTACCAAAATCAGCCCTGAAAGCAGGGTTCCCACCCAGGCTGTGCGCAGCGATATCGCCCCGGTCACCAGCGGACGCGCCGCCGTGCGCGGATTCAGCGCATCCAGATGCCGGTCTGCCAGGCGGTTCACCCCCATGGCCAGGGTGCGCGCCGCCGCCATGGCAATCGTGATCCAGATGAATGACCACCAGCCTGGCCAGCCGCGCGCCGCCAGCACCATGCCCAGGTAGGCAAACGGCAGCGCAAAAATGGTATGTTCAAATTTGATCAGTTCCAGGAAATTGCGGACAGCCCTGAGCATCTTTTCTCCGGCGTGATGAGGTTTGTGGTGTACTGCCCTCATTTTACCACACCCGGTCCAATCTTAACGGCGTGCTTCGTTCTGTCCGAGTTTCAGCCAGGGGCAAAGCCGCCCTTCCAGCCAGTCCACCCCAAAATACAGGCCCAATCCCAGCAGGCTCATCATCACAATGCCGGCATACATGGCCGGGTAATTGAGCAATGAACTGCCGTTGATATATATGTAATACCCCAGTCCCTGCCTGGTGGCAAATGATTCAGCCACATACAGCACCGCCACCGCCGTGCCCACCGATTGGCGCAGCGCCGTCAGAATGGCCGGCAGGGTGGCCGGCAGGTACACAAAACGGAACAGCGCCCTTCTCCCGGCTCCCAGGCTGCGCACGCTTTGCACCAGTTCCGGGCGCAGGCTGGCTGCCTGATCGCGCACCAGCACCAAAATTTGGAAAAACAGGATGATGAAAATGATGGAAATTTTTGCCAGGTCGCCCACACCCAGGAACAGCAGCACCACCGGCACCAGCACCACCTTGGGAATCGGGTAAAGGATATAAATCAGAGGTGAAAAAAGGCGGTTGATTCGCGCCGATTGGCCCAACACCAGCCCGGCCGGAGCCGCGGTGAGCACCGCCAGCCCCATGCTTGCCAGCACCCGCCACACGCTGACCAGGAAATGCCCTCCCAGGTCATTCTGCAGGCCGGTGACCAACGCCTGAGCCACCGTCCAGGGGGCCGGCAGAATCGGCCGCGCCACCAGCAGTGCCAGCACCTGCCAGGCAGCCAGCAGGGCCAGGCAGGCCAGGGCCAGAGAAGTCTTCTTCATCCGGCTGCCCCCTCGCCCAGCATCTGGCGCAGCCGGGCTGCATCTTCGGGGGTAGGGTATCGCACCACGGCCGCCTCGCGGTGCGGCGGCTGGCGCATCACCAGCACCTGCCCACCCAGGCGAATGGCATCCTCAATAGAATGAGTCACCACCACCATGGTCAGGTTTTGCTCGCGCTGCAGTTCCAGCATCAACGCCAGCAAATCATCACGGGTGGCCGCGTCCAGTGCTGAAAAAGGCTCGTCCATCAGCAGGGTATCCGGCTGCAGCAGCAAAGTTCGGGCAATGGCCACCCGCTGGCGCTGTCCGCCTGAAAGCTGCTGTGGATAGGCCTTTTCCAAACCCTTCAAACCCAGCCGCTCAAGCCAGGCCGCCGGGTCTGCCTGCGCAACAGAGCCCGCCGGGGCATGCCGGCCGTCCGGGCCATAAAAACCGCGAATGCGCTGGCCCAATGCGGCATTTTGCGCCACCGTCTCCCAGGGCAAAAGCCCCAGGTCCTGCAGAACCAGCCCGGTGTGAGGGCGCGGCCGGGTCACCGCCTGCCCATCCACGCGCACCTCTCCCGCCTGCGGGGTCATCAACCCGGCCAACAGGTAGAGCAGGCTGGTTTTTCCGCAGCCCGACTGCCCCAGCACAGCCCAAATTTCCCCCCGGGATGCCTGCCAGTTGAAATGATCAAACAGCAGGCCTCTTCCGGGATATTGAAAAGTCACATCAGCAAATTCAATCATTGTGCCTTGGAATACATCTTTGCCGCTTGTAAAATTATGGTTTTACGGTTGATACGGCTATGGTCAAACAATTTATGGGCAGTTCACGACCGCCTGGGTGGCGCGATGTCAGCTGGAGGGCTTGGGCTGCGCCTTGACGGAATCGGAATACGGCACGACCTTCTGAATCAAACCCTTCTCAAGCGCCCATTCCTGGGCATCTTCATATTGATCCTGGGTGGGAACGCCGCTTTCAGGAAAAGCCGGAACCACGTAGGCATCAATCATGGGTTCGGGCAGCAATTTGTAAGCACGCAGCACAGCCGCCCAGCCTTTGGGATCAGCGTTGATATCCTTGACTGCCTGGTCCAGGGCCTTCATAAACCCATCCACCATCGCCGGGTTGTTATCGAGAAATTCCTTGCGGAAGGTGATCACGCTGTTGCCCAGTTCAGGGTGCATGGTATCGTCCACCACAATCACTCCCCCGCCCTGCACGGCAATCGTCGCAAAAGGTTCAGGCAGGGTGGCTGCCTTGATCTGGCCGGAAGCCAGCAGGGAAAGCCGGTCGCTGATCCCCGGCACCACCATCGTGCGCACATCCTCGCTGGCCAGGCCTTCGGCTTCCAGCAGCCGGTAGGTCATATATTCAATCACCGTGCCCTGAGAAACGCCAATTTCAATCCCTTTCAGGTCAGCGGGGGTTTTCAGGCCGCTCTGGCCGTTGGCCACCACGCGGTACATGGCATCTTTGCTCGATGCGCTGCGCGCAGTGCGCACCACGCGCACCTGCGCAGAATCGCGGTTGTACATCATCACCGACACCAGGTCATTGATCATGCCGTCAGCCTGCCCGGCCATCATCACCTGGTCGCGCTCGGCCGCCGAAGCCACCGGAACAAACTCCACTTCGATGCCCAGGGCAGCAAAATAACCTTTTTCCTTGGCCGCATAAATGGGCAGCGCATCCACAATCGGCAGCAGCGCCAGGCGAATCTTGCCATTCATCGCCACAGGGGTGGTCGGAATGACTGTGGGCGCCGCAGTGGGCGCAGCCGGCACTTCTGTGGCTGCCGGAACTGACGCAGGCGTCTGCACCGGGGTGCAGGCCGATAACAAGAAAACTGCTGTAACTGCTATGCGAAATAATTTTGACATGACCCTTCTCACTTGATTTGATTTTCTATCTCTTGCCAGAGCTGATCCACCCGAGCTTTCACCTCTGGGTCCATTTTGACCACCTCAGGCCACGGACGCGGGTGGCCTTCCTCCGGCCATTTGGCTGTCGCATCCACGCCAATTTTACCGCCAAATGTGGCCTGCGGTGTGCTGTGGTCAAGCTGGTCGAGCGGCCCGTTCCAGATCAGTGTGTCACGTTGCCAATCCACATTGCCCAGCACCTGCCAGGCCACCTGGCTCAGGTTCTGCACATCCACCCACTCATCCACCACTACCACCGCCTTGGCCAGCATCAGCAGGCCCAATCCCCAAAGGCCGTTCATCGCCTTGCGGGCGTGACCGGGATATTTCTTTTGCAGGCGGATGATCACCAGGTTGTGGAACACCCCTTCGGCCGGCATGTTGATATCCAGCACCTCCGGCATGAACAGCCTGATCAGCGGCAGGAAAAGGCGTTCGGTGGCCTTGCCCATCCAGTAATCTTCCATCGGCGGCACCCCCACCACCGTCGCCGGGTATACCGGGCTGCGGCGGTGCGTCACCGCGGTCACATGAAACACCGGAAAATGCTCCACCGGGGTGTAATATCCGGTGTGATCGCCAAAAGGTCCCTCGGGGCGGCAGTCAGCCAGGTCAATTTCCCCTTCAATCACCACCTCGGCCTCTGCCGGCACTTCCAGCGGCTGCGAAACCCCATTGACAAACCGCACCGGTTCGCCGCGCAGGTAACCCGCCAGCAGATATTCGTCAATGTTGGGCGGCAGGGGCGCTGATGAACACCACATGCTGGCCGGATCGCCTCCCAGCACAATGGCAGCCGGCAGGCGCGGCTGGCGGCGGCTCAACCCGCTGCGGGCGTGATCCGCGCCGCCTTTGTGCCGCTGCCAATGCACCAGCAGCGTCCGGCCATCCACCACCTGCAGGCGGTACATGCCCACATTGCGGATGCCCGTCAGCGGGTCCCGCGTGATCACCTGCGGCAAAGTGATGAACCGCCCGCCGTCCTGCGGCCAGCACTGCAGGATGGGCAGAAAATCGAGGTTGGCCTGACCGTCTTTCAAAATAACATCCTGAACCGGAGCGCGCCGCACTTTCTTTGGGCGCAGGCCAGCTGCAAACAATGCGCCCAGCAGGTCCGTTCCCCGTGAAAAGGTTTGCGGCAGCCCTTTGGGCAGGCGCAGGTCAATCAGCTTGCTCAGGCGCAGGTTCAGCTCTTCCAGGTCGTCCACATTCAATGCCCAGGCCATGCGTTCCGCCGAGCCCATGGCATTGATCAGCACAGGCACATCATACCCTTCGGGCTTTTCAAACAGCAGAGCCTTGTTTTGCTCGGCCGGACCTTTGGAAACCCGGTCAGTGATTTCGGTAATCTCCAGAACGGGAGAAACCGGCTGGCTTATGCGCGCCAGCCGGTAACGATGTTCGAGAAGGGTGATCCAATCCTGCACGTTTTGCACAGGCGCACCCGCTTATTTCTTTGCTGCTTTCGGTTTGTGATATTCCACGCCAGCGCGTTCGCAGACGGCATTGATATAGGCCTGGAAAATGGGATGCGGACGGTTGGGCCGTGAGAGAAATTCAGGGTGGAACTGCGTGCCAACCATAAAGGGATGATCAGATAGTTCAGCGATTTCCACCAGGCGGCCGTCAGGTGAAAGACCCGAGAAGCGCATACCCAGGTCTTCAAACTGCTTGCGATAGGTGTTGTTGAACTCAAAACGGTGGCGGTGGCGCTCCTGCACCAGGTCTTCGCCATAGGCCTTCGCGGCAATGGTGCCAGGCTGCAATTTGCAGGGGTAAAGCCCCAAACGCATGGTTCCGCCCATATCCGTGATGGCGTTCTGTTCGGGCATCAGGTCAATCACCGGGTTGCCGGTAGCCCGGTCAAATTCAGTGGAGTTGGCGCTCTCATCGCCCAGAACCGCGCGGGCAAAATCGACCACCATCAACTGCATGCCCAGGCACAGCCCCAGGTAAGGAATTTTTTCCGTGCGCGCCGTGCGCGCCGCCATAATCTTGCCTTCAATGCCGCGGCTGCCAAACCCCCCCGGCACAATAATGCCGTCCACATGCTTCAATTCGTCCAGCCCGCGGCCTTTTTCCAGCTCAGCGGAATGCACCCAGCTCAACTCCAGCTCCACCCCGGCATGCAGAGCAGCATGTTTGAGGGCTTCGCGCACACTGATATAAGCGTCGTGCAGTTCCACATACTTGCCCACCAGCGCCACTTTGATCGCCGGTTTGGGCCGCTTGACCTCCTCCACCAGGTTTTCCCATTCCTGCCAGTTCAACTGCTGGCGGGGCTGCAGGCCCAGCCGCTGAACAATATACTCACCCACCCCGGCCTTTTGCACCAGCAGGGGCACTTCGTAAAGCACCGGCGTGGTCACCATCGGCACCACCGCGCGCTTGTCCACATCGCAGAACACAGCGATCTTTTCGCGCAGCGATTCATCCACCGGGTAATCGGAACGTGCCACAATCATATCTGGAGAAATGCCGATGGAGCGCAGTTCACGCACCGAGTGCTGAGTGGGTTTGGTCTTCAATTCACCCGTGGCGCCAATATAAGGCAGCCAGGTCACATGCACATACATGGTGTTCTCGCGCCCAACCTCGGTGCGTACCTGACGAATGGCTTCCAGGAAAGGCAGGCTTTCAATATCACCCACCGTGCCGCCCACCTCAATCAGCACAATTTCAGCGCCTGTGGTTTTGCTCACCATGGCAATGCGCCGCTTGATCTCATTGGTGATGTGCGGAATCACTTGAATGGTGCCGCCCAGGTAATCGCCGCGCCGTTCCTTGCCGATCACTTCGGCATAAACCTGCCCGGTGGTGATATTACAGACTTTGTTCAGGCGTACATCAATAAACCGCTCGTAATGTCCCAGGTCCAGGTCGGTCTCTGCGCCGTCATCCAGCACAAACACCTCGCCGTGCTGGTAAGGACTCATCGTTCCAGGATCCACATTGATATAAGGATCCAGTTTCTGCACAGCCACCTGGAAACCCAGGTCTTTCAGCAGCCGGCCAACAGCGGCAGCTGTGACGCCTTTACCCACCGAACTGACGACACCGCCCGTAAAAAAGATATATTTGGTTGCCATTCTTTTCCTCCAGAACAACGCCATGTATTTAAACGAACAGGGGAGGGTGTTTAATTAACCCTCCCCTGGGCACTTCATCGCTTATGGTTGAACGTTAGCGAAGGCTGTTTCGCGCGCATTTTGAAACTACATGCGCACCTTGTTTTGCAGGGTGCGAGAAATAATTTCTTCCTGTTCCTGAGAAACGGAACGGTTGCGGCGCGAACCCTTGTCGCTGCGGTGCTCCCGGGCTTTGGCCATCGCTTCGCGGTAAGCCATTTCCATGGCAGTCGGCACGGCTTCGGCCTGATCCTGATTGACTTCAGCCATCACCTCAGCCATTTCGGCGGCCGAGCCTGAATCACCGCGGTTCGAGCGGCGGCGGCGATCGCGATCACCACCCCGCTGCTGGCCGCCGCGCTGGCGCGGAGCAGCTTCTTCTTCAACCATCATTTCGGGCTCTTCCTTCACAGGCTCGGGCTGCAGAGCTTTCATGCTCAGCTTGATCTGCTTCTTGCGGCGGATCACGTCCAGAATCTGCGCTTCAACCTCATCGCCTTCCTTCACCACGTCGGCGGGCGTGCGCACATAACCATGCGCCATTTCGCTGATGTGAATCAGGCCCGGACGTTCCGCGCCAATATCCACAAACGCGCCGTAGGTTTCCAGCTTGACGACACGGCCGGTCACGGTCATGCCAGGCTTGAGGTCTTTCCAATCATAGACCAGAGGCTGAACCATGGTCAGTTCAACCCGGCCCTCCTTCACGCGGCGCACCCACACGTCAATGACGGCGCCCACCTGAAGGATATCCTCCACCCGCTTAACGCCTTCGGCAGAGGCCGCCACCTGCGAGATGTGCAGAAAACCGGGTTTGTCCTGGCCAATATCAACCAGGGCGCCGCCGGCCGCGACCTTCAGCACTTTGCCGCTGAAGTGGGTCTTGGGTTTCAAAGCATCATTTTCAATCGTTTCGGTTGTGCGGTTTTCAGCCGCTTCAACGCTCAAATCCATAGCGTAACTCTCCATATATCAGTTTTTAGGCAAAGGGATATTATACCGCCCACCCTCTGAACTGTCAAACATTATTACAACTAATTTTACTACCAATTTTCATTTTATTCAAAACTGGCCAAATTTTTCCTCAAGCTGATAGTAATTGATACTCAATCGCGCTACAATATATTTTAAATCCATCTGCTCTCACATAAAATCACAAGGAGGTCACCGATGAATACTGTCCGGCACATCTTGCAGGTAAAAGGTTTTGATTTATGGACGGTCACGCCCGATATCACCGTTTTTGACGGCCTGCGCATCATGGCAGACAAGGATATTGGAGCCCTGCTGGTTGTTGAGCACGATAAATTACTCGGCATTTTCACCGAACGGCACTACGCGCGCAAAATCGTCCTGCTCGGTAAAACTTCCCAAAAAACCCCCATTCGCGACGTCATGAGCACCACCCTCGTCCCCATTCACCCCGATCAGACCGTCGAAGAAGCTCTGGCCCTCATGTCTGAGAAAAAAGTCCATTACCTCCCCGTCATGGAGGGCGACCACCTGTTGGGCATTCTTTCCATCGGCGACGCCGTCACCAGCATCATTTTTCACCAGCGCGCCACCATTCGCTCTCTTGAAGAAAAAGTGGCCCGGCCCTGATTCCTGAACTTCTCATCTCTCAAAAGCCCGATGAATTTTTAAAAATGACCGGGCTTTTTGTGTTTTTTGCCCATTTTTTTATTATAATAAGGTTACATATACGATGAGTACACACACACCTTCGACACCTGCTGCCCCATTTTCCCTGACCGACACAACCGGCCGTATTGTCACCCTCGCCGATTTAACTTCAACCGGCCCGGTCGTGCTTGTCTTTAACCGCGGGTTTGCCTGACCATTCTGCCGCCGGCACATGGCGCAGTTGCGCCAGGACGCAGCAGAATTTGAAACGCGCGGGGCAAAGGTTGCCATCATCGGACCGGATGGCCCCAATGCTTTTCGCCGCTATTGGGAAACAGAGCAAATGCCCTTCACCGGCCTGTCGGATATCGGCAACAAGGTGGCTGATGCTTTTCATCAGGAAGTGGTGTGGTGGAAACTCGGACGCATGCCCGCTGTGATTATTGTAGATCAAAAAGGAATGATTCGCTACACGCATTACGGCAGCTCAATGAGTGATATTCCAGAAAACAGTGAACTTTTTGAGGCCCTTGACCGGATAAAGACGGCTTCCTGAACATCTCACAGATGGGAACCTACAGAAAGAGGAGAAATGAGAAGTGATATATTGGTGGTGGGGGCAACAGGCGGCATAGGTCAGCATGTTGTTCGAAAGCTCATCGCCCGAGACCAGGCGCCCAGATGTCTGGTGCGTGATAAGAATCACGCCGAAGATTTATTTGACAGCGAGGTAGAGTTACATATCGGTGACATTCGCGAAGCCGATACCCTGCCGGATGCTTTCGAGGATATCCGCGTGGTCATCTGCGCCACCGGTTCCCGCATGCCCTTCGGCAATAACAGCCCGCAGCATGTGGATTACGAAGGGGTGCTCAACCTGACCATGGCCGCCCTGGCAGCCCAGGTGGAACACTTCATTCTGGTTTCATCTCTTGCGGTCACCCGCGCAGAAAACAACCCCCTGAACAATTTTGGCAATGTGCTTGAATGGAAGCTGCGCGGCGAAGATGCCCTGCGTTCCAGCGGCCTGGCCTATACCATCATCCGTCCTGGCGGTTTGCGGGATGATCCCGGCGGCGTGTTTCGTATCCAGTTCGCCCAGGGTGATCACATTTCTGGCGTCATTTCCCGTGAAGATGTGGCTGAAATATGTCTTCAAGCCCTTAATTTCCCGGAGGCCTACAATGCCACTTTCGAGGTGGTGCAAATGGATGAACCAGGCCCAAATAATTGGAAAGACCTTTTTAGTGTTCTGGAATCTGATTGACATGCCATGATCTGGGATTACCGCCTCATGATTTTACGCCGGCTGCTCCTCTGGAGCAGCCTTTCCATTTTAGCCGGTCTGGTGCTCATTCCCCATCCAGACCCTTTCTGGATGGCCTTCGGCTGGCTCTCTCTGGCCGCGGGGCTCGTTTCAGCTCTGGCCGCCATTTCCGGCATCCGCAGCGCCAGCCAATGCCGCCACCTGCCAGCCTCGCCTTCGCGCCAGGCCAAAGCCGCCCAATCTCTCGGCCGACGGCTGCAAAAAAACAGCTTCTGGGGCCTGGCCACAGCGGTCACTGGTGCGCTGCTGTGGTTTCTTGTTCCTGGCATGCCCCTGGTTAATGGCGCCGCACTGGGACTGCTGATGCAGGGTTTCTTTCTCTGCTTGTTTCATCTCCTCCACTGGCGCCTCATCCCCCGCCCCTGCATCATTCCACCCCTGCCCTATTATCAGAGCCCCGAATGCCAGCCCTTTGATTTTTCCGGCAGCCGCGGCGCAGCCATCCTGGTGCACGGCTTCCCCGGCAGCCCACAGGAAATGCGCGCGCTTGGCCTCACGCTCAACAAACTGGGCTTGCGCGCGCGCGGCCTGCTTCTGCCTGGCTTTGGAACCGACCTTCCTACCCTGTTCGACCGCCGCGCCGGTGAATGGGTGACAGCTGTGGAAGACGAAATCACGGCTCTGAGGAAGGACGGCTGCCAACCCATCTTTTTGGTGGGCTTTTCAATGGGCGGGGCCGTCTCCCTGGTTGCGGCTGCCAAAACCCCGCCCGACGCGCTGATCTTGCTGGCACCTTTTTCCTGGCCTGAGCCGCCCTGGCTCACCGCTCTGATTGAGGCAGCCCGCCTTTTCCTGCCCGTCTGCGTGCCGCCGTTTCGTTTTCTGAACCTCCACGATCCTCAAACCCAATCCGCTTTGCGCCTGCTGCTGCCGAATTTCTCCCCTGAAGACGCTGCCGCGGTGGCTGAACTGCGCGCCTTTCAAATGCCTCTCATTACTCTCGAGCAGCTCCGCCGCCTTGGCAGGGCCGCCCGCCTCCGCGCCCGCCGCCTCAACCTGCCCACCCTCGTGGTTCAGGGTACAAAGGATGAGGTGGTGCAGCCTGCCTGGACCCGCGCATTGATCCGCGAATTTTCCTCTCCGCCGCAGTTTGTTGAGCTCTCCGCCGTGCATCATTTCACCCAGCCGTCCAATCCGGCTTACCCCAGGGTGGAAGCCCTGGTGGTGGAAGCGGTACAACGTCTTCTCCATGAACAAGCATCCCAAAAATAAAAACAGCCCCGGACAGTAATGGCCCGGGGCTGCAGCTTTCAGCGGGTCTAGCGGCGGAGCGCGCTCCAGCCAGCATAGGTGGCCGTGTCGCCCAGTTCGGCTTCAATGCGCAGCAGCTGATTGAATTTCGCCACGCGGTCTGAGCGGGCCGGGGCGCCGGTTTTGATCTGGCCCATATTCAGGGCCACGACCAGGTCGGCGATGGTGGAATCTTCAGTCTCGCCTGAGCGGTGAGAGGTCACAGCGCGCCAGCCGCTGCGGTGGCAGATTTCCACGGCTTCAATGGTCTCGGTGAGCGAGCCAATCTGGTTCAGCTTGCACAGCAGGGCGTTGCAGGCCTTTTCCTTGATGCCGCGGCGCACGCGTTCGGGGTTGGTCACCAGCAGGTCGTCGCCCACAACCTGGATGCGGTCGCCAACCTTGGCGGTCAGCATCTTCCAGCCTTCCCAGTCATCCTGGGCCAGGCCGTCTTCAATGGACACGATCGGGTACTGGTTGAGCCAGTTGATCCAGAATTCCACCATCTGCTCAGAGGTCAGCTTGCGGCCTTCCTTGCGCAGGTTGTAGGTGTGGGTTTCGTCATCGTACAGTTCTGAAGCAGCCGGATCAAGCGCGATGCAGACCTGTTCGCCAGCCTTGTAGCCGGCTTTTTCAATGGCTTCGAGGATCACTTCCACGGCTTCATTGTTCGCCTTGAGAGCCGGAGCGTAACCGCCTTCATCGCCCACCAGGGTGGCATAACCGCGGGCTTTCAAAACGCTCTTCAGGGCATGGTAAATTTCAGCGCCCCAGCGCAAGCCTTCCGCAAAGGAGGGAGCGCCAAGGGGCATCACCATGAACTCCTGGGCATCGGTGGATTGCCAGGCAGTGTGTGCGCCGCCGTTGAGGATGTTCATCATCGGAACAGGCAGCACATGGGCATAAATACCGCCCAGGTAGCGGTAGAGGGGCAGGCCCAGAGAATTGGCTGCAGCCTTGGCAACAGCCAGGCTGGTGCCCAGAATGGCATTGGCGCCTAATTTCGACTTGTTCGGCGTGCCGTCAAGTGCCAGCATGGCCATATCAATCGCCTTCTGCTGCACCGCATCCCAACCGGTGATGTTTTCAGCAATGATGGTGTTGACGTTTTCAACCGCCTTCAGGGTACCCTTGCCATTATAGCGGGACTTATCGCCGTCGCGCAGTTCCAATGCTTCATGCACACCGGTCGAGGCGCCGGAGGGAACAGCGGCCCGTCCCCAGCTGCCGTCAGCCAGCACGACTTCAACTTCAACCGTGGGGTTGCCACGTGAATCAAGAACTTCAATCGCAGTAATAGTATCAATTGTACTGTCCATTGTGTGATTATCCTCTCAGTAAAAAAATGATTTTTAGAGTATACCCTAATTCCATTGTTTTAGCAAAGTGACAGGGACGCAATGTGCCGGGCAAGTTCTATTCGAATTTACCCTCCCAAACCTCGCCGCCGCTCACCGGGTTATCCGTCGCAATAAACAGACGCCCCTGAAATACCGCGATGGCATTGTCAAAATATGAATACCGGTTGTTTTTGTCACCAAAACCATCATAACTGATCTCTTCCCACTTTTGGCCGTCGGCCGTGCGCCAGATTTCCAGTCCGCGGTCCTGATTTCCCGGCACGATATAAAGGTACCCCGCCAATACCTCCGCGCCCACTTTGCGCCAGGTATCCGGGTAATGGAAACCGCCCTCCTTGATCATTTCCCAATCACTGCCGTCACAGCGGCTGCAGCGCCACACCTGAGCGCGCGGGTTATCCCATGAGGTCTCCACCAGGGCATAGAGATATCCGTTGAAGGCTTCCAGCGCAGAGACCGCGTGATTGGCTGAATCTCCCAATCCGCCGGTAGCCACTTTTTCCCATTGAGAGCCATTCGCCGTACGCCAGATCCGCCCCCCCTCCCGGTTGGCAATACCCGCATATAACCTGCCATCATGAATCCCCATGCTTATCACACCGGCGTTGTTTTCCTCGCCCAGGCCGCCTGCCACCACCCGCGTCCAGGAGCCTGCATCTCCCGATGAACTCACCCAAATTTCCGCATTTTTCAAGTCAAAATTCCATGTTCCTGCAAAAAGCCTGTCCTGCCAGGCTATCAATATAATTTCAGAATTTTTAGGATTTTCAAATCCGTCCGTCACCACCGCAGACCAGTGCTCCCCATCTTCGGTACGCCAGATTTGTGCGCCGTTGGTTTCCGTTTCAGACGTCTGATTCCATGTGCTGGCATACAGCCAGCCCTTGAACGGCTCAAGGTGATCAATGGAATAAACCCCGGTGCTGCCAAATCCGTCCTTCATCACCTGTGTCCAGTTCTCATTTTCCAGCCGCCAAATCTGTGCTCCTTTGACTGAATTTCGTGTACCGGCGTAAAGCACTTCCTTGAACACGCCCAGGGCAAAAACGCTCTCATTGGTGGGGTCGCCAAAAGCATCCTCATTCGACTGGCTCCAGGTCATTTTTCCTGAAACAGGCTTTGCTTCGGGGGATTTGGTAGGCTTCGGGGTCGCGGCCGCTGTCTCCTCTGGCTTGTCAACCGATATTCGGATCCATTCGAATTGGATTTCAACGGGTGCGCTCAGGCTGGTTTGAGGCGGCGTCCCCAACACGCCCACGTGTCCCTTTATTAAGTCTGAATCGTGAAGGACATCCAGTTTCTGCAAGGTTCCACCCGGCAGGCCGGTCCATATTTCAATAGTGTCGCCATAGGCTTTGACCGCCAATTGCTGATAGGCTCTGCCTTCGCGGATTTCGGATTGCACAGCTTCCGATTTCCGGCGTTCAATCAGGGTGGTGTCTTTTCCAGCGACCACCTTCGATACACTGTACTCTTGTGAATTGGGGTATAGGAAGATCACGTACCAGTTGTTCTGCGTGGCGCGGATGGTCAGACCTGCTCCCACATCCATTCTCGCAGGCACATTGAAAACCGTCTCAGCCGTGAAATTATCGTACTGCGCCAGCGACCACGAAGCATCAAAACCTTTGGAGATATAAAAAGTGATGTGAAAAGCGCCATTGGCATAACCCAATTCGCTGGTTTTCTGATCGCCAAACACCGACCACCCGCTTGAAGGATCATTAAAATCATCAAAAAGGAGAATGCCGAGATCAGGCGTTGCCGAAGGCACAGGCGTGGACGTTTTTTGCGCCGGTTTGGTCTGGATGTTGACATGCGTGGGTGTCAGGCTGGTCTGCTTTACCGGAGGCCGAGTCTGGGTGCAGGTCAGGCTAACGGTCGAAACAGCAGAAGGGACTCCGGATGGAAAAGGCACGGTATTGCAGGCCGCCAGAAAGATCGCCAAAACCGCCAGGCCTGAACAAACAGCCTTTAACAGCTTTTTCATGCTTCACCTTCCCATCTGTCAATTGCCTAAATGGAACAGAAAACCTGGAATTAATGATTTTTTGACCGATATCTTTTGTTGAATGATGATAAAATCATAATAGCATATTATCAAGGCCTGTGGTAAAGTCACCACTGGCGATTTTTCACATTGCGGGATTTTTCTGATCGCTCTTTTGAATGATACTTTTGGGAGGTTGCCATGTTTAATACACCACCACCGCCGAACCGGCCCATCCCCGGCCCCGTCCGCAGCCCAATTCCCCAACAGCCGGCACCGCAGCAGCCTGCGCATACGGGCAGCTTTGTGCCCCCGCCCATCACCCGGATTGAAGAAACCGGCCTCTCGGTGCTCTGGATTCAGGATCTGGCTCTGAAGATCCTCTACTTCCAGGGTTATCTTACTGGCTCCAAAATTGCCGAAGAACTGGCCCTGCCCTTCTCCGGGGTGGTTGATCAGATTCTCGAAGCCCTCAAACGCGAAAAATTGATCGAGGTCAAATCCACCCAATCCATGGGCGTCGGCGAAGGCTCCTACACCTACGGCATCACCGGTCTGGGCATCACCCGTGCCCGCGAAGCCCTTGACCGTTCGCAATATGCCGGCCCGGCCCCCGTGCCCCTGCATGTTTACAACGATTCCATCCGCAAGCAAAGCCGCGGCAGAATGCTGGTCAACATGCCCATGGTCAAGAAAGCCCTCGGCCAGCTCGTCCTCTCGGAACGCCTCAACCAGCGCGTGGGTCCTGCCATCAATTCCGGCGCATCCATCTTCCTTTACGGCCCGCCTGGCAACGGCAAAACCTCCATCGCCCGCGCCATCGGTGACCTGGTGCTGACCCAGGCCATGTACATCCCCCATGCCATCTATGTGGAAGGTCAGGTGGTCACCCTCTACGATTCGGTGAACCACCAGCTTGCTCCTGATGAAGATGTCACGCCCACCGGCACCGGCAACTTGCGTTCCACCCTGCGCCGTGACTCGCGCTGGGTAAAAATCAAGCGGCCCTTCATTACCGTCGGCGGTGAATTGAACCTCGCCAGCCTTGACCTGGTCTTTGATGAAGTGCATAAATTCTATGAGGCCCCCTTCCAGGTGAAAGCCAATGGCGGCATCTTCCTGGTGGATGACTTTGGCCGCCAGCAGGTGCACCCGCGTGACCTGCTCAACCGTTGGATTGTGCCCCTTGAAAACCGCATCGATTACCTCACCATGCACACCGGCCGCAAAATTGAAGTGCCCTTCGATGTGCTGGTGGTCTTCTCCACCAACCTGCCCCCCAAAGACCTGGTGGATGAAGCTTTCCTGCGCCGCCTGCGCCATAAAATCGAGATCACCGATCCTTCCTATGAAGAATACCGCGAAATCTTCCAGCGGGTGGCGCGCAGCAAAAACGTGGCCTACAGCGACCAGGGGCTGGCTTATCTGCTGCAGGAATGGTACATCAAACGTAACCGCAAGCTCCGCGCCTCACACCCGCGTGATATCTGCGACCAGCTGGTGGATATTGCCAATTTCCTCGGTGAACAGCCTTCGATGACCATCGAAATGATTGACCGGGCCGCTGAATCTTACTTTGTTGAACTTGGGTAATCTCTCTCTGCCCACTCCGGCCATTTTCGGCCACCGCGGCGCCAGCGCCTTTGCCCCCGAAAACACCCTGGCAGCTTTTCTTAAAGCCGTTGAACTGGGTGCAGACGGCGTTGAGCTGGATACCAAGCTTTCGGCTGACGGCACGCCGGTGGTGATTCACGACCAGACGGTGGACCGCACCACCAACGGCAGCGGCCGCGTGGGCCAATTGACCTTCGAACAGCTCCGCAGGCTCGATGCCGGCAGCAAGTTCTCACCTGATTTCAAGGGAGAACCCATCCCAACCCTTGAAGAGGTGCTCAAAACCCTGGGAGACCGCTGCTTTATCAACGTGGAACTGACCAATTACGCCAGTACAGGCGACGCTCTGCCCCTCAAAGCCGCCGCCCTGGTTAAACAATATCATCTTGAAGAGCGCGTGCTCTTCTCTTCGTTTCATCCCCTCAACCTGGTGCGCGTTCGCCGCGCGCTGCCAGGTGCCGCCACTGCCCTGCTCACCCTCCCCGGCTTCCCCGGCAAAGCGGGCAGGCTGGTTTTTGGCCTCTGGGTCCCTCATACCTGCCTTCACCCGCATTTCAGCACCGTCAACGCTGCGTGGGTGCAGGCAGCCCACCGTTCACAGCGCCGTTTGCACGTCTGGACGGTCAACGACCCGCAAGAAATGCGCCGTCTCACCCGGCTGGGCGTTGATGGTCTGATCAGCGATGATCCACGTCTGGCCCGCCAAATAATGGAGGAAGCTGTATGAAATCCCTTTCATCACCGGAGCAAGCTCACGCTCCATGAAGACCGCTCTTCGCCTGCTGTTTTTACTGGTTTTTCTCGTCACCTCGCTGACTCCCATACCCTCCCAGGCACAGGGCCTGCTGGATGATTCTGCTCGCCTGAAAGCGCAAACCCTGTTGGCTCAATTGACCCCCGAAGAACGGGTGGGGCAGCTCTTTCTCATCACTTTCAAAGGCACCGATGCCGGCAGCCAGTCGCAAATCTATGACCTCATCGTCAACCGTCATGTTGGTGGGGTCATGTTGATGGCCGCCAACGATAATTTTACCTCTGCCGACCAGGTGGTCACCGGCACCCACCAGCTGATCGCTTCGCTGCAAAATGCAGAATGGGAAGCCGCCCAGCCGGTCACCGGCACCGTCCGGCAAACCAGCACCCCGCAGTACATTCCCCTCTTTGTTGGCATCTCGCAGGAAGGCGACGGCTCGCCTTACGATCAAATCATCAACGGGCTGACCGCTTTACCCAACGAAATGGCCCTTGGCGCCACCTGGAAGCCCTCCCTGGCCCAACAGGTCGGTTCCATCATGGGCAATGAACTCAGCACCCTGGGCTTCAACCTCTACATTGGCCCCTCCCTCGATGTGCTTGAAATGCGCCACGTGGAAGAAACGGTGGATCTTGGCACACGCACCTTTGGCGGCGACCCCTATTGGGTGGGTGAGATGGGCAAGGCCTATATTGCCGGGCTGCACACCGGCAGCCAAAACCGCCTGGCTGTCATCGCCAAGCACTTTCCTGGCCGCGGTTCCTCTGACCGCCTGCCTGAAGAGGAAGTGGCCACGGTGCGCAAATCACTCGACCAGCTCAAGCAAATCGAACTGGTGCCTTTCGCCGCCGTCACTGGCAACGCTCCCAATGCCGAATCCACCACCGACGGGCTGCTGGTGTCCCATATCCGCTATCAGCAGGGCAGCATCCGCTCCACCACCCGCCCTGTCTCTCTCGATCCAGCTGCCCTGGGGCAGCTAATGGCCCTGACCTTCATATCCTCCTGGCGCAATAACGGCGGCCTGATGGTCTCTGACGATCTGGGCGGCCAGGCCATGCGCCGGTTTGACGACCCATCCGAACTGACCTTCGACGCCCGCCAGGTGGCCCGCAGCGCCTTCCTGGCCGGAAACGATCTGCTCTATGCTGATCATTTTGTTGCCAGCGAAGATCCCGACACCCACACCACCATCATCCGCACGCTGGAATTTTTTGCCCAGAAATATCGCGAAGACCCGGCCTTCGCCCAGCGCGTGGACGCCTCGGTGGAGCGCATCCTGACTCTCAAATACCGCCTTTACGGCACTTTTGACATTGCCAATGTCCGTGCCCCCGAAAGCAGCCTGGCCACCCTTGGCATGGGCGGGCAGCAGGTGGTGTTTGACGCCGCCCGTCAGGCCGTCACCCTCATCAGCCCTTCTGAAAATGATCTGGTCAATGTCATCCCCAATCCGCCAAACCTGCGCGAAAATCTCATCTTCTTCACAGATACGCTGACCGCCCGCCAGTGCAGCAAATGTCCTGAACAATCCGTTCTCAGTATCGATGCCCTGCCAAAAACCATCCTGCAGCTCTATGGGCCCAAGGCCGGCGGTCAGGTTTTGGAAAGCCATCTCTCCTATTTCAGTTTTGCCGATCTGTCTGGCTATCTGGACCGGCCTGACAACGCCGACCTGGAAACCAAGCTCTCCAAAGCCAATTGGGTCATTTTCTCCATGACCGGCGTCAGCTCAGGCCGCCCCGAATCGCTGGCGCTTCGCCGCCTGCTCTCAGAAAAACCCGGCCTTATCCGCGATAAAAAGGTGATTGTCTTTGCCTTCAACGCCCCTTATTACCTGGACGCCACCGATATTTCAAAGCTGACAGCCTATTACGGCCTTTACAGCAAGGCACCGGGATTTGTGGATGTGGCTGCCCGCGTCCTCTTTCAGGAATTGACCCCCAGCGGTGCTCTGCCGGTCACCGTCACCGGCGCCGGTTATGACCTCATCACGGCCATGTCACCCGACCCCACCCAGGTCATCCCCCTGGCCATCGACACCCTGCCGCAGGTGGAACCCACGCCTGAAGCGCCCACCATCCCGCGGTTCAAAGTCGGCGATAATGTTCCCCTTAAAACCGGCCCCATCTATGATCATAACCACAATACGGTTCCGGATGGCACCGTGGTGCGATTCATCTTTACCACCGGTGGCGATACCTCCATCTCCCAGCAGGTTGAAGCCGTCACCACACAGGGCATGGCGCGCATCAATTACCGCATCGAAAAAGCCGGCCTGCTGGATATCCGCGTCATCTCCGAGCCAGCCCGGCTCTCTGATCAATTGCGTCTTGATATCGGCGGCGACGGCTCCGTGATCACCATTGTGCCCAACACCCCCGAGCCCACCCTCACCCCCACCCCCGAGCCGACCCCCACCCTCACCCCCACCCTTACCCCCACCTTCACCCCCACGCCCACCCTTGTGCTCACCCTCACGCCAGCCCGCAAGGGCACGCCCACTTTCAGCGAATGGTTCCTCATTTTGCTGCTGGGTGCTCTGGGGTCAGCCGCCGCCTTTTTCTTTGCCTACTGGCGCTGGAACGCCATCCGCTGGGGATTGCGCGCCAGCCTGTGCGGTTTCATCGGCAGTTTGCTGGCTTACCTGAGCCTGTTTTTGCTGCTGCCTGACCGTGAAACCTGGATCCGAGCCAACGGCACTGTTGGCATTCTGCTCGTCAGCCTGGCTGGTCTGGTCGTTGGCGTGGCCGCCTCCTATGGCTGGTGGCAGTATGAAAAATGGCGTGCCAAAAAGATGACGCAGGCGTGAAGTTGGTAATCTGAATGTGATCCCTTCTTTTGCCTGCCCGGCAGCAGCATTGCTACGAAAATGACCAGGACACAAAAAACATCCTCTTCAAAACTGGAAGAGGATGTTTTTCAACCACCGTTGAGCAGGGTGATGATCAGAGTGAGCGCTGCCAATCCGCCGGCTGCCCAAAGTAGATACCGGTCTGGAACCCCCTGCAGCGACGCCAGCCGCGAAGAGCTGCGGTGCGTACGATAAGCAGATTGCAAAGGTGCGCTCGGCGGGCGGTCGCCCAGCAGGGCTTCACGGAATATGCCCACCGATTGCGGCCGTTCCGATGGGTGCAGGCTCATCCCCCATAAAATGGCTTTTTCCACATGTGGGCTGATCGCCGGGTTCACCTGACGCGGCATCACCAATTTGTCGGGCTGCAAAAAGCGTTCACGGGCGTCGGTTGGCGCCAAATTGGTCAGCAGGTGATACAGGGTGGCGCTGAAGGCATACACATCACTGCGCGCATCGGTGTGGCTGCTGTCGCCGCCATATTGCTCAAGCGGCGTATAAAGCGCCGTTCCCTGCCCCTGAAGAATGGTGATGGTCACCTCGCCGGGGGCAAGCACCTTCACCAGTCCAAAATCCACCAGTTTCAGCAAACCAGTGGGGGTCACCTTCAGGTTGGAAGGCTTGATATCGCGGTGCAGGATGGGAGGTTCCTGGTTGTGCAGATATTCCAATGCGTCAGCCAGCTGGTTGGCCCAGTTGATCACATCATTCTCGGCCAAAAAACCGCCCGCACTGCGCGCTTCAAGCATCAACGTGCGCAGATCCTTGCCGGGAATGTAATCCATCACCAGGTAATCCCGGCCGCCAATCGAGAAGAAATCGGATACCTTGGGCAGATTGGGGTGATCGAGGCGCGCCAAAACAGTTGCCTCGCGCAAGAACTGGTCGCGCGCCTGGCGCAGCAGATCAGCGGGCAATGTCCGGTCATGTTCAACTTCTTTGAGGGCGCACAGGCGGCCTTCCAAACGCATGTCATCCGACAGGTAGATGGAACCCATCCCACCCTGACCAATGATCCGGCGAATCTTGTACCGCCCGCGCAACACCTCTCCGGCTTTGAGAGGAATTGGCATGGCGAACCTGTGATAAATTTCGGCGACGGGCAGAATTCTGAAAGAATGCAGGATGGCCGCTTCTCCTCGGTCACCACTCTACTCAGAAGACTGCACAAAAAATGAAACTTCTGCTATTATTATACCTTAAGCAATCTGAATTGCTGTCAAATTCAAGGAGGAAAGAATATGGAACCCAGCCCAAACACCCCGTGTCTGGTTGCCAGGGAAGGTCCGCTGGAAGGCCAGCAGTGGTCTCTGGTGGATGAAATCCTCATTGGCCGTGAAGGCGCCTGCCAGGTGATTATCGCCGATCGCCAGGTTTCGCGCTACCATGCCCGCCTGTCTGCTTCTGAAAATGGAGTTCTCCTTGAAGATCTCAGCAGCAAAAACGGCACCTTTTGCAATGGCACCCCGGTTGTGGAACCCGTCCTCCTTAAGGAAGGCGATATCATCCAGGTAGCCACCCTGCAAAGTTTCATTTTCCTCAGCTCTGATGTCACCATGCCCCTGGCAGCTTCTCCGGCTGCCAAACAAACCCCTCAAAGCGCCAAACCCGACAGCGCAGCCCCGATTCCCCCGCTGCGCATGGAAAACCGCTCACGTCGAGTCTGGGTCAAGGGTGTGGAAATGACGCCCCCCCTCTCATTGCAGCAATACAACCTGCTCCAAAGTCTGTATGATAACGCCGGGCAGGTGGTCTCCCGCGAAGAGCTGGTCGAAGCCATTTGGGGCAACGAACAGGCTGACGGCATTTCTGAACAGGCTCTCGACGCCCTGATCCGCCGCCTGCGCGACCGGCTGGCTGAACTGGACCCGGATCACACCTACATTGTAACCGTGCGCGGACACGGTCTGCGCCTGGACATGCCCTGAGGCATCTCTTAATTTATTAAACGCGCCACCCCAGGCGGACCGCCTGGGGTGGCGCGTTTATTCCCTGTTATATGCTTTGTTGATCCAGATCGAGGCGGGGTTTCTCCTCTGGCACACTGCCGGCGACCTCGCCCAATACCCGCAGCGAATAGATCAGTGCGACAAGCTGGATCAACGCGCCGGTCCAAAAAGACAGGGTGGCGTAAATATCATAGGCAAAACCTGCCCAAAGCGGGCCGGTGGCCCGTCCCAGCGATTGAAATGAATTGTTCAACCCCATGGCCGCCCCCTGACCGCCCTGGGCGCGTTTGGATACCATGGCAGTGATGCTCGGCTGCAGCAAGGTATTGCCAAAATTAAACACCAGCGCTGCCACAATCAACGCCCACTTGCTGAAAGCCAATGCCAGCAAAACAAAGCCGATCATGCTGATCAACAGCCCGCCGCGCACCACTTTGATTTCACCCAGTTTGCGCGTCAGCGGACCAATCACCACGCCCTGCTGAATCACCGAAAGCACCCCGATGGCCCCCATCATCAGCCCCACTTCCGCCGGGCTCATCGTAAAATGCTGCTGGCCGTACATGCCCAGCACCGATTCCATATTGGCCAGGGCAAAAGCCAGCAGAAAAGCCATGATATACAGAAAGCCGATGGGGCCTTTCAAGCCGCTGATCAACTGCCTGACCCTTGATTCCCGCACTGCCGCTGGCTGCTGGCGCCGTCTTTCCTTAACCAGCGACTCGGGCAGGCATAAAACAATCAGCGGTACGGCCAGCAGAGCCAGAATCGCGCTGGCAAAGAAGGGAATGGAAAGGTTGATCAGGTCACCGGTGGCAGCATCCTGTGTCACCTGCACCAGACCGGTGATGGCTTCTGGCAAAGGAAGGGATAATTTTGTCAACAAACCACCCACCATCGGGCCAAAAATCATTCCCACCCCCATGGCGGCACCCATCAACCCGACGCCTTTGGAGCGGTCCTTTTCCTCGGTGATATCGACCATATAAGCCATCGCCGTTGGCAGTGAAGCCGAAGTAAGAATGCCGGCCAGAGTGCGCGAGATCATCAACTGATAAAAATCCTGTGAAAGACCCTGCAAAACAAAGGCGATAAAATACCCGATCACGCCAACCAGTAATATCGGCTTTCGCCCAACCCGGTCTGAAATCTGTCCCCACATGGGGGCAAAAATGAACTGCATCAGGGAATATAACGACATCATCAATCCCAATGCGCCAGCCGATACACCAAAATGAGTCACAAAAAAGGGCATCAGCGGGATGGCAATGCCAAATCCCAGCATGACAATCACCAGTGATAAAAAGAGAATAGCCTGAGGGGCAATTTTTACTTTCATACCCATAACCTCCAATAGGACGCCATATTAGTTAATAAGAGTTAACTATATCCCTTCAAGGCCTGCCTGTCAATATCCCGCAAAACCTCGTATACAAAAAATTTATATCATCCTTCAAAGTGGGTGATAAGCAGCCGGTTACAGCCCTCGCCGGCTGCTTTTTTCATGCCCTATGAATATGTGTAATTGGTCAGGGAGCGGATCATCCTCTGCAAGGCTTTCACCCTGGCTGAGCAGTTGCAAATAGGTCACCTATATTCCCGGTCAATAGCGGTTTTTCTGTGACAATATCGAAGTCACAATCTCCCAAACAAAAGCCTGGAAGGCGTTGTCCCTTCCAGGCTTTTACAGCTTTATTCGTTCGGCCCGGCTGGCGTTGTTTCGCTGCCCTCGGCATTTTCCTCTTTGGGCTCTTCCTTGGACTGCCGCTTGTGGCGCACAGGCCGCTCCTCAGGCGCATGCAGTGCCACTTCCACCACCTGATCCATGTGCGTGATGGGGATGATCTTCAAATCAGTGCGCACCTTGCGCGGCACGTCAATCAAATCCTTCAGGTTGCGCTCGGGCAGTAGAATGGTTTTCAGGCCGGCGCGATGCGCCGCCAGAATCTTCTCGCGCAGGCCGCCCACCGGCAGCACCCGTCCGCGCAGGGTGATTTCACCCGTCATGCCCACTTCTTTGTACACCGGGCGGTCTGTGAAAGCCGAGATCAGCGCCGTGGCAATGGTGATGCCTGCGCTGGGGCCGTCCTTTGGAATGGCGCCTTCAGGAATGTGGATATGCACATCCAGCCGTTCAAAGGCTTCGGGGTTGATATCAAACTGGCGGGCGCGCGATTTCAAATATGACAGCGCCGCCTGTGCCGATTCCTGCATCACCTCGCCGATCTGGCCGGTGATCTGCAGGCCGCCCTTGCCTTCCAGGATCAGCACTTCCACCGGCATGATATCGCCGCCGGTTTCTGTCCAGGCGATGGCGGTGGCCACGCCAATTTCATCCTGCCGTTCGGCTTCCGTCTGGAAGTATTCCGGCGGGCCCAGGAATTTTTCAACCCAGCGCGCCCCAAGGCGGGTCGGATAGCGCTTCTTTTCAGATTTCAGGCGCGCCACCTTGCGGCACATGCGTCCAATTTCCCGTTCCAGGTTGCGCACCCCGGCTTCGTAGGTGTATTCACGGATCAGCCGCCGCACCGCCTGGTCCAGCACCACCACCTCGTTGGGTTCCAGGCCGCTTTCTTCAATCTGGCGGGGAATCAGGAAACGGCGTGAAATTTCCAGTTTTTCTTCCTCAATGTAACCGGGGAATTCAATCAGTTCCATACGGTCCAGCAGAGCCGGTGGAATGCTCCCCAGTGAATTGGCTGTGGTGATGAACATGACCTTTGAAAGATCATAGGCCAGCTCCAGGTAATGGTCAGAGAAGGCATAATTCTGCTCCGGGTCCAGCACCTCCAGCAGCGCCGAAGCCGGATCACCGCGGAAATCAGCGCCCAGCTTGTCAATCTCATCCAGCATAAACAGCGGGTTCACCGTTCCGGCGCGGCGCATGGTCTGCAAAATGCGTCCTGGCAGTGCGCCAATATAGGTGCGGCGGTGGCCGCGAATTTCAGCTTCATCGCGCACCCCGCCCAGCGAAACGCGCACGAACTTGCGTCCCAGCGCATCGGCAATTGAACGTCCCAGTGAGGTTTTGCCGGTGCCAGGCGGGCCCACAAAGCACAGAATAGGCTGCCGCGTGCGCTTTGGGTTCAGACTGCGCACAGCAATATATTCCAGAATGCGGTCCTTGGCCTTGCCCAGACCAAAATGGTACTGATCCAGCACGCTCGCCGCATGTTTCACATCCAGGTTATCATCCGTGGCAGTGTCCCACGGCAATTCAATAATCCAGTCCAGGTAGGTGCGGATGATGCCCACTTCAGGCGCCATTGGCGGCATCTGCGTCAGGCGTTCCAGCTCTTTGATGGCCGCTTTGCGGGCTTCATCAGGCAGAGCCATCTTTTCGATCTTTTCGCGCACCTCGGTGATCTCGCGCGTCCAGATATCCCCTTCGCCCAGTTCTGTCTGGATGGCGCGCATCTGCTCGCGCAGATAAAACTCGCGCTGGCTGCGGTCCACTTCGGTCTGCACCCGGGTCTGAATTTCATCTTCCAGCTGCAGCACATCCAGTTCCTGCGCCAACAGGCTGTTCACGCGCTTCAGGCGCATCACCGGGTCTGTCATCGAAAGCAGCGACAGGCGGTCTGTCAGGTTCAAAGAAATGGCGGTGGCCACCATATCTGCCAGCCAGCCCGGATCAGTGATGTTCATGGAGAACAGGTGGGCTTCATCCGGCAGGCTGTGATCCAGCTGCGTGCAGCGTTCAAACTGATCGCGGGTGGCGCGCATCAGCGCCTCAATCCGGTTGGTCATGGTCACGTTTTCATGCAGCACCCGCACCCGCGCCATAAAGCAGGGATCACTCTGGGTGAAATCCACCAGTTCCACGCGGCGCCGCCCCTGCACCAGAGCCGAATTATTGCCGTCTGGCATGGTCAGCAGCCGCCCCACCGCCGCCTCAACCCCAATCGGGATCAGGTCGCCGGCCTGCGGTTCGTCAATTTCCGGGTCGCGCTGTGAGAATATAATCAGGGTCTGCCCGTTATACTGCGCTTCCTGAACTGCCGCCAGCCCCACATCCGAGCTGATAAAAATGGGCGAAATCATGTGCGGGAATATCACCGTGTCGCGCACAATCAGCACCGGGCATTCTATAACGCCGTCGTCATCCGGTTCCGCATTGGGTATCCGGTAGAGTTCTTCAGTGCGCTGCTGCAGGGCACTGTTGAAATCGTCCTCATCTGTCGAACGTGGAAACCAATCGTCTCCTCGCATCGTCTCCTCCTTTTTTGCCCAGAGGGCATTAATCCAGGTTTGGCCAGGCCTGCCGCGCCTCGGCAGTCACAAAAATGCTGCCGGTCACCAGAATGGCTTTTTGCGTGCCAGCCAGTTCTTTGGCGCGCTGCATGGCCTGTTGAACCCCGCCGCAGGCTTCTGTGGTGATGTCTGGCCGGGCAGCCCGCACCATGTCAGCCAGTTGACCGGCTTCCAGCGCCCGCGGATGATCCGCGCGCGCCGCCACCACTTCCTGCGTCAGGGGCAGCAGTTCTGCCAGCATCCCGTCAATATCTTTATCTTCCGAAAAACCCAACACCAGCACCACCGGCCAGTTCGGGAGTAAATCGTGCATCGCCTCGCGCAGACGCACCGCTGAATCGCGGTTATGAGCGCAGTCCACCACCACCGGTGGATCTGAACGCAGCACTTCAAACCGGCCAGGCCAGGATACCTGCGCAAAACCGGTCTGAATGGCCGCATCGCTGATCACCAATCCGGCCTCACGGGCAGCCCATAGGGCCGCGCAGGCGGTGGCCGCATTCTCGGTCTGGTGCTGTCCCAGCAGCGGCAGGCTCACCTGCAGCAGCGGCCGCTGGCCCTGCCAGATGGACATGCGCTGGCCGTTCAAATTCTGATCCAGCCGTTCATACTGGACATCCCGCCCCACCAGGGTCAGGCTTGCCTGCCGGGCCGCCGATACCGCCTCCAAAACAGCCTGCGCTTCAGCTTTCTGCGGCGAGCTGACCGCCGGCCGGCCAACCTTGATGATGCCTGCTTTTTCACCGGCAATTTCGGCCAGGGTGTTTCCCAGCACGGCCATGTGATCATATGAAAGCGAGGTGATCACCGAAACCAGCGGGTCCACCACATTGGTGGCATCCAGCCGGCCGCCCAGCCCAACCTCAATCACGGCCACATCCACACCCTGGCGGGCAAAATACCAGAATCCCAGGGCCGTGGTGATTTCAAAGGTGGTCAGCTCAGGCACCTGCACCACAAAAGGCTTGATTTCGGCCACCAGCCGCGCCAACTCCAGGTGCGGAATGGGCTCGCCGTTGACCTGAATGCGCTCGTTGTAATCATGCAGGTGCGGCGAAGTGTAGAGGCCGGTTTTGTAACCGGCGGCCTGGATGGCGCTGGCGCACAGCGCAGAAACCGAGCCCTTACCCTTGGTGCCGGCCACATGAATGACCCGATATGTCCGTTCCGGGTGGTCCAGCAGCGTCAGCAGGGCGCTCATACGGTCCAGGTTGAACTTCTCCGCCGAAAAGCGCAATGCGCGGGTCATGCTGTAATCCACAAACCCGTAAAGATAATCCAGTGCTTCCTGGTAAAGTTGTTCCATATCCATCATAAGCCGCTGTTGACCTCAGAAAATTTGTGGGCCTCATTATACCATCCCTTTACACTCTTTGGCGGTTGCGAGAGGCCATTATCATTAAACAGGATGGAACTGGTCAATGATTCAAAATTCCTGCAAGATAATTTCCTTCCAGGGGTTGACAAAATACGGTTTTCGCGTAAAATAAAGGTCGTGACGAGCCGAAGTGGCGGAACTGGCAGACGCGCTAGGTTCAGGACTTAGTGATGAAAGTCGTGTGGGTTCAAGTCCCACCTTCGGCACTCTGAAACCCCCACCCCAAAGGTGGGGGTTTTTGATTTCTCTGGCCAGCTGACTTTTTTCCACCCTGCCTGATAATGATCATCAATGTGCCGTTTATGATCTGGAAGGTGGCATGAAAAAAAATCTACTGTTCAGCCCATCGAAACCCCACTTATCCTTCAAGAAAATTCCCTTTTCCTGACCAAGGGCCAAAACACCCTCCTGGAAATGGCGGCCCGTCAGGCCGTTGGAATGATGTTGGTTTCTGCTGTGCTCTCGCCTTTATTTGAAGGTCCCCTTCTTTTCCGGCGTAGTTCTAAATCGAAACCCGGTCGCGCCCGCTGTTTTTGGCCCGATATAAAGCCTGATCCGCCTGCTCAATCAAATCCTCCAGGCGGTTCATCTCTTCGCTCAACTGAGCCACACCGGCGCTGAGGGTGATTTTCAGACTCACCTGCTGAATAATTCCCTGGCGAATGCGTTCCGCCGTCTTGACGGCGTTGGCCAGGTTGGTTTCCGGCAAAAGGATCAGAAATTCTTCTCCGCCGTAGCGTCCAAAGATATCCGCTTTGCGCAGCCCCTGTCCGCCCAGCGCGGCCACTTCGCGCAGAACCTGATCGCCGCGTAAATGCCCATGAACATCATTGATCTTTTTAAAATGGTCAATATCCATCATCACGGCTGAAAATTCCGCCTTATAGCGCTGGGCGCGGTCAAATTCCTTCTGCCCCATCTCAAACAAATAGCGGCGGTTGTATATGCCCGTCAGCCCATCCAGAATGGCCATGCGCTGCACTTCCTCAAACAGATGCGCGTTTTCCAGTGCCAGGGCTGCCTGGCTGGCATAGATGGACAGGTGTTCGCCGTGCTTGACATTAAATGTATTGGGTGTTCTGCTGGCCACAGCAATCAGCCCTATGGTTTTTCCATTGTAAATGATGGGTGCGCCAGACCAGGAATGAATGCCGCAATCATCGTGATTCTTAAACCAATCTGCATATTCACGCGTGTCGCTGAGGGTGATGGGCTTTTGCGATTCCAGCAGCGATTGATAGACGGGCGCTTCCAGATGGATGCCTGACGGCTGCACAGGTTCGCCTTTTTCACACCAGCTGCGCTTCATTTCAAGTTTGCCGTTTTCCACCAGCGCAATGTAAATGATATCCGCGACCGTCACCTGCTGGATATGTCCCAGCATCAAATCCAGCACCTGGGATGAATCCAGAGTGGCGTTCAGCGCCGTTCCCACCCGCCGCAGGGTTTCAGCTGCCTGATGTTCGCGCCGGGTGTGATCAATATCAAACCTGATCTCCAGCAGACGGCGGCGGGCAAGCGCATCGCGGTTGAACACTTCCTCTTTGGCGGCATGGTATTCGCGGTGGTGATGCAGGGCCGTCTGAAAATCCCCCAACTTTTCGTATGTCTCTGATAAGGCTCCGTGAATCCGGTAGGCCAGCTGCGGGTGCTCGGCTTCTTCTGCCAGTTTGAGAGCTTTTAGCAGCTCATCCTTTGCCCGGTCTTCATTTCCCTGAGAGTGATAGAGCCGGCCCAATCCCAACAAGGCTTTAGCCCGTGTGGTGTTATCACCAATTTGCTGGCTGATCTCCAGCGCCTGGTTCAAATGCGTTTCGGCCTCCAGAGCTGCGTCCAGAAAAATTTGAGACTCACCCAGCACTATCAGCGTTTCCGCCTTCTGGTAAAGCGGCGTCACTTCCGGCATCATTTCCAGGCAGCGACGGGCCTGCATCACGGCTTTATCATATTCCTTGCGTTCCTTGTAAATCAATGCCAGCGAGGAGATGATGAAAAGCTGCGATTTTTTATAATCAATCTGCTCCGAAAGCTCCAGCGCCCGCTTCAGGTAGCCTTGCGCCGTTTCATACTCCCCCACTTCCACGTAGGTGGTGCCAATATTCGCCAAAAAACGCACCTGATCCTGCAGATTTTCACTTTGTTCGGCCAGGGTCAGAGCGTTCAGCAGGGATTGCACCGCTTCTGGATAGTTGCCCATATCGCTGTAAACAGCGCTCAGGCTGTTGTAAGAGTCAGCAATTTCCTCGGGGTTTCCGGCAATCTGGCGAATGGCCAGGCTCCGTTCATGCAAAGCCAGAGCCTGGCTGTATTCGCCGCGAATATACCAGCACCACCCCTGTGAATCCAGGGCCCGCGCCGTGCCAGATGCATCCTTCAACTTCTCCATCAGGTCCAGGGCTTCGTCCAGGGTGGCAAGGGCGTTATCCGTGGTGTCATATTCCATTTGCAGGGTGCCGCGCACCAGCAGGCTGTAGGCCTGCCCGGCTGCATCGCCGGTTTTTTTTGAAAGCTCAAACGCCTCCTCAGCCAGCTTGCCGGCCCGTTCCGCGTTGTTTGAAATCAGACGCCACGCCAGGCTGTTGAGCACAGGGATGCGTTCCTCGGGCAGCACGGCTGCATCAAGGATCATTTCCAGGTCGGAGGTGGAGCTTTTCAACATCATAGAATCATCTCACCAGGCTTCATTGGGTTTAATGGATCACCATTGGCAGGAATATCATTTCAAAGATCATATGAGCAAATTCATTCTCGCTCTTATTATACGCTGAAACCAGGTCCAGGCGGCCGTAACCGTAGGTGTTGTTGGGCACCTGCGAGGCAGAATCGCCGCCGCAGCCTTCTGTGGTCGTCAGCGGCACAGCCGAGCGGGTCAGGATCAATTCCGTCCACGGCACATTCCCGCGCAGGCTCGGGAAAGCGCTCCACAGCAGGGCAACCCCGCCCGCCACATTGGGCGCTGCCATCGAAGTGCCCGACATGGTCGTAGTCAAGGTCTCGCCCGATTTTGAAGCCGAAACAACGCTCACCCCGGGCGCCACAATCTGCGGCTTCATCAGGTCGCCGGCCGGGCCGCGGCTGCTGAAGCTGGCAATACCATCGCTGTTGTTCACCGCGCCAACTGTGAACACCGCCCGGTCTGTCCCCGGCGGATCGTTAACCGTGTCGCAGGTCGGGCCATCGTTGCCAGCCGAAACGGACATGAAAATGCCCGCCGCGCGCACACTCTCCACGGCCGCAGTCAGGCTCTGCAGGTTGCATTGTTCCGCGGCCGGGCAGCCGTAAGAGTTGCTGATCACATCCGGGCGCAGTGCCGGGTTGGGATTCTGTCCGTTCAAATCGGTTGGCGCCATGAAGAATTGCAGGCACTCGATATAGGTGCTGGGCCGGCCCACGCCGCTGTCCATATTACGGCAGCCGATCCACCTGGCCGCCGGCGCCACCCCGTAACCGTTGAGGCCAACGGAGGTCCCGGTGGTGTGGGTGCCGTGACCGTGGTCATCGCACGGAACTTTGGATTCATATCCGCAGGGATTGCTGGAACCGTCAATATCCTGGTGAATGGCATCCCACCAGTTGAAATTGTGATTGGCTGCCGCACCATCCCAGCCGCGGTATTGGCTTTTCAGCAGGCTGTGCTCCCAATAAATGCCCGTGTCGGCATTGGCCACCACCGTGCCCGTGCCCATCACCCCCAGCGCCCACAGGTCCGGCGCGCCCACCCTGCTGATGTTGGGCTGGATCGTTCCCTTAGCATCTGCGGGCCTTTCTTCCTCACCTGTCTCCAGCGCCACGCGGAAAGCCCGGTCTGGCTCAATATAGGCCACTTCCGGCAGGGCTGCCAGGGCTTCCACCACCTGGCGGTCGCCTTCCACCGCCAGCATGTTGACAATCCAGTAAGCCCGGTAAGAAACCCCCATCGCATCCAGGCGCGCCGTCAGCGCAGGCTGGCTGGCCGCGGCGGTATCCATCAATGTGTTCACATAAGCGCTGGAGGCGTCGCGATTAAAGGCCGCCCCATCTGCAGCAGGCCGGTCTGCCTGCGCGCGCAGCACCACCAGAAAATGCGCGGTGGCTCCACCCTCGGTATCGGCCCACACTTTTTCGCTCACCCAGGCAGGCTGCGCCGTCACAGGCTGCACAGCCAGGCTCATCACCAAAATGCCAATCAAAACCATCCACAAGCTGCGTTTCATCGTCACTCCTTTAGCGGTAAAGCAGATTCTGCTGCAAGAATTGCTCCATCTCGCGGTAATAGGTGATCACATTTTCCAGCTTGCGGAAGCCGTGACCCTCGCCCTCAAACGTGCGGTAGTGGTGAGCCACCCCGCGCCGCCGCAGGGAATTGACAATCGCCTCTGACTGGGCGATCGGCACCACGCGGTCCTCGGTGCCGTGGAAAATAGCCAGCGAATCCTTGATCTGATCGAGCGCAAAAAGGGGCGAGCGCTGCCGGTAAAGGGCGGCCGCCTCAGGCAGCGGCCCCACCAGGCTGTCCAGGTAGCGCGCCTCAAATTTGTGTGTATCACGGGCCAGGTCAAACAGGTTGCTGACCCCATACGAGCAAATGCCCACCTTGAACAGGCCCGGGTAACGGATCAGAGAAGCCAACACCGTGTACCCCCCGGCACTGCCGCCCATAATGGCCAGTTTCTCGCCATCCGCCCATTTCCGCTCCACCAGCGACCGGGCGCCGCCCGCCGCATCTTCCACATCCGCCACCCCCCATTGTCCGCGCAGGGCGTCGCGGTAGCGCTTGCCAAAGCCGGTGCTGCCGCGGTAATTGACCGCCAGGTAGGCGTACCCCCGGCTGGTGAAATAGGCCGCCTGGGCCGAATAACCGGCTTCTGTTTGCGAAGTTGGCCCGCCGTGAATTTGCACCATTGCCGGCGGCAGTCCGCTGCTGGCAAAACGACGGCTGGCTGGCGCATAGAACAGGCCGTACACCGTCATGCCATTTTCCGCGGTCCATTCAACCGGCTGCACATCCGGCAAATCCTCTGGATCCAGGTTCTCGCCGTCGCTGCGCTTTTCCACCCGCCAGCGCCCACCTTCCCAGGTCACCAAGCGCACGGGAATGCGGCTGCCTGAAGCCTGCATGGCCAGACGGTCGGCTTTCGGCGAAACCGCCAGCTGCCCCAGGTTGGTATAGGCGCCGCTGTCAATTTTTTGGCTCTGCCCGCTGTCCACATCCACCACCCACAGGCTGGTGAAACCCCGGTCATTGACCAGGTAGAACAGGCGCTGGCTCGATCCGCTCCAACCATAGGTGTGCAGGCCCTGCACCCATCCCGGCGTGGAAAGCACTTTACCGCGCACCAGCTCGCGCCGTTGGCCGTCTTCCAGATTCAGCAGCACCAGTTTTTCCAGGTCGCCGTCCGGGGCAATATAGCTCAACCAGAGTCCGTCCGGTGAAAAAGCCGGTTGAAACACCGATTCGTCCGCCCCGCCGTCCACCTGCTGTACATGCGCCAGGCACTGCCCGGCTGCATCAAAATCAGCCAACATCAGGCGGCAGCCATCCCAGGGCATATTGGGATGATCCCACTCAATCCAGGCCAGGCGGGTGCCGCCGGGGTGCCAGACCGGCTGCATATAAAAATCAGCTCCGCTCGCCAGCCGCGCCGGCCAGTTCCGGCCTTCGCTGTCCACCAGGGCCAGGCAGTCATTGTTTTCATAGGTGTGCACATACACCACCCATTTCCCATCCGGTGAAAGCTGCGGCGCAGCAGCCGCCCCAAAAGCCGGCGTCAGCGGGCGCGGCTGTCCCCAGCCCAGGCTGCGCCGGTAAAGCCGGCCGTTCTTCTCAGCAAAAATGAGCGTGCCATCCTTCACCGTGAATTCTCCCCCGCCGTAACCCACGCCGCCGCGCACAGCCTGCTCTTCCGTCAGTTCACGCGGCGCTTCGCCCGCGGCGCGCATCACCAGCGCATTCCGGTCCCCCTGCCCCTCCATCCAGACCAGGGTCTCCCCATCTGAATCCCAGGCCAACTCATCCAGGCGCACGCGCTGCGCCAGCATCTGCGGCGTCACCGGGCTGGGCCACAAACCAAAAGGAAGCTGCGTTTTTTCGCTCATTTTTCACCTCGGCATCAATTTTCGATACGCTAATTTTACCCCGGAATTGCTGGCGCGTTCCCCCGTTTGCACCTCAACTTTCCACCCTGAAGCCAAAATGGCCTCTCCGCCTGTTTCATATCGCTGGAGAATTCACTATAATAAAAACATCCAGATCATTCTTTCGTTTTCTTCATCATCGCGTAATGTTATTTTCGAAGGAGGTTTTCATGGGCAGACGCCGATTCGATCGCTCCAACCGCACCCTGATCATTCTGATCGTGGTCAGCGTCATCATTCTGGTGACCACCGTGACCCTCCTGTACATTTTCAATCCCCAACTGGTCACGGAATCCTTCACCTATCTCGTAAATGGCCTCAAAGCAGCTCTGCTGGCCGTCGGGCAGTTCTTTGTCAACCTGTGGGTCTCAGCAGTCGGCCTGATCGGGATCAAATAACTGGTCCTCTCCCCCTTGCAAAGGGATAAAAAGGGGAAATAACCCGGTCGCAGCGGTACTTATGCTGCTGAAAAAATTGGCTCTTAGCCGCTTTCAGAAGAGTCGCCTTGATCAGATTCAAAGCCATGTTCTGTATCGGCTTCATAACCCAGCTCTTCTTCCCAGTCTCTCACCAAATTCTTCTGCTCCTCCTCATATACTCTCCTCAACAAAGTGGGAGCAGCAGGCCGCTTGATCACCGCGCGTAAAACCGCAATGGAATGCTCAAGAGCGTCAATGGCATTGGAGACGCTTAAAGGCGCTCGGCGGGCCAGATAACAGGCGGTGCTCATCGGAGATTGATCCATCCAATCCTTTCTGCTGACTTCTTCCCAATCCATAGAATCCTGCCCTTTGACCTGATACAATTCATTTTTTTGGTATTCCTCAAGTTTTTTTCTGATCTCTTCTTCATGGGTTCTGAACCAGCGGGTAAAATACGGGTTGTCTATAATCCGCCAGTAAGGAAGCCTGATTTCTTCTCCCGTATTGCTCAAGGTTACCAGGTAATCCCGGCAAGGGTAAGGCACCCCCTCATAAGATGATTTCAGGGTAACAACAGTTTTATCCTTTTTACCTTTCCCCTTCTTTTTTCCTTTTTTGTTCTTTTCTGGCGGCGTTGAATCCGGGCCAGTTTTTTTCATCTTGAGTTCCTTCTTTTTTTTCTTTCCCATATTGAACCCTCTTGGCAAAGCATTTTTTTTGCTCCCAAAATATATGGCTGACTGTTAGTATTGTATCTCTCCTGAAAATCAGAAGTCAAGCTCAAATTTAGAAGGTTGTCATAATTTCCAAAAAATCAACTCTTACCAGAAAGTGGTGCTTCTTTTTGTTTGAAAAGGTTATCAAAGGGGATAAAACCAAATAACAGCAAAACCAAAATGGGGATTACAATATGCCTGTATGCGCTCGGGGGAAGAAGCAATGGGATTATAAACACTGTAATGGCGAATATTCTTGCAGGCCGGCGAACCATAATTTGGTCAAGTAATCTGGGTATTAAAGGAAGCAGTGAATATGGCCAGCATACTGGCAACCCTATCACAGACAGTAAGACATAAAAGTTCCATGCTGTACGAGAAATATTACCCCTGAAAAGGGAATCTCTATTCAGAAAAATGATGACAGCGACCAGGGCTGCTGAAAATACGACACCAGGAATGCCCAATAACCTGAAAAAATTTGGAAAAAAACTGGCATTATGTTCCCCCATCAAAGATCCATAAAACCTCCCGCTGTTAACTTCGAAATAGCGAATGATCGAATGCGGTGAAAGCAAAAGCAGAACGCTTAAGGAAATACAACAAGTCACTAAAAAACCCGTCAAGGCAGACCACTGCCGCCTGACAATAAAGGGAATAAGCATTATCGCCGGAAGAAACTTTGTAATTGCCGCCATTCCAATCCAAACGCCTGCCATGAACGGGTTGCGGTTCCTCTCCTGGTATGCCAGACTTATTCCCACCAGCCAGATGGGGGTTATCTGGTTGAGTGAGAAGGTAACGGGTGACCACAAGGCCAGTAATATCGTAACAGGAACAATGCAGGTTACAGGGAATTCCATTAAATAAAGACTCAGCCCAATAATGATCAATGACATCCATGCCCACACTGCGCCTGCCTGTTCAATGGTAAATGGCGCAGTAAAAAAACCAAAAAGAAACGCTGTCGGTGGATGGGTGGAATATCCATCAAGAATTTTTGGGTAAGCATCCGTATTGGTGATTAGCCCTCTAAAGCCCACATACTCTTGGACTAAATCAATATTGTAAACTTCTCCTCGAAGCAGGGAAGCTAGATATCCTGGCATAGATAAACTGGATTCGACTGCCTGGTATCTTGGGAAAAACAGGACAAAAACAAAAAAAAATATCAGTACAATACCCGTTATCAGGTTTTTCATTTAGTTCCCTTTCATATCCAAGGAAAGCGATAATGAATTATTAGTAAATTGATAAACATAATCATCTGTTTTTATTTTTTAAGGATATCCGGCCCTTTCTCACGGTTATTTTATCACTTTTTTACCTCTTCAGGGACTACCCTGCCAAAAATAACCTCTAAAATCGTTGACGGCTGGACACAGACGTGATAAAATCTTGCTCGTTCTTTGGGTGTGTAGCTCAATGGCAGAGCAGTGGCCTTTTAAGCCATTGGTTGAGAGTTCGAGCCTCTCCACACTCATTCACCAAATACGGCGGTGGCACCAAAACAAACCCCCATATACGGGGGTTTTTGGTTTCTGCTCAGGGGTAATTCTAAAAACATCCTATGATGTTTTCCCACTTCCAACTCCCCGCTTTGCCCTCACTACATGAGGACAAGCGAGGACAGGCCACACCCACCGACGGGGCATTGAAACAATTGAGTGGTCTTTTGGGCCATGCCTGAGTAGTTTTACAAAACCACCCGTGACGGTAATTTTTTGATTAACCCAGCAGGCTCCCAATCAGCCGCTTTAATAATTCCTCAAACTGCGGTAAAATTCCCCCTTGACATTAACGTTACGTGATAGTTTATACTGATCTCCAGAGGCACAAAATGAGCTATACGGTCAAGCAACTCTGCAGCCTGGCGGGAGTCACCCCCCGCACCCTGCACTATTACGATGAGATCGGCCTGCTGCGCCCGGCATCGTACGGCGATAACGGCTATCGCTGCTACGGTGAGGATGCCGTGCTCCGGCTGCAGCAGATTCTTTTCTACCGCGAACTGGATTTCAGTCTCGATCAAATCAAAACCATCCTTGACCACCCCGGTTTTGATCTGCTGCGCGCCCTGGAAAGTCACCGCCAGGCGCTTCAGGCCCAGGCCGGGCGCATCGACCGCCTCATCCACACCGTGGATAATACCATCCGCCACCTTCGAGGAGAAATTAACATGAGCAAAAGAGATTTTTACAGCGGTTTCGATGAAGAGAAACAAGCACGCTACGAACAGCAGGTGCGCCAGCAGTTCGGTGACGAAGCCATGGCCCGCACCAAAAACTGGAACGCCTACACCCCGGCTGAAAAGAACGACATTCTGGCTGACCTGCATGAAATTGGCGAGAACACTGCCGCCAACATGGATAGGGGCTTTGACAGCCCCGAAGTTCAATACTGGATCGGCCGCTGGCACCAGGCCATCAACACCTATTTCTACCCCTGCTCACTCGAAATTTTCGAAAGCCTGGGGCACATGTATGTGGAAAATCCGGAATTTACCGCCACCTACGAAAAAATCCGCCCGGGCATGGCCGCTTTCATGGAAAAAGCCATGGCCCATTACTGCAAGGTGATGGCATCCCGCGAGGCCTAGTCCGAGTCCGCTCCATTATGCCGTTCAGCCGCAAGCTGGACGGCATTTTTGTTTATCCCTCAACCAGTCGGCGGTCCCTTCACCCAGGAGCACTGCGGGCTGAAACCCGCCGGCGGCACACCCAGCGACTGAATGAGGCGCGCCCAGTAATTCACCTGCGCCGCCGTGCTCACCAGAAGCACCAGCTCGCGCTCGTTGAAATGCGCCTTGAGCGTTTCCATCTGCGCCTGGCTGACCTGCAGTGGGGTTTGTGACACGCCCCAGACATACCGCAGCGCCAGCCGCTCTGCGATAGAAAAGCTGTTCACCGCCTCCAGCGGGGTGATTCCCTGCATGGCCTGGACTTCTTCCAGAGTGATTCCCAACTGCTCACATTCAAAGCTGTTCATGTCAATGCAAAAGGGGCAGGCCACTGCCAGCGAAACCTGCATGCGCACCAGCTTCAGCAGCCGCTCTGTCACCCGCCCTTCCGGTTTGGCCGCCAGCCCTTCCATCACCCCCGCGCCCACTGCTGCCCGTGGATACCAGGCCAGCAGGCGCGGCGGCAGCAGGTCTTTTTTCGTCTCGCGCCTTGCCGCCCATATGCCCAGGCGTAAGAACCAGGCCATCTTTTTGGGAACATCCAACCATGCCATTGCTGCCTCCGATCTGTCGTCTATGCGCAATTCAATATCCATTCATCTCCATTATCCCTCATCCATCCGTTTCAGGCAAAGGGATAATGATCCCCTATCGGTCCCCCGAGGCTGTATCTTGTTTTGCAACCTTTTTCAATCTATTCCGTATACTTCTTATGAAATATGCCCAGGGCATAATTCACATCTCTGCATAAACGGATCTGCCCGAAAAGGAGGCTGCTGTGTCTGCTCACGAACATTGTCATCACCAGGTTCACTGGATTTTCTGGCCCTTTGTGGCCCTCTGGCGGTTTCTGGCCCTCATCATCGAAATCACCGGCCGCCTGGTTGGCGCCATCCTGGGTTTTGCTTTGATGGTGGTGGGACTCATCGCCACCCTGACCATCATTGGCGCCATCGTCGGCCTGCCCCTGATGCTGATCGGCGGGTTGCTCACCCTGCGCTCCATATTTTAAGGTACACCTTATCAATTTAAGCGAACAGGTGTATAATACCGATTATAAGGCATGCCTTATAATCGGTATTTTTATGTGCGGAGGCTCCTGTGAGCGAAGAACATATCGAAATGTATCTGGGCGTCATCTACCAGCTGCGCGGCCAGACCGAAGATCCCGTTCCCCTTTCCAAAATCACCGCCGCCTTCGGCTATTCTCCCATGTCCACCCACCAGATGATCCAGAAGCTGGAAGGTATGGGCCTGCTGCATTACCAGCCCTACCGGGGTGTTTTTCTCACCCCTGAAGGCGAAGGCGTGGCCGCCGCTCTTCTGCGCCGCCATGCCGTCTGGGAAACCTTCCTCATCCAGCTGCTGGAGGTGCCCGCTGACGAGGCGCATGCCATTGCGGACCGTCTGGAGCACGCCGCCCCTGAAAAAATCACCGAGCGATTGGCTGCTGTGGTCGAAAATCACCAGACCTATCTCGCCTCACACTCCCAATAGGATAGCACCAATGATCAAATTAACGCAGCTTGAACCCGGTCAGAACGCTCAGGTACGGCGCATCGAAGGCGGCCACGGCCTCATTTCCCGCCTGGCCTCCCTGGGTTTCACCCCCGGTGCGCCCATCTCCGTCACCCGCGCCCATGCCGGCAGCGGCCCCATACTGGTCAGCATACGCGGCAGCCAGGTGGCCCTCGGCAGCCTTGAAGCCGCTCACGTGATGGTTTCTCAGGGCGACGAATCAGCCCCCTCGGCGCCTGCGCAGGCGGTCATCGCTCTGGCTGGCCAGCCCAATGTCGGAAAATCCACTGTCTTTAACATCCTCACCGGCCTCAACCAGCATGTCGGCAACTGGACCGGCAAGACTGTTGAAAAAAAGACCGGACAGTTCACCTTCCAGGACCGCACCCTCACCCTGGTGGACCTGCCTGGCACCTACAGCCTGACCGCTGCCTCTGAAGAAGAACGCATTGCCCGCGATTTCATCATCCGCGAAAAACCCGACCTGGTGATCGCCGTGGTGGATGCCGCCACCCTTGAGCGCAGCCTCTACCTGGTTACCGAGCTGCTGCTTCTGCCCACGCCGGTCATCCTGGCCCTCAATATGATGGATGTGGCCAAACAGGAGGGCATTCAAATTGAACCCCATGTTCTCGAAAGCGCCCTCGGCATTCCTGTCATCCCCATGTCGGCTTCACGCGGGCAGGGTGTGGCCGAACTGCTGGAAGCAGCCATGCACTGCCTCTCTGGCCTGGCCAATTACCAGCCCAAACGGCCCACCCTGCTGAAAGATCACCAGGAAATTCTCGACCAGCTGCAAATCCTCATCAAAGATGTGGTTGAGCCCCAATACCCCGTGGATTGGGTGGCCCTCAAACTGCTTGAAGGCGACGAAGAGTTGCTGGCTTCTGTGAAAGCGCGCCTGACCCCGGCTGATTGGGAGAAGGTGGATGCCCTGCTGTACCAGCACGAAGACGGCATTCTTGAAATTGCCAGCCTGCGCTACGAATGGATTGACCGCATGATCCGCGCCGCTGTGGTGCGGCCGCGCGTGGGGCAGGGTTCGCTCACCACCCGCCTCGATCAGCTGTTCACCCATCCTTTCTGGGGTTTTCTGGCCCTCATTGTGGTTTTAGGCGCGGTCTTCTTCCTCACCTACGCCATTGGCACACCTGTTCAGGATTTTCTGGATGCCCGGGTGAGCCTGCTGGCCGCCACCATCCGCGCCACCTTCTCTGCCTGGCCGACCTGGCTGGTTGAAAGCATCGCCGGCGGGGTGCTCGGCGGGGTCGGCATGGTGCTCACCTTCCTGCCCATCCTGGCCATTTTCTACTTCTTCCTGGGTTCTCTTGAAGATACCGGCTATCTCTCGCGAATTGCATACCTCACCGACCGCTGGATGCACCGCATGGGTCTGCACGGTAAAAGTTTTCTGCCCATTCTGCTCGGTTTTGGCTGCAATGTTCCGGCAGTACTCGGCACGCGCATCATTGAATCGAAACGCGCCCGCCTCCTCACCATCCTGCTTGTGCCCCTCATCCCCTGCACCGCCCGCCTCACTGTGGTGGCCATTCTGGCCCCCCTTTTCTTCGGAACTTCAGCCTTCTGGGTGGTCTGGGGGCTGGTGGGTTTCAACCTGCTGCTGATGGCCGGGCTGGGGCTCGTTCTGCACCGCTTTGCCTTTGAAGATGAGCATGTGGCCTTCATCATGGAACTGCCCCTTTACCACCTACCCAATATGAAAACCATTGGCGTTTATGTCTGGAACAACCTGATGGGTTTCCTGCAAAAAGCCGGCACCACCATCCTCATGGCTTCGCTGGTGGTCTGGGTACTCTCCTATTTTCCGACGGGAAATATGTCTGAAAGCTGGCTGGCCTTCTTTGGCCAATACCTTGAACCCATTGGCGCGTGGATGGGTCTGCCCTGGCCTGCCCTGGTGGCCATTCTCACCAGTGTGGCAGCCAAAGAAAACACCATCGCCACCCTCGGCATCCTCTATGGCGACCTGGGTGCCACCCTGCCCACCCTGCTCAGCACGCCCGCCGCCCTGGCCTTGCTGGTTTTCCAGATGCTCTTCCTGCCCTGCGTTGGCACCATTGCCGCCATCCGCCAGGAAAGCAGCTCTCTGCGCTGGACCCTGATCAGCCTGGGCATCATGCTGGCCCTTTCTTTGGGAGTCAGCGTGGCCGTCTACCAAATCGGGAGGTTATTCTGATGCTCAACCGCCTTCTGCAAATCCTGTCCAGCCAGCAGCCGCAAAACAAAACCGCCCTGGCCTCTGCCCTGGGAACCAGCCTGCCCCTTCTGGATGAGATGATCATTCGCCTGGTGCAGATGGGCTACCTGGAAGAAATGAACAGCTGCGCGGCCTCATGCGGGCACTGCGCAGCTGCGGATGGCTGTCTATTTCATATGCAGGGGCAGGCTCTGGTTCTCACCGAAAAAGGCCGCCGCGCCGCCTCAACCGGTCATCACGCGGTTGCGGCCTGAATTTTTGGCCTGGTATAAAGCCATGTCAGCAGCGTCGCTCAATTCGGATGCTTCCATGAAATTGGGATAGCCCGCCACGCCTGCGCTGAAGGTGACCGAAAATTCCTGTTTGCCGGCAATGTGATGCACCTTTGAAAACCCGTGGTTCAGTTCCTGCATCAGCGCATAAGCCTGTTCGAGCGGGGTATCTGGCAGTATGATGGCAAATTCTTCGCCGCCGTAGCGGCCAATCACATCGCTGCGGCGCAGCCTTTGCTGCAGAAAACGCGCCAGGCTCTTCAAAACCCGGTCACCGGTGGCATGTCCATAGGAATCATTGATGTTCTTGAAATGATCAATATCCAGCATCACATAGCTCAACACGCCGTTTTCCTGCCGCCGCGAGCGGTTCAGCTCCTGGGTCAGGCGGACTTTGATGGAGGTGTGGTTTAGCAAACCCGTCAAGCTGTCATTCATCATCAAAGCTCTCAGTTTGCGGTAGCGTTCCACCCGGCTGGTCACCGCCTTGATCAGGTGGGTGGCCTTGATGGGCTTGGAAAGGAAGTCATCGCCGCCCGCGCTCATCGCCTCAAGCTGCTTATCCTTGTCTGTTTCAGCCGAAAGAAAAACGATCGGGATGCTGACATAAGTCTCATTCTGGCGGATCACCTGAGCCAGTTCGTTGCCGTTGCACTCCGGCATGTACATATCCAGCAGGATGAGATCGGGATTGAATTCCACAATGGCTTTCATTACCTTTAGCGGATCTGAAATAATCTGCGTTTCAACGGCATAATGTTTGAGCATGGAGGAATACAACCCTGCCTGGGTGATGGAATCTTCCACAATTAAAACCCGGTATGGCGCCTGCTTTTCATGCACGGTCAATTGGTCCAGCGCATCAATCAGGCTGCCCACGTCCACCGGTTTGGTAAAGTAGGCCTGCCCACCCGCCCGCACCGCCATCAGGCGGGTGTGAATATCGTCGCTGGCGGAAATAAAGATCACTGGCACCACTTCAAATACTTTCCCCAGGCTGGCGCGCAATTCATGCACAATTCTCGCGCCCCCCTCTTCATCTTCCGGGAAAGCCATATCCATTAAAATCACCGCCGGCAATTTTTCATTAACAGCTGTCCGAAGCTGATCAATCAGGTTAAACACGCTGACGGTGTAGCCAAAATACCCCACCTGGGTGGCCAGCTCTCTTGCCTGAATGGGGTCATCCTCAACCAGGTAAACCAGTTTTGAAGCCCGGGTCTCCTTCAGGGAAGGCTCATTGCTGACCTGCTGCAAGGCATCGCTTAAGACCAGTTTTTTCCGATCCGCTGCTGCCCGCAGTTCATCAAACAGCACCTTGAGACGCGGCTTTGCCTGTTCAAAAAAAGAAACATCCGCTTCTTCAGGCGCTGCCTCATAACGGGCTTTGAAGCCCAGAAGCACCGCTTCAATTTTCTTAAGCGCCATGCTGATTTCATGATAATTGAACACCGCCGCCGATCCAGCCAGACGGTGCACCAGGAACAGCAGATCCTTCAGGCTGGCAGGGCTGCGGTCTTCATCAAAGCAGAAACGGCAGGCTGCCGCAATTTCGCTCAAATGCGGTTCCAGGCTGCTTAGAAACTCATCGCGCAAAAGCTGCGATTCTTTGTTGGGGTCAATTTGCGCCATGCTGGCTACCTCGCCATTAGGGAAGAAGAATCAGAAATCATTTCAACCAGCTCATTCATCAAAGCGTGGTATTCCTTTTCAATATCCGCCAGAGCCTCCTTGCCCTGCGATAAATCTCCGGCACGGGCCATTTTTTCCAGCGTGCGGCAAAAGGTGGAAAACCGCACAGCACCCAATGCAGCGCTGCTCCCTTTGAGGGTGTGTGCTGTGCGCCGGACCGTTTCAAAATCTCCCGCATCCAGGCCCTTCTTCAGCTCTGCCAGCTGCTCAGGCGCCTCCTTCATAAACAGCGATGCCAGTTCGGTAAAAGCATCGCCCGACAGTCCACCCATATCTTCCCAGATGATATTCAGAGAAGTACGGTCAATGGCCGGGCAAAGTTTTCCCGCCTTCAATACGGCTGAAGCTGCCTGCAAAGCTGCTTCAGCGCTTTCAACCCTCACGGGTCGCTGGATCAATTCATTAATACCTGCTGCCAGCATCCGACTGCGGTCTTCCTCTTCGGTTTCGGATATGCCAATCAAATAGGGCTGACGCGCCGCGCTGCCGCGAATCTGGCGGGCAATCTCATACCCATCCATATCGGGCAGATCCATATCCATTAATATCACATCTGCCAGTCCCGCTTGCGCGGTTTTCAGTAAATCAGCCCCGGTGTCCATCATCTCTGCCTGACAGCCCAATTTGTTCAAAACCCGTTGAACCATTTTCTGGTTCACCATGCCGTTCACGGCCAGTACAATCCGCAGCACAGGCTTCGCTCTCACTGATTTTCCCTCATTTTCTTCCATCGACATGGCTGGTAACCTTTCTAAGCAGCAAAAAGATGGTCCTTACTGATCACAGTTTAGCGGTTAAATTTTCTCACGTCAAGCCTGTGACCTCCACAATCCATGCAATTCTCTCAGAAATCCATTTTTCTGCCTAAAATTCGTGTAATGGCGGCCTAAAAGCAGTGTAAAAAATACCGCCGGGAACGTTTCTTGCAGCATTTGAGTGTGGTAAACCTCCAAATATATGTTAAAATTTTACTAGGAGGTTTCGACTCTATGGCAGATAAAACTATTCTCTACGTTGAAGATGATGATTCTAACCGCCTTTTAGTGCGGCGGCTTTTGCAATCTGAAGATTACCTTGTTCTTGAGGCGGAAAACAGCGCCCAGGCGCTGGCAATTCTGGCCAAAGAAACACCGAATTTGATTTTGATGGACATCAATATGCCTGTGGTGGATGGTTTGATGTTAACCGCTCAGTTAAGAAACCGGCCTGAGCTGAATGCCGTGCCCATTGTCGCTCTGACGGCCAATGTCATGAAGGGCGACCGCGAACGTTCATTCCAGGCTGGCTGCGACGGTTACATCGAAAAGCCCATCAATGTGGACACTTTTCTCGAAGATGTTGAAAGATTCTTGAAGAGGAAACATGGCAGCTGATATTCCCATTTCTGGTGCTGGAGCAGGCGATTTAAGTGATATCACTGTTCTGGTGGTGGAAGACAACGTTTCCAACTTTGTCCTGATCGCCCGGATGTTGGGTTTTCTTGGCATTCACTGCGAATGGAAAACCAGTGGTTATGAAGTTGTGGAGTTTGCCGACCAGTTACCCCGCATTGACCTGATTTTGCTGGATATCCGCCTGCCTTATGAAGATGGTTACGGCGCCCTGAAGAAAATCCGTTCTTCATCCCGCCTGAAATCCATACCTGTTATTGCTGTGACCGCCGAGGCCAGCGAAGAACAGATGAAGAAAGCCCGCGCGGCTGGCTTTAATGGTTTCCTCGGCAAACCCCTCGATCCTGATCGTTTCCCGGACCAGATTCAACGCATTATGAATGGTAAACCCGTCTGGGAAATGTATTAAACCTTGTGTAAAAGGAGCGATAGCGCATGGCCGAAGGTACAACGCCCACCAGTCAGATTCCTATCCGGACCAAACTCGAGACACCCAAAACCAAAGGTTCCCGCGGCAGCCTTGCCCAAACCATTTTGATCTCTCTTTGGGTTCTATCTTTGTTTCCTGTATTGCTGGTCGGCACCGCACTGATCTGGCAGTACCGCAATCAAATCTATTCTCAGGTCTCCGATCACCTCCGTACCCTGGTAAACAACCAGATCAGCCAGATCAGCCAGGATAACGAAGCCCGAGGGCGGTCACTCGAAACAACCGCCACTCAGGGCTCCTTCCTATCCAACATCGTTACCGCTCTTGCCGCACCCGATAACCGCGCCACCTATGCCCTGGCATCGGCAGCCGTGATGGAGTCTCTGAACCTGCCTCAACGCACCCAGAACAAAACGCTGTTCGATGATTTTATTCTGGTGACCCCGGATTATAAAATCTTCATGTACTCGCAGCAGCGTTGGCGCAATTTGACCCTCAACGAGGATGATAAACTGCGCGGCCTGCTGCAGGGACGGAAAACCCGCGCCATTGATGGCATTTCCACCCTTGATTTATACAAGAACACCTGGGTCATTGTCACCACCTATCCCATCATGGACGAAAACAACAATATCATGGTCACCGTGGTGGGCATCTCAAAAATTAACCTCGACCAAATTTACAGCTCCACCATCAACCTATACCCCTCCGCCAAAGTTCTGATTTACGATCCCGCCAACAACCTGACAGAAATCAAATCAGCCGGCCCCGCCGAAGGACGCCTGGCGGCTGCGTCCGGACAGCAGGCCAAATTAAAAAGCATGCTGGATACGGTTGATCAGGCTGGCTTCAGTGAATATACGTCTGCCTATAATGTGGATGTGCTTTCTTATGGAAAATACATCCCCTCTCTTGACATCAGTCTGCTGACAGAAATTCCCCTTAATATCGTGTATAAACCCCTGCTTGATGCGGCTCCAGTCACCATTGGCCTCCTCATCGCCACCCTCCTGGTCATTGGCATCTTGGGCTGGTTTGGCGCCCGCACCCTCACCACCCCCCTGATCAGTCTGGCGCAAACAGCTCAGAGCTTCTCCGAAGGCAAATGGTCGGAACGCTCCAACATTCAGCGCTCTGATGAAATCGGCGTTTTGGCCACCACCTTCAATCGCATGGCGGTTGACCTGACCAACGTCTATCAGAACCTGGAAGGCGAAGTCAAGGAACGCACCCGCCAGCTGAAAACAGCTTCTGAAGTGGCTCAGCTCGCCGCCTCCAACATTGAACTGGACGAACTGCTCGAAAAGACCTGCGAACTGGTTCTGGAACGCTTCAACTGCCAGAGCGTCTGCATCTACCTGATGGATCAGACCGGTTCATACGCCATCCTGCGCAAATCGGCTGGCGCCACCACTGAAATGCTCAAACGCAAAGGTTACCGTGTGCCAGCCAACTCTCAGTCGCTGGCTGGCTGGGTGGCTTCACACAACGAAGCCCGCATCATCAACAATGTAACCGATTACCCCTTTATGATCCGTGACAACCTGCTTTTCCAGGTGAAATCTGAAGCCGGTCTGCCGCTCTCACTGGGCTTCCGTGTTTTGGGCGTGCTGGTGCTGCAAAGCGCCCAGGAAAATGCCTATTCGCCAGACCTCATGAGCGTGCTGGATACCCTATCAAACCAGCTGGCCACCGCTGTGGAAAACATCAACCTGCTGCATGCCGCCCAGGATACCCTGCAGGGCACCTCCCTGCTCTACCAGAGCAGCCACCAGATCATCACTGCCGCCAACGAAGCCGATGTGCTCCAGATCACCGTCAATGCCCTTAAACGCACCCCCTATATGACCGGCCTGCTGGTGCGCGAAGGTGATTATCTGCACCTGGTCTCATTGAACGACCTCCCTGGCAAAGACACCCCCCCTCTGCCTCAAGAACGCATTCCTCTTCAAGCAGCTCAGAAAATTCTGCCCACCCCCACCGCCATGGTCCTGTCAGATATCATGACTCCGCCGGCAGAATTATCGGGCCTCATCGCCATCTTCCGGCGCCTGGGCGGTCTGGCCTATGCCCTCTTCCCCATTTATGCCTCCGGCCAGCTCACCGGCATTGTGGTGATCTCCTCCACCGAACGCGACGGACTGGCCGCTGCCCGCATTCAACCTTTCTCCAGCCTGGTCGAAATCATCTCCACTGCCATTAATCAGCACCGCACCACCACAGAAATCACCCAGCGCCTGCAAAACACGCAGGATACCGCTCAAACTACCCTCGGGTTCCTGCTTGAGACCGATATCCTGAACCTTTACCGCGCTCTCTTCCGTTACATCAATACGGTCATTGGACAGACAGAATTCTATGTGCTGCTCTATGACCCCGACAACGGGCGCATCGAAATCCCCTATCATAATGCCGGCGTGGAAATCATCTCCGATGCTTCCCTGCCTGTGGCCGCCGGCCTGGCATCCCGCCTGATGGGCAGCGGCCGTTCCATCCTCATTTCAGAGAATATCGAAAATCAGGTCACCCTGCCTGGCGATGATGCCCTGGGTTCTGCGCCAAAATCGTGGCTGGGCATTCCCCTGCTGCTGGAAGGCAAAGCCTTTGGCGCCCTGGTATTACAGGACCGCGAACATGAACGCCGCTACACTGAGACTGATCGCCTGCGCCTTGAAGCTGTTGCCAACGGCCTGGCCGTTTCCATCTATAATGCACGGCGGGTCAATGAGATTAATCTCACCGTCAACAGTCTTGCGGAAGAAAAACATCTCTTTGATACCCTGCTGAACACCATGCCTGAACAGGTCTTCTTCAAAGACCGCGGCGGGGCCTTCCTGCGTGCCAACATTTCCTGCCGCACCTATCTGGAAGTCTCCTCTGAAGCGGAACTGGTTGGAAAAACCGATTTTGATTTCTACCCTCCTGAACAGGCCCGCCAGCACTTTGAAGATGAACTGAATATCCTTTCCACTCAGGAACCCATTCAGAAAATTGAAAAAGATTTGCGTCCTGACCATCCTGATTCATGGCTGCTGACCACCAAAGCCCCCTTGCGCGACAAAAATAACGAAATTATCGGCATTCTGGGCATTTCCCGCGATGTGTCTGAATTGATGAAATCTCAGGAAGTGGCCCAACGCCGCGCGGCCCAGCTGCAAACTACGGCTGAAATTGCCAAAGATGTGTCTGAGTCGCGCCAGCTGGATGAACTGCTGGTACGGGTGGTGAACCTGGTCAAGGAACGGTTTGGCTTCTATCACGCCTCCATCTTCCTGCTCGATCCGCTGGGTGAATTTGCCGTGCTGCGCGAGTCAACCGGTGAGGCCGGCCGGCAGATGAAGCAAAACCGCCACAAACTGGGCGTTGGCTCCAAATCCATGGTGGGGCAGGCCACCTCTCGCGGTGAGCCTGTGGTGGCCAACAACGTCACCGATGACCCCTCCCACCGTCCCAACCCACTGCTCCCCGATACCCGCGCCGAGCTGGCCATTCCGCTGAAATCCGGCGACAAAATCATTGGCGCAGTGGATGTGCAATCCACTCAGATCAACGCCTTCATGCCCGATGACATCGCCATTCTTCAGGTGCTTGCCGACCAGGTGGCTGTGGCTGTGTCTAACACCAGCCTGTACGACAATGCTCAGCGTCACCTGCTCCAGCAGCGCCTGCTGCACGAAATCACCACGGCAGCCTCCGCCAGCCAGTCTGTTTCCGACGCCCTGAAAGTGATTGTGGACGGCTTGAGAACCATTCTGCCAGAAAGCCACATCGGCATTTTCCTGCTCAATCCGGAAACTGAAATGCTTGAACTGAAAGCCTGGGCTGGTTATGAACGGGTGGCCAATATTGAACAAACCCGTGTGCGCCTCGGCCAGGGTATCATCGGCTCCACGCTCTCTGAACGGAAAGTGGTCTGGGTGAAGGATACCCGCACCGATCCGCGCTATGTGGCCCTGGATGACAACATCCGCTCAGAAATCGCCGCCCCGCTCTTCTTCGGTGACGAAGCCATCGGCGTGATCAATGTTGAAAGCTATGACCTGGCAGCCTTTGGTGAAGAAGATCGCGATATGCTCGGCACCCTCGGCGGCTCCATGGCGGCCATCGTCATCAACGCCCGCCTGCTCGAACAGGTGCGCAAGCAGATTGAACGCCAATACCTGCTCTACGAAGTGACCAGCCGCATCCGCCGCGCCACCGACATCAACGCCATCCTCGCCACCTCCGCAGATGAAATCAACAAAGCGCTTGGCGCCCGCCGCACTTCGATTGAAGTCACCATCGGCCAGACACCCCTTGCGGAACCCGCGCCTGTCACCACACCGCGGCCCGAACGCAAAAATGGTAAGGAGAATGCCTGATGAAAATATTTCTCTTCAACCAGGAAAGTGATCTCGATACTGCGCTGCAAGTGCAGGCGCCCAACGCCATCCGCAACCAAATGCTCAATGCGGCTGCCATTGTGGCCTTCTTCCTCTGCGCCATCCTGTACCTTGTCAGCCTGCCTGGGGCTATTCAAAACCAGAACTGGCCGCAGCTGATTGGCCTCAGCGCTGGTTTCCTGCTGCTGACACTGGTAACTTTCATCAAAAAGCTGCCCTACACCGTGCGTGCCACCACGCTTCTCACCCTGGTCTGCACGGCCTCTTTCATCAGTCTCTTTCAAAAGAGCATCAACCTTGAAAGCCAGATGCTGATGCTCTTCTTTGCCCTCGCTGCCGTGATCTTCTTTGACATCATGCCGGGCGCGGTTCTGGCGGGGCTTGGGGTGGTGGCTTACGCCATTTGCAGTTGGGGCGTTTCGACCAAATTCCTCATGCTGCTGGCACCGCGTTTCCTCGGCGATGGCCAGCCTTACTGGCTGTACGCCAATGCACTTCTGCTGGTGCTGGCGCTGATTGGCGGCGCTGCCGTCCTGGCTCTTTACCAGCAAACCCTGGCCCAGCTCGATAAACAGCAGACCCTCATCAAAACCCTTGAGGCCCAACAGGTGAAGATGGATATTGCGGTCAAAACCCGCACCCAGACTCTGCAAAAACGCTTCAACCAGACCTGCACGGCGACCGAAATTGCCCAAAAAATCAGCGTCAATCTCGATCCACAGGCACTGATTGAAGAAATGATCAGCCTGGTGCAAAAGCAGTTTGGCCTGTACTTCATCGGTGTGTACTTTCCTGAACCCGCAAAGAAAATCATCTCGCTGCAGGCTGCCGCTGGTGAAGCCAGCCAGAAACTCCTGGCAGAACATTATAATGTACCCATGGATAAGGAAACCCTGGTCGGTTGGACTCTGGATGAAGGCAAAACCCGCATTGTGCGCGAAAAAGACGCCGAGGCCGATTGGATCCACAACCGCTACCTGCCGCAAACCCGTGCTGAAATTGCTGTGCCCCTCAAAGCCGGCAATAAGCTGCTCGGCGTCATCAGCCTGAAATCAGAAAATGAAGAAGCCTTTGACGATGAAGAAACCATGATCATTGAGGGGCTTGCCAGGGTGCTCGCCAATGCCATTGAAAATGCCCGGCAATATCAGGATAAGAGCGAAAAACTCAACGAAGCTCAAGCCACCCTGCGCATGTACCTGCAGGGCGCCTGGGCTGAAATGAACCGCTCTGGCAACCAGATTGCATTCACAGCAGTCAATAAAGCCCTGGCTGCCAGTAATGTTGAGTATCCTGAAGTGCAAATGCCCCTGATGCTCCACGGACAGGTGTTTGGTCAAATCAGCCTTGAAAACGAAACCGGGTCGCTCTCTGCGGAAGATATCGCCTTCATCGAAGCCATCACCACGCAAACCGTTCTGGCGCTTGAAAACGCCCGTCTGCTTGATGAAACCAAGCGCGCCGCAGAGCGTGAACGCCTGGTCAGCGCCATCACGGCCAAAGTCCGCGCCACAACCGAAGTGGATAAAATCTTGCGCACCACTGTTGAAGAGCTGGGACGCCTCCTGGGCGCATCCGAAACCCTCATCCAGCTCAATGAAACGGAACGTGAGGAGGTTGCATGAATAACGGTATAAGCAAATCCCCAAAGGCTGGCCGCCTGGGCTTTAATGAAGCGCCGCCTTCAGGCCGCGCTCAAAGGATTGCCGTTTTAACCGGCCAGGTCTTCATCATCATGGCTGGCGTGGCCATCTGGCAGGCAGTTGAACAGGGCACCTGGCAATTATTTATGGTCGCCGGCGCCAACCTGCTGGTCATTTTGACCGCCATTTTCACCTTTTTATCTCTGCGTGGTGAAAATGTGCCCCCCCAAAAAACCCGCCTGGTTTTTGGCCTGCTGGTCGCAATCACCCAGATTAATTTTGTCCTGACTTCAGCCGCAGTGGCCAACATTGGCCCCTTCCTGGCTGGCGTCATCATCGTCCTCACCATTATTGAAGGCACTGCCGTTCTGGATAAGGTCTGGATCAACCGCATCATCGTCATTGGCATGGCAGCTGCCTTCCTGGCCATTCTGCTTAACACCCTGACGAACATTGGCATTCCCATTGTCCATGTTGAAAACCTGGCTATCCAGATCATTGCTTATGTGCTGTTGGGTGCCCTGGTCGTCACCTACATCTTTCTGCTGTTCTCGCGGTTTTTCAACTTTCCCCTGCCGGTCAAGCTGCTCACCGCCTTCCTCACAGTGACCCTGCTGCCCCTCATTGCCAATGCCATCATCACCACCAATACCACCCAGACCGCCCTGGTCAATGCAGCCAACCAAAGCCTGCTTTCGGCCGCCGAACAAACGGCTGCCGCCCTCGATTCATTCATTCGCACCAACCTTTCCTCAGTTGCTTCCGAAGCCAACCTGCCCGCGCTGATCGCCTATATGCAGGTGCCTGAAAAAGAACGTTCGGACAGCCCGGAAGCAGATGCGGCCCAGGCCATTCTGGAATCGCTGGCCACCAAAGATGTGCAGTATATTGTCTCCTATGCCCTTCTGGATCCAGGCGGCACCGTCTGGCTTTCTACCAACTTTCTGGAAGTCGGCACCAGCGAACGTGATCGCGATTATGTGCTGCGCCCCCTGATCTCCTTCCAGCAGTATGTTTCGCCTGTTGAATTCGAACCCGATTCAGATCAGGCCTATTTCTACTTCTCTGCCCCCATTAAACCCAGCCGCACCGACGCCATCGGCGTCCTGCGTATTCGCTATTCCCGCGAAGTGCTGAATGCCCGCATGCGCAGCAATATGAACATGGCCCAAAACGGTTCCTATCCTATTCTGGTGGATGAAAACCAGATTCGCCTGGCTGACCCTATTAACACCAACGATGTTTTCAAAACTCTGACCAATATTTCATCGGAAGACCTGCTGATTTTGCAAAACACGCGCCGCCTGCCCACCCGTTCCCTCACCGGATACTCCTCCTCGGAACCGGAATTGAGCGCGGATATTCTCGCGGCTTCAACAGCCAATCCCTATCTGGACACCCTGATCAAAGGATCAAAATCCTTCGGCGCGCTCGCTTCCTTGCAGACTCAAAATTGGAAGGTCATTTACCTTCAAGACCAGAGCAAAGTTTTGCAGCCTGTGAATGAACAAACCCGCCTGATTATCATCACCATCACCGCGCTGGCCTTTCTGACCGGCCTGCTGGGCCTGGCCCTTACCACCACCCTCACCCGCCCCATCAACAAACTGACCGCCACCGCAGAACAAATTGCGGCGGGCAACCTTGAAGCCCGCGCCGACATTACCACCGGCGATGAAACCGAAACCCTGGCCGACGCCTTCAACAGCATGACCGCCCAGCTCCGCGCTTCCATTGGCGACCTGGAACGGCGCGTGAATGAACGCACCAAGGAATTGTCCAACCAGGCGCAAAAGATGAGCTTCCGCGCCACCCAGCTGCAAACCCTGGCTGAAGTGGCCCGCGCCATCACCTCTGTGCAGGACCTGGAAGAGCTCCTCTTCTCTGTGACCCGCATCACCAGCCAGCGCTTCAACTTCTACCATGTGGGTATCTTCCTGATTGACGAGAATAATGAGTACGCCCTTCTGCGCGCTGCCAACAGTGAAGGCGGCCAGCGCATGCTGGCCCGCCAGCACAAATTGAAAGTCGGCCAGGTTGGTATCGTGGGTTATGTAACCGCCACGGGCAAACCCCGTATTGCCACAGACGTGGGCACAGATGCCTACTTCTTCAACAACCCCGACCTGCCGCTCACCCGTTCCGAAATGGCCCTGCCGCTGAAATCGGGCGATAAAATCATTGGCGCCCTCGATGTGCAAAGCACGGTTCAAAATGCCTTTGGCGAAGAAGATGTCACCCTCTTCAGCACCCTGGCTGACCAGGTGGCTATCGCCATCATCAATAACAACCTCTATAGCTCCACCCGCAAGGCGCTGGCCGAAGCCGAAGATGTCATGGCCAAGTACCTGCGCCAGGAATGGGATTCGGTGATTGAATCCAAACCCAATATCGGCTATATTTTCGGCGCCCGCGGCATCACCGCCACCCCTCCGCAAACCCTGCCGGAAATCATTATCGCCACCCGCAAAGGCGAGCCCTATGCCATCACTGGTAAAGCTGAAGGCTACACCATGCGCCGCGCAGCCCTCGCTGTTCCCATCAAATTGAGAGGCCAGGTCATTGGCATTATTGACTTCCAGGAAACCGAACGCCCGCGCGAATGGCAGCAGGAAGAAATCGATCTGGTGCAGAACGTCATTGACCAGGTGGCTTTTGCCCTCGACAACGCCCGCCTGTTCGAAGACACCATCCGCCGCGCTGAACGTGAACGGGTGGCCCTCGACATCACCAACAAGATCCGCTCCACCACAGATGCTGAGACCATCATGTCCATCGCCGCAGAAGAGCTTAAAAACCTTCTCAAAGTCAGCCGCGCCCAGGTGATCTGGCAGCCGCCCATCGAAGTGGATGGCTCGCAAAATGTCCTGGAAATCTCTAATGTGGAATACGCTCCATCTGAGGAAGCCTATCCCGTTGAGGAAATCGCGATGGAAAACGAAATGCCGGCAGAAATGGCTGTCGAACAGGCTTATCAGCCGCCGTATGTTCCCGTGGAACCTGTGGAAATGCCAGAAACCGCCGTCATCGAAGAAATTCACCTGGAAGAATCGCCCCACATGGAAACATACGCTGCTGAAGCGGTTCAGCCTGAACCACCAGAACCGCACATTTCCATGCCCCAGGAAGAACGCACCATCATCTTCACCCCGCGGGCCATTGAAGCCGCTGACCAACCGCCAGCTGCACAACCAGCCCCAGCAGCGAAAAAGCCCGCCGATGAACAAACCATCATCTTCACGCCAAACGCCATCAATGCCGCCCTCGAAGCCGAAACGCCGGCCACCAGCACCCCTGAACCCCAAGACACCATCACCCCATCGGATGATGTGGCTGCGCTGCTGCGTCTTGAGGAAGAAAACCAGGCCTCACCCACCATGCCCGATACAGATGTTCCCTCCTGGCTGACTCTGGAGCCCGAAGAACCGGCCGAGGTTCCCGATTGGCTGCAGCCCGCCTCGAGCTCAAACCAGCCTGATATCTCTGTGCATTCACTGCCAGTGATTGAAGTCTCGCCTGCCTCAAAAAAGCAGGATAATAATGGCTACCACGCTGGCCCCGAAAACCCTGCCGGGGCAAATGCGCCGGAAGCATAGGTCAGTCAGATCATTGAAGGAGGCCTATGAGCTACATCATTGCTGTATCAAATGAAAAAGGTGGCGTTGCCAAAACCACCACCAGTCTCTCTCTCGGCGCCGCTCTTGTCGAAAGCGGTAAAGAAGTGCTTCTGATTGACATGGATGCCCAGGCAAACCTCACCCTTGCGCTTGGTATAGAACCGGATAAAAGCCGGCGTGCCATCAGCAATATCCTGCTTGAATCAGCCACCCCCGCCAGCGTCAGCCGCGAAACCGGTATTCCTGGGCTGGATATCATCCCTTCCAACTCAGAAATGGGCATGGCTGAACGTTTTCTGCCTCTGCGGGAAAATTACCAGAACATACTGCGCGATGCACTGCGCAGCAACGGGCTCTACTACCCTTATATCATCCTCGATTGCCCACCCTTTTTGGGCGCCGTCACCACCAATGCCATCATGGCCGCCGATATGCTGCTGGTGCCCACCCAGCCCGAATATTTTTCCATCCATGCCCTCAAAAACATGATTGCCCTCATCCGCCGCCTGCGCAATGAAGGCAATCCCACCCTCACCTACCGCCTGCTCATCACCATGCACGACCGGCGCAACCGGACCCATCGCACCCTTTCTGAGCAACTGCGCACGACATTTGGTAATGGCGTTTTACAAACCGTGATCAATACCGATACCAAACTGCGTGAAAGTCCCATTGCTGGCCTGCCCATCATTTATTACGCTCCCAAGAGCCGGGCAGCCAATGAATATCGCACCCTCGCACAGGAGGTCATCCAGCATGCCCAAGAAACCACTCAACAACCGGCTTGAAAGTCTCTTCTCATCCCTTGAAGGTGAGGCTGAAAATACGGTCACCCCAAAAGCGGCGCCGGTCAGTCTGCCTGAAAAACCGGCTGTGCAGCTGCCTGCGGTAGAGGCGCTGCCCGTTGAACCGGCCATCTCCGTGCATTCCTCTATGCCGGATGAGTCCCCGCTGCCAGTTGAGGCTGAGCCCATTCGGGAAGCTGCGCCCATCGAAGCCATTACCGAAACAGCCGCGCCGGCCGGCGAACACACTGCGGAATTGCTGGAGCCCGCACAAAATCAGCCTGAAGCCCCGGAAGAAGAACCTGTTCTGGATACCCCTTACACCGGTCTGCGGCTGGAACAATTTACCGGCATCGAAACCACTGAAATCACTGCGGACATTCCTGTCGAAGATGCCCTTACCGGAACGGCGCAAACCTATTCTTCCACCCTCCCTGGCAGCACCGAAGAAGCAGATGCCTTGTTGGCAGCCATTTTTGAACCCCCTGCCGATGAAACCCCCAATTTTCAAGTCGTAGAACCCATTCAGGCCGTTGCCTGGACACCCGCCGCTGAGCCGGCGGCTGAGCTGCCGCTGGAACCGGCTGAAGCCGAAACCCCGCAGGGCGAAGAGCCTGCTGCCCCCGAAATGGCTCAAACCATGCCAGGCTGGACCTGGGAATGCGATACCAGCGGCATTTATTCCGCCTGCAGCCCTGATATTGAAACCGCGCTGGGTTACCTTCCGGAAGAATGCGTTGGTCAATCGCTGGCTTTCGGTCTCACCGATACCGCCATCTACCTGCTGCAGGATGCCCTGCAAAAGGGAGAATATCCTTTTGAACTTGATCTTGTCTTCCTCAACCGCAGCAATGAAATGGTGCCTGCCAGACTGGCGGTGTTCAGCCGCATTCACGAAGAAGAAGGCATTTTCCAGGGCTGGTATGGCTATGTGACCCTGCTGCCCAGCGATGTAGAAGAATTGATGGCTGAAAACCTGGCTGCGCTTGCCGCCATTCAGGGCATCGTGACTGAATCGCCCATAGAAGAAGCCCCCTCAACAGAAACCTTTGAAGAAGCGGCTCTGCCCTCCTCAGAAGAACCGCCGCTGGAAGAGGCTGCCTACGACGAACAGCCTGAACCCGCAGCCATTACCCCAAGGGCTGAAACCAAGATATCATCCATGGGACCCACCCTGAGCGTTCCGCTGACCATGAAGGGCCGCCCGGCTGGCTTCCTCGAAATTTCTGATGACAACCAGCTGCGCCGCTGGACGGAAGACGAAAAGCTTCTGATTCAGGAAATAGCTGTTCAGCTCTCCCAGGCGTTGGAAAACGCCCAGCTCTATGCCGCAGCCCAGCAGGAATTGAACGAACGTAAGAAAGCTGAAAACCTCATTCTGCGCCGCAACCGTGACCTTGCCACCCTGAACCAGATTGGGCAGCAGTTGAACCAGTCCAATGACCCCGGCCAGATTCTTCAGCTGGTTTTCATGGCCATCAGCCAGGTTATGGATACCAACAACCTGATGATCGCCCTTTACGACCAGGAAAATCAGTTCATCACTTTCCCACTGGCCACCGTTGAAGGCGTGTTCCGCCAGATCGTCGGCCAGCCCTTTGGCAACGGTGTTATTGAATACATCATCACCAACAAAACGCCGCTCCTGTTCAAAAACAACGTGACCGAAGAATACAATCGACGCGGCATCTCCACCTATGGCGGCGCCCCAGGTTGTTTGCTCGGCGTTCCCATGCTTGTGGCCGATCAGGCCATTGGCGTCATCCTTGCCACTCACCCCCGCCGCGAAGATATCTTCTCGGAAATTGATGCCGAACTGCTCTCCACCATCGCCGGCCAGGGCGCCATCGCCCTGCAAAATGCCCGTCTGTTCCAACAAATGCAGGCCGCATTCCTCTCCATTGCTGAACGCGAACGTTACCAGAAAAACGTGGCCAAATCGGTGGCTCTCTTCACTGAGGCAGGCTCTGCCTCTTTGCAGGATGTGCTCAGCCACCTCGGCGAAGCCTCTCAAGCCGGACGCATATCCTATTACCAGTTTGTGGATGAAGGCGACGACAGCTACTGGCAGATCCATTCAGAACACCTGCAGGGTGATTTTCCCTCGCTGGTGACCAGCCAGAACCTCCAACGGCTTCCTGTCAAACAGCTGCCCTATCTGCTGCGCGGCCTTGAGGAACAAAACTTTGCCATCATGGATGCCCTGCCGTTTGAAGAAAAACAATTCCTCGGCGACGCGGGCATGTATAACATGCTGGCGCTGGCCGTACGCGGACGCAGCAGCCAGCCCGGCTTTATCTGCCTGGATGAAACCGCCAAAGAGCGCATGTGGGTTTCTGAAGAAATTGATGCTCTGCTGATGAGCGCCTCAGCCTTCTCCAATACCCTCATCCGCGAAGACCTGCTTGGCCAGCTCCAGGTATCCCTGAACGAGGCAGAACGCCTCTATACCACCAGCCGCCGTGTGGGCATCGCTGCCAACCTGGAAGAAATGCTCACGGCCCTCTGCGAAGCGCAAAAAATCCCCGCCGTCAACCGCGCTGCTCTGGTTCTGTTCAATTATGGCGCCAACAACCTGGTCGAAAGCGCCACCATTGCGGCCACCTGGCACGCCGGCTGGGGAGCCAAATTGACCTTTGTGCTCAATGAGGCCATCCCCACCGCCGAATGCTCCATCAACCGTCTGGTGCTCACAACGCCAGCCTATTATGATGAAATCGTCCCCGATGACCGCATCATGCTTGGCACCCAGAATCTCTTGGATCCTGAAAACACCAGTTCCTATGCCCTGCTGCCCCTGATCATCGGCCGTCGCCAGCTTGGCACGGTGGCGCTGCTGGCCCAAATGCGCCACTCATTTACCCCTAATGAAATGCGCATTTTCCCGCCCATTCTTGGCCAGATGGCCACCTCGCTTGAAAACGTGCGCCTGTTTGAACAGACACAGTCGGCCCTTTCCGTCACAGAGTCCCTCTACCAGGCCTCGGCTGAGTTGAACACAGCCAAAACCTATGAGGATATCCTCACCGTGCTGGAAAAACACACCATCCTCAGCAAGGCAGACAGCGACTCGATCATGCTCTTTGACCAGGTCTTCGACGGCATGACCCTGCCCGAGTCGGCGCATATCATGGCCCGCCATTCTAAATCTTCAAGCAATGAGATGACCAACCTGTATATGCTCAAGGATTTCCCGGCGGCTAACCGCCTGCTGAGTGCGGGCTCACCTATCTGCATTGAAGACATACAAAGCACCCACCTGCTCGATCCCAACATGCGCACCCTCTTCCAGCGTCAGTTTAATGCCCGCGCAGGCATCTTCCTGCCCCTGGTGGTCGGCGGTCAATGGATCGGCTTTATCAACGGCCTTTACGAAAACGCTCAGTCCTTCCCGGAAGCTGAAATCCGCCGGATGGTCAGCCTCACCGGTCAGGCCGCCATTGGCGTGCAAAACCTGCTCAGCCTGGCTCAGAGCGAACAGCGCGCTGATGAAGCCACGCTGCTCTTCCAAACTTCCCGCCACCTTTCCACCGCGCAAAACGAGAAGGAATTGTTTGGCATTGCCCTCGAAACCATCCGCAAAGGCGTCAGCACCAACATCGCTGCGGTGCGCCTGCTTCACACCCAGGAAAGCCAGAAATACCTCGAGCAGGTGGCCTGCATAGCCGACCCTGATATTTCAGGCTGGGCCGATTCCCCCCGCTCTCTGGCCGGGCGTTTCCCCTTCGGAGAAATGCTGCTGCACGGACAGACAGTGGTGTGCAACAACATTGCCCAGGAACCCCGCCTGAATGATGACGAAAAGGAAATGCTTTACCGCGCCGGCCTGCTGGCCATTATGCTCATGCCCCTGCAGGTGCGCGGCGAAAGCATTGGTGTGCTCATCGCCGGCCGCCGCAAGAGCGAAATCTTCACCCCGGCCGAAGTTACCTTCCTGCAAACCATTGCTACCCAGCTCTCCGTCGCCATGGATAACTTCCGCCTCCTCAATGAAGCTCAGCGCCGCGCCCTCGAACTTCAGACAGCAGCTGAAATTGCCCGCGACACCTCCTCTACCCTGGCCCTCGACACCATGCTCAGCCGTTCGGTGAACATGATCAAGGAACGTTTTGAGCTGTATTTTGTGGCCATCTTCCTTAACACCGAAGAAGGCGACGCGGTCAGCATCTCTGAAGGCACCGGTTACGCCGGCGAAATGATGAAGAAGGAAAACTACACCCTGCATGCCGGTCCCGATTCCGTGATTGGTCAAACCGCCATTTCAGGGGAATACACCCTCATCAACAATGTTTCCACCAGCCCGGTTTTCAAGCCCTATCCACTTCTGCAAAACACCAAGGCCGAACTCTCCATCCCATTGAAAATTGGCAAGCGCGTTCTTGGCGTCCTCGATCTGCAATCATCCGTTGCCAATGCCTTTGCGGTTGAAGATGTGGCCGTGCTGCAAACCCTGGCTGATCAGATTGCTGTCGCCATCGATAATGCCCGGTCTTACGCCGTGTCACAGAAAGCTTACGAAGAAATCCGCGAAGCCGACCGCCTCAAATCACAGTTCCTGGCCAACATGAGCCATGAACTGCGCACCCCGCTCAATTCCATCATCGGCTTCTCACGCGTCATCCTCAAAGGCATCGACGGTCCTGTGACCGACCTGCAAAAAACCGACCTCACCGCCATTTATAACTCCGGCCAACATCTGCTCGGCCTTATCAATAACATCCTCGACCTCTCCAAGATCGAAGCTGGCAAGATGCAGATGACCTTTGATGAAATCAACATGACCGACCTGGTTAATGTGGCCATTTCTACGGCAGTCGGTCTCATCAAAGACAAGCCCATCCGCTTATCGCACCACGTTGAGCCCAATCTGCCCCCCGTCTTTGGCGACCAGATGCGCCTGCGCCAGGTGCTGATCAACCTGCTTTCAAATGCGGCCAAGTTCACCGAACAGGGCTCCATCACTGTGGAAGCCAAAACCCAGCTTGGCCCCACCGGCGAACAGGAAATCATCGTTACCGTGGCCGATACCGGCCCAGGCATCGCCGAGAAAGACCGTGTCAAACTCTTCCAGGCCTTCTCCCAGGTGGATGATTCATCCACCCGCAAAACCGGCGGCACCGGCCTGGGCCTGTCCATTTCCCGCTCCTTTGTGGAAATGCACGGCGGCCGCATTGGCCTGCTGCACAGTGAAGTGGATAAGGGTTCAACCTTCTTCTTCACCCTGCCCGTCAAGAAATCGGTGGATGAAATGTCCGCAGAGCCCGCCGCGGATGCCCTGCCGCCTGAGCCTGCTCAGCCAGTTCCTGTGCCAGCGGCAGCTTCCACAGTGGAAATTGAAAAAGCCGCTCCTGAGCCCCAAAAGTCGCCCCAGGCCGAAGTTCAGCCTGCCGCGCCCGAACCTCAACCCGAACCTCAGCCAGAACCGGAACCCGAGCCCCCGGCTGAACCCCCTGCGGCTGAAACGGAAGCGCCTGTGCTGGTTGAACAGATGCCAGTTGAAAACCGCAACATCATCTGCATTGATAATGATGCGCAGGTCATCAACATGTATGCACGTTATGTCTTCACAGCCGGCTACACCGTCTATGCCCTCACTGATCCACAATATACGCTGGATGCCATTCGCCAGATTCAGCCTTTCGCCATCACCCTGGATATCAATATGCCCGGCGTGGATGGCTGGCAAATCCTCAGCGCGCTCAAGAAGAACCCCGAAACACAGAATTTGCCCATCATCATCTGCAGCATCAAGGATGAAGTGAAAAAAGGTCTCAGCCTCGGCGCTGCCGCCTACCTGGTGAAACCCATTCTGCAAAACGATCTGCTTGATGCACTGGCCAGAATTGCCGAAAAAGCATAACACATAGGTTGGCTTATGAATCCTGAAACGATCCTGCACTGCCTGGATTGCGGTCACGATCACCCCTACACGCCGAAGCAGTTCACCTGCCCGGCGTGTGGGAGTGCCTGGCGAGAGGCCCGCTATGATTACGCCGGCCTCAGCAAAACCATCCTCTCCACCTGGGCTTCGCGGCCGTTTGCCATCTGGCGCTATCGTGAACTGCTGCCAGTGCGCAAACCCAACCCCGAGCTGACCCTCGGAGAAGGCGGCACGCCCCTGATTCGCGCCGTCAACCTGGGCATGATGCTGGGCTGTCCCAACATCTACATCAAGGATGAACGACAGGGACCAACCTCTTCATTTAAAGACCGCCAGGCTGCCGTGACCATTTCAGCGCTGAAGGAAGCCGGCATCACAGAAATGGTGGTCGCCTCAACCGGCAATGTCTCCATCTCCTATTCCGCTTATGCCGCCCGCGCTGGCATCAAGCTCTGGGCGTTTCTCACCAGCCTGGTGCCGCCCGAAAAAATGCGCGAGGTGGCCCTTTACGGCACTCAGGTGATCAAAGTCACCGGTTCTTACGATCAGGCCAAGCAGGTGGCCGCCGAATTTGCCCGGCAGCGCAACCTCTTCCTCGATCAGGGTACCCGCACCATCACCTCGGTGGAAGCCATGAAAACCATCGCTTTTGAGGCCGCTGAACAGCTTTCGTGGTTGAAAAAAGACGCCAATGGTTTTCCCCTGCCCTCTCCTGATTGGTATTTCCAATCTGTCAGCGGCGGCCTGGGTCCCCTGGGCGTGCTGAAAGGCTTTCAAGAAATGCAAACCATGGGCCTGATCGGCCAGATCCCCCGCCTGGGCATCATCCAGGCTGAAGGCTGCTCGCCCATGGTGCAGGCCTGGCAGGAAGGCAAGGAAATCGCCACCCCCGTTTCTCCGCGCACCCGCATCGCCACCCTTGCCACCGGCGACCCCGGCCGTACTTACACCCTGTTGTTTAAAAACAGCCGCGGAGGCGAAGGAGCCTATTTCGAAAGCGTCTCCGATGAAGACGCCTTCCGCACCATGCATATCCTGGCTAAAATGGAAGGCCTTTCCATGGAACCGGCTTCCGCCGTGGCCTTCGCGGGCATGATCAAAATGGTTCGCAACGGCATCATCAAACCCAGCGATACCATCGTGGTCAATCTCACCGGTCACACCGTGCCCATTGAACAATTCATCCTCGGCGAAAACTGGTCGCGCAGCGTGGTGGTGCCTTCACAGCCCGCCGCCGCCGTCGCCGAGCCCGTCCCGCAGGAAGGCCTGCTGGCTGCCCTCAGTCATGTCACCCGCGATCGCTTCCCCCGCATTGCCATTGTAGATGATAACCCCGAAGTGCGCCGCCTTATCCGCCGCATTCTGCAGGCCCAGGGCAATTACACCCTCTCTGAAGCCACCAACGGCCGCGAAGCCATTGCCCTGGCCCAAAATGAACACCCCGACTTGATGATTTTGGACCTGATGATGCCCGAAGTGGATGGCTTCGGCGTTCTGGATGCCCTGCAAAAGAACAAGGAAACCGCCGAAATACCCGTTATTGTGGTCACCGCCAAAGACCTGACCAAAGAAGAAAGGGAACGCCTGAAGGGTCATATCCAATCGCTGATGCAAAAAGGCGATTTTATGAGCGATGAGCTGGCTGATGAAGTTCGCTCTCTGATTGGTTAACCGCTGATGACCTCGAAGCGCATCATCGGCATCCAGGCGGCCCTCGCTTCAGCCATTTTCATGGGCTTTGCCCCGGTTTTTGGCAAACAGGCTTTACGCCTGGGTTTTTCTTCCACCGAGGTGGTCGCCTTTCGCACAGGCATTGCTGTTTTGCTCCTGCTCATCCTGATGGGCCTGTTCCGCCGTCAATTTTTCTATATCTTTCCTGTTGGCCTGGCCGGCTGCGCTCTGGCCGGGGGCATTAACGGGTTGGGGTCCATTTTCTACTATGCCGCTCTGCAGCGCATTGATGCCAGCCTGGGCCACCTGCTCTATTCTTTTTATCCCGTCTTTGTAGCCCTCTGGCTGATTGTGGATCGCCAGGCTGTCAACCGCCTTACTCTGGTGCGCGCGCTTTTTTCTGTGCCGGCCATTTATTTGATTGTCAACGCCGGTTCGGCGCAAATCGACATGATCGGCGTTGCCTTCATGATCATTTCATCCTGCCTCTACGCCCTGCATGTCATCATTAACCAGCGCGTCCTGTTCGAAGTTCCCGCCCCCACCGTCACCCTTTACACCTTGATGTCCATGTTTGTGGTCGTGCTGCTGGCCTACCTGATTTTTGACCGTCAGACACCCCCCATTGCCCCTGATCAGACTGTGGTTGAACTCTGGTGGCCGGTGGTGGGCATGGGTGTCGTCACCTTTCTCTCACGCTTCACCCTCTTCCTGGGGGTCAAGCATCTGGGCGGCCTGCAAACTGCCCTGTTGGGGCTGGGTGAACTGTTGATAACCCTGCTTCTGGCCTGGCTCTGGCTGGGCGAGCATTTGGCCCCTTTGCAGTGGGCTGGTGCTGGTCTCCTGGCTCTCAATCTCATGCTTGTGGCGTTTGATAAATACACGCCTGAGAAAAAACGTTCACGCGGCTGGCTGGCCTGGCTTAATCCTCCAGGCCTCCGCTGATTTCAACCAACCCGTCTTCTTCAGAACATCCGCCGCTTATTCTGGCTCAGGCGGCAAGGCCAGCGGCAGCCACACCCGCATGGTGGTGCCTTCGTTCAGCTTGCTGTGCACCTCAATTTTTCCATTCAGGCGTTCAATGATGCTGCGCACAATATACAGGCCAATCCCTGTTCCCGGAACTTCACCTTCAATGGCGTTTCTGGCTCTGAAAAAGCGGCTGAACAGATCATCAATGTCATCTTCCGGAATACCCATGCCGTGATCCTTCACTTCCACCCAAATGCCTCCGCCCTTCTGTTCGGTGGTCATTTCCACTTTCTGCCCTTCATAGCTGAATTTAACCGCATTGTCCAGTAAATTAATGAACACCTGGCGCAGCCCGCTGCGGTCGCCCATCACCACCGGTTGCTCAATTGGCAGGTTGACATCCAGAATCACGTGGCGGTCAATGGCGGCCGTCATCACCGCCTCGCCGGCTTCGCGCAGCACCGTTGCCAGGTTCATTGGCTGCGGTTGAATCTGGAAACTGCCCGTTTCCAGACGTCCCACTGTCAGCAGTTCCTCCACCAGGGCCCGCTGACGGTCAAGCTCCATTTGCAGCACGCGCCAGTATTCCGCCAGTTCCTCCTCGGTGCCGCCTTCGCGAATCAGGTCCACCATCAATATTGCCGCTGTCAGCGGCGTGCGCAAATCATGCGCGGCGCGGTTGATGAAATCTGATTTCATCTGTTCGAGGTGCACCCGCTCGCTGATGTTGCGCACCATGCCCAGCACCGCATCGCTCCCCATGCGCGCCAGGCGAATCTCAAAAGTCTGGCGGCCAAGCTGGGGCGTCTTCGTCTCATATTCCATCAGTGCCATCCCCTGCCCCTTGAACAGGTTGGCCATGGCTTCCATCACCATGCCTGTCACTGCCTCAGGCATCAATTCATGGATGAAATGCCCTTCCGGCGCCACCGGCAGGCTGATCTGCTCCCGCGATCCGGTGAAACCGGTCACCAGGCCGTCAGGCCGCAGGCGAAAGATCACATCAGGGATGGATGCCAGCAAAGCGCGGTTTTCCGCTTCGCTGTGACGCAGCGCTCGCAGCGTTTCCTGCTGCTGAATGGCTGCCCCAAGAATATCGGCAGCTGTTTTCAAGGCTTCATATTCGCTTTTTGACCACTGCCGTTCGCTGGTGGGTTCGTGGAACCGCATCAAACCCCACCATTGTTTGCCGACAAAAACCGGCGCCACCACCACCATGTGCAGATCATCTCCGGGCAAATCGGCGGTGCTGGAATCTGAACGGTCATAGATCAATTTTCCGGCCTTCAAATCATCCCGCCAGCGGGCAAAATCCGCCGCAGTCATCACCCCCCCCCCTTCGCCCGCGCCTGCCTCGCCAGCCGGCCAGAAATGAAGACGCTCGGTTTGATCATCCCCTTTCAACCGGTAAAGGGTAATGCGCACCGCCCGCGAAGCTGCGCCAATGTGCTGCAGCACGCTCTCAATTTTCTCCTGCCAATCCAGGGCCTGCAAAAATTGTCCGGCGGCAAATCCAACTGCGTCCAAAATGGCATCGCGGCGTTTCAATTCTTCTGAGCGCCGCATGGTGTCCATATACAGGCGGGCGTTCTGAATGGCTGTGCCGGCCTGATGGCCAATCATTTCTGCCAGGCGCACATCCCGCTGTGTAAACATCTTGGCCATTTCAAATGTGTACAGACCAATAACACCTAAAATATCTTTTCCAACCCTGACGGGGACAATCATCAATCCTTTAATCCCCAGCAGCAGCATATCTGCCACCGCGCCAGACGAAGGCTGCCCTCCGGAATAGAGCATGGCTTCGCCGGTGCCCAGCACCTGCCAGGCCAGGGCCTCCCCTTTGAGCAATATTTGCCAGTCGAAATTCGCCGGCAGGTGATAGAAAAATGGGAAGGTCAACCTTTCCCCATCGTCCGAAAGGAGCCCCATCACGCCTGCGTCAGCCTGCAGCAGTCCCACTGTCTGCCTGACGACATTTTCAAGGGTGGTCTCAAGCTGCAATCCCTGGGTGATGCTGCGGCTGACCTCGTTCAGCTTCTGTTCACGGTCAAGCGACCCGGCTACTTCGGCAAACAACACAGCTCTTTCCATGGCCACGCTCAATTGAGCGCTGATGGTCACCAGCATGGCCATGGCATTATCTGAAGGCATGCCCGGCATGGCCAGGTTTAACAAACCCAGCTGTTGCCGCTGAGTAAAAATCGGCAGGCTCACATGCCCGCACGCACCATGCGGGTCGGTTCGCGCATGGCAAAGCCATTCACAATCCGGCAAATATTCCGGAGCCTGCATCTCACCAGAGCGCAGTCTCTGCAAACAGCGGCAGTCGGGTGGCGAAGCAGGTGTGCGCGCTTCCACTTCTGCCCCAGGCGACGGATTGAATGCCACATGCAGGCGCCTCGCGCCGCTTCCTTCCACTGCCAGCAGCCAGGCCACCTCGGCGCCGCTGAAAGCCAGCACCGCGTCAATGCCAGTCTGCGCCACCTCGGTCACCGTCACCGCCTGATTCAACTGCTCAGCAAAATATCTGAGAATTTCCAGTTCTGCAGACCGTTCCTCTGATAAGCGCAGAGCCGCCTTATATTCAGCTTCGGCCTTCTTGCGTTCTGTGATCTCCAGGTAATATCCCCGCATCTGCAGCGGTGTTTCTCCCGCCAGGCTGACCCGTCCAGTATCCAGAATCCACAGGTAACTCCCATCGGGCTGCCGCAGCCGCAGCTCAGCCGAATAATCTGGCAGCTTCCCGGTCAGGTATTTGCTGAGCGCGGCGCCTGCCACGCTGACATCATCCGGATGAATCCAGCGATCCCATTTTAGCTGCTCCACCGGGCAGGTTTCATCCACCTGTTCACTCAAAATCTGCGCCCAGTGCAGGCCAAACGTTTCAATGCCGCGGCTCAGGCCGCAGCTCCAGTTGCCTAATTTTGCGCCATTTGATGCAATCTGGATGAGTTCTTCCCCATCCACCACTTTGCTGTGCAATTCCTGGCAAATTCGCGCCCAGTTCTTCCGCCCGCTTCTCGGCGGATGCGGCTGTTTCCCCCATTGGCGCCTGCCTGAGGTTGTCATCCTCTAACCCCAGTCCGATTTTCCCGGCGGGATCACCATCTGCACTCTGCACCCCTTCTGGCTGCCCAAAATCGTCACATCGCCACCCAGCCCGCGGGCAAAAGCTCTGGCAATGGTCAGGCCCACCCCCAGACCGCCGTAAATTCGAGCGTCACCCTGGCTGATCTGGTAATAGCGTTCAAACACTTTCTCCCGAAAATCAAGTGGAATACCCTCTCCCTCGTCTGTCACGGTAATGATGCATCCACCGTCGCCATTGGCGGCCACATGGAAGCCCACCTGCCCGCCTTCGGGACTGAACTTGCAGGCATTATCCAGCAGATGCGCCGCTGCCTGACAAAGCTGCCCGCGCGGTGCATTCAGGATCACATCCGAGGCGATGGTGATGCTGGTCATCAATTGGCGGTCCTTCCACCACGACAACTTGCGCTCCAAAGTCTGCCGTAAATCATAATTCAGGTTCACATTCTGCCTGAAATTATAGGTCAAACCAGCATCCAGATCGGTCAGAAAAATGAGATCTTCCACCAATCCCTGCATACGTTCCGCGTTTTTCAGCGCCGTCTCGGCAAACCAGGCCAGCTCTTCAGGCCGTGAAAATTTCTTCTGCAGCAATATATCCAAACTGGTCAACACACTGCTCATCGGTGTGCGCAGCTCATGGGTGATATTTTTGGAGATTTCCTGGTGCAGCTGTTCCAGCCGGGCCTCGGCCTCTTTCTGGCCTACCTGACGGCCCAGCTCCTGCCGGCGTAGAATGGCTTTGACCCGCGCCACCAGTTCCTGGCGGCTGAACGGTTTGGTGATGTAATCATCGGCGCCAGTGCTGAACCCCCGCAGCCGGTCCTCTTCGGCCATGCGCGCTGTCAGGAAGATAAATGGAATGACGGCTGTCTCGGTTTCATCCTGCAGCCGTCGTTTCAATTCAAAGCCATTCGGCGGCGGCATCATCACATCGCTGATAATTAAATCAGGCCGGTAAATGCGCGCCATCCGCTCGCCTTCGCCACCATCGCTCGCCGCCAGCACGCTGAACCCTTCGCGCTGCAGCGCTGCCTTCAAGCCAATCCGGATGCCGGGTTCGTCATCTATGACCAGAATGGTGGGGACAGGTTGTTCTACCATTAAAATCCTCCTAGCCCGGGGGAAGCGTCTCCGTGGGAGTGGGTTCAACTGGCAGGGGAACTTCGCCCGTTGGCGTGGGGGTGGGTGTTTCAGTCGGTGGAATATATTCCGGTGTGGGGGTATATTGCGAAATGATGCATTGTTCCGCAATCCAGTTAGCCGTCGGCACCGGCACCGGATCACTGCTCATCTGCAGCGCCAGGGTGTATTGTTCCTGAGCCTTGCAGAACTCGCCGCGCGCCGCCAGGTCGTTGCCGTACCGCATCAAACCCACCCGGTAACGCTCTGAGGCCGTCCAGCCATTGCCGTCATGCATATTCGGGAAGGCCGGAGCCACAAAGCTGTAGAAATAAACCACCTGTTCCCAGTTCACTTCCCAAAAACTGGCGCCGGTAATGTAGTAGCTGGCCCAGGTACGAAAACTGTCCGCCTCATAGTCCAGCGGGCCAAAATGCGAAGCCTGAGCCAGATCAAAAATACCCGGCTCCAGGTCGCCATCATACATGATTTTCTTCACCCCGCGGTAGCGGTAGGCCACATAATACATGCCGTCCACTTCCACGGTGTGATATTGCAAATCCATCTGACGCAGCAGGTCCAGCGTCACAATCGCATTCGTCCAGTCTTGAGCCGCCAGGTAGCCCTTGGCCTGCTGGAAAAGGGTGTCTGCGCCGCGGGTATCTGGGGTGGCGGTGGCCGAAGGCGGTGTGGGGGTGCTGGTCGGCGCAGCCGTTGGTGCCGTGGTCGGCGTGGCCGTGCGCATCATCACCACCTGCACCTCGGTGAATTTTTCCATCGCGCCGGGGAAATTCGGGTCAATTCGCAGTACATATTCAAAGCGGCGGCGAGCAGCCTCGTAACGCCCTTCACGATAATCCACCATGCCGCGCTCGAATTGCTCTGAGGCTGCCAGCGAAACCTGGGCGGCCTCCTTCACCAAACGCCGCTGAATACCGGCCTGGTAGCCAAAGAAAACTCCCAGGCCAGCCAGCACCAGAAAAACGGCAAAGCCAAGCAAAATCCAGGGCCAGCGGCTGACTTTCGTCTTTTGGGGTGGGATGGGTTTGGTGTCAGCAGCAGCCGCCCTGACAGCCGGAATCGGCTGGGTGGGCGCCGATGATGGTTCGACAGGTTTTATAGGTTGAGTATCATCAGAGTTCATATTCATCATACATTCTATTATACCGTAAGTATGCCAAAGCTTACAGTTTCAGCAGCAGGCGCACTTCTTTCCAGATGAATGGAAGTGCAACCAGCATGCCAGCCAGCATCGCCAGCGGCGCCGCAAAAAGGCCCCGCAGCGGAAGTACCGCCAGCAAGCCCAGGGTCAGGGCCAGGCCCAGGCCCCCCGCCAGCAGTGCCCGCAGCCCCACCGGCAGCCAGTTAAAGCGCACCGGCAGCTTCCTCGAAAGCAGGTAAAACAGCAGCAGTGCTTCGATGGTGTAAGAAAGGCTGTTGGCCAGGGCAATGCCAGCCGCGCCCATCACCTGCATCAGGCCCAGCGAAAACAGGATGAACAGGGTCACATTCAACGCCGAAACATACATCGGCATGCGGGCATTTTGCTGCGCATAGAATGAGCGTGTGGCCACTTCCAGCAGGGAATGCCCCATCAGCCCAACCAGGTAAGCCTGGCTGACCATCAGCAGGGTGGCCTCAGCAGCAGCATCCAGCTTGAAAGCCACGCTCAACAGTGGGCCTACACCAAAAGCCAGGATGGCGGCAGCGGGAATGGTCAGTGACATCAACACCCGCACCGCCCGGTCAATCGTCTCGCCCAGGCCTTTGAAATCCTTGCGCGCATAAAACTCCGCCAGAGTGGGCAGCATGGCCGTCCCAATCGCAGTGCCAATCAGAGTTTCAGGCACCTGCATGATCATCCACCCGTAGGTCAGGGCTGAAACCGCGCCGGTGGCCAGGTGGCTGGCCAGGTTGTCGCGCGCCATAAAGATGATTTGAATGAACAGCATGGTCAGCACGCGCGGCCCCAACAGGCTGAGCACCTGCCTCACCCGCGCATCCTTCAGCGCCAGGCCGGGCGTCCAGCGGAATTGATAGTGGATTAATCCCGGAATTTGGATGGCCAGGTGCAGCACCGCCCCAATGATCACGCCATATAAAAGCCCATGCACCCCCATCCCAAAAGCCGGCAGGGTCACCGGGCCCAGGCTGACACCTTCCTTTGGGGAAAGCACCAGAGCGCCAAAAATCTGCCCAACATTATAAAGCAGCGGCGCCATCGCCGGCAGCAAAAAGTGCTGGTTGGCCTGCAGTCCCGACATCACCAGGCCAGATATCGAAAAAATCAGGGTTCCAATCAGGTTCAGGCGCATCAATTCGGCCACCAGGCGCTGCTGGTCCGAGTTGAAACCCGGCGCAATGCCCAGTTCCCAACCCACCAGAGGCTCAGCCACCAGCGCAGTCACCAGGGCCATCAACCCCGTCACCAGAAAAGCCAGGTTGGCAATCCGCGAGAAAAGCTGCCAGGCCTGCGGCCGCCCTTCTTCCGTCAGCACTTCTGTAAGCACCGGAATGAAAGCCATTGCCAGAGCTCCGCCAGAAATCAGCATGTAGAGCAAATCAGGCAGATTGTTGGCGGCATTGAAGGCGTCCAGATCAGCCGAAAAACCAAATTGCCGCGCAATGATTATCTGGCGCACAAACCCAATAACTTTGTCCAGGCCAAAAAAAACGGCCAGGAGCAGAGAAATTTTAGTCAGCCGGCTCACAGTCAGGCCTTTTCACCTGCCAGGCGGGCTTCCTCAGCCTCTGCCACGGCAATACCGGCCTTCTCATCCACCCGGGTCAACAGCAGCCCGCCCAGGATGAAGAAAATCACCAGCGAGATAATGCCCATGCGGCCGCCGCCAAAAATCTGAGTGGCCAGGCCGAACACCAGCGGCCCCACCGTTCCGGCGATCTTTTCGCTGACCGCGAAGAAACTGTAAAATTCTGCCGATTTGCTCTTGGGCATCATGCGGCCAAACAGCGACCGGCTAAGGGCCTGGCTGCCGCCCTGCACCATGGCCACGGCAAAACCCAGCAGCCAGAAATGCATTTCCTGCTGCATAAAATAACCACCGATGGCGATGCAGGTGTAAATGCCCAGGCTGATGAGGATGGATTTTTTAGTGCCGAATTTGCCGCCCATCCAGCCAAACAAAAGGGCAAAGGGAATAGCCACAAACTGCACCATCAGCAGGGTGCCGATGATGGTGGTCTGGCCAAATTTCAGCTCTGCACCGTAAATGGACGCCATGTAAATGATGGTGCCGATGCCGTTGTTATACAGCCAGAAGGCCAGGATGAATTTCAGCAATTCCTTGTACTGGCGAATGGAGGTGAAGGTTTGGCCCAGGCGGCGGATGGCAGCCGCAACCGGGTTCTCATGCCCCTGTTCGCCTTCCATCAGGCTGCGCTTGGGTTCCTTGACAAATTTCCACAGCGGGATGGTGAAGACCATCCACCAGGCCGCCACCGTCAGGAAAGAAATGCGCGTCATCAATTGGGTCAGTTCATCCGGCGCCAGCATAATCATCGCCAGGTTGACCGCCAGCAGCAGGCCGCCGCCCAGGTACCCCATGGCATAGCCGCGGGAAGAAACCTTATCCATCTCATCCGACCGGGCCACATGCGGCAGCAGTGAATCATAAAAAACCAACGATCCCGAGAAACCGATGCTGCCAATGATGAAGAAACCCGAAGCCAACATCCAATCGCCCGGCCCCACAAAATAGAGCAGCGCCGTGCCGATGGCACCAATCACCACAAAGAGAGAGAGGAAGCGCTTCTTGCCGCCCACAAAATCAGCCATGGTACCCAGGATGGGGCCCAGCAGAGATACCAGCAGCAGCGCGATGGTGGTGGTGTAGGCCCAGTAAGCCGTCGCCAGTTCTGGCTGGTCAGGGCGGTTGACGGCCACCGAGGAATAATACACCGGCAGCACGGCTGCCATGATGGTGGTGGCAAAGACAGAATTCGCCCAGTCGTACATCGTCCAGCCAAAAATGGCCTGTTTATGTTGTTTTTCTTCCATGTGTCCTCTTTCGTTTTCCCCGGTGGGGAGAGTTGAGATCGTCCTGGCCTGATAACAATATCATCATTATACTCCATCCTTTCCTGATTCCCGGTCCATCAGGGTGTAAAGCCAGGAATCTTTCCCTCTTGACATGCAAGAACATTTATTCTAATATTGAGATGCGCGTACAAAAAGGCTATCATTTTTGTCAGGTTATCAAATCAAAGCAGAATTCAAAAACAAATGTGCTATAATATGCGCCGAATAACTACAAAGGCAGGTGCTTTATGACTAATAATGTGATCCGTGTGGTTGGTGCGCGGGAACACAATCTTAAAAATATTACCGTCGAAATCCCCCGCGATAAACTGGTCGTGATTACCGGCCTCTCCGGTTCCGGAAAAAGTTCGCTGGCATTCGACACCATCTTTGCCGAAGGCCAGCGCCGTTACGTGGAATCGCTTTCCGCGTATGCCCGCCAGTTCCTCGGCCAGATGGACAAACCCGATGTGGATGCCATTGAGGGGCTCTCTCCCGCCGTCTCCATTGACCAGAAAGCCACCTCGCACAATCCGCGCTCCACGGTTGGCACCGTCACCGAAATCTACGATTACCTGCGCCTTCTCTTTGCCCGCGTGGGCACCCCACACTGCCCCACCTGCGACCGTGTGGTCACCCGCCAATCGGCCCAGGAAATGGTTGATACCATCGAAAAAATGCCTGCGGGCACCCGTTTGCTGATCCTGGCTCCCATTGTGCGCGCCCGCAAAGGCACCTACCAAAACGTCTTTGACGAAATTCGCAAGGCCGGCTTTGTGCGCGCCCGCGTGGATGGCGTGGTTTACAACCTCGACGATGAAATCACCCTCGACCGCTACAAGCAGCACACCATTGAAGCCGTGGTGGACCGCATTGTGCGCAGCGACCCCGAGAGCCCTGAAGATGAAGAGGCCGCCCGCTCACGCCTGACCGATTCCGTGGAAACCGCCCTCAAGGTGGGTGAAGGCTACCTCACCGTGCAGAACATCTCCGTGGAGCCGCCTCAGGACCTGCTCTTTTCAGAGCATCTCGCCTGCCCCGAACACGGCAGCCTGCCCGAAATTGAACCGCGCACCTTTTCCTTCAACACCCCCCACGGCGCCTGCCCCGAATGCCAGGGGCTGGGCAACAAACTGGAAATTGACCCCGATCTGCTTATCCCCGATATGGACCGGTCGTTCAACGAAGGCGCCGTCACGGCCATGGAATGGAGCAACGCCCGCGAGGATAAGGGGTATTACTGGCAAATGGTCGAAGCTGTGGCCCAGCATTACCACATTGACCTCAATGCCCCCCTCAGCTCTCTGCCTGAAGAACAATTGAATATCATCCTTTACGGCACCAGCGGCGAAGAAGTGGATATGCGCTTTGAACGCGAAGGCCGCCAGGCCATCTTTAAAACCGCTTTCGAAGGCATTATCGGCAACCTCGAACGCCGCTACCGCGAATCGCAGTCAGAATATATCCGCTCGCGCATCAGCGAATTCATGAGCGACCGTCCCTGCCAGGTGTGCGGCGGCGCTCGCCTGCGCCCTGAAGCGCTCAGCGTCACCATTGACGGCCACAACATCCTGACCGTTTCAGAATGGCCCGTGCTCACCTCGCTGGCCTGGGTGCAGAAGCTCAACATGCCCGATTCACCGCTCACCCCCCGCCAGCAAAAAATTGCCGAGCGCATTCTGAAGGAGATTCAGGCCCGCCTCACCTTTCTGGTGGATGTCGGCCTCGATTACCTGACCCTCAAACGCTCCGCCGGCTCGCTTTCCGGCGGCGAAGCTCAGCGTATTCGCCTGGCCACGCAAATCGGTTCGCGCCTGATGGGCGTGCTCTACGTTCTGGATGAGCCGTCCATCGGCCTTCACCCGCGCGACAATTCGCGCCTGCTGGCCACCCTGATGAACCTGCGCGACCTGGGCAACACTGTGCTGGTGGTTGAGCATGATGAAGAAACCATTCAGGCAGCCGATTGGATTCTCGACCTCGGCCCTGGCGCCGGCGAAAACGGCGGGCATATCGTTGCCGAAGGCACCGTGCAGGATATCCTCAACAACCCCGAATCCCTTACCGGGGCCTACCTCTCCGGTCGGCGCTCGGTTCCCCTGCCTAAAACACGCCGCACAGGCAACGGCAAACACCTGCGCGTGGTCGGCGCACGGGCCAACAACCTGAAAAATATCGATGTGGAAATTCCTCTCGGCAAGCTGGTTTGCATCACCGGCGTCTCTGGTTCGGGCAAATCATCCCTCATGACAGATATTCTCTACCGCGCCCTGGCGCGCCAGCTGCACGGCGCCCATACCCAGCCCGGCGAATATGAGCGCATCGAAGGCATCGATTACCTCGATAAAATTATCAACATTGACCAGTCCCCCATCGGCCGCACCCCACGCTCCAACCCAGGCACTTACACCGGCATCTTTGATGAAGTGCGCTCCCTCTTCGCCGAAATGCCCGAAAGCAAAATGCGCGGCTACAAGGCCGGACGTTTCTCCTTCAATGTTCACGGCGGCCGCTGCGAAGCCTGCCAGGGCCAGGGCCAGCTGCGCATTGAAATGCAGTTCCTGCCCGATGTGTATGTCCCCTGCGATGTCTGCCACGGCGCGCGCTTCAACCGCGAAACCCTGCAGGTGCATTTCAAAGGCCTCTCCATCGCCGAAGTGCTCGACACCCCTGTTTCAGCCGGGCTGGAGCTTTTCGCTTCCATCCCCGCCATCGTGAACAAGCTGCGCGTGCTCGACGAAGTTGGCCTTGGCTATATCCGCATCGGCCAGCCCGCCACCACCCTTTCGGGCGGCGAAGCCCAGCGCGTCAAACTGGCCCGCGAACTCTCGCGCCGCGCCACCGGCCGCACCCTCTATGTGCTGGACGAGCCCACCACCGGCCTGCATGCCGCCGACGTGCACCGCCTGATTGATGTGCTGCAGCGCCTGGTGGAAGCCGGCAACTCGGTACTCATCATCGAACACAATCTCGAAATCATCAAAGTAGCCGATTACCTCATTGACCTGGGCCCTGATGGCGGCGACCGCGGCGGTTACCTGATTGCCCACGGCACACCCGAAGAGGTGGCACTCAATGCAGCATCCTACACAGGGCAGTTCCTCAAGCCCCTGCTGAAAGCAAAATCATCATGAAAAAAAATCATCCCCGGCCGTCACTGCACCGGGGATGATTTTTTCTCAACAGATCAAAAATTTCGACTTATTGCTTGGTGCCGCATTCAGGGCAGAACTTGGCGCCTTTGGTTTCAGCGCCGCAGTTGCTGCAAATGCCAGCGGGTTTGGGCGCTTCCATCTTTTCTCCGCAGTTCGGGCAGAATTTGGCTCCGGCCGTTTCCGTGCCACATTTTGGGCAGCGGTTCGCGCTCGGCTGCACCATCGGCGAACCGCATTCCGGGCAGAACTTGGTGCCGGGGTTGGCCAGCGTGCCGTCTTTTGGGCAGCGCGCCATCTGTTCGCTGGCCCGCTGCGCTGCCTGAGCTGCCTGGTTGAGTGATTCCCCCACCTTCCCAAAGGATTCACCCAGGCCAAAGGCGTTGGCCAGGCCTTTGATGGCCGCCCCGGCCTGAGCGCCGCGGGCTTCGGCAATCTGTTCGGTGCGGGGTGAGTCTTCCTGGCAGAAGCCGCTCTGCGTATCAAAATCTGAAAGGCAGACAATCCGCTGGCAGGTGGGGCATTCGCGGAAATGCACCTGGGCCTGTTTCCAATGCTGTTCCAGCTGCGCCGGGTCCAGCTTATAGGAATAGCGCGGGTCTTCGCCCGTCAGGTTATCGGCGGCCGCCTGCCCCAGAATCGGGATCTTGCGCAGGAAACCGCCCACGGCCTGGCGGCCGATATCCTGGGTCACCGAGTTGACAATGTTGGGTTGCGTCCGGAATTCACGGCCGCACACATCACAGTAGAAAACCGCGTAAGGACCGGCGCCGTCATTGCGGACGTCGTACCGCGGCATATGAGAAAAATCAGCCATGACATCAAACTCCTTGTGTTGAAGTGGATGTCATAAGTCTATCCCCGCCAGGAATAAAAGTCAAGAAAATTTTCCATTCCGTCATTTTCAAGGCCGCAAAACCGGTCAAAAGATCATTTTAAGCCCCATTTTGTCACAAAAAATCGTCTTTTTTGGCTTAAAGACTCACACAAATTTCAATCTTCAATTAGAATAAACCTGTACGTCTCTGGGTGAACTTGAAATGGCTTCTTGATGAACCCGCCATCCCCACCAACCATCTTGCTGGGTGCTGACATTTAGTAATGGCCGCACTCCCCTCCAACAGGGCCGGATGCTCACCCGCCGGGGCACCGCTAAATTTAAAAAAGGATAAAAACCCATGAGTGGTAAAGATTCAGATACCGTCTATTCATATCGCAAACGCAATCAGTTAGGGCCCATCTTCATCGTTGGCGCAGCCGTCATCCTGATTGTGCTGGGCATCATCATCATTGTCAGCTGGCTTGGCAATGCCGCCCCGCCGCCCACCCCCACACCCACAGCCACCAACATTCCTCCCACCGCCACCCATACCAACACCCCCCTCCCGCCCACCGCCACCCCCACCCTCACCCCGACCGAGACTCAGACCCCCACCATCACCATGTCGCCCACGGCCAATGCGCCGTTTGAATATATCGTTCAAGATGGCGACAACTGCACCGATATTGCCAAGAAACACAATGTAGATTTGGGGGTTCTGCTGGCCATCAACAATCTGGATGGATCCTGCCTGATTCAGGCCAACCAAAAAATCATCATCCCTGCCCCCAACACGCAGCTGCCCACCGAAACCCCCCTGCCCCCGAACCTGCCCAAGGGCACGGTCATCGAATACACCGTCAAGAGCGGCGATGTGCTGGGCCTGATCGCCGAAAAATTCAACACCACCGTTGCCGCTATTGTCAACCTGAACAAACTGGCCAACGAAAATGCCATTGCGGCCGGCGATGTTCTGAAGATCCCGGTCAATATGATCACAGCGGTGCCCACCCGCACCCTCACCCGCACCATGGCTGGCGGCAACGCTCCCACAGCCACACCCGAACCGCCAACAGCCACCCCCCAACCCTGATCTCCGGCTGGATCAATTTTGCAGGGCTGCTCGTTGAGCAGCCCTGTTTTTGTAACTTTTCAGGCAGCTCGGGGTTATTTTTTAAGGTTTCCTTGTCATCATATCCTAATCTAACCCTAATTTACCGACATCCCCACCCGTTGTTGATTATGGTATACTGATCTGAGGCGATCCCATATCCCCCATCAGGAGTGTAAAAGAATGAGCATCAAAATGAAAGTGAACGGCCTTGTCCGCCTGACCCGTGTCAACGAATTTCTGGCTTTCGTCACGGTCACCACCCTGCTCGGCGCAGCCGCGGCGCATGGCGAATTTACCTGGTCCCTCGTCGGCGTTCTGGTGGCCAACTGGCTGGTGGTCGGCTTTGCCTTCATGATCAATGACGTTGAAGACGCTCCCGATGATGCTCTGACCCCTTCCAAAGCCGTCCGCAACCCGGTTTCTGCTGGTCACCTTTCCTCCCGCTTTGCCACCCTGGCCTCCTTGTTCATTGCGGCCCTCTCTTTTGTAATTTATGCCCTGCTTGGCGGGTGGACTTTCTTCTTCGGTGTCATCTGCATTGTCATCAGTTATATCTACTCATGGCGCAGAATTCGCCTCAAAAACATAGCCGTTCTCGATTTTCTCTCCCACATTTTCATGCTGGCCGGGCTGCAGTACCTCTGCGGTTATTTCACCTTCACCTCCACCCTCAATGACATCTGGTTTTACCCCCTGCTCATGGTGGGTTCCATCAGCCTTTACGGTGAACTTTTCAACGAAATGCGCGACCTGGAAGGCGACAAAAAAGCCGGCCTGCGCCATACCGCCATTGTTTTTGGCCCCACCATCACCAAATGGATGATGATCATTTCCATGACCATCGGCGTCATCAGCACTGTCATCACCTTTTTCTTCATTAATATTATTGCCTGGTGGGTGATCGTCCTGATCATCGTGATCGCTGCGGCCATGCTGCTGCCGCCCCTGATCAGGATGCGCCGCGCCAAAAATGCCATTCAGGCCCAGGCGCCCCTGCATAAACCCTTTGAAATTGCTGCTGCCCTCGGATTGCTGGTGCAGTTTATTTCCCCTTTGGCACTTTTGATGATAAAGTAAAGGCATGAAAGATACTTCTCAGGCTCCCTCTCTCACCCTGCTGACCTCTCCCGACTGGCTGGACTATGAACTGCTTGATTCGGGAAACGGCCAGAAACTGGAACGTTACGGCAGCAATATTTTCGTCCGGCCTGAAGTACAGGCGGTCTGGCAGCCCTCCCTGCCCGCCAGCCGCTGGCAGGCTGCCCATGCTGTGTTCATCCCTTCACAGGAAGAAAACGGCGGTCACTGGCAGTACAGGTTGGCCGTTCAAAACCCCTGGGTCATGTCCTATAAAGGCTTACGCTTTAACGCCCAGACCTCCGGCTCGCGCCATCTGGGCGTTTTCCCCGAACAGGCCTGCCATTGGGATTGGGTGCGTGAAAAAATCGCTGCTGCTGACCGACCGCTTAACGTCCTGAACCTCTTTGGCTACACCGGCCTGGCCACCCTGGCCGCCGCTGCGGCTGGTGCGCGGGTGACCCATGTGGATGCTTCCAATAAAGCAGTGGCCATGGCAAAGGAAAATCAGGCTCTCTCCGGCCTGAGCGATAAACCCATCCGCTGGATCGTGGACGATGCCGTGAAATTTGTGCGCCGCGAAGCCCGCCGCAAAACCACCTACGACGGCATCATCCTTGATCCGCCCAAATTTGGGCGCGGCCCCCAGGGAGAGGTGTGGGAATTTTACCGCCTGCTGCCCGCCCTCCTCTATGAATGCCGCCAGATTCTGGATTCCCGGCCCACCTTTGTGGTCCTCACCGCTTATGCCATTCAGTCCTCATCTGTCACCATGCACAATGCTGTGAAGGAAATGATGTCAGGGCTTAAGGGCGAAGTGACAGCCGGAGAACTGGTCTCGCAGGAAAAAAGCGCCGGGCGTTTCCTCTCGCATGCGCTTTTTGCCCGCTGGGCTGCCAAAAGCTGAAACATTTTTCTGGCTGCATTGCGGCCAGTTTTTTTATCACGGAGCTAATTATGGATCATCTGCCCATCATCACCTTCATCGGCCCCGGCGTCATGGCCGAAGCTATGATCTCAGGCCTCATCCGCCAGGCCGTGGCCGATGCCGGCCAAATTCGCGCTTCAGGTCCCCATAACGACCGCGTGACAGACCTTCAAGCCCGCTACGGTCTTGCTCCCTTCACCGATAATGCCGCCGCGGTGGCTGATGCGGATGTGGTGGTGCTGTCGGTCAAACCGCAGCGCCTGGATAAGGTGCTCACCGCCCTGCAGGGGAAAATCTCGCCCAATGCTCTGGTGCTTTCCATTGTGGCCGGCGCCCCCATCCTCACCCTGCAAACCGGCCTGCAGCATCCGCACCTGGTGCGCGCCATGCCCAACACGCCTGCCCAAATTGGCGAAGGCATCACCGTCTGGACGGCCGCCGCCAGCGTGTCGGAAGAGCAGCGCGAGCTGGCCCGCAAGATTCTGGGTGCCCTGGGTGAACAGATTTTCGTTGAGGAGGAATCCTACCTCGATATGGCCACGGCGGTTTCAGGCTCAGGCCCGGCTTATATCTTCCTGTTTCTTGAAGCCATGATCGATGCCGGCGTGCATCTGGGCCTGCCGCGCCGCATCGCGGAACAAATGGTGGTGCAAACCCTCAAAGGTTCGGTGGATTACTACCAGAAAAACAAGCTCCACCCCGCCACCATGCGCAACCAGGTCACCTCGCCAGGGGGAACCTCTGCCGCCGCCCTCTATTACCTTGAAAAAGCCGGTTTCCGCACTGCCATTTCGCGGGCCATTTGGGCCGCCTATGAACGCTCTGTGGAATTGGGGCAAAAAACAGCCAGCGCGGCCGCTGCGCGTTCCCCAGAGCGAAACAGCGACTGATTTCTATTTTTTGTGAAAGGAGTATTGTCATGTGGAATCGCCTGGTTAATAGCTGGGAACTGGTCAAGGCCAGTTATAAGGTGCTCATGGCCGATAAGGAACTGGTCATTTTTCCCATCATTTCATCCATCGGTCTGTTCATCGTCTCGTTGGCATTCCTGGTGCCCATGGCCCTGGGGGATATGTTTTCCCAAATTGCCCATGACGGCTTCGGCATCATTCCCCTGATCATCGCCTTTGCCTTCTATATCGTTCAATATTTTGTCATCTTTTACTGCAACACAGCCCTGGTCGGCGCGGCCCTCATCCGTCTGCGCGGGGGCGATCCCACGGTGGGGGACGGCCTGAGAATTGCCAGCAGCCGCTTCGTGCCCCTGCTGGGATACGCCCTCATTGCCGCTACCGTTGGCATGATCCTCAAAGCCCTTTCCGATAAAAGCAACGGCCTCGGCCGCCTGGTGATCAACCTGATCGGCATGGCCTGGAACATTGCCACCTTCCTGGTGGTGCCCATTCTGGCGGTGGAAAATGTCGGCCCTATCGAAGCCATCAAGCGCAGCGTCACCCTGCTCAAGAAAACCTGGGGCGAACAGGTTGCCGGCAATTTTGGCATCGGCACCATCTTCGGCATCCTCACTTTCATCATCATTCTCCTGGCCCTGGGCGGCGCGGCCATTGGCCTTTATTTTGAATCCATCCCCCTGCTGATCGCCTTTGTCGCCGTGGCCGTGGTGGGTTTGATGGTGGTGGGCCTCATCCAGTCCACCCTCACCGGCATCTACGTGGCCGCAGTTTATCGCTACGCGGTGGATGGCGAGGTCGGCGCCGGGTTTGATCCCGCCATGATCCAGGGCGCCTTCACTCCCCGCAAGTAAGGCTCACCTTTTCAGCATCCGGCGCCTTTCTGGCTGCCGGATGTTTTTTTTCATCAAGGGAGGTTTAATGGAATCCTGCCCATCTGATTTTTCCATATTCTACCATTGGCAGGAAGGCAGCCTGCCCCCGCCTGACCATTATGAATATGACATCCAGGCCGGACCCGAAGCGGTTGTGCACCTTTCCTACCAGCCGGATTACAGCGGCCCTGGAACCCCCACCTGGGAAACCAGCCTGCCCCTGGCGCCTGGCGCCCTCGAAGCCATCTATGCCGCCGCCCACGCCTGCCGCGCCTTTCGCAAAAAGTGGCGTCAGCGCAATCCGGCCTGGGTTGGCGGCGAGTTATACGGCTTCACCCTGACCTTGAATGGACAGCGGGTCGAAATTCCTGCTAACCTTGAAGAAAAGGATGCTGGGCAAATCCAGCCCCTCATCCAGGCTGTACGCGCCCTCATCCCCCCCGCCATCTGGCAGGAGATGCAAACCCGACGCGAAGCATACCAGCAGGAAAAATCATGAAAGAGCGCGATTTTTCCAACAGTCAGGTTTTTCCAGGTACAGCTGGCAATCCCTTTGATGTCATCCTCCACCGCCTGGAAGACTTGCAGCGCATCCCCGGACCGCTTTTTGCCCTGCTTCTGCTGGTTCTGGCCCTGCTGGCTGCGCGCTTTGACCGCGCGCTGACAGCCCTCTGGTGGGCTTTCTTCCTCGCCGATTGGCTTCTGCTGGCCCTGCTGCCCCGCCTCAACAAATCCTTTGGCATGCCCCAGCCTCCCGTTCTGATGCTGGCCGTGCTGCGCTGCCCTTTTGCCTTGCTGCCTTTCTGGCCGGCTCTGATCTTCCAGATCATTGGCACCCTGCTGGTCATCTACGCCTTCTGGGTGGAACCCCACCGCATCCATCTCACCCGCCAGAGCCTGCAGTCCGATTTTCTCGTTCCGGGTCACCCTCTGCGCATCATGCACCTGGGAGACCTGCACATCGAGCGGGTCACCGCCCGCGAACGCCAGCTTCAAGATATCATCAACGCCGAAAAGCCCGATCTGATCCTCTTTTCAGGCGATTTTCTCAACCTGTCTTATTTGAAGGACGCCCGGGCCCATGCCGCCGTCCGTGAGGTGGTGGGCCAGTGGCAGGCTCCGGGAGGGGTATGGGGTGTTTCGGGCAGTCCGGCAGTGGATTTGCCCGAAGTGCTGCCCGCCCTGCTCAAGGATCTGCCCCTCACCTGGCTGCAGGATGAAGCCCGCACCCTCACCCTTAACGGCCAGACTCTCAATCTGCTGGGCCTCACCTGCACCCACCGTCCATTTGAAGACGCCCCACGCCTGGAAAAAATGATCGCCGCTCAGGAAACACACTTCAACCTTCTGCTGCACCACAGCCCTGACCTGGCCCCGGCAGCCGCCCGCCTGTGCGTGGATTTGCAACTTTCAGGGCACACCCACGGCGGGCAGGTGCGCCTGCCCCTGGCCGGCGCCCTGTTCACCGGCTCTCTCTACGGGCGGGTTTTTCAACAGGGCCGCATGCAGCTTGACCACCTGACGCTTTACATCACCCGCGGCCTCGGCCTGGAAGGCGCAGGAGCCCCCCGCGTGCGCTTCCTCTGCCCACCCGAAGTCATCATCTGGGAACTGGATGGAAAGCCGGAAAATCAGGAATAATCTCATTGTCATGGGCTTCCGTTTTGAGCTATACTAAAAAAGATGTCGCTTTAAATTACCCCAACTTCAAAGGATGGACACATGACCGAATTATTCCCCGCCCCCTTATTGACCCTTGATGTGATTTCCAAAAAAGATGCCGGCGCCCACTTGCTCATCAGCCTGGCTCCCGCGGCCGAAAAACCTGCCCCGGGCCTGCCCGGACCTGAAGCTGGCGACACTTTCTTGAGCCAAAAAGACGGTCAGGCTGTGCTGATGGTTTCACTGGGCAAGGCTGCCAAAATTAGCCTGGAAACCCTGCGCCGCACCGGCGGCGCCATCGCCCGCTGGCTGGCCAAAAACAAGGTTGCCGAAGCCAACCTGGCCCTGGCTGACCTCAATGAAATCAAGCTTGAAGGCGCCCCCTCAGCCCTCTTTGAAGGGCTGCTGTTGGGCGCATACCAGTTCACGCACTACAAATCTGCCGAAGATGCCCGCCCCACTGTCTCCGCTGTGCACATCATCGCCGGAACCCCTGGCAAAATCAAACCTCTGGTTGAACGCGCCGCCACCCTCTGCAAGATGGTCAACATGGCGCGGGAATGGGGTCATGAACCCGCCAATGTCATCAACCCGGTCACCCTGGCCGAACGTGCCCAGGCTGTTGCCGCTGAATATCACCTGAAATGCACGGTGCTTGATGATAAGCAGCTCGAAGCGATGGGTGCCGGCGCCATTGTGGCTGTGGGCCAGGGCAGCAAAACCCCATCCCGCCTCATCATCCTGGAATACCCCGGCACCGATTCGTCGCTGAAGCCAGTTGTTCTGGTGGGCAAGGCCCTCACCTTCGATTCCGGCGGTTATTCTCTGAAGGGCGTTGAGAACATCGTCACCATGAAATACGACAAATGCGGCGGCATGGCCGTCATCGGCACCCTGCTGGCAGCTGCGGCTCTCAAAATAAAAACCCCGCTGGTGGGCGTCATCGGCGCTTCTGAAAACATGGTCTCCGATCAGGCCTACCGCCCCGACGATATCATCACCACGCTCTCCGGCAAAACCGTCGAGATCATCACCACCGACGCCGAGGGCCGTCTGGTGCTGGCCGACGCCCTCACCTATGCGCAGCGCAATTTCCAACCCCGCGCCCTCATTGACCTGGCCACCCTCACCGGCGGCGTGGTCACCGCCCTGGGCCGGGTGCGCGGCGGCCTGATGAGCAATAATCCTGAACTCGTCCAGCAGTTGATGGCTTCCGGTGAGGCCACCTTTGAGCGCCTCTGGCAGCTTCCCCTGGATGATGATTACCTCAAATCCACCAAAGGCGAAGAAGCTGATCTCAAAAACTCCGGCGGGCGCGAAGGTCATCCCATTATGGGCGGCATTTTCCTCAAACAGTTTGTATCGGATGAAATTCCCTGGGCTCACCTGGATATCGCCGGTACAGCCGATTCAAACAAGGAAATGCCTTACTGTCCGAAAGGGGCCACTGGCTTTGGCATCCGCTTGCTGATCCATTACATCGAATCCCTGGGCTGAAGCCCCAATTAAAGGAGGCGTGATGAGTGACAACGTCAATACCCACACTTATCATCTGGGACCAGATGATAAAGTCGCCCTTGTGATGATATATACCCCGCAGAACCTCTACTGGGGGGATGTCATTGTCAAACAAATGGTACGCGTGTCCACCTGGCTCAGAACCAACAATGCCCCCAACTCGGTGCGCCTGTTGAACGCCAAATCCATGTTGTCCACCACCGCCGCGCCCCTTAAACCCATGTCCTTTGATGAGGTGCACATCTTCACCTCTGAAATTGTGGCCTTTCACCTCATGCCCCCCGCCATGGACCCGGTGGATTACGACACCCGCGAACCCAACCGCAAAATGGAGCCGATCACCGCGATGGTGGGACCTTTCCGCATGGATGGTTACCTGCGCATGTCCACCATGGCTAATCTCGATAAATATGTGGAGGTTACCCGTGAACCCTTCACCGGAGTGTATGATGTGGAAATTACCAATCCCTATATGCCGGCTTTCAAAATGCTGAAAGTGCCTTACGTCCTGATCAGCCAGAGCAAGGCGGCCTACGCCACGCGGGCCAAACCGGCAGTATAAGCAACCGCAAGCACAGCGGGCTGTGATTTACAGCCCGCTGTCTTTTTTAACCAACGATCCATACAGATCCATCAGGTTTTCCACTGTGCGCTCAATGGCATAATTTTCCGCCACCCATTGCCGCGCATTCTGGCCCAGAGTTCGATGCTCATCCAAACGGTCCATCATCTCCTTCAGCATCAGCCGCAGGTGCGCCTCATCCCCCACCCTGAAAAGCAGGCCGGTTTCGCCATGACGGATCAATTCCCTGTTTCACGGGTGATCGCTGGCGAGAATGGGTAAACCACAGGCCATGGCTTCCAACAGCGCATTCGAGAAGGGCAGAACAAAGAGGTCTGCCGCCTTGAGATATGGGCTGACATCTTTGGTATCCCCCCTTGAACAGAACAGTCTGACCGGCTTGAGCGTGCAAGCCAGCCTCCATTAATCCTGACCCCAGTATTAATAGATGACCCTCGCCAGGCTTCACCTGAAGCCCCTGCCAGGCCGACAGCAATAAATCTGGTCCTTTCACCGGGTGCAGCCGTCCAGTGTAAATGACCAGCAGCTCTTCCTCTGGCAGACCAAGCTGGCGGCGCAGCATTATTTTCTCATGCTGTGAAACCGGAGAAAACGGGAACACTGTCCAATAGTTCAAAGCCCGGCATGCCGGGGACGGCGCGAGTCACAACCCGCACATCCACCCCGGCGGCTCTCAGGCGCGGCGTCAATGCGGCCAGTTGAACCTCAGCTCCGCCAATCACGGGTGGATAAAAATCTATAACCATCGCAACTTTCAGGTGACTCGCTTCAGAAAATGCCGCTCTCAACCGCGACCAAATCCGGATCGTGTTCAAACGGGCCATTATTTGATATAATCTATCCAAATTATCTGGCCTGTGTTTGATTTTACCACCATGTTCAAATTAACCCGCCGCGAATTTCTGAAACTTGGCCTGGCTTCGCTGGGAGCTTTGCTGCTGCGCCCATCTTCCGGCCAGGCTGCTACCCTCTCAGGGCAATGCGCCCGCATCGCCACCACCTCGGTCAGCGTCTACCGAGAGCCAAGCGATAAAAGCGAGATTCTCTTTCAGCTGCTGCGCGATGAGGTGGTCAATATCTACGAGGAAATCGTATCACCTGACGGACCCGATTACAACCCGCGCTGGTACCGCGTCTGGGGTGGATACATTCACACCGCGCACGTCCAAAAAGTGGAATACCGCCTGAATCCGGCCCTGGCATCCCTGCCTGATGTCGGTCTGATTGGTGAAATCACCGTGCCCATGTCACAATCCATGCGCTACCGCAGGCGACTGGGCTGGGAAAAGCTCTACCGCCTGCACTACCAATCCGTCCACTGGGTGGTGGGCATCGACACCGGCCCCGATGGCGATATCTGGTATCAAATTCGCGATAAACTGACCAAGTTGGAATATTTCATCCCGGCGGCTCATCTGCGCCCCATTCCGCCGGACGAACTGACGCCCCTTTCTGTGGATGTGCCTGCCCGCGAAAAACATATTGCCGTGTCCATCGAGCGGCAAACCCTGCATGCCTACGAAGGCGACAAAGTGGTCCTCGAAACCAGCATCTCATCTGGCATGCCCAACAGCCGCCTGCTCAAACCCGGCGATATTCCCACCGAAACCCCCAAAGGTGAATTTTACATTCAGAGCAAAACCCCTTCGCGCCACATGGGCGATGGAACATTGACCGCCGATCCCGAAGCCTATGAACTGCCCGGCGTTCCCTGGGTGTGCTTCTTTGAGCCGGAAACAGGCGTGGCTTTTCACGGCACCTACTGGCACGATAATTTCGGCAGCGTCATGAGTCACGGCTGCGTCAATATGCCCACCCACCTGGCCAAATGGCTCTACCGCTGGACCACCCCGGTGATCAACCCCGAAGAATGGTACAAAATGAGCCTCGGCACCCGGGTGGTGGTTTCTTGATCGTGTAAGAAGCGCAGAAACACCTGGTTTCCCAGCCGCTGGCCGCGCGCCGTCAGTACCAGTCGCCGGCCCTTCCAGGTCAGCATTCCCCACTTAACCAATTCATCAATCTCCCGGCCGTAAACCTGGCGCAGTTCCCGCCCGGTTTGGGCTAAAAACCTGGCCTCACTCACCCCTTCGCGGGTCAGGCGCAGCCCCAGAAACATGACCTCTTCCATTTCCGTCCGGGCGTCCAGCTTCAAGCGCGTCTCGCAGGCTGGCGAAAATGCCAGGCTTTCGCGTTTTTGCTCGCCGCAGCGCCGGATGTAAGCGGCCGTATCAGGCGTGTTGGATACCCGCCAGCCTTCCAGAAAGCCGTGCGCCCCTGCGCCAAAGCCAAAATAGGGCTCGCGCCGCCAGTAATGGCGGTTGTGCCGGCAAAGAGCAATCTTACCCCGGCTCAAACGCCTGCCCCAGTTGGAAATTTCATACTGCGCCATGCCTGCTCGTGCCAGCCGGGCGCGCGCCCAGGTGTACATGCGCGCCGCCTGGTCTGCATCCGGCTCAGGCAGCAGGCCGCGTCCAACCCAGGCGGCCAGCGGCGTGCCGGGTTCCACCGTCAGGCTGTAAAGGGATAGATGATCGGGATTCAATTCCAGCGCCCGTTCAACGGAAAAACGCCAGCTATCCAGACCCTGCCCGGGCAGGCCGTAAATCAGATCCAGGCTCACCTGTTCAAAGCCGGCGGTCCGCGCCTGGTTGACGGCCCGGATGACCTCCAGATGAGAATGGCGCCGTCCCAGCAGCGCCAGTTCTTCCGGCCAGGCCGACTGCATGCCAAAACTGATGCGGTTGAACCCGGCCTGCCTGAGGCCGCGCAAATAGTCACCGTCCACTGTTCCCGGGTTGGCTTCCAGGGTGATCTCGGCGTCAACCGTCAGTTCAAAAGCCTCCCGAATGGCCTCAAACAGACGGTTGTAACCTTCCAGTGGGATCAACGATGGGGTGCCGCCGCCGAAATACACCGTGTGTGCAGGCAGAAGCCTGCCTGCGGCCTCCTTCACCCCCCTGATTTCGCTCAACAGGGCATCCAGGTAAGCAGGAATTAAAGCATCGCAGCCGGCTGCCGTGGTGAAATCACAATAGGCGCAGCGGCTGCGGCAAAATGGAATATGAAAATACAGGCTGACCGGCTCCATGCCGCTCAGTAATCCAACCCGTCCGGCAAATCTCCGGTGGAATCCATCCCCTTGCCGCCATCACTCAATTCGGGCATGTCTTTTTCAATCTGATCTGGCGGCTGACCCGCCTCCAGACGGTGCACCACTTCATCAAATTCAGGGGGCATTTCTTCGCCTGAAAGGTCCTGCGCCTCGCGCATCATCTGCCCCAGTGCCACCGGATCGTCTTCGAGGGCATCCAGCCGCGAAATATCCGAAAAATCTTCCATGCGGCTGGCATTGGAACGCAGCACCCTGATGCGGCCAATTTTTCGCTGCACGTTCGCGCTCTTGCAGTGCGGGCAGGTCATCACCTGGCTGCCGTCAGCCTTGCTGGCTTCCCAACGGTCATATTCCTGGTAGGACATAAATTTTTCAAAACGCTTGTGGCAATCCAGGCAGCGAAATTCATAACTCGGCATGCAAAAACTCCTGTTTCAAGATAGATAATCTGAATTATAATCAATAACAATAGGTTTTTTATTAGAATTTAGAGAGGTTTCATGCCCGAACATATTTCGTTTGCCATTTTTCACCCCAAACCCCTCCTGGTGGTTATCTCCGGCCCTTCTGGCGTTGGCAAAGATTCCGCCCTCATTTCATTAAAGGCCCGTCAGCTTCCCCTGCATTTTGTCGTCACCGCCACCACTCGCAAAATTCGCCCTGGCGAAGTGGACGGGGTGGATTATTTTTTCTATGACCGCGCCAAATTTGAAGATATGATCGCCAAAAATGAACTGCTGGAATGGGCTGTGGTCTATCAGGATTACAAAGGCATCCCCAAAGAACAGATCCGCCAGGCCATGAATTCAGGCAAGGATGTCATCATGCGCGTGGATGTGCAGGGCGCTGCCACCATCCGCCGCCTGTGCCCTGAAGCAGTGCTGATTTTCCTGACCCCGGCCAACGAAGAAGAATGGCTGGAACGCCTGAAAGCCCGCAAAACCGAAACCCCCGACAGCCTGGCCGTGCGCACCGCCACCGCCCGCGATGAACTGACTCATGTGCATGAATTTGATTATGTGGTGGTCAATTCTGAAGGCCGCCTTGAACAGGCTGTGGATACCATCGTCAGAATTATTGATGCGGAACATCACAAAGTGCAGCACCGCACCATCACCCTCTAAGCTCATGGAAAATATCGAAGACACCCCCAAACCGCTTCCACCGCCGCAAATTCGCCTGCCGCAGGCGCGCCCCTTGGCCACTTACGCCCTGCTTGTGATCACAATTGGCTGTTTTTTGCTTCAGCTCGCCTCAGAAGCGTTTCTGAAATATGACTGGCTCTTTATTTTCGGGGGCAAAATTGATCCTTTCATCCTGCAAGGCGAAATCTGGCGCTTCATCACCCCCGTTTTCCTTCACGGCAGCCTCATGCACATCGCCTTCAACATGTACGCCCTGATGCAGTTTGGCCCCGACCTGGAACGCGCCTTTGGCACCCCGCGCTTTCTGGCGCTCTATTTTCTCGCCGCCCTGGGCGGCAATGCCCTTTCTTTTGCCTTTTCAGATGCCTATTCGCTTGGTTCTTCCACCGCCGTTTTTGGCCTGATCGCCGCTGAAGGCGTTTACATCATCACCAACCGCCGCCTCTATGGCAGCAAATTCGGCCAGCTCATTGCCAATATTGCGGTGGTCATCGGCATCAATCTTGTCATCGGCTTTCAGCCCGGTTCGCGCATTGATAACCTCGGCCACATCGGCGGCCTGCTGGCGGGCGGCCTGTTCACCTTTATTTCCGGCCCTCACCTGGATCTTAAAGGCAGCTACCCGGTTTTCACCCTGTATGATGACCGTTCACAGGGACGCATCTGGCTGGGCGGATTGTTAACCTTTATGTTGATTTTTGCTCTGATCGCCATCGGATTTCTGATCTCATGAGATGAGGTGTTTCCATGCAGCTTCTTGATTCCCTCAGCATCAACCGCGGCAACGATGAACGTGTCATCGAACTCTGGCAGGGCGACCTCACCGGCCTGACCCACGAGCAGGCCGTGGATATCCTGGTGGTTTCTGCCTACCCCAATGATTACTACCCCAGCCGCCATTCCCTGATGGGCGCCCTGCATCACAAAGGCGTGTCGGTGCAAAAACTCTCTGAAAACAAGCTGGTGGACCTGCGCCAGACCTGTTCCTGCTGGCTGTCCCAGCCCATCACCTCTCCCGCCAGCCTGCCCTTCAAACAGTTGCTGTGCTTTGAACCCTCCAACAACAACGGCTCGCCAGCCGATGTGGTGGGCGATATCTTCCGCAGCCTGGTACCCTTCGTCTGCGGACCCAACCCCATGACGCGCGTGGCCATGCCGCTGGTGTCCACTGGCGCCGCCAGGGCTCCGGTGGTGGATATGATGGAAGCCCTTTTCACCGCTGCCGTCAACTGGCTGGAACACGGCCTGCCCATCCGCCGGCTCATCCTCATGGAGCAGTCGCGCTACAAGGCTGCCGAACTGAAAGGCGCCTTTGCCATCCTCAAACGCAACTACCTGCGCGCCGCCAGCCCGGTCAAAACCATCGCCCGCTATGACCTCTTCATCAGCTATTCCCATAAAAACCGGCCTGAAGTTGAATTTATGATGGCCGAACTGAAGCGCCTGCGCCCCAACCTGCGCATCTTCATCGATCAGGGCGAACTGCAAACCGGCGAGGCCTGGCAGGAAAAGCTCTACCGCAGCATTGACAATGTGTACAAGGTGCTGGCGGTCTATTCCCCCGATTATCTCGTCTCAAAAGCCTGCCAGGAGGAATACAACATTGCTCTCACCCTGCATGCCAAAACCCACCAGGACCTGCTCTTCCCCATTTACCTCTACTCAGCCGACCTGCCGCCGCATTTCAGCAAATGGCAATATATGGACTGCCGCGAAGGCAACCAGGAGGCCATGCGCCAGGCCTGCGCCCGCCTGGTGCGCCTGATTCCCGATGAATGAATCTCCCCTGCATAAAGTGACCGCCTTCATCACCCGCAGCACACCCGCGGGAAATGAACTGCTGCTTATTCGCCATCCCTTTGCCGGCATTCAGATCCCGGCCGGCACCATTGACGATGGCGAGACCCCACTGCAAGCCGCCCTGCGCGAAGCCCGCGAAGAAACCGGCCTGGCCTGCGATGCTTGCTGTATCTGCGCCGAAACCACCCTGGCGGCTTCGCCCGGGCAGGCCTGGGTGCGCCAGAAAAGCCTGGTTCATGCCCGCCCCATGCTTCCCTCCTTCGATTGGGCGACCCTGCCCCGCGGCATTGCCGTGAAGGAATTGCGGCGTGAAAATGGCTTTGTGCAGGTTTCATATGAAGAAGAAGACCGCCTGCCCGATCCCACCTTCCTGACTTACATCATCACCGGCTGGCTGTCCGCTGAAGCCGTCACCCACACCCAGCAGCGCGTCTTTGTGCATCTCAGATATAACGCCCCCTGCCCACTGACCTGGGAAAGGGAAGCGGATCACCACATATTCAGCCTTTTTTGGGCGCCGCTGGGCCATCTGCCGCCCCTCATTCCCCCGCAGGATGCCTGGCCCCCGCTTTTCCGCTGCCCCCAAAAGCCTTTTGGCGATCTGTGATACAATCATTTAAGCGCTGGTTTCACCGGTGCAAACCGCCTCACAAGGAGCGATGATATGAGTGATATCCCTCTCCCGCTGGAAGATATCGAGTTCGCGCAGAACCCAGAACCGCGCTGCCCCGTGGTGCTGGTGCTCGACCGCTCCGGCTCGATGATCGGCCAGCCCATGGAAGAATTAAATGAAGGGCTGCGCATCTTTGCAGAGGAAATCAAGCAGGATACCCTGGCCGCCCTGCGTGTGGAAGTGGCCGTGGTCATCTTTGGCCCGGTGCGCGTGCTCGATGTGCGCGGCGGCGCCGCCCAGGAAATTCCCGCCGACGCCAGCCAGGCTTTCATCACCGCCAATGAATTTGAGCCGCCGGATATCAAGCTGGGCGGCGATACCCCTATGGGTGAAGCCGTTGAGACTGCCCTGGCCCTGCTGCGCGACCGCAAGGAAATTTATAAAGCCAACGGCGTGGATTACTTCAGACCGTGGATGTTCCTGGTGACGGACGGCGCCCCCAACCCCGGTTCCAACTGGATGGAAGCTGCCGAGCATGTCAAACAGGAAGAATCCCGTAAAGGCGTCATTTTCTACGGCGTGGGCGTGCAGCGCGCCAACCTGAAAAACCTGGCCTGCTTCTCCGATCAGCGTCCCCCCGTGCGCCTGAAGGGCCTGGCTTTCCGCGACCTCTTCCAGTGGCTATCAAAGAGCCTCTCGGCAGTGGCGCAGTCCAAACCCGGCGACCAGGTGGCCCTGCCCCCTGTCAACTGGGGTTCCATCGATACCTCCACCTGATTCGCCATGAGCACCTGGAATATCGTCTCCGCCTTTATCGCCGGCAGCCTGCACCAGCGCCGCAGCCAGCCCTGCCAGGATTATGCCGCTCACCGGCTGCTGCCGAGTGGCACCCTGCTGCTGGCCTGCGCCGACGGCGCCGGATCGGCCGAATTTTCGGCTGATGGCGCCCGCCTGGCTGTCGACACTGTCCTCAATGAGCTGGAAGACCTGCTGCTGCAGGAAACCCCATCCGCCGCCCTGCCGCTCGCCTTTGAAAAAGCCCTGGCTGCCCTCTCCGCCCTGGCTCAGGAGCGCGGCCTCCCGCTGAATGTCTTTGCCACCACCCTCACCGCTGTCATCCTCACAGCCTCTGAAGTCACTGCCGCCCAGCTCGGCGACGGCTGCGTGATCCTTCAAGACACTCAGGATCAATTCAGCCCCCTGCTGCTGCCCACCCGCGGCGAATATGCCAACGAAACCTACTTCATCACCATGCCCGGCGCCCTGAGCCATCTTCAATCCGCCAGCCAGCCCGGTCTGCCGCAGGCGCTGGTGCTGATGACGGACGGACTGCTGCGCCTGGCGCTGGATCTATCCACCCAGACCCCGCACCCGCCTTTCTTCCGCCCGCTGATCGAGTTTGCCCGCCAGGCCCCCTCCCGCCCTGCCCCCAATCAGGACCTGGCTGCCTGGCTCGATTCCGACAAGGTCCGCTCGCGCACCGAGGATGATAAAACCCTGGTGATTGCCGTTCAGGCATAGCCAGACCCCGACATTAGCATTGGACTGGATCAACCATCTCAACAAAAACCGGTGCGATTGGTTTTCCCAATCGCACCGGTTTCGTTTTTCTGCCTTTCCACAGAGATGTGTCCACCGCATCGGGAAAAATGACTTCTCCCGCCTTGCTGGCTACACATCTTCTCCCGTTAGCAGCCATCTGCCCGGTTTATTCTTCCAGGTCGATTTCCTCTTCCAGTTCATCATCCAGATCTGGAATGGTCAAATCGCGCACCATGTAAAGCTGGCCGTCGGCAAAACCTCGCGCGCGGTAATAGCGCCGCGTGCCAATGGCGGCAATCACCGCCAGGCGGCGGAATCCCTTTGCATAAGCCTTCTCGGCTGCCAGTTCGATCAGCCGGGAGCCGAGGCCCACGTGCTGCGCCGCCCCGGTTCTTTCTGAGCCCACCTGCAGCGATTGCCCGTAAACATGCACCTCGCGGATGATGGCCGCGCCGTCCAGATCCGCCAATCCCAGGTTGGGGGCGTCTTTTTCGGGCAGCGAAAGGCGCAGATAGCCCGCCAGGTGATCATCGGGCGTGACAAACGAAATGAAATGCTCCTCAGCCTGGGCCGGGTAATACACAATCTCTTCCAGTTTCAAAGCCCCTGGCAGCACGGCTTTTTCGCGCACCTCGCGGCAGCGGATGCACTGGCAGCGCAGCTTGCGCCGGGTCATGTTTGCCTGCACATCCTGGCGCAGGCTGGTGCGCTTGTTCCCTGCCACCACGTTGTTGGAGGGAATATCCCGGATGATCCGGTTGATGCGGCAGTAGCGCGGCACCTTTGCCTTCACATCTGCCACCAGTTCAGTCAGCACCTCTTCGTCATAGGGCTGATATTCTCCCCGCTCCCAGTAATGATAAAGTTCAGTGTTGGCCAGCAGCTGGCAGGGATAGATCTTGATTTCATCCGGGCAGAATCCCGTTTCAATGCCTCGCTTCATCCACAGGCGCGCAAAATCTTCACGGTCGCTTTCAGGGGTCGCCCCCAGCAGGTTGGGCATCCAGTGCAGCACGATTTTAAAACCACCGGCGCGCAGCAGGGTGCAGGCGCGCAGCGTGTCTGCCACTGTGTGATCGCGCCGGTTCAGCACCAGCAGCACATCATCCAGAGATTGCGCCCCCATCTGCACCTTGGTCACCCCCAGGCTGCGCAGCCAGGCCAGTTCCTCCGGCGTCACCAGGTCGGGGCGGGTTTCAATCACCAGGCCCACATTGCGGTGCGCGGCGTTTTCATTGATTTGATGCGCCTCTTCAAGACTGGCGCTTTCACAGCCGTTCATCGCCTCGAAACAGCGGTGGATGAACCACTTCTGGTAGTCGCGCGGGTAAGCAGACCAGCTTCCACCCAAAATCAGCAGTTCCACCTTGTCGGTGGGGTGTCCCACCTCTGCCAGGGCGCGCAGGCGCGAATCCACCTGGGCAAACGGGTCAAAATTGTTCTCCAATGCCCGCCGCGCGCCCGGTTCGTCTGAGATATAACTTTTCGGCTGGCGTTCCTCGGTCGGGCAAAAAATGCAATCGCCCGGACAGGGATACGGCTTGGTTAAAACCGTCACCGTTGTCACCCCTGAAAGGGTGCGCACCGGCTTCATACGAATGCGTTCCAGCAGGGCGGGGTCGGCAGGCCATTCGCCGCTCTCCACAAGCTGGCGGTAAACCGCCACCAGCAAATGTTTGGGCAGATAACCGCCGCCGGGCTGGGGGTACCGCCGCATCGCCTGGTGCAGTTCCCGCCCGTGCCGCAGTTCTTCCAGAATGCTGCGGGCCGCGGCTTCCTGCTCAGGGGTATATTGGTGTGCTTTGCGCCATTTTTCGCTGTCCATGGGGCAATTATAACCGTTTTGAGCGCCAAAATCCAACCCCCTGATTTTCACCCATCCACCCTGCCCCGTCCGGTTCTTGCTGTATAATTATTCTTGATCCCCTTTGCTGCTTTGTTGCATCCCACCCTGGAGGCTCCCATGAACCCCGAAACCAGCGCCCGCCTCATCGCCTTGAACCAGCGCTTCTATACCGATTATTCCCGGTCCTTTTCCGCCACCCGCCAGCGCATCCAGCCGGGGGTGCGCCGCATCATGGAAACGGTCCTCCTCCCCTCATCGGCCCGCCTGTTGGACCTGGGCTGCGGCAATGGCGAGCTGGCCCATGAATTACTTGATCGCGGCTTTTCCGGCAGCTACACCGGCCTGGATTTCAGCCCGGGCCTGCTCGAAGATGCCCGCCAGGCGGCACCTTCCTGCGCCTTTTTCCAGGCCGATCTCACGGCGCCTTCCTGGGCCCACTCGCTGGCCGGCAGCACCTTTGATATTGTCCTTTCCTTTGCCACCCTCCATCACATTCCTTCGTATGACTTCCGCCTTGACCTGCTGAAAAAGGTCAACGGGCTTCTTTCTCCATCCGGGCGCTTTATTCACTCTGAATGGCAGTTCCTCAATTCTCAGCGCCTCACCAAACGCATCCTGGCGTGGGAAGCCGCGGGTTTCAAAAAAGATGACCTTGACCCTGGTGATTACCTGCTCGACTGGCGCGCCGGTGAAACCACGCCCGGCCTGCGTTACGCCCATCATTATAATGAAGAAGAGCTATCGGTCCTGGCAGATGAAAGCGGCTTTGAAATCCTTGAAACCTATTATTCTGACGGACAAGAAAGCAAGCTGGGGTTGTACCAAATCTGGCAAAAGAGAATCTGAAAAAGCTTGAAAATTTTTCTTTTTCATGTCATGATTGAATAAAACATCTGAATATTTATGGAGGCAGCCGTGCAAATCGTCCCGCAAGAGTTGGTCTCGCAAAAACTGAAGGAAGCGCGCGAAAAACTGGGCCTCACACAGGAACAGGTTGCCGAAGCATTAAAACGGCCGCTCTCTTATGTTTCACGCTGCGAAACCGGCCAGCAGCAAATGGGCATCCTCGAGCTGGAAGAATACTGCAAACTTTACAACACCCCTATCACCTTTTTCCTCTCAGAATAACCTCATCCTCAAAAGCAGCCCGCATGAATAATGCAGGCTGCTTTTTTCTGCGTCAATCCCTATGCCGCGACCGGCAAAGAGAAATAGAAAGTGCTGCCTTTTCCGGTCTGGCTTTCCACCCAAATTTTTCCCCCATGCCCCTCCACCAGGTGCCGGGCAATGGATAGACCCAAGCCGGTGCCGCCCCCCGTGCGCGCCCGGTCCGCCTTGTAAAACCGCTCAAAAATCCGCGGCTGATCCTCATCCGAAATGCCAACCCCCGTATCCTTCACCGCGATCACCACCTGCTCGCCATCCTGGTAAGCCCGCAGCGTGATGCTGCCGCCGGATGGGGTGAACTTGATGGCATTGTGCACCAGGTTGAACAGCACCTGCTCAATGCGTTCGCCATCCGCCATCACCTGGGGCAGGCCGCTGCCCGGCTCCAGGATCAGGGCCAGGCCGGCGCGCTCTGCCTGCAGGCGCATGCGCTCCGCCGCCGTTTCAAGTAAAGCCATCACATCCACTGCCTTGCGCTGCAGCGGCACCTTCCCCGATTCAATCCGCGAAAGCTCAAGCAGTTCGCGCACCATCTGGGTCAGGGTGTCAATTTCGGTTTCCATGCGCTGCAAGAAATGCCGCGCCGCTGCCGGGTCATCCAGGGCACCGTCTTGCAGTGTTTCCGTCAGAGCCTTCAAGGAGGCCAGCGGCGTGCGCAGTTCGTGAGAGACATTGCTGACAAAATCGCGCCGCACCAGTTCCAACCGCCGCACCCGCGTCAGGTCCTGGCAAATCATCAACACCCCACCCGGCATCGCATGCGTCAATGGAATGGCAATGGCCTGGATAAATTTCCGTTCAGAGCCCAATTCAAGGGTGGTGGATTGCTGTTCCCCGCTGGAGATGCAGTTCTGCCATAATTCCACCAGCTGGTGGTGGCGAATGACTTCAATCAGGGTGTGGCCAATGGCGCCGGCAATCGGGGTTTCAAAGATTTCCCCCGCTGCCGGGTTGATCAACTGCACCACGCCTTCGCGGTCGGCAATCACCATGCCGTCGGTCATTTGCGCCAGCACCGCCGCCAGCTTACCCCGTTCCGCTTCCAGGGCGTCAAATTGCGCGTCGAGGCGCACCGCCATCTGCTGCAAAGCCCGGCTGAGCTGACCAATTTCATCATGAGAATTGGGCACCGGAATGGATTTCAATTCACCAGTATTCAGGCGCTGCGCTGCCTGGGTCACCCGGCGCAGCTGGCGGACAAAAGTCTCCGTTGCCAGAATGGCCAGCAAACCCGCCAGCACCGCCACCACTGCTATCACCACCATCAGGTGTGAATTCAATTGCTGTTCTTGAATCTTGATATCACTGGCCGGCATGGCCAGGCGCACCGCGCCTAAAATCTGGTTGTCATTCCTGATCGGCACAGCCAGGTACATCATGGTTTCTTGCAGGGTGTCACTGTAGCGCACCTGAAAACCTTCATCCCCTCGCAAGGCAGCCCGAATCTCCGGCCTGTCCAGATGATTCTCCATGGAGGCGCTGTCGTAATGCGACTCACCCTGCACCGTGCCATCCGGCAAAACAATGGTCACCCGTGCTTTCAGGACATTGGCCAGCAGGCGGGCTTCCTTATCCTTTTTGGCGGTCAGGTCGCCTTCCCCAAGCTGAGCAGAGATCAGCTGCGCTTCAGAACGCAGGCTCTCATGCCGGCTGTCTTCCACCATCTGGCGCATGAAATCCGTGAAATACACCCCCAAAACAATCACCGTCGCCGCAGCCAGCAGCATGAACGGCAGGGCAATTTTCCAGCGAATGGTTTTGGACATGTTCACCTTCACCTATCCTTCAAAACGGTAGCCCGCCCCGCGAACCGTCACAATTCGCGTCGGGTTGGTCGGGTCTGCTTCGATTTTTTCCCGCAGCCAGCGCACATGCACATCTACCGTGCGGCTGTCGCCAATATAATCCCATCCCCAAACCCGCTGCAGCACCGTTTCTCTTGAAAGAGCTGTTCCGCGGTTTTGCGCCAGGAAGGTCAGCAGTTCAAATTCCTTCGGCTTGAGGGTCACTGGCACACCGCGCAGTGAAACCTCGTGTCGGTTCAGGTCAATCACCAGGTCCCCAAAGGTCAGACCCTGAAACGTGGAGGTTTGGGAAGTTTCGCGTTCCATACGCACCCGCCGCAAGATGGCTTTCACCTGGGCAGTCAATTCACGCATGCTGAACGGCTTGGACATGTAATCATCCGCGCCAACTTCCAGCCCCACCACACGGTCAATTTCATCATCCCGCGCCGTCAGCATGATGACGGGCGTTTTCATCTCCTGCCTCAGGGTGCGGCAAACCTCGTAGCCGTCCATCCCCGGCAGCATGATATCCAGGATGATCAGGTCAGGGTGAATCCGCCGGGCGGCTTCCAGGCCCTGCAAGCCATCTCCCGCCGTTTCCACTTCATAACCCTGTTTGCGAAAATTGTAAGCCAGGGTTTCCTGCAAAGAGACTTCATCCTCGATAATCAGGATTTTTTCGGTCATTTCGTCCTCATTGCTTCAAGCATTTCACATAATTTATCCGCCAGGTCAGTCCGCGAAAAATGCGCCGCCATATACTCCCGTCCGGCTCTGCCCATCTGCCGGGCTTTTACCGGGTCATCGGCCAAAGTGCGAATGGCACCTGCCAGAGCCGCGGCATTCCCCGGTTCGGCAAAAATGCCGGCGCCCGCCGCTTCCACCACCTCCCGCACCACCCCATCGATGGCCAGCGCCAGCGGCCGGCCGGCGGCCAGGTAGTCAAACACCTTGTTAGGATAGGTGGTCTTATACATTTCCAACGGCTTAAGAATGGCAATGCAGGCATCCGCGCCCGCCAGGGTTTCAGCCATCTGCTGCTTGGGTACTGGCGGCAAAAACAGGACGTTGGTCAATCCCTTCTCAGCCGCCTCGGCCTGCAAATGGGCCTTTTCCTTGCCATCGCCCACAAAAACCACCCGAATGTCGTCCCGCTCCCGCAGCAGCAATGCCGCCTCCAGCACCACCCCCAGGTCATTGGACATGCCGTGCGCCCCGGCATAAAGCGCCACAAATTTACCCTGCAGCCCGTTGGCAGCTTTAAAAGCTGCCCCGTCATTATCCGGGTCAAACATGGCCGGGTCCGCGCCATTGGGAATCAGAGCAACCTTTTTGGCGCCCCGTTCCTGCACATGCACGACATAACCCGGCGAATTGACCATCACCTGGTCGGCATGGCGGTATAAAAACCGCTCCAGCCACTCCGAAGCCACGATTAAGAAGCGATTCTTCAACACACCCACTGCAATGGCAAAAGCCGGCCACAGGTCGCGCACTTCAAACAGAAAAGGCGCGCCTTTCAACCGCGCCACCGCCCAGGCTGCGGCCCCCTGGAAGATATTCGGCGAAGTGCCCCACACCAGATCCACATCCTTCACCTGCAGCCCGGCCAAAAATGAAGAGGCCATGAAACTGATAAAGCTGAACACACGGTGGACAAAACTGCGGTGCAGTGCCGGGTAAGTGTAGGTGCGCAGAAGGGTGATCCCCGCTGCATCCGTCTCGCGGCTGATCCAGCCCTGGCGGGTTTCACTCTGCCCGGTCAGGTAACTGATGGGGCTGGTAATGACCGTGACTTTATGGCCGCGCGCCGTGAGATGGCGCGCCAGTTCATGATGGCGGGTGCCGCCGGGCTCATCCAGCGCGGCAAAAGCCTGGTGAATCAATAAAATGTGCATGATTTGATTTTACCCTAAAAAGGGGCCAAAGAAAAACCGCCATTGTAAAGAGGCGGTTAATAAAATATCCGGCCAATTGAAAAAGCGCGGCTCAGCCGCGCTTTTTGGGATCGCTTTCAAATGCATCTATTCTTCCGGGTCTTTCTCAACATCCTCATCCGGGCTGATGCGCACGTGCTGCAAGGAGGCGGCACTCTCCTGCCCGGCTTCCGGGCCAAAGGACTGCACCACATCAAAATCACGCGCCACCAGGGTGTTGGGAAAGATGCTTCTGGCTTCCTCTTGCACCTGCTTTTCGCGGTAACGCCTTGAGATATGCGTCAGCACCAACTGCCGCACCCCGGCACGCACAGCCAGCTCAGCCGCCTGTTTTGCCGTCATATGCCCGAACTGTTTTGCCATATCCGCTTCTTCGTCCAGGTAGGTGGACTCGATCACCAGGGTGTCGGCATCCTGCACCACAGTCAGCAGGCTGTCGGTGTTCCCCACATCCCCCACATGCACCAGCCGAGTGCCGCGCTTCAGCGGCCCCAGCACCTCGTCAGGTTGAATCACCCGCCCGTCGGGCAGGGTCACCGCCTGGCCGGATACCAGTTCCTTGCGAATTTTGCCCTGGGGAATGCCCAGCGCTTCGGCCTTTTCAGGCAGAAAAGGCCGCCGTGATTTTTCCTCAAACAGGTAACCCAGGCAGTCGTTTCCGCGGTGCTGCACCGGAAAAGCCGAAACCGTGAAATCCTTACCCTCAAAAAAAACACCCGCATCCACGGCATGCATATTCAGCGGCATGGGCGGCCGCGTGCCGCGCAGCACAACGCCGTACAGCAGGTCGCGGATGCGGTCCAACGCGCCACTGGCGGCATAGATGTCCAGCCGGTCAATCGCTTCCCAGCGCAGGAAGGTGGATAACAGCCCGGCCAGCCCCAAAATATGGTCAAGATGCCCGTGCGTGATCAGGATGGTATTCAGGCGTTTAAAACCAATGCCAGCCTGCAGAATCTGGCGCTGGGTGCCTTCGCCGCAGTCAATTAAAAACCGGTGTTCATCGTGCTTCACCACCTGCGCCGAAAGTCCGCGCCGCGCGGAAGGCGCTGAAGCCGATGTGCCTAAAAAGATAATTTCAAACAAGGGGGTTCCGCCAGCCTATTTTTCGTCAATCAGACCTGAAACCAGGCGCAGCAAACCGAACACGCCCAGTCCCAGCTTGACACCCTCGCCAGGAGTCAGTTTGGGGCGCGCATTTTGCTGTTCAGCCCGGTAAACCAGGATATACGCCGCGCCGGCGCCGGTCAAAGCGCCGATCACAGCGCCAATAATCATTGTTCTCAGTTTCCAATTCTCTTTTAAATTCATGAGGTTCATCCTTGAAGAAGTCAGGGTTGTCGATTAAACATGGCCCGCAAGCCCCGCCAGAATGCCTGCCATTCTGCCTGGCGAATGCGCACCAACAGCACCGGTGTCGCCGCTTTATCAGCGTAATGGCGCACCAACACAGAAAAATAGTGCAGGTAAGCCTGAGCCAGATGGGCATAGGCAGGCAGGTTTTTCAGCAGCCAGAAGATGGCGTAGCAGAACAATCCCAGCAAGGCCAGCAGCAGCAGGCCGCCCACCATGGCCGGCATGATCAAAAAGATCAGGGATATGGCCTGCCAGCGGCCCACATCGCCCGTGCCAACCACGGCTGATGCCACCACAGCCGACATCGCCGCTACAAGAATCACCAGGGTGACAATGAGCGGTACCCACACCTGCCAAAAAACCTGTTTGCGGTGCAGCTCTTCAGGTGATGGGCTCAAAATTGGGGGCAAAGGCTGGCGGGTGTATTCATTCATAGTTCTATTTTATCCCATGTTTGGCTCTGATGCCAGTCTGAATTTTTCAGACCGAAACATTCAAACGGTCGGCCAACTGCTGGCGGTAAGCAGCCAGGTCAAACTGCACACGTGCCACGCCGCTGGCCTGGGCCGCCTCGGCCACCGCCGGAGCTTCCCACAGGCACACCCGTTTATCCAGCGCCTTGGGTACAATGTACCCGCGGCCAAATTCAAGGTGTGTCAGGCCGTAAGCCTTCAACACCTCCGGGGTCACCGGTTCGCGCGCCAGCGCCGCCAGCCCTTTCGAGGCAGCCAGTTTCATCGCTTCGTTAATCGCGCTCGCCCGCACATCCAGCGCCCCGCGGAAAATAAACGGGAATCCCAGCACATTGTTGATCTGGTTGGGATAATCTGACCGGCCCGTGGCGACAATCGCATCCGGGCGGCAGGCCTGCGCCACCTCATATTTGATTTCCGGGTCAGGGTTGGCCATGACAAAAATGATCGGGTCGCGCCGCATCGAGCGCAGCATATCCTCGCTCACCAAATTGGCCACCGAAAGGCCAATCAGCACATCCGCGCCCTGCATCACCTCAGCCAGCGTGGCTGGCCGGTCGCCCTGGGCAAAGGCCGCCTTTTCGGGGAACATTTCCTCTTTGCGGCCGTGATATATCAACCCCTTCACATCCGTCATCCAGATGTTTTCCCGCGGCACGCCCACCGTCACCAGCTGGCGCGCACAGGCCACCCCGGCCGCCCCGGCTCCCGAAAACACCACCTTGATTTCATCCAGGCGCTTGTTCACCAATTCCAGGGCGTTCAGCAGCGCTGCCCCCAGAATTATGGCTGTGCCGTGCTGGTCATCATGAAAGACGGGAATATCCAGCATCGCCTGCAGGCGTTGTTCCACCGCAAAGCATTCCGGCGAGCGGATATCCTCCAGGTTAATGCCGCCAAAGGTGGGGGCAATCGCTGCCACCACGCGGATCAGCTCTTCCGGATCCAGGGTGTTGACCTCAATATCGAAGACATCGATATCCGCGAATTTCTTAAACAGCACCCCCTTGCCCTCCATCACCGGCTTGGAAGCCAGCGCTCCGCGGTTGCCCAACCCCAAAATGGCCGTGCCGTTGGAAATCACTGCCACCAGGTTACCCTTACTGGTATATTCATAGGCCAGCCGCGGGTCTCTTTCAATTTCCAGCACCGGCACCGCCACCCCCGGTGTATACGCCAGGCTCAAGTCGCGCTGGGTTTCCAGCGGTTTGCTGGGCACCACGCTGATCTTACCCGGTCGCCCTCCCATACGGTGATATTCAAGCGCATCTTCAGCAGTCGTCTTCAACATAATTAATCCTCCGCAAGCAAAATGATCCGGTCTTCCGGCGCAAAGGTGATCTGGTCCGCTTTCACCGGATTCAGGTGAATGCCGTAAGCCTTATCGGCATCGGCATGTTCCGCCTGCACCCGGTAACCCAGCGCCACCGCCCCATTGCGGCGCGCGGCTTCCACCACCGTGTAGAAATTCATGGCCACGCCTGTCTTGACCAGACTGGAAGCTGGTTTCATATAGAGTTCTGAACCTTCTGGATCAAACAAATCCTGGAACACATCCACAAGTTCCTTCTTTTCGGAAATCTGCGCCAGCATCAGGCTGATCAGCTTGTCGCTGACAATGAAATCATCGGCCCGCGTCACCTGGGCCAAATCGCGGTTGCGCACATCCAGCATTTCGCTGACCACGGTGATGGTGTGTCCGCTCTCCTCAGACATGGCCCGCAGCAGCAGCAGCGTCACCAGCGTGGCTGCATCGGCGGCCTGCACATCCATCCGATCTGAATAGCTCAAGACAATGCCGTGTTTGAATCGCTTTAGATCCAGCGCTTCCAATGCCTGGCGTTGGGTGGTTTCGCTATATTTGAAGGTGACATCAAGGTGCTTCAAAGCTGTCAGGCCCAGTTCTTCGGCAAAATCAGGTTTCAAAAATGCCTCTTGCGGAGCGGCCACCAGCACATGAGACCCTTTTGCCATGTAATAGTCCAGTTCGCGAATAATCACCGGCGCCCGTTCATTCCAGCCCAGCATTAAGATATACTCAGGAGATTCATGGATCACGCCATCTTTAATGATTGCGTCCGTATTGACGCCCAGGTCTGTCTTTCCTGAAAGCACAACTGTGTCGTCATCTGCCGAAACTGCGATCACCTGATCACCTTTTTCAATCCGCGTGTCCATCGGCGGGTTTAGGAGCACTTTGCCGTCTTTGAACAATCCCATCACAGCAGATGTTTCATAAGCCAGTAAGGCTTCCCCAAAAGTTTTTCCAACCAGAGATGGCTCACTTTTAAAGTAAATTTCATCACCGCCAAAATCCAGCAGTTCGGTGAACACCACCGAAAGACCCGACTGACTGCAGGTCTGGGCGGTGACGCGGGAAATGATCTCGCTGGCTGCCACCAGCTGCACTTCGTTCCGGCTCACCATGCGCGCCACTTCCATATGATCCGGGTCGCGAATGACCGCAACAATATGGTAAGGCTCCGGCCGGCGAGCGGGGTCGTTGGTCAGCGCCAGAATGGTTTTGATCACATGCGCATCCGGCTCTTCTGCATCTTCTGGTGCCAGGATGATAATAGAGCGCGCAGTATACGGATTGATCATGTTCAAATCAGTGCGGTCAATCGGGTTGCCTGAACGCGTCACAATGCGGGTGTGGCCTGTGTTGCCCACCCGGGCAAGAATCTCATCATCCATCTCCACCTTGTCTTTATCTGCCAGAATGGCAATGCACCCCGATTTCTGGTTGGCATTGGCTGCCACCACCTCAGTGATAATGGTGAAAATCTGCGGAGACCAGCCCAAAATGACGGTGTGATTCTTTTCCACCACAAAGGAACGTCCTTTACGCAATTCTTCAATTTTTCCTTCTATGCCGCTGGTCAGCACGCCGATCAGGGTGCTGACAATGAATACGCCGCCCATGGTCACGAAAAACATCGCGAACAGGAACGGCCACGAACCCGTATCGCCCCCCATGGTGCCGGCATCCAGGGTGCGCATTAAACTCATCCAGGCAACCTCAAAAAAGGAGTATTGGGTGCCATCTTCTTTAAGGCCAATCGGTGTGATAACCACTACAAATGAAACAACTGCAATAAGAAGAACACTGAGAGCCAGAAGCCAGCCAATCAGAGCAATGGGGCCGCGAGACATGGTGTTGTCAAACTGGTAGCGCAATTTATCCTGAAGGGATATTTTTTTCATGGCAAAGGTCTCCCGGAATTTAGGGTGAGAGCATTATCAGCCTATTAAACTCTAAAGTAAACGCTTGTGCAAGCCGAATAGCCCCTAAATTGCGCAGCGAAAACCAATAAATTCGCGCGCCTCGTCAGGCATGGCGCGGCGGCGGGCCGTGCAGCGGGCATGACGCGCTTCAAAAAACCATGCTCCGCCGCGCAGCACCCGTGCGCCTTCCTCATCCCCCTCCTCGATCAAATATGGGTAGTAACGGAAGGTTGAAGCCGTCCACTCCCAAATATTACCGCTCATATCTGCGCAGCCGTAGGGTGAATCGCTCTCAGGCGAGGTCTTCCCCACCGGCCACACCCCCTCACTCTCAACATTTGCCAGCCCTTCTCTCATCTCATTTCCCCAGGGCCAGATGCGTCCATCACCGCTGCGCGCAGCCTTTTCCCATTCGGCCTCGCCGGGCAGGCGCACATTCCATCCGGTTTTCTTCCGCAGCCAGCGGTTGAAAGCCTGTGCGGCTTCCCAATTCACTCCCGTCACGGGTTCATTCAGGCCGCTTTCCCCGCCGTCAGCCATTTTCCACCCCGGCGGGGCCGGAAAATCGCTTTCCTTCAAAAAGCACCCATACTGCTGGACGGTCACCGGATAACGCCCCATCCAGAAACGGTCCAGCCAATGTTTCGAGGGTGGACTTTCCAGACGGACATCAGCCAGCGGGTCGCGTTCAGGGTTAGCCCCCATCCAGAACCAGCCCTCCGGCACCAGAGCAAATTCCATTTTTATGTCTTCATTCAACCATAAAACCAGGCGGTGGCTTTTCAAACCAAGCCCCTGATCAGAAAACCGGAAACGCATCAAATGCGCCGAGCGGGTCAGTTCCATCATCAAGGTAGTTTCTGGGGCCTGTTTCTCACCCAAAAAAAGATTGACCGTCCGCTGTTCATCGCCATCCAGTTCCACCTCATCCGGCGCAGCAATCAGACAGTTCTCTGGGTCAACCAGCCTCACCTTCGCCCTGACCTTCCCCATATTCTTCAGCACCACCCCTTCGCTCATAATGGCGGCCTCCACCTGCGGCAAACCCAGCCTGGCGCGAATCAACACCTGTGCATCGCCGCCTGTGCTGTCCAGGTTCAGGCGGGTTTCCAGTTCAGTTCCATGCACCCCGCCTGCTGCCTTATTCGCATTTACAGTCAAATTCAGACAGATTGTCTCCTGCGGTGGAATAGCAAAAAACGGATCCGGCACCTCAAGCCAATCAGGCGTCTTTCTCACCCGGCCCTTCAAAACGGCATCACCCATATTGGACAGGCTCAATTGCAATTTCCGGGTTTCATCCTGGCTCAGTTCACCCACATCCAGTTCCGCCGCCGGGCAGATCAGCCTGGCCGCTGTGGTCGTCACCCGCGCCAGCAGCACAGCATCTCCTCCATTTGACTCGATTTTCAGATTGGCTTCATAAGTACCCGAAGCGAGCCCCTCTGTCCGTGCCTTCACCATCACCGTGGTTTCCTGTCCGGCCAGCAGGCTCACCTGGCGCGGGCGCGCCATCAGCCAGTTTTCACCGGTCAGGGCGGCGTTTAAAACGGCGCTGCCGGGGTTGGTCAATTTCAAAGCCAGTTCTGGTTCAGTGCTGTTTTCCACCCGGCCAAATTCCAGATCCGGCGGATCAAACACCAGCAAAGGCGAGCACAATGTCATTGCGGCCGTCACTTTGATGTTTCCACCATTGGAAAGAACAAATAGCGATCCCTGATATTCCTCCCGCTGCGGAAAGCCCGGCACATGCAGGATGCTCGGCGTCAATGTCACAACGGCCCGCCTGCCCTGATCCACCTGAAAGGTGGTGGGTGAAACCGTGAACCACGGGGAAGAGCTGATGATGGAGCCGCTCACTGGGCCCACCCCCACATTGCGCAGGGTCAGGGTTTGCTGCGGCTGGCTTCCTTTGGGCACATTGCCAAAATCGATATGCGTCTGGGCGGCCTCAAGCAGTGGCAGCCCCACCAGCAATTTAACCGGCAGCATGCGCACGCCGCCGTTGCTTTTCACCGTGAGAATGGTGTTGTGGGTGTTGGTCTCCAGGCCGCTGGTGTCAATCAGGAGTTGAAGCGTGGCAGATTTTCCCGCGCCAATGGCAAAGGCAGTTTCTGAAAGGCTGATCCAGCGCACTCCGGATGGCACAGAAAGCGTACCGGTCAGCAGTCCGCTGCCCGCATTGGTCACCGTCAGGCGGTGCTGTTTCTTCTCCCCCGGCGTCAGCGGCCCAAAAGAAAGCGGCTGGTGGCGCAAATCCAGCACCGGTATGGTGGTTTTTGGCGGTGAAACAGGCCGGGTGGATGGTGGAGAAGGCGGCGTTTTGGCCGGCGGGTGGATCACCCTTACCGCCGTTGGCGCGGTGCACCACGGGCAGGCTTTCAGGTGGTTCGAATAAACATGGCTCCGCTCTCGCACGCATTGGGTCAGACTGCTTTCCACCGTGGCCAGGGCGTCCACCCAATGGCGCGGTGAAACCCGCTGGGCCGGGCGGGCATGGCCGTCCACAAAAGTCTGCATGAACAATTCCTGCAAACGCGGCGGCAAAACCTCAAAGGGAGGGGTATTGGGCGCCGGCACCACAAGATTGGCATGTGGTTTGTAGGGGAACAGGCCGCGCCTGATTTTTTCGGCCACCTGGGGCGGCTCGCCTCCACCTTTCCACACCCCTCTGAAGGGATGGTTGCCTTCCATCAATAACTGGAAGATCAGCACTGCCAGGCCGAAATAATCGGCTTCAAAGCGCCGCGGGCGGTTTTGAAACAGCACCCCTTGGAGTTCTGGCGGCGTATATTCCGGCTTGCCCACCGGGCAATAATACACCCGTCCGGCTGGCAGGCGCACCTGAAACGAATCAGCATCGATAATCGTCACCAGCGCCCGTTCCGTCACCAGGATATTGCTTTCATTCATATCACCAATGACATAATCCCGCTCGTGCAGCGAGCGCACCGCTGCCGCCAGGTTGCGCGCCGTGCGCAGCAGGTAACGCCAGTCAAAGCCGGTTTTGCGCCGCAAGGTGGGGTTGATCACCGAAAAGATCTTCACCGTGCCGCCAATAAACGGCATCAGGTAGCCGGTCAGCGCCTGATCTTCTCCGTAAAGCAGTTCCATTGGCCAGGCGATGGAATGATGCCCTTCGTCACGGTGGGTTTCTTCGGGCGGGTTTTGCTGCATCCAGATCAATTTCTGGGCATATTCACTGGCCGGGGGAGTGTGGTAGAGCTTGGCCACCTGCCCGGCGCGGTTGGAGACGCGGTAAATGGTGGCCTCGCCCCCACGGCCCACTTCTGCCTCCAGTTGAATGCGATTTTTTCGTCCGTCAAAAACCTGCATGCGCTGCTCACCGCCTGATCATGATGTTGAAATTATAGCACACTCACCCGGTGCTTAAACCAAAAGAGGGATGGCATGCCATCCCTCTTTTGGTTTGCTTTCTGGTAATCCAGAAGTGGAATTAGAGAACTTCCACCACGGCGCCAGCGGCTTCCAGTTTGGCTTTCGCATCGGCGGCAGCTTCTTTGGAAACAGCAGACAGAACCTTGGAGCCAGCGGTTTCGGCCATCGTCTTGGCTTCGACCAGGCCCAGGTTGGTGAGCTGGCGGATGACTTTGATGGTTTCGATCTTCTTGGGGCCGGCGTCTTTGATCACGACATCAAATTCGGTCTTTTCTTCGACGGGTTCGGCGGCGGCGGCGGGGCCAGCGGCAACAGCCACGGCGGCCACAGGAGCGGCGGCGGAAACGCCCCACTTTTCTTCCAGTTTCTTAACCAGTTCGGCGGCTTCCAGAACGGTCAGCGCGCTCAAATCAGCAATCAGTTTTTCCATGTCAGCCATTTTAAAAATCTCCTTGCAAAATGCTTTGTTTTGTTAGTTGAAAAAATTATGCTGCGGGGGCAGCTTCGGCGGCGCCACTCTTTTCAGAGTGAGCCTTGACGACGGCAGCCAGCGAACGAGCAGGTTCGGCGAGAACGCGAACCAGCTGTGAAGCCGGGGCCGAGAGCACGCCCAGCAGTTGAGCGCGCATAACAGGCAGGGGGGGCAGTTCGGCCAGCGCTTTGACGGCAGCGGCATTGATGTATTGGTCACCCAGGAAACCAGCCCGAACTTTGAACATTTCATTGTTGCGGGTCAGTTCGGTGAATGCCTTCGCCAACGCAGGCGGATCTGTAAAAGCAAAGCCAATAATGGTATTGCCTTCCAGCATGGATTCAGGGCAGCTCATCCCGTATTTCTTCAGGGCGCGGCGGAACAGGGTGTTCTTCACAACATGAAATTCACCACCAGCTTCGCGCAGCTTGGTACGGGCGGCATCAATTGCCTTCTGATTCATCTTGGAGTATTCAAGAATGAAAATGGCCTGGCTCTTGCCAATCCAGTTCTCATAATCAGTCACCATGACGGTTTTGTGTTGCTTTGTAAAAGCCAATTGAGAGTCACCTCCTTCCGGTTAAGGATAGAAAAAAAAAAGTCTTTATCTGGCCCCCACCAGATAAAGACTTTTCAGATTCACATCCTGGCAGGCCCGCTTTCTCAGCGGCGCCCTTCCGGAAAAGTCTTCACCTCGGCAGGATATTAAGCCTTACGGCACCAGCGGTCTACAGTGAAAATTTGTTCAGCCCCACCGGGGCAGGGCTGATTATACCACAAGATTACTCTTTCTTGTTCATCGTCTGGGCAAGCAGGGCATCCACTTTGATGCCAGGGCCCATGGTCGAGCTGATGGTGATGTGGCGGATGTAGGTGCCACGCGCCGCAGCGGGTTTCGCCTTCTTGATGGCTTCCATGAAGGTTTCGAGGTTTTCATAGAGTTTATCAAGATCAAAGGAAACCTTGCCCAGCGGCGCATGAATGTTGGCGGTCTTATCCAGACGGAATTCAACGCGGCCAGCCTTCGATTCTTTGATCACCCGACCCAGATCTTCAGCAGGCACCACGGTGCCAGCTTTGGGGTTCGGCATCAAACCGCGGGGACCGAGGACACGGCCCAGACGGCCTGCCTTGCCCATCATATCAGGTGTGGCAATGGCAACGTCAAAATCAGTCCAACCAGCCTGAATCTTGGCGATCCATTCATCTGAATCAGCAATGTAATCGGCGCCAGCTTCCTGGGCGCGCGCCACACCTTCACCCTGGGTGAAGACCAGCACACGCACGGTCTTGCCCAGGCCGTTGGGCAGCACAACCACATCGCGCACCTGCTGATCAGCCTGACGGGGATCCAGGCCCATGCGCAGGTGGACTTCAACCGTCCCATCGAACTTGGTGTAGGACGTCTTCTTGATCAAATCAAGCGCAGTGCGGGGGTCATAAGCGCGGTCAAGTTCAACCTGAGCCACTGCGGCAATATATTTCTTTCCGTGTTTAGCCATTTTAACTCCTTTGTGGTGCTAACGGGCGCTGAGCGCCCTCCCATCCGGGGTCAGTCGATGACCACCAGACCCATGCTGCGGGCGGTGCCTTCAACCTGAAGAATCGCGTCATTGATATCGACAGCGTTGGTGTCTTTCATCTTGATTTCAGCAATCTCGCGCACCTGGGCACGGGTGACTTTGCCAACCTTGTTGCGGTTGGGCTGGTCAGAACCCTTGGCCACAGCCGCGGCTTTGCGCAGCAGAACCGAGGTGGGCGGTGATTTGAGGATGAAAGTGAATGAACCATCCGTGTAAATGCTGACTTCAGCAGGGATGATATCGCCAGCACGGTTAGACGTGCGGGCATTGTATTCCTTGCAGAACGCCATGATGTTCAGACCATGCCCGGCGAGGGCAGGACCGATCGGCGGTGCAGGGTTGGCCTTTCCGGCCGTGATTTGCAGACGAACGATAGTTTTTAGTTTCTTAGCCACAATTTTACTCCTTGGTGGTTATAACGGGATGTTTCAGGGAGTCCCTCCCACGCTGATCAGGCCAGCTTTTGTCCGGCCTGTCTATGCCTTTTCAACCTGCAGAAAGTCCAGTTCAACCGGGGTTTCGCGGCCGAAGAAGTTGACCATCACGCGCACCTTGGTGCGTTCCATGTCAATTTCTGAAACCGTGCCGCGGAAATCATTGAACGGCCCATCCACAATGCGCACGCGCTCGCCAATTTTGAAGGTCACCTTCACCATCGGCGCTTCGGCTTCCATCCGTTTCAAGATCTGCGAGACTTCTTCCGGACGCAGCGGAGTCGGCGCATTGCCCATGCCGACAAAACCCGTCACGCCTGGCGTGTTGCGCACCACATACCATGACTCTTCGGTCATGATCATATTGACCAGAACATAACCGGGGAACACATGGCGTTCGATGGTGCGGCGTTTTCCGTCTTTAACTTCGATTTCTTCCTGAGTGGGGATGATGACATCAAAAATGAAGTCCTTCATCTCCATCGTCTCAATGCGCTGCTCGAGGTTATGGCGCACCTTGTTCTCGTAGCCCGAGTAACAATGCACCACATACCACGAACGCTGATCCGATAATGCTTCAGTCGGAAAATCTGGCACAATGCCAGATGCCTGAGCCGGTTGAGCTGCCTTGCGGCTTTCTTCAACAGGCTGGCTGCCTTCTTCTAACGGCTTATCGGAAGTGTTCATGCTGCCTCTCTAAAAAAATGGGATTATATCGTCACCAATAACGACATAATCGTGGAGAAAATGCCATCCAGCGTACCTAAAAGCACAGACATCACAACCAGAACAATTAGCACGATGCGAGTCAGGCTCCAGGCTTCCTGGGTGGTTGGCCATTTTACCTTGCGCAGTTCGCCGCTTGTTTCACGGACATACTGCTGGATACCCTGGCCCATACGCTGGAAAAAGTTCGGTTTGCTTTCGGTTTCAGCCACGCTGTACACTCCTTCTTACGACATAAACGCCGCCTTCTCGGACGGCGTTGTTTTCAGGCAGGCCAGGCAGGAATCGAACCCACAACCCCCGCTTTTGGAGAGCGGTGCTCTGCCAGTTGAGCTACTGGCCTGTGTGCCGGAGGCTGTTGTTCACCGCCTCCGGCGCTATCACTACTTGGTTTCGCGGTGCGCAGTGTGCTTGCGGCAGCGCGAGCAATATTTCTTCAATTCCATACGCCCAGGATCATTGCGGCGATTCTTTTCAGACGTATAGTTGCGTTCTTTGCACTCAGTGCAGGCGAACGTGATAACCGGGCGAATGTCTTTCTTTTTTGAACCCATAATTTCTCTCGCAGCGGCCTTCTATCAGGCGACTGCATCTCCTTTTCTATCTGTCTTAGTCCAAAATCTTGGTAATGACACCCGCACCGACGGTCAGGCCGCCTTCGCGGATGGCGAATTTCGAGCCCTGCTCCAGAGCCACCGGCACGATCAGTTCCACTTCCAGGTTCACATTGTCACCCGGCATCACCATTTC
>JAKQJC010000067.1 GCA_029561345.1 Chloroflexota bacterium | reverse complement strand
ATTCCCGTCATCGTAGTGTATGCAATTTCCTGGTCAATCTGATGTGCGGTTTGATTGCTTATGCTCATCAACCTAAGAAACCTTCGTTAGGCCTTGGCTGTTTAGCTTGCCTTCCTGCCTAACCCGTACTGACGTTAAATAAAGACGCCCAAACCGGCAGCGAGGTAAAAGAAAATGAAAATGGCCGAAAGCAGTTTCCTGACTGAATTTTCTACAGCCAGCCCATTCCCCTTAACACCCGCGCCGTCCTTAAAAACCAGCGCAGTGACCTCCGGCGCAGTGACAGGCATGCTTAACAGCGCCAGCCCTATCAAAACAGATATGGCGCCGCCCAACCACAAAATCCAGGTTTCCGATAGATTCGTCAGCAGCCAGATGATGATGGTGAAGCTCCCCAGGCACAGACTGGTGATCAGGGCGAACAGCCAGGTGTAGTGCCAGCCTCTTTTCAGAGCATAGCACCAGAACAGAAGCGCTGAGCGGCATCAAAAGTAAAATAAGCATGATGACGGTCATGGTGATTAACTCAGCTTTCTTGATTGAAATCGCAGGTGGGTATTTTGTTCATGTGGGTCATGCCGTTCCCCCGCGTTTGGACCGCTTTGATTTTACCTCATTTCCCGCTGGAATAACCATCTGCCCCCCGCATCCCTCGAAATTTGCAACCCGGTTTTTGCCTCGGACTCATGCTTCAAATTCTCAACCCCACAGGCCGCCCGGTTCACTTTTTCTTCTCACCCGGCTCATCATCCATCAGCGGCACGCAGCTGCTGGGGTTGAACGGCTTTTTGGTGGCCGCCGCGATGCGTTGATTTAAGAGGGTGACCCCAATGACCAGCGCGATGACCAGAATCACAGGGACAAACCACGGCAGCGAAACGGCCGTCTGTCCTTCCGCAATCACCGGCGGCGGCGTGCCATCCTGGGCCAGCGCCGGGCTGGCCGCCGGGTTGGCCAGAATCAGGATTATATTAAGTGCGATCATCCAAATGATTTTTCTTTTCATAACTGCCCTCCAGCCCAGTGTGTTCACCCATGCCTGCCGCCTGAATTAATCTCCAGGCATCAAGATCTGATCCATCTTATTGTAACATCTCTGCGCCTTTATCGTAAAAGAAGATGGCTCCGTCTCCTTCTGCAGGGTGGCTCTAACCGTGATGTATTGATGACATCACAGAGCTTTTTCTATCTGCTGCGCGGGTGCTATAATCAACATCATCATCTTTCGTGGAGACCTTTTTTTCATGCGCAGTTCCCGCAATGAATTTATCATCGGCGCCTTCACCAGCCTGGCCGGAAACGCCGCAGTGCTGGGCCTGTGCCTTGCCGGCGTCTTTGCCGCTTATCTCACCCTGCTCAACTGCTATCCCTCCGGCCCTATGGGGCCGTCCACCTGTTTCTGAGACCTGTCTTTTTGCTTTCCGAGGAGGAAACATGATCCGCCGCTTATACCCGCTCTTTCTGTTATCCGGCCTGTTCATCGCCCTTTCAGCCTGCCAGCAGCCTTCGCCCACACCGGCCTCCACGCCCGATACCTCATTCATGCAGCTCGAATTCGGCGCCCTGCACCAGGTTTCCGATTACCCCCTCTACGAGTTGCACTACACCGGCAGCACCGGCCTGGATGACTATTTGAAGAAAAACGCCCCCTCCGGCAGCCAGTTTTCACCCTTTGCCTGTTCAGTTTTTGCCGTTCCAGGTGTGGATGGCCAGGCGCTGCTGGGGCGCAACTTCGATTGGGATCTGCACCCTGCCATGCTTCTCTTCACCGATCCCCCCGACGCTCTGGCATCGGTCTCCATGGTTGATCTTCACTACCTGGGTTACTCCGCTGAAAAGACCCCCTTGCAGGACCCAGCCGCCCTCCAGCGCGCCCCCTTCCTGCCTTTTGACGGCATGAACGAGGCCGGGCTGGCTGTGGGCATGATGGCGGTCAACCATGCCGAAGGCGGCAGCGACCCTGCCAAAACCACCCTCGAAGACCTCGATCTCATCCGCCTGTGGCTCGACCGGGCCCACAACGTGCCCGAGGCCATTCAACTGCTGGATGGCTTCAACCTGCGGTTCGAGGAAGTGCCCCTGCATTACCTGGTGGCCGATGCTTCCGGCGCCGCCGCCCTGGTGGAATTTGTGGATGGCAAACCCGTGGTTCAATACGGCGACGCCAACGGCCTGGTTTCCACCAACTTCATTGTCGCCGAAGAAAAACCCGAAGGCGCCAATTCATCCTGCAACCGCTATAACCACATGTTTTCCGTGCTGCAGGGCAGCGCCGGCCGGCTGGATGCACCCCAGGGCCTCACCCTGCTTAAAGAGGTTTCGCAGCCAACCACCCGCTGGTCTGTGGTCTATAACCTGGCGAAGAAGGAGATCACCCTGGTGATGGGCCGCGATTATGCCCAACCGCTACGTTTCACCCTGCCCCCGCCCTGAAATCACCCCGGCTCAGGCTAAAAATCCTGTATAATGAAGGTGCGATTTTAACGTCGCTATTCCGGCCAGAGAAAGGTTTGCCGTTTTATGACCAATAAAACAACGCCCACCTTCCTGTTCACCGATATTGAAGGCAGCACCCGCCTTTGGGAAAACGACCCGCAGAGCATGAAGCTGGCCCTGCAGCGCCACGATGCCATCCTGCGCGAGGCCATCAACACCCACAACGGACTGATCTTCAAAACGGTGGGCGATGCCTTCTGCGCCACCTTCTCAACCCCCATCGATGCCCTACGCGCTGCCCTGAGCGCCCAGCGCGCCTGCCTGGCCGAACCCTGGCAGCCTGCAGCCATCCGTGTGCGCATGGCCCTGCACACCGGCGCCGCCGAAGAACGCGACGGCGATTATTTCGGCCAGCCGGTCAACCGCGTGGCGCGCCTGGTTTCCGCGGGGCACGGCGGGCAAATTTTGCTCTCACAGGCCTGCCAGGAACTGCTGCGCGACGACCTGCCCCCCCTCGTCTCCCTCAAGGATCTCGGAGAGCGCCGCCTGAAAGACCTGATCCGCCCGGAACGCATTTTCCAGGTGGTGGGTCCCGGCCTGCCTGCCGATTTCCCAGCCCTGCGCACCCTCGAAGTCTTCCGCCACAACCTGCCCATTCAGAACACCAGCTTCATCGGCCGCGAGCGCGAAATTCAGCTTGTCAAGGAACATCTCGCTCAGCACCGCCTGGTCACCCTCTCAGGCCCTGGCGGCACCGGCAAAACCCGCCTCTCCCTTCAGGTGGGCGCCGAAATGGTCGAAGCTTTTGAAGATGGCGTCTGGCTGGTGGAGCTGGCCCCGGTAAGCGAACCTGAGCGGGTGCTTTCCACCGCCGCCGCCACTTTTGGCCTGCGCACCGAACAGGACAGCACCATTGAACACAGCTTCATTAATTACCTGCGCGATAAAGAACTGCTGCTGATCCTCGATAACTGCGAACACCTGGTGGTGGCCTGCGCCCTGTTTGTCGAAAAAGTGCTGCAGGCCTGTCCGCGCGTCACTCTGCTCACCTCCACCCGCGAAGCCCTCAGCGTCCCTGGCGAAGCCATCATCCACGTTCCCTCGCTCACCCTGCCTGGCCCCCATGAAACGCAGGATCCCGGCCGGCTGACCCAATATGAAGCCGTACGCCTGTTCATTGACCGGGCTGAATCCTATTCCGACGGCTTTCAGGTCAACCGCCAGAACGCCCCGGCCATCGCCCAAATTTGCCACCGGCTGGATGGCATTCCCCTGGCCCTTGAGCTGGCCGCCGCCCGCGTCCGGGTGTTGACGGTGGAACAGATTGCCGCCCGCCTCGATGACCGCTTCCGCCTGCTCACCGGCGGCAGCCGCTCGGCCCTGCCGCGCCAGCAAACCCTGCGCGCGCTCATCGACTGGAGTTATGATCTGCTCAGCGCCAGCGAGCGCAAAATTCTGTGCTGGTTTTCAGCTTTCTCCAACGGCTGGACCCTTGAAGCTGCCGAGGCCCTTTGCCAGGCCGCCAATGAGCCCGAAGGCCTGGATATTCTGATCAGCCTGGTCAATAAATCACTGGTGATTGCTGAACCCCAGCCCTCCGGGCAAACCCGCTACCGCATGCTGGAAACCATCCGCCGTTATGCCATGGACCGCCTGCAGCAATCTGGCGGCACCACCCTGGCCCACACGGCGCACCTGGAATATTTTCTGGATTTTTCCCGCCAGGCTGAAAGCCAGCTCTGGCAGGCCGGCGCCATCGAATGGCTGAACCGTCTGGAAATGGAACATGATAACCTGCGCGCCGCCATCGAGTGGAGTTTTGCCGCCCGCAGCCCGGGCATTCCAGCTTTCGCTCTGGAACTGGCCTGCAACATTGCGCGCTTTTGGCAGGTGCGCGGCCACTGGCAAGAGGCGGTGGAACGCCTGACTCACCTGCTGCAGCAGCCGGCCAGCCAGCTGGTGACGGAACTGCATGCCCGTGGCTTCAATGAACTGGGAAAATTCTACCAGCTTCAGGGCTACCCTGAAAAAGCTGCTCCCTGTTTTGAACAGGCCCTGGCCATCAGCCGGAACTGCGGTTCCAGGGTGCAGGAAGGTTTTGCCCTCTCTGGTTTGGGGCAAAATGAGGCCGCTCTGGCCATTTTTGAAGCTGAAGGCCATGTGCTCGGCCAAATTGAGGCCCTTTCCAATCTCGGTTGGGCCGCCGTGGGCGCCCACCAGCCGCAGGCTGGCCTTGAATATTACGGCCGCGCCCTGACCCTCTGCCGCGCCCACCAGCACCTCCTCGGCATCGCCAATGCGCTCATCTCCCTGTACCGCATTGAAGTGCATGCCAACAACCGCGCCAAAGCCAAAGCCACCATCAGCGAAGCCCTGCAACTTTACCGCCAGGCCAACGACCGCCCGGGCATTTTGCAGGCGGTTTCCTGGCTCGGCGGATTGTACCTCGGCGAAGGCAACCTGGCCGAAGCCACCAGCCTGATCGAAGAGACCATTGAAATCTCCAAAGATACTGGCAACCCCATCGCCATCGCCAATGCCTACACCCTGCGCGGCGAACTGCTGCGCGGCGAAAAAGAGTATCAACGCGCCATTGAGGCCTACGAAACCGCCATTGCCATCCGGCGCGAACATCCCGAAGGCATTCCCCCCTACCAGGTGGCCTACACCGTCCATCTAATTAACATGGGCTTTGTCACCTTTTTTATGGGGGATACTGTCCGCTCCTTTGAATATGTCAAAGAGATGATCTTCAGCGAAAATGCCGTCGAAAACAGCGATTACTGCCTGCTGGCCATGGCCGCCCACGCCGCCAAAACCCGGCCTCTGCTGGCAGCCCGCTGGTATGGCGGCGTTTTTCTGGCCGAAAACAACCTGGCCACGCCCTTTGATCTTGAAGATTGTGAGGCAATTCGCGGCCTCATCCTTCAGCACTGTACCCAGGCTGATTTTGACCTTGCCTGTGCTGAAGGCCGCAGCCTGGCCCAGGCTGGAGAGGGTGTTCAGGCGCTTATTGAAGAATGCCGCCGCTTCTGCATCGATTTCTCACCCGAAGCAGCCTGAAAATTTTCCTTTATCCAAAGGCCCAACCATGAACGATCAACACGCTGAATGGAATGCCCGCCACCAGGCTTTACGCCAGGCGCTGGCCAAACCGCAAACCCTACCTGAGGCCATCGGCCTCTTCATGTCCCACCATGCCGCGCTGCATGCCTTCGAAGTGGCGCCCGGCCCTTATTCCTTTGAAGAAGAACTTTGGGACGGCCTCAGCCCGACCGCGGCCCGCTGCATTCCCACCGGCAGCGAACATTCCATCGCCTGGAACCTCTGGCACCTGGCACGCATCGAAGACGTGACCATGAATGTGCTTCTGGCCGGCGGCGATCAGGAACTGACCTCCGGCGGCTGGCTGGAGCAGCTGGCCGTGCCCTTCCGTCACACCGGCAACAGCATGCCCCCGGATGAAATTGCTGCCCTCAGCACAGCCATTGATCTGCCCGCCCTGCGCGCTTACCGCAGCGCCGTTGGCCGCCGCACCCGCGCTGCCGTTCAGACCCTCACCCCGGCTGAAATCACGCAAAAAGTGCAACCCGAACGCCTGCAGCGACTGCTGGATGAAGGCGCGGTTGTCCCGGCGGCGCAGGAAGTGCTGGCCTACTGGGGCGGCCTGACCCTGGCTGGCCTGCTGCTCATGCCCCCCACCCGGCACAACTTCATCCACATCAATGAATCCATGCGCCTGAAGCAGAAATGCCGTAAGGTCTGATTCTACCCGCCCAATTTCCCCGTTTTCTCCCGCAAAATGACGGTTTCCGGGTAAAATAGGCCATTGTGCTTTTATTGGCATTTATATCAAGGAGAATCCCATGTACAAAACCCATTCCTGCGGCGAAATCCGCTCTGCTCATATCGGCCAGACCGTCACCCTGGCCGGCTGGGTCCACCGCCAGCGCGATCACGGCGGCGTGACCTTCATTGATTTGCGCGACCGTTCCGGCCTCGTGCAAATTGTCGCCAATCCTGCCGCGCCCAACCTGGAAATGATTCAGAACGTGCGCTCGGAATGGGTGCTGCAGGTCACTGGCGAAGTGCGCCGCCGCCCGGCCGGTGCCGAAAACCCCAACCTGCCCACCGGCGAAATTGAAGTGGACGTGAAGGTTTGCGAAGTCCTCAACCCCGCCAAACCCCTGCCCTTCATGATCTCGAAAGATGAAGATACGGAAGAGTCCGTGCGCCTCAAATACCGTTACCTGGACCTGCGCCGCGAACGCATGCAGCGCAACCTGAAGCTGCGCCACAAGGTCATCAAGTTCATGCGCGATTACCTGGATGAGCACGGCTTCATCGAAGTGGAAACCCCCATCCTCTTCAAAACCACCCCCGAAGGCGCCCGCGATTACCTGGTGCCCTCTCGCGTTCACCCCGGCTGCTTCTACGCCCTGCCCCAGTCGCCCCAGCAACTCAAACAGCTTCTGCAGGTGGCCGGCACCGAACGCTATTTCCAGATTGCCCGCTGCTTCCGCGATGAAGACCTGCGCGGCGACCGCCAGCCTGAATTTACCCAGCTCGACCTTGAAATGTCCTTTGTGCACCGCGATGACGTGCTGGCCCTGGTCGAGGGCCTCTTCACCGCCATGATCCCGGCCGTCACCCCTCACAAACGCCTGCTTTCCAGCCCCTGGCCCATGCTCACCTACACCGAAGCCGTGGACCGCTTTGGCTCAGACAAGCCGGATATGCGCTTCGGCATGGAACTGGTCAATGTCGGCGATATTTTTGCTGCCTCTGATTTCATGGTTTTCCAGGCCACCCTCAAGGCTGGCGGCGTCATCAAATGTCTGGTGGTTCCTGGCTGCGCCGCCTACACCCGCAAGGAAGTGGACGACCTCACCACCTTCGCCAAAGAACAGGGCGCCAAGGGTCTGGCCACCCTGGCCCTCACTGCTGAAGGCGTCAAAGGCACCGCTCAAAAATTTGTCAGGCCCGAAGAAGTGGCTGCCCTGCAGCAGCGCACCGGCGCCAAAGAAGGCGACCTGATCCTCTTCGTGGCCGACCAGCGCGCCGTGGCCAACAAAACCCTCGGCCAGCTCCGCCTGCTCTTCCGCGACCGTCTGAACCTGGCCGATAAGGACCTGATGGCCTTTGCCTGGGTGGTCGATTTCCCCATGTTCGAGTGGAATGAAGAAGATAAGAAGTGGGACGCTGCTCACCATCCCTTCACCATGCCCAAAATGGAAGACCTGCCCAAGTTCGATACCAACCCCGCCGAAGTGCTTTCTGATGCCTACGACATGGTTTGCAACGGCTATGAAATGGCCTCCGGCTCCATCCGTATCCACCGCCGCGACATTCAGTTCAAAATCTTCCAGCTTCTGGGCATCCAGGAAGCCGATATCCAGGCCAAGTTCGGCCACCTGCTCGAAGCCTTTGAATACGGTGCCCCGCCGCACGGCGGCATGGCCCCCGGCATTGACCGCCTGGTGATGCTGCTGGCTGACGAACCCAACATTCGCGAAGTCATCGCCTTCCCCAAAAACCAGGCCGCCCGCGACCTGATGGCCGATGCCCCCTCCACAGCCACCGACAAACAGCTGCGCGAACTGCATATCAAAGTGGATATGCCCCAAGAATAACCCTGCCCAGTTCCATCTGCCCCGGATTGATCGCCAAATTCGGGGCTTTTTTTGTTTGACACCTCCGGAATCGGGTGTATAATAGAACATATATTCCGTTTATTTCCAGCGTAACGCATTCACGGAGAAAAAGTTATGGATACCTATGAAGCCATTGCCCGCCGCCAGACCATCCGCCAGTTTGCCCCACAGCCGGTTGAGCCCGCGCTGATCGAAAAGATCATCCACGCCGGCATGCAGGCCCCCTCTCACAACCACCTGCGCGAGTGGCATTTCATCCTCCTGCAGGATCCCGCCCGCCGCCAGGCCCTGCTCGATGCCGTCATCCGGCCGGTCAGCCGCAAAGGCGCTGTGGGCATCGTCAACCGCTGGCAAATGAGCGATGAAGACCAGCGCGCCATGTATATTGATGCCATTCCCCTGCAATACAGCATGCTTTTCAACGCCCCCCTGCTGATTTTTCCCATGTTCCGCCAGCCTGTGCCTCTTTTCAAGAAAAAAGACATCTTTGCCTTGAATGGTTTTGCTTCCATCTGGTGCTGCATCGAAAACATTCTCATTGCCGCGGCAGCCGAAGGCATTTTCGGCGTCACCCGCATTCCCAGCGGCGCAGAATGCCAGACGGCCAAAGATTTTCTCGGCATCACTTCCGATTATGAATTTCCCTGCTACCTGGCCCTGGGTTACCCTGCCGAAGGCGCAGCCCGCGCCCGCCAGGTGGCCGTCAGCACCGCCGAGCGCATCCATATGGATTCTTTCAACGGATAAGGCCTGGCTTCTGACCGCCTTGCCTCGTAAAACCGCCCTTCCACAATGGAAGGGCGGTTAATTGTTTTCATTGGGCATACCCCTGCACTGCATCCACCAGGCCTTGCTGCAAGGCCTCCTCAAGTTCGTCAAACCAGCCGCGGCGCTTAAAATACAGGGCCGCAACATTCCTCTGGCGCAATGATCCATGAAACAGGAAATGCAGGGTCTGCCCCACGCCTTCCTGACCCCGCACCAGGCTCAAAGCAAAATCCACCCATCTTGAGGTCGCCAGATCATCCTGCATTTCCAGGGCGTTCATTAAGAAAATGACATCATCGGTCCGGCCCTGCCGGCCTGACTGCACAAAAGTATCATCCCTCTGCAGTGTGTTCTTTTCCATCCTGATCTGCCTTCAATCCAGCCCGCAGCCGGGCCAGCCAATCCACTTCATGTTTATAGAAATCCAGCCAGTAATCCCAAATGCCCTCCCACAGCTGCCTTTCCCTTTCCGTGCGCGCCTTCTGCGGGTTCAAATATGGCGCCGCCCGCTGCTGCACCTGGCACAGGAGCAGCCGGTTTTTCGCATCATCCTCGGCTTCCATCAGCACGTGATCCAGTTCATCATTCTGTAAAGCATCCGCCCAGGCCAGCCGGGCTAACAAACTGTGGCGCAGCTGCGGTTCTTCAGCCCCTGCCTTCACCCATTCTGCCAGCGCCGTTTCGCCGGCCTCCGTTAGCGCATAGACCTTGCGCGGCGGCCGGCTCTCCTGATATTGCACCTCGCAGGATAGCAAACCGCGCCGGTGCAGCGCCAGCAGGGTCCGGTAAATTTCATTGTTATTCCCTGACCAGTAGAGCAGGGTAGAATCCATGAACACCTTTTTCAGGTCATATCCGGTGAGCGGCTGTAAACTGAGTATACCCAGGATCACATTTTCAATCATCAGGCCTCCATAAGATATGTTAATCTTAACTTATTATTCGATTAAGTCAAGGCTCAGCCCTCTTTGGGCTTGTCTCGCCTGCCAATCAAGCGTAGAATGAGGGTATAACTTTTGCAGGTTGAGGCCTCATGGAGCTGTATTTGATCGCCGGAGGGGTTCTGACCCTGATCGTCATTATTGTCATCACTGCGCTGCTCGTGCAGCGGCCGGTCAGTATTGGCTCGCTCAAAGCCAACGGTCAGGTGGATGAACTGGTGGAAATCCTCGAGGATTCCAACACCTCCATCCAGCGCCGCTGGGAAGCCGCCGATGCCTTGCTGGAACTGGCCAGCCCCGATGCACTAGAAGGTCTGGTATCCAGTCTCAACGTCAGCCCGGAAAACCTGCAAAATCACCTCGTCAATCTCATGCCCCTGGCGGGCGAGGCCATCCTGCCCTATTTGCAATCTGCTTTCCAGCAAGATGCACTGCGCCCTGCCGTCATCCGCGCCATGAAAGCCGTCGGCCGGCCGGCAGCCAATGCCCTGGCGCCCTATCTCACCAGCGCCATCCCCACCCTGCGAAACACAGCCCTGCAGGTGCTTGAGGAAATGAACTGGCCTCCGGGCGCCAATGCTGCCGGCGCCGCTTACTGGATTGCCAAAGGCCAGCCGCGCAAATGCGTGGATATCGGCGCTCCGGCCGTCCCGGTGCTGGTGCAGGCGCTTTCAAGCGACCCGGCCCACACGATCGAAATCATCGAAACCCTCGGGCAGCTTGCCAACCCCGCCGCCATTCCGGCCATGCTCCAGGCCGGCAAAGACGGCCGCGTCAGCATCGCTGTGGTGCGCGCCATTGCCCGCATGGGCCAGCCTGCCCTGCCCTATCTCTTTCAGGGGTTAAAGAACCACGATATGGATATCCGCACCCTGGCAGCTTCCACCCTCGATGTGCTGCAGTGGACTCCCACCCGCGATGAAGCCGGCGTCCGTTACCTGCTGGCTCACCAGGCCTGGGCCCAGGTGGCCCAGCTTGGCAAGGCGGCTCTCGGCCCTCTGAGTGAAGCTGCCAAAGATCCCTCTGTGCAGGTGCGCCGCGGCGCCATTCAAGCTCTGGGCCTGATGGGTGATGAGGCAGCTGTAGAGCCGCTCATTCAATCTCTGAAAGATTCTTCCCTGGAAATCCGTCAGGCGGTGGTGGAAGCCCTTTCTCACTATCCCACCCCGCGCGTGTTCAAAACCCTCATCGGCGCCCTGATTGGCGACCTGATCTACCCGTCGGTGATGTCCGCCCTGATCAGCATGGGCAAAGCGGCCATTGAACCCCTGGTGGCCGCCCTCAAGCTGCCTGATGCCAAGGTGCGCGGCCGCGCCTCAGAAGTGCTGGCAAAAATGGGCTGGACCCCGCAAAATGAGGCTGAGGTTGCCGCCCTGGCCGTGGCGCGCCGCGACTGGAGCAGCGCCTCACAGGCAGGTGAAACCACGGTTGATTTGCTGATCGAAGAATTGAAGCAGCCGCAAACCGTCCTTTCGGCGGCCCAGGCTCTGGCCCAAATTGGCGACCCGCGCGCTGTGATTCCCCTGCTCGAATCCATGACCGGCAAACACGCCTCCGTGCAGCGCGAACTGGCCCAGGCTGTGGCTGCGCTCGGCCTGCCTGCCCTGGACCCCCTGCTGCAGGGGCTTCAAGATGGCAAATATGAAACCCTGCCGGTCATCCAGGCCCTCGGCCTGATCGGCGACGAACGCGCCGCCAAACCCCTGGCAGCCCGCCTGACGCATGAACATGCCTGGCCCGTGCGTGAAGCCGCTGCCCATGCCCTCGGCAGCATCGGGCGCCCCGCTTTCGAACCCATCCTTGAAATTCTGCGCGGGCCTGATGCCGATGCCAAAGCCGCCGGCCTGGCCCTGGGCGAAATCGGCGCACCCATCCGCGAGGATATCATCAAAGCCATGCGCTCCAAAGAATTTGACGCCGGCGTGATGATCATTGCCCTGGGTCACATTCAGGATCCCGAATCCGCCGAAGCCATTCTCTCCACCCTATACAGCGGCCGCTTCGGCACCGAAATCCGCGACAACGCCGAAGAAGCCCTGCTGGCCATCGGCAAGCCCGCCATCCAACCCCTCATCAACGCCCTCGAAAAGCAGCCCGCCGACCGGGTTTACCTGAGCGGCATTTTGGTGCGGTTTGGCTCCGCCGCCGTCCAGCCGGTGGTCATCGCCATGCAGCGCACTTACAACCCCACCTTCTGCGAATCGCTGATGGTCATTCTGGGGGAAATCGGCGATCCCCGCGCCACCAACCCCCTTCTGGATATGATCAAGCGCACCGACATCAACCGCCAGGCGGTCAAGGCTGCCATCGACGCCATTTGGCGCAAGCAGCACCGCCAGCAGCCTGGCCAAAGAAACCCACCATAAGGAAACCATCATGCCCACCATCACTTACAGCATCCATCCCGCCATCTTCGCCCAATTTCCAGCCTTCCAGCGCGGCATTGTCCTGGCCTGGAACCTGACCAACGGCCCTTCATCTGAGGCGCTGCTGGCCCTGCTGCGCAAGGAAGAAGAAGCCCTGCGCGGCCGCCTTCCGGCTGCCGAAGCCAATGAACACCCGCGCATTAAAGCCTGGCGCGAAGCTTTCCGCAGCGTGGGCATCAAGCCCGCCGATTTCCGCCCCTCCATTGACGCCATGGCCCGGCGCGTGCTGCGCGGCGAAGCTCTGCCGTCCATTAATACCCTGGTGGATATTGGCAACCTCATTTCCCTGCGCCACCTGGTGCCCACCGGCAGCCACGCCATTGATCACCTTACCAAAGATATCTCCCTGCGCCCTGCCAGCGGCAGCGAAAATTTCATCCCCTTTGGCTCCGAGACCCTCGAACATCCCGAACCGGATGAATGGATTTTCGTGGAAGATCAAACCGTCCTCACCCGGCGCTGGGCCTGGCGGCAGTCAAACCACACCCTCACCCTCCCCGAAACCACGGCTGTTGAATTCAACATTGACGCCCTGCCCGTCATCCCCGATGACGAAGTGCAGCTCATTTGCAGCGAAGTGGCCGGCCTGGTGCAGCGCTTTTGCGGCGGAGAGACCCGCGTGGACCTCATCAGCGCCGCCCATCCGCAAATCACTTTTGACGTCTAACCACTTCCCCTCCCTTTCATGGCGCAGCGGCCCGTGTTTTGCCCCCACCCTGAAGGCCCGCCCTATGTGATCAGCACACAGGTGGAATTTGCCTGGATTGCTGGCCTGGCTGCCTCTCAGCGTCAGAAATGCGTTCAATCGCTGCATCAGGCGGCGGCCAGCCGCGGGCTGACTCCTTTGCTCGAAATCTCATCCTTTTCCATGGATCCTCTGGGGGTGGCCCTCAGCGCCTTTAACCTGCGGCTGCAGGTGGGAGGAAAAACCATGCCGGTGGAATGCGCCTTTCAGGGCAGCAAGGTGTTCAGCCAGGGCGGCCCTTTCGTTGATTTATACGAAGGCTCATCACCAGCAGCCCGATCTGACCCGCGCCTGCGCGCTTCAGGCCCGCTGACCGGCTTTCAGTGGCAGGGCCAAGTCTTCCCCCTCAATCCGCCAACCGCCTTCTACGACTGGCTGTACCTCACCGCCCTGCAGCAAAATCCTGAACTGGCCACGGCTTTGTCCGGCTTTAATGCATTTACCGATATTGTGTTCAATCCGCAAAAATCACTTAACTGCCAGGCCCGGTCTGCCGCCCTTTTTTCAGCTCTGCGCCGCGCCGGGCTGAAACCGGCCCTTTCCTTTGCCGGGCTGGTTGAAATGGAAAGCACTTCCTTTGAAGGCGGTTGAGAAGACAGCCGGCAAAATGGGCGATTCGAAGGGTATTAAAAAAAGTATCACCCATCAATTGTTTTTTTGCTTTATTTTATAAAATTAATCGCGCTTAATCTTATACCCACGTTTACTTAAGGAGAAAAATGAACCATTTGATGCGTTTCTGGCTCAAGCCAGGCCTGTTCATGCTGCTGACAGCTGTCATGCTGTTCTCGGCAGCCGCCGGGCTGACCGCCCAGGCCGCCGCCCCCACCCCACCCACTGCCCCGCTTGCAGGCGATGCGGCTTTGCTGCCCTCGAATTATGTCATCTCCGTGGACAGCGAAATGAAGGCCCTTTTCACCCTCAACACCAGCACCAACCAGGTTTATGGTCCCTTCCTGTTTAAGCAGCTTGGCGACGTCACACCCACTGAATATGCCCTGCGCGATATTGAGGTCACCCCGGACGCAAAACCGCGCTGATCTCTTCCACCAGCGATGAGGTCATTTATTTTGTGGATGTGTCCGATCCGACCGATCTCACTTACATCACTTCTGTCCCCACCGCCTTCATCCCTGAAGGCAGCACGGAACCCGTTTCCATACAGCCCAACGATATCGTTCTCTCCAGCGACGGCCGTTATGCCCTCATCACCAGCTCAGGCGGCGCCACCCAGGTGATCACCATCGACATTGAAAAACGCGAAGTCGCCTCCATGACCTCTTTCGTCCTTCAGGATGGATCCAGCGGCGAAGATTTCTCGCCTGTGTTCAATGCCGTTGAAAGCGCCCCCGATGGCACGATCATCGCCCCAGGCACCTCGCTGACCACCATGCTGCTGCAGGATGACGGATCTCTGGCCTTTGGCACGCTCACCCAGGTCTATATTGATCCCTATGGTGGCGTGCATGATGCGCCTGGCACAGACACCAAAGCCCCATCCATCATGAATATCTTTGTGGCCCCTGATGGAAAAACCGTTCTGGCGCCCGACAGCCTGTCCCTTGAAAGCCGCCTGGCTTCGCCGCCTGCCCCTGAAGCGGGCGTCCCTTTCCACTATCCTGTTTTCATCTACACCATCACCGCCCCCGGCCAGCTGGCATATCAGGGCGTGGTCACCCTCACCCGCGCCATCCAGTCCATCGCATATAACGATAATGGCGCCCAGGCCTATGCGGTGGGCAACAACGGCATCGCCATTATTGGTGATTTCATAAGATGGGATAATGTCATTTCCGATTTCGAATACATTGAACTTGACTCAGTTTCAGTGCTCAACATCAACGCTCCTGGCAATGTGACCATTGAAAAAGAAAATGCCGTTACCCTTTACCAGCGGTCTGTAAACCAGCACTTTGGGGTGGATGTGGTGGCTTACGGCCGCGGCAAACTTGTCGTCGGCAATCTGTCCAAATCCAACCAGTTCGGTGGTTATCTGAATGTGTTCAGGGTGGTGGACCTGAGCAGCTATGAAACCACCTGGCTGCCCACCGGCGGTGGGCCTCTCTTTGGCACGCGCGTGCTCCCCTTGCAAAAGCGCCTCTTCCTGCCCCTGGTCCTTCTGGGCAGCGCCGCGCCCTGATTCTTCGCCCTTCATCAAAACAGCCTGTCTTGTGGCAGGCTGTTTTGATTTAAGCAATTGTTTAATTTGTTCAAAAATGATCCTGAATCGAATGGCTTTTTTGGTTAATTACACTACAATGATAGTATCTGTCCTCCCCTTATTCAGGTTAGAAAGGAGTATTACATGAACCATTTTATCCGTTTTTGGCTCAAGCCAGGCCTGTTCCTGCTGCTCACAGCCGTCATGCTCCTCTCCGCAGCCACTGGCCTGACCGCCCAGGCTGCCGGCCCCACCCCGCCTGACGACCCCGTTACGGCGGCCGAAATTAAGCCTTTTCCGGCCAATTTTGTCTTGATGCTCGACAACGCTGAGAACGGCCTTTACACCATCAACACCAATACCGATGAGGTTTTTGGTCCCTTCCTCGAAAACAAGCTCGGATCGGAAGGCGGCGGTCTCTTTGATGTCACCGTCACCCCCGATGGCAAAACCGCCATTCTTTCCAATTTTGGCGATAGCAATCTCTTCTTTGTCGATATCTCCAATCCTTATGATCTGACGTATATCGCTTCCCTGCCCGTTCGTTTTACCACTGTGGATTATTTCGGCAAGGTCTCCACAAGAACCATGTTTGCCGAAGATATCACCATGACCGCCGACGGCAAGTATGCCCTGGTCACTGACGGCGGTTTCAGCCCTTACATCTACGTGGTGGATGTCGAAAATCACAGTTTCGCCAATGTGTTCCAATCAGATCACTTTAACTTCCAGGCCACCGATACTGCCCCCGACGGCACGGTGATTGGCGTGGATTATTTTGGCGCTTCCATCACCGCCTCTGTGATCGACAGCGACGGAAGCATCTCTGAAACCACCCCCTACCAGCTCTTTATGACCTCTGATGGCCGAACCAGCAAAGTGAAATGGAATAATTACTACGCCCCCGGCCGGTCCGTCAATGCCTATGTGGCCCCTGACGGCAAGACCGTCCTGGTGCCCGAGCTGACCTCGCTGGAGGAACGCGACCCAACGTTCGTTTTAGATCCCAAAAAAGCCACACCTGATCATTTTCCCATTCAGATCTACACCATTGTCTCTCCAGGCAAGTTGAAATATGAGGGTTATGTGGTCCTCACCCGCGCCGTGCAGTCTATCACCTTCAGCGAGGACGGCACCAAAGCCTACGCAGTGGGCAACAACGGCAATTTTGTAATTGATCCGAAAATTCCTCTGCCAAAATACCCGGACGAGTATGCCTATATTGAACTGGATTCCATCTCCGTGCTGAAGCTCAGCGGCACAGGTCAGGTTTTGGTGGAAAATGAGAATGCCGCCCTCCTTTACCAGCATTCCACCTCTCAACTCTTTGGCGTGGATGTGGCTGCTTATGCCAACGGCAAGCTGATCGTTGGACACCCCACCATCAGCACTACATTTAGAATGCCGGTTGGCGTTGTCAGAGTGGTGGATCTCTCCGATTTCACCACCACCTTCCAGCCTTTCCCCGGCGCCATCATCTCCAGCACCCGCGCCCTCCCCCTGCAGAAATTCTTCCTGCCGCTGATCGGCAAATGAGAATGCAGCCTTCACCTTTTGAACTTTCAGAAAGGAGTTTCGCATGAAGCAGTTTATCCGTTATTGGCTCAAGCCAGGTTTCTTCATCCTTCTGCTGGGGGTGATGCTGCAGCTGGCTGCCGCCGGCTTCACCGCCCAGGCGGCCGGCCCCACCCCGCCCGACGACCCCATTGCGGGGGATACCGCCCCGCTGCCTTCCAAATATGTGCTCGCCCTCGACAGCGACATGAAAGCCCTCTACACCGTCAACACCCAGAACAACCATGTCTATGGTCCATTCCTGAAGGGGCAGCTGGGTGTGCCTCAATATGGGAATAACAGTTTATTGGATGCTGTGGTGACCCCCGACGGCAAGACCGCCCTGGTGTCCAACTTTGTTGACAAAGTGGTTTATTTGGTGGATGTCTCGCGGCCCACCGATGTGACCTACATTGCCTCAGTGCCCATCACCTTCATCCCTGAAGGCAGCACCAAAGAAGTCTCCATGTTTGCCGAAGATATCACCCTGACCGCAGACGGCAAATACGCCCTCGTCACTGACGGCGGCTTTGCAAGCTGGGTGGTGGCCATTGATATTGCCAAACAGGAAATTACGGCCGCTTCGTCCTTTGTGTTTGATTACGGCACCCTGGGTGTGAATATAGCCTATTTCAACGCCCTCGACAGCGCTCCTGACGGCACCATCATTGGCGTCGATTACTTCGGCGCCTCCATCACCACCCTGCTGATGCAGGACAACGGCTCCCTCACCTACAGCACTTCATATAAAGTGTTCCTTGATCCATCGGGCAACCCTCACGATGAAATTGGACCTGAGACGCTTCCAGGCAGATCGGTCAATGCCTATGTGGCCCCTGATGGCAAGACTGTTCTGGTCCCTGATATCACTTCCCTCGAAAGCCGTATGAACGATGTCCCCGACCCTGAAGTGGGCGTATCGCGGCATTTTCCCATCCTCGTCTATACCATCACCGCGCCCGGGCAGCTTGAATTTCAGAATGTCATCACCCTCACCCGCGCCGTGCAGTCAATGACCTTCAGCGAAGACGGCACCAAGGTCTATGCACTGGGCAACAATGGGGTTGCCATTCCGGGAACAGATCCCACGGACGACAATTGGATGTCGGATTATGATTATATTGAGCTGGATTCCATTTCCATCCTCAACATCAGCGCCCCCGGCGTGGTGACGGTTGAGAAAGAAAATGCCGCCCTTCTCTACCAAATTTCAGGTTCTCAGCTTTTTGGCGTGGATGGCATTGCCTACAGCAACGGCAGGCTCTATGTGGGCCACCCCACCATGTCCACGGGCTTTATTCTTCCAGTCAATGTCATCAAGGTGGTGAACCTGAGCAATTTCCTCACCACCTGGCTGCCCACCGGCGGCGGCGTCATCGCCGGCACGCGCCCCATCCCCCTGCAGCGCACTTTCCTGCCCCAGTTCGTCCAGGGCAACAACGAAAAATGGGAGAACCCCAACCCCAACCCTTATCCTTACCCTTAACATTGCTTCACCGCATCATAACGGCCAGCCTTCCGGCTGGCCGTTATTTTTACCCTTGGGCCGCCTCACGGCGGTGGCGGTCCTTTTCCTGATACATCCGGTCATCCGCCTGGCGCATCACCTCCACCAGGCTGCAGCCTTCTTCGCCGGTGGTCAGCCCTATTGACATTTGCAGGCGCTTTTCCTTAAATTCATCCAGCCTGCTGCGCAGATTCAATACCCGCTCCACTGCCACCGCTTCGCTGGTGCCCATCAGCAGCACAGCAAATTCGTCGCCGCCAATGCGCGCCACCACATCTTCCGCCCGGAAGGCATGCCTCAGTGAATCCGCCGCCAGTCGGATCACCTCATCCCCCGCCGCATGCCCCCAGCGGTCATTGATGGATTTGAGCTGATCTACATCGGCAATCACAATGCTGATGGGGAACTGCCCTTCGCGCTGCAGGCGTTCCAGTTCCAGCTCATAATAATTGCGATTATACAGGCCGGTCAGAATATCGTGCGTACTAAACAGCAGCAGTTTTTGTTCCATTTGCTTGCGCTCGGTAATCTCTTTTGAAATGCAGATCACTGAAAGCACCTCACCGCGCTCGCCCAGAACCGGCTTGGCGGTGGTGATGTAATAACGGTCACCGTCCGGCCGCGGCACACGCACCTCAATCACCTTGCTTTGGGCGTTTTCAAACACCCACTTCACCACCGCGTAGCGCTTGTCGGCTTCGTCCTTGGGAAACACATCCCAAATTTTTTTGTGAATGATCTCTTCCAGGCGCCGCCCCACCCCATCGGCAAAAGCCCGGTTCACATAGCGATACTGTCCGTCCGGGTAAAAAGCAAATATGGGGTCGCTCGATTCATCCAGCAAAATGCGGTATTTCTCCTCGCTCTCGCGCAGCGCGTTCACCGCCTCCTGGCGCTCTGCCTCAAGGGCTTCCATTTCTGCCACTTTCTGGCGCAGTTGCTCCAGTTCCAGCCGCAGATCTTCATACGAGCGAGGATCACCACTCTCTGAATTACTCATAAAATTTGCCTTTCGCCACTGATAAACATGTGTCCGATAATTTATTATAAGGGTATAATCACCTCTGTGTCAAAACCCTTTCAACATTACTGATGCCATTACCTATGAGAACTGAAAACCCCACCGTTTATTCCACCGAAAGCGGGCGCATTTGCCCCCAATGCGGACGCCCGCAGGCAGACTGCACCTGTAAAAAGCAGGCTGCCCGCCCCCAGGGCGACGGCATTGCCCGCATTTTTCGCGACGCCAAAGGCCGCAAGGGCAAAACCGTCACCCTCATCACCGGCCTGCCCCTGGATGAGGAAGCCCTGCGCAAGCTGCTCAGCGACCTCAAGCGCATGTGCGGCACTGGCGGCGCTGTTAAAGATGGCGCCCTGGAAATCCAGGGCGACCATCGGGATGTGATTTTTGATGAATTGAAAAAACGCGGTTTCGCGGTCAAAAAAGCGGGCGGCTAAGGATTTCGCCGGCCGTCATAGGCCTTCTCCAGCGCCATCACCTCATGCACATAAGGCATCCACTCGCTGATCGGGATGTTCTGCGGGCATTTGCTTTCACACTCGCGGCAGCCAATGCAGGCTGAAGCCTGTTCATCCTTTGGGATCTGGCTGTAGCGGAAGCGCGCCTGCCCCCACAAATCCATCGTCCCTTCATTAAAGTATTCAAAGTTGCGAGGAATATCCACACCCTGCGGGCAGGGTTTGCAATAACCGCACTTGGTGCAGGGAATGGGGCAGGTGCTGCGAAAAACGCGGTAGGCTTCGGCAATCACCTGCTGGTCAGCCTGGTTCAGGCTTCCCACGCCCGAAGCACTGGCGCTGGCCAGGTTTTCTTTCACCTGCTGCAGATCGCTCATCCCGCTCAGCACCACGCTCACCTCAGGCTGGTCCCACAGCCACTGCAGCGCCCAATCCGCCGGGGTGCGCTTGACGGGGGCAGATTCAAACACCTTTTTGACATTTTCCGGCGGCGCGGCCAGTTTTCCGCCCAGCAGCGGTTCCATAATCACCACCGGAATGCCCCGCCCGGCCGCCAGCTTCAGGCCTTTCAATCCGGCCTGCTCTTCAATATCCACATAGTTGTACTGAATCTGGCAGAAATCCCAGCCGTCATAATCGTTGATGATGGTCTCAAAAACCGGGTAGGTATCGTGGAAGGAAAAGCCCAGCAGACCAATTTTGCCGCTGGCTTTGGCCTTCTGGCCCCATTCCAGCACGCCCAGCGCCTTGATCTCATCCCAGCGCGTGCGGTGTAAAGCATGCAGCAGGTAAAGATCAATATGGTCCGTCTGCAGGCGGGCAAGCTGTTCATCAAGGTATTTATCAAAATCAGCCGTGGTTTTGGTCAACCAGGTGGGCATTTTGGTGGCCAGTTTCACCTTCTGGCGGTAGCCATCCTTGAGCGCCCGCCCCACAAAGGGTTCGCTCAGCCCGTTGTGATAGGGGTAAGCGGTATCCACGTAATTCACTCCGGCGTCAATCGCATCGCGCAGCATCTGCGTGGCCTTCTGTTCATCAATCTGATCGCCCTGCAAGGTGGGCAGGCGCATGCAGCCAAAGCCCAGCGCCGAAACCTCAAAACCATGCCTGCCAAAAGTCCGGTATTGCATAACAGCTCCTTTATAATCTTACGAACCCATCACCAGAATAATCGGCACCGGTATAAACACCAGCACCAGCAAAATCAGCGCCAGCACGGCCAGCACCTTGCGCCTGCCGTCCAGCTCTGTGATCTGATCGCGCGGCTGGGCAAAAGCCCGGCCCATCAAAAAGATCAGCCCCGCCCACAGCCACCAGCCGTTCCAGGCCACCCCCAGCAGCAGCATGGCTGCCAGAATACCCCAGAAAATCTTTTTGGCGTTGCGCTCGCCCACCAGGGTGTAAAGCACATGGCCGCCGTCCAGCTGTCCGGCCGGGATCAAATTCATCGCCGTCACCAGCAGACCGGCCCACCCCGCCCAGGCCACCGAATGCAGCTGCACATCCACCCCACCCAGCGGCACTGGCGAACCGGTGAAAAAATAACCCAGCCAGTAAAGCAGCGGCGGCACATCCCCATACGAAGCCGGCGCCGGCAGCAGCTGGCCAAACATGAGATATTTCACCAGCAAATAGAGCAGTGAGTTGCCCTCAAACTGAATGCCCTCCCCGGCCGGAAAGCTCAAAGGCGTGGGCACCACGCGCGAAAGCGCCAGCCCTACCACCAGCACCGGAATGGCCACTGCCAGCCCACTCAGGGGGCCTGCCAGGCCAATATCCAGCAGGTCGCGCTTGTTTTTCGGCTGATCTTTCATATTAATGAAAGCGCCCAATGTGCCAAAGGCGCTGAACGGGAAGGGAATAAGGTAAGGCAGGGTCACTGGCGTGCCATGTTTGCGTCCCATCAGGTAATGGCCAAACTCGTGCGCCACCAGAATGGCCAGCAGGCTGATGGTGTAGGGCAGGCCGTTCCAGGCCATGCCCAGCAGCACACTCAGGTTCACTCCGTTGGCGAAAGGGTCGCCATCCGTGCTGATCATGGCGCCGGTCAGCCAGACGCTGAAAAAGGTCAGCACAAACATGATCAGGTTGATGCGCGGATTGGAAGGAGCAATCTGCACTTCCTCTGCCAGCATCACCACCTGCCGCCCTTCTTCCGCATAGAAATAAGGCGTCAAATGATAAGGCTTGAGCCATTCAGAAAGCTGGTCATAAGCCGCCGCCGAATCCGCACTGCGCAGGCGGCCGCCGTAGCGCACCACCACCGGCTTCTCCCCCAGCGTCATGTCTTCGACGGTAAAAATCCGCTCCACCAGGGGAGTCAGTACTTCAACTTGATCGAAATTCATCGTTGTTCACCTCATTCTTGAAAGGCGGGAATGGATGGGAGTCGAACCCACAGCGGCCCGCAACGCGACCCGCCACCGATTTTGAAGACCGGGGAGCCCACCGGAACTCTACCACTCCCGCCATTAAGCATAACCGATGCAGGGCGCTTTGGCAAGTGAAAGAATCCATGATCATATCAAATTCTAACGGACAAACCAGGTCATCCAAAAATGAGCTGTCTTAATCAGGTATAATCTAATCATCATGGAAAACCTGACTCCCTCGGCAACCCTCTACCGCGCCCGCACGGAAACCGCCGTCACCTACATCGCCGGCCACCTTGATACGGACTTGAACCTCGAAAACGTGGCCGCGGCTGCCGGTTTTTCGCCCTATCACTTTCACCGCATTTTCACCTCAGTGACCGGCGAAACCCCGCACGATTTTATCCTGCGCCTGCGCCTGGAGCATGCCGCCAATCTGCTTCTCAAGGCCCCCGGCCTGTCCATCACGGATATTGCCTGCCAGTGCGGCTTCTCTTCGCCATCCACCTTTGCCCGCGCTTTCAAAGGATATTTTGGGGCCTCAGCCAGCGCCTTTCGCGGTCGAAAAAATTGGCCGGCGGCGCCTGCTGTCGAAATGCCTGCCGCCAGTCAGCCCTCTCCTTTCGACCCCAATACAGTGAAAATCACCACCTGCCCGGCCTTGCATGTGGCCTATATTGCCAACCTTGAAGGTTACAGCCTTGAAAAAATTTGCAAAGCCTGGGGCCGCCTGTGGAAATGGGCCCAGGCGCGCGGCTGGGCCCGGCCCGAAACCCTGGCGCTAGGCGTCTCCTATGACGATCCGCGCATCACCCCGCAGGAAAAATGCCGCTACTACGCCTGCCTGACCGTGCCTGAAGCCGTTCACCCTGACCGGCACATCAGCGTGATGGATCTTCCGGCGGGCCGCTATGCCGTGTTCACGGTGGAATGCCGCGCCGATGAAATCCAGCATGTTTATCATGATTTTTTCCGCACCTGGCTGCTCGACAGCAGCTGCCAGCCCGGCAACGCGCCCATCTATGAAATCTATCTGGCCACCCCCGAAAACCACCCGCGCCAGCTCTATTGCATCGAAATTCGCTGCCCCATTCTCCCCCTGTAGGGTTTCGCAAGAATTGCAAAGCGATGCGCTCGATTTGAGAAGCAGCCCTGGCCGCTTCGCGGTATCCTTGAAGCATCTCAATCAAACACAGGAGCTTATCAAATGACCCACACCCCCCAACAAAGAAACGCAACCTTCTCGCATATTGTGATGCAGGGCAGCCCTTATGATATCGGCGCCCTGCAGGGCGCCGCGCTGCGCGGCGTCCCCGCCTGGGTGGAATTTATGCGCTCCGGGCGCCAACTGGTCACCCGCGAACAGGCCAGGTCGCTTGCCAGCCTCTTCCAGCAATATGTGCCTGACCTGTATGCCGAAGCCGAAGGCCTGGCGGCCGGCCTGCGCGCCGACCCGGAAGAATTGATCTTTTTTGTTCAAAGTTACCTCGTCCCCGGCGCCTGCAGCCAGTTTGCCGTCCATTCCTCCATCACCCGTGAAGGCCGCATCCTCATCGGCCGCAGCTACGAATTCGCCGACCGCGAAGATGACCTGCGCCTCTGCACCACCGCCGTGAACGGCCGCCTGCGCCACAGTGGTTTTTCACTGATGGTGCTCGGGCGCATGGATGGCATGAATGAACGCGGCCTGTGCGTGACCACTTCCTCCGGCGGCCTGCCGGTGGGTTACAAACCGCCCCTCTCCGCTCCGCCCCAGGCAGGTTTCCAGTTCTGGGTGCTGGTGCGCGCCATCCTGGAAAACGCCGCCAGCGTTGAAGACGGCCTGAACATTCTCCGTTCGCTGCCGCTCAGCTGCAACACCAACCTCATCATCAGCAGCGCCGATGGCCGGGCAGCCCTGGTTGAAGTGGACGGCCCCCGCCATGCCGTGCGCTGGCTGGGCGAACCCGGTGCGGAAACCGCGCTCATCTCCACCAACCATACCGTTCTGCAATCTTCGCCCTATCCGGTTTTCCCCAACTCCTTCGTGCGCTACCACCAGATCGGCAGCCGCCTGCAGCAGAATGCGCCGGATGTCACCCTTGCTTCGATAAAAGATATCCTTGCCGAACCCTACCCCAAAGGGCTGTGCTGTCCCTACTATGACGAATACTTTGGCACCCTCCACAGCATGGTCTTCGATCCGGCCAGCCAGGTGATGGAGGTGTGCTTTGGCGCGCCCACCCACAACCCCTGGCGACGCTTTGATCTCACACAGCCTCAGGAAATCAGCTTTATTCCGGCGGTTCTGCCGCTGGAAAAGGCCCCGTCTGAATTCTGGGCCTGAGTCTCGCCTCAAAAAGCGGGCCGGAGATACCCCCTCCGGCCCGCTTTTATCCTGCACCAATCCTCCTCGCCACCTTGACAATTTCGTTTATAGGTAGGACAATTACGCCCGCTCAAGTTTTTTTACCCTTTTGGAGGATTTGCATGTTTCAAGTAAGAAAATTGGCCTGGACGCTGGCTGCTGCCAGCCTGCTTTTCCTGGCCGCCTGCGGTTCGCCCGCAGCCACCACCGACCCCAATGTTCGGTATACCGAATCTGCCATCACCGTGCAGGCCGAACTGACCCGCATCGCCAACCTGACCCCCTCATCCACCCCCACGCCGCCGGCCACTGCCACTTTCACCCCTGAACCACCCACTTCCACCCCGGCAGCCACCAACACCCCTCTCCCGCCGGTTGGCACGGCCACCAACACCCCGCTGCCCCCCACCCCCACCACCGAATTTGCCCCGGACCGCGCGGAATATGTCAGCGAGAACATCCCCGATAAAACCAAGTTTGTGGCCGGAACCAGCTTCACCAAAACCTGGACGCTGCGCAACACCGGCACCACCACCTGGACCACCGCTTATGCCCTGCGCTTCTTTGGCGGCGATCAGATGGGCGGCGCGGATGTGAACCTGCCGCATGAGGTCAAGCCCGGTGAAACCATCGATATTTCTGTCACCTTCACCGCCCCCGCTTCCACTGGCATCAAGCACGGCAACTGGACCCTACAGAATGACAAAGGCCAGAATTTCAAACCTATCGTCTGGGTGGAAATTGAAGTGGTCAGCAGCTTGGCTTCCACCAGCACTACCATCGCTGCTACCCCCACCCTCACCCCCACAGAAACCCCCACTCCGGCGGCTTCAACGGATGTTCCCTGAAGCGTCATAGCAGCGTGGCCGATCCTGTTGAGATCAAAAACCAGCTTAAAGCCGAGGCTCTCCGCCTCGGCTTTGTGCTTGCCGGCGTCACCCTACCTCTTCAAACCCCGCATTTTCCTGCTTATGAAGCCTGGCTTAAGGCCGGGCTTCATGCCGGCATGGCTTACCTGGGCAGCGAGCGCGCCCTGACCGGCCGCCGGGATCCCGCCAGCCTTTTACCTGGCTGCCGCAGCATTCTGGTGCTGGCTTTCCCCTATGCCCCTCCGACGCCAGTCCCACCCCGTCCGGGTTACGGTAAAATTGCTGCTTATGCCGCCGGCCCCGATTATCACAACACTTTGCCGCCCCGCCTAGAGCGGCTGGCATGCTTCCTTCAGACCCTCACACCGCAGCCCTTTGCCTGGAAAGCCTGCGTGGATTCCGCTCACCTGCTGGAACGCGACCTGGCCGTGCAGGCCGGCCTCGGCTGGGTTGGCCGCAACACCTGCCTCATCCATCCGCGCCTGGGCTCATGGTTCTTTCTGGCTGAATTGATGCTCACCCTGGAACTGCCCCCCGATCTTCCATATACAGATCACTTCTGCGGCGCCTGCCGCCGCTGCATCGAAGCCTGCCCCACCGGCTGCCTGGGCGAAAACCGCCAGCTCGATGCCCGCCGCTGCCTCTCATACCTGACCATTGAAAACAGGGAATCCATTCCCCCTGAACTGCGTCCGGCGCTCAAAAGCCAGGTTTTCGGTTGTGATATCTGCCAGACGGTCTGCCCCTGGAACGCTCGCAGCCATGCCGCCCCAACCTGTGACAATGAAATTGACCTGTTGGAAACCATTCATCTTTCGCCGGCTGAATTTAAAACCCGCTACAGCGCCACCCCGCTGCAGCGGGCGCGCCGCCGCGGGCTGCTGCGCAGCGCCTTTGCCGTGCTGGGCAACAGCGGCACCGCCGTTCACCTGCCAGCGTTGGAAAACTTCGTGCAATATGAAATGGATCCGGAATTACGGGAAGCGGCAGCCTGGGCTCAGGATCAGATCAGGCGCCGGATTAATCCTTGAAGCGCGTGGCAATATCCACAAAGACCTGTTCCAGTTCAATAAAACAATCCACCACATCCGGGTCAAAATGGATCCCCCGCTGTTCCAAAATATGCCGCGCGCTGGCCTGATGGCTCCACGGAACCTTGTAAACCCGCTTTGAAATCAGGGCATCATACACATCTGCCAGCGCCATCACCCGGCCGGCCAGCGGGATAGCCGTCTTGCTCAAGCCAAAGGGGTAACCCTGACCGTTCCAGTGTTCATGATGACTTTCCGCAATTTGAATGCCAATAATGATGAAGCGGTTGCGCGGATACAAGCGGTCCACCGTGCGCAGGGTTTCCGCGCCGATGATGGTGTGTTTCTTCATGAGCTCAAATTCGTCCACCGATAAGGCGCTGGGTTTGAGCAGAATTGAATCAGGAATACCCACCTTGCCAATATCGTGCAAAACGCTGGCCGCATAGACGCTTTCAATAAACTGGTCATCAATGGCCTTGGCGTAAGCCGGCCGCTGGCGCAGCTGCTGCAGCAGCACCCGCGTATATTCCCGCACACGCTCCAGATGCATGCCTGTTTCATGGTCACGCGACTCGGCCAGTTTGGCCAGCGCCAGGTTGGTGGCCAGCTGCGCCGCGCTGATCTCCTGCACCTGTTCGCGCACCCGCTGTTCCAGGTAAAGGTTATAGTCCTCGATTTGCTTGCGGTACATGATCTCGCGGTCGCGCAGGCGTTTTTTTCTCCAGGCTGGCCGAAACCCTGGCCTTCAACAGCACCCGCTCAAAAGGCTTGAAAATGTAATCATCTGCCCCCATTTCTATGCATTTCACGGTGCTTTCCAGGTCGTCAAGCGCCGAAATCACCACCACCGGCATCCGGTAAAGCAGTCCATTGGCATTCAACTGCTCCAAAACTTCATAACCATTCATCTCCGGCATCAGCAGATCCAGCAGCAGCATGTCATATTCTTTTGCATCCAACATTATCAGACCCGTCTTGCCGTTTTCAGCCGTGTCAACCTCATAGCCTTCTTCTTCAAGGCTGGTACTCAACAACAGGCGCGCCAGACGGTCGTCATCCACTACCAGTATTTTTCCCGTCGCTTTATCCACCATGCCGCCCTCCTATACTACCCGGCGTAAAGCTTCCTGTGCATCGAGAAAATCCTTCTCAATGCCCGCCAACAAATCCTGGGCGCCATCGCTGCTGCCCTGTTTGGCCAGCAGTTCAAGCTGACGGCAGCTTTCACCCAATCTCACTGCGCCAAAGCTCAAGGCATTAGATTTTAAAGTGTGGGCTGCCCGGCGCAGGTTCTCAAGCTGCTTATCTGCCAGCGCCTGATGCGCCTGTTTCAGCATCTCCTCAGCATCCACAAAAAACTGTTCCAGCACCTCCGGCAGCATCTCCTCGGCCCGTTTTCCCAGGGTTTTGCGCAGCCGCTCCAGGCCTTTGGGATTCAGGACAGCCAGTTCTGCGGCAGCTTCTTTCTCCGCCGCTTCAGCCGCGAGTTCCGGCTGCTCTGACTGCTTTTTATCAACCAGAAGTTTGCTGGAATGTGCTTTGCATTTTTCCAGCGCCCTCACCAGGTCATTAAAATCAATCGGCTTGCTGATGTAATCATCCAGACCGGCGGCCAGGTAATGCTCCCTGTCTCCAATGATGGCATTGGCCGTCAGCGCAATGATGCGCGGGCATTTTTCCGGCGGCAGTTGGTTGTGAATCTGCCGTGTGGCCTCCAGACCATCCATCTCAGGCATCTGGATATCCATCAAAATCACGTCATAATCATTCTCTTTGGCCTTTTCCAGGGCCATCAAACCATTTTCCACCATGTCGGCATGGTAGCCAATGCGTTCAAGGATGATTTGCACCAGCCGCTGGTTGGTCAGGTTATCCTCAGCCAGCAATATGCGCAGGGGATGGCGCTGACCCATGGTTTCATCAAGACCCGAGGTTTCATCCTGGATCTGCAAAGTCTCACTCAGCAAATGCTGCTTGAACACCTTGCTCAGGGCATTGTAAAGCGAGGATGACTCAACCGGTTTCTGCATCCAGAAGGCAAAATCGCGTGAACGGGGGTCTGGAATGCGGTCGCCTGATGAAAACATGATCATGGGCAGTTGATCGGCCCCGGGCATGGCGCGTAAATGCTCGCTGAGCATCAGACCGTCCATATCCGGCATGTTCAGGTCAAGAATGGCCAGGTCAAATGGTCCCTTGGCGCCAAATTCATCCAGCGCCTGTGGTCCCGATTGTGCCGCCACCACTTCCATATTCCATGATTGAAGCTGGCGTTCCAGAATTTTCCGGTTTGCCTGGTTATCGTCCACCACCAGCACCCGCCGGTTCTTCAATTGCGGCTGCTCATGCTGCATGAAAATGGGCTGAGCGTTTTCAGCCACCTGAACCAGAATGGTGAAAGTGAAGGTGGAGCCTTTTCCAGGCACCCCCTCGCTCTCAGCCCAGATGGTGCCGCCCATCATTTCACAGTAGCGTTTGCAAATGGCCAGCCCGAGGCCGGTGCCGCCGTAACGGCGTGTGGTGGATACATCAAGCTGGTTGAACATCTCAAACAGCCTCTGGGCTTTTTCAGGCGCAATGCCCACCCCGGTGTCGCGCACAGCTATCTTCAACATGTAATGTGGGTTAAAGATATATTCCTGGGCAGCAAAGAAACCCGGAACAGGGTGCTCTGGCTGATCTGATACCAGGTGATGGCCGCTCACCATCACAGTGATTTCGCCGCTATCTGTGAACTTGACCGCATTTGAGAGCAGGTTCAGGATAATTTGCCTGACCCGGGCCATATCTCCCACAATCACATCCGGTGTATGCGCATCCATCATCAGAGCCAGCTTCAAACCCTTCTCCTGGACCCTGAAAGACATGATATCAAACGCTGATTCAATGCACTCGCGCAAATTAAACGGCTGGTATTCCAGCTCGATCTTGCCAGCCTCAATCTTAGAAAAATCAAGAATTTCATTGATCACAGCCAGCAGCATGTCGCTGCCTGAATGGACCATCTGCACATAACCGCGCTGCTGTTCATCCAGGTTGGTGTCCAACATCAGGCGCGTCATCCCCACAATAGCATTTAATGGGGTGCGGATTTCATGGCTCATGCTGGCCAAAAATTCGCTCTTGGCGCGGGTGGCCGCCTCAGCGCGTTCCTTCGCCGCCACCATCTCATCAAACATGCGGGCATTCTCAATGGCCCCGGCAATGTGACTGGCCATGGTCTGCAGCAGGGTGGCTTCCGCCTCTGTAAAAATACCAATCTGGTCGCTGTCCACGCCAATAGTGCCAATCACTTCGCCCCGCGCCAACAGGGGCGCAATCATCATGCCGTGCACCCCACGTTCAGCCATGACGTCCACAATGGCCGCCATGCGTGGGTCTGCTTGCGCGTCATGGATGATCAATGTGGTGCGGGATTCAATGACCATTTCAGACGAAATATTACCCTTAATGGGAATGAGAATGCCCACGCCGCTGGGCGTTTTCTGCGAAGAATAATCGGCCACCACCTTCAATTCTGTCCGCCGGGTGTTAATCAGGGCAATGCCGCATCGCAATGCTTTAAAAACGGTGGTGATCTCGCGCACCACGGCATGCAGGGTGCTCTGCAAATCTTTTAACTCCGTCACCGCCTGCGCCACCCGGTTCATGGCAGCCAGCTGCCTGGCCTGCGCTTCGGCTCGTTCACGGGCAATGCGTTCGGTTACAAACAGGCGTCCGTTATCCAGTGCAATGGCACCCTGGTGCCCGATGGCCTGCAGCAGTTCCAGATGATTTTCGTTGTATGCATAGGGATTCTCATAATCTTCAATACTCAAAACCCCGAGCACCTGGTTTTTGGCCGTCATGGGAACCCCCAGCCAGCATTCCGCCGGTCCGCCAATCCGGTCAATGCCCAATGCTTTCAGTTTGTCATCCAGGTTTCCCCCCACCATCAATAAAGGTTGCGCCGTGGTGATGATATGTTCGGTCAGGCCGTTGGCAAACGCGCGTGTCCGCCCGGTACGCGGGTATCCTGGCCGGGTGTCCAGAATAAATTCAATCTGGTTGGTCTCTTTATGATAAAGCGCAATATACAGCGAACCCGCCCCCAAAAGCCGGAGCGTTTGCTGTGCAATCAGCTCAAACAGGCTCTGAATATCCAGCGTGGCCGCCAGAGCCTGGCCAATTTCGGTCAGCGTTTTCAGGGCTTCCGTGCGTTCATCCACCAGCTCACCCAGGTGCCCCAGCAATTCGCTCTTTTCCTGGCTGGCTTTTTCAGCGGCTTCCTTGGCCCGCTGCAACTCCCGGTTCTTTTCCATCATCATGCCAGAAGATAGTTCCAGCGAACGCTCCAGCATGGCCCGGTCCGCATCTGCCTGGCTGTAAGCATCATTGACCATATCCAGGAAAGGTTGCAGCTCTGGAGGCACCTGCTCCAGCTCACCAAACTGACGTTTGATTTGCCGCAACAATAATTTATGCATGCTGCTCAAATCTCCGTAAAAGTGGTCACGGTCATGGTCTGGTTATGCAGTGCGCAGCGCACGCCTGGTTTGAACGGAGAAATTTCGCCATATGAATAAAAACCAGTCATCACTGCGGCTGGTCCCAGCATTTCGCGCACTGTTTCCACCTCTTCTTCAACCCGCTGTTTCAACACCAGCTTCCGGCCCACACAGCTGATCAAAATGGCCAGGTCCGCCGGGGTATCGTTTTCCCCCCGGCTGATTTTTGCGGCCGTGTTGGCCCCTTCAACCAGGCGCTCAAAGTTGGCTTTCATCAGGCGGGCTCTGGCTCCCACCGGCATATCTCCAGCAAAAGTCATGGTGCCATTTGTCTCGTCTACTGCCAGAATGGTGCGCACCACCGGCTGATCGGCTCCCGGCACTTCCAGGCTCAGGGGGAAAAGCAATGCACTGGCCGGCAGGCCCGCTACCTCATCACCCAGGTAACGTTTGTACAGGTTCAAAGCAGAAATACCGTCCAGTTCATACAGGATGCTGCCTTCAGAGCGGGTGATGGTCCATTCAGCGCCAAAAGGATCCCATCCACCCACTGACCCATACCCCACTTTCAGATGATTGCCGTAGAATCCCACCGCAGAAACATAATTGGGGCGCGACTCACCGTTAATGGACACATATGTGCGCCTAAACCGCACGCCATCCCCTGCCAGGCCCCCGGTGACAGCCACTTTGGCAGGCAGCTGGCGCATCAGACCGTTCACCAGTTCGCTTCCATTCACCGTCAGACCATCTGAGAGGACAAAAACATGGGTCAACCCAGATTGATTTAAAACCCTTCCCAGGGCTTCCCCGGCAAATCCGCTCTGGCGGATATGGTTGGCTTCGGCATGCGCTATTTCCAGGCGGGTGTGTTCAAAGTAAACAGCTGTCACAACCAGCGTCTCATCTGCAACATGCACATCACAGATTTCGCCGGCCGTCGAGCATCCCATGATTTGTGCCGCAGGGTATGCCGCCTGCACAGCCAGAAGGCTCTTCTGATCTGTCAGCATGGCGGGAGAGCCAAAAACAAGAACCCATTGGGCCTTCTCTTTTAACTTACCCATTGGAGGAATCACCCATCCATCGATCGTGCGCTTGGATTGCTCAACTTTCATACGGCATGCTCCTTATGCAATCAGTATAGCGCAAAATATATAAATGATCCCCATATTTTTTGCGTCGTAAATTTAACACCTCAACAAGCAGTCTCCGATCACACATGATGCAAAAGACAACCGGTAATTTTCCAGAGCCAGATCATTTGCCTAAAAGAATTTATGCCACAACGGCGGCCCCATCACCAGCAAACCAATCACCACGGCAGAAGCAGCTGCAATCAGCACAGCAGCCGCGCCCACATCCTTACCCACCTTGGCCAGCGGATGGCGCTGTGGGCTGGCCAGATCCACCACCGCTTCCAACGCAGTGTTCAAGAATTCCGAAATCCACACCAGTGCAATGGCAAAAACCAGCAGCGCCCAATCTATCAGCGACACATTCAACCATGAGGCCATCAGAACCACGCAAATGGTGGCCAGCATGTGAATCCAGGCGTTGCGCTGAGTGCGAACAACATACCACCAGCCGGCAAACGCATTTTTGAATGAATGTAAACGGGAAATGACAAATTCCACCATCATCCTACCCCGGATTTTGCAGCGGGTTCCCCAGACCGGCCAGAATCTCAGCCTGCGCTGCCCACATGGTCTCTTTTTCGTCTGCTTCTGCGTGATCATAACCCAGCAGGTGCAGAACGCCGTGCACCACCAGCAACTCCAGCTCGTGCTCGGGGGCGTGGCCGCCGGCTTCAGATTGGCGGCAGACCCGCGGGTAGGAGATGATGATATCTCCCAGGTAGGTGTTGCCCGTATCCGGATCGACCTCGTCTGCCGGGAACGACAGCACATCCGTCGGTGCGTCCACATCGCGGAACTGCTGGTTCAGGTAACGGATCTCAGCATCATCTGTGATTACAATCGTCAATTCAACTGCTGCGGGCTGCTCTTCGTGCTTTAAAACGGCCAGGGCTGCCTTTTCCAACAGTTCAGTCGCCACCTTTTCCTCAAAGGTTTCCAGAATTTGTAAATTGATCATCCTTTTTTCTCCATACACCCCAGAAACCTCGATTATGAGCCGTTTCCGGGCAATTTTTCCGGCTCCGGCTGCGGTTGCCCGGCAGCTGGCTGCTTCTGTTTGATTTCAGGATAGTGAATCCGCGGATGGTACATTCCCTTTAAGGTGTTAAAGAAAGATTCCGAGGCCAGGTTCAAATCCCGCAGGGTCAGGCGAGTTTCATCCAGCTGCCCTTCGTGTTCGTAATAATCAAATGCCTGTTTGATCAGGTCGCGCAGTTCTTCGTGGTTTTTGGGAACCGTGGCTCGCGCCCGCGCCTCAACGCCATCTGCCAGCATCAACAGCGCCGTTTCACGCGATTTTGGCCGCGGACCTGGATAGCGGAAGGCGGCCTGGCTGACCAGCTCAGCATGTCCATCTGATTTTTCAATCGCGCGCGCATACTGGTAGCGAGTGAGCAGTGTGCCGTGATGTTCAAGGATGAAAGCCCTGATCCCGGCCGGCAGGCGGTGCTTGCGCGCCAGGATATCCCCGTCAGATACGTGCTGGATGATCACCGAAGCGCTGAAAGCCGGGTCCAGGTCATCGTGCGGATTCAAACGCGATCCTGCCTGGTTCTCGATAAAGAATTGCGGATTGTTGGCCTTGCCAGCGTCGTGATAAAGCGCCCCCACCCGCACCAGTAAGGCATCGGCACCAATGGCCTCAGCCGCCTGTTCGGCCAGGTTGGCCACCTGCAGGCTGTGCTGGTAGGTTCCCGGTGCATTGCGTAAAATATACTGCAGCAGGGGATGGTCAGGCCGCGAAAGCTCCAGCAGCTGCAGGGCTGTGGTGGTTCCGGTCAGCCATGAGAACAGGAATTGCAGCACCAGTGCCAGGCTGGTGGAAAACACCCCGTTTAAAAACGCGGTTCCCAGCAAGGTGGCCAGGCCAAACCAATCCGTCAGGCCGTCCGGCAGGCGATAAGCCAGCACCACCGTCCCACCTGCCACGCCCACCGCCAGCGCTGAAAAAACAAACGAAACCATGCGCCGGCCGCGCCCCAAAATCAGCACGCCGCACAGGCTGGACATGAAATAAAACACGGTCAAATCCAGCGTGTTGGGCAGCCCGTAAGCCGCCAGAATGCTGATCACCAGCGAGAAAATCATCGCAATTTCCACGCTGGAATACATCGCTGCCAGGGTCAGGCCAAAGGCAGGCAGAGGGAACAGATAAGGCAGCACTGCCCGGTTAGGAATGAATATCCGCGCCGCCAGCAAAAACAAAATCATCATCGCAGCAATCACCATCAAGGCCAGCAGGTTGTCGGCTGGGGCAATGAACCGCCGCCGGAAATACAGGGTCAGAAACCCGCCCATCAGGATAATCACCGCGGCTGCCCCGGCCATTTCCCGGATTCCCGTCTTAAGCTGCACCAGTTCATATTTCAACAAGGCTTCCCATTCCTTGGCGCCAATCACCTGCCCGCGCAGCACAATCGCCTCATCGACCATAAAGCTTTGCATCACCGGAGCCACCGATTCCCGCGCATCCTGCCGGGCGGCCTCCGTCTGCTCCTGACTGAACAGGCTGTTGGCTACCACCATCGGCGTGACCAGGTTGATGATCACTTCTGAAGCCTCTGGGGGAACAGAATAACTGATCAGGGATGGAACATTGCGCCGGTATTCCGCCAGCCGGTCTTCGCGGATGGTGTTGCGCATCATCTGCTCCAGCACGCTTTCCGCCTCACGCTGCACGCTTTCCCAGCGGCTGGTGCTGAGGTTGATGAGCTGCTCAGCCACAGCCGGGGTGATCTTAATATCCACCATCATGGAGAGATCTTCCACTTTTTGCTGGAACGAGGCATACGCATCCTGGCGCACGGTGTTGATGAAATACAGAATGGAGCGCATCTTCTCAATTTGCTGGCGTGAAATGGCCGGGTCAGCTGGCAAATACACCGATGAAACCTTTTTTTCCATCTCCGCCCGCGCCCGCTCTGTCAGCACTTCGCTTTCGTATGACAGCGCATAGGGCGCCTGAATGTCATAGGGGGCCACATCGCCCACCGCAAGTTCATAACCCGATGGCCTGAAGGCCAGGGGCAGCACATAGGAAGCAAAAATCGCCAGCCCCGTCACCGCGAGAATGATGATTCGCGATGCACGGTGGCTGGGCCGGTGGCTCCACAACCTGCGGTAAAGTTCTTTCATGCTGAGATGGTTCAGGCTTTTGGCTGCAGCAGTCCGCGCACCACCTGGCTCACCAGGTCGCCAGGGGCCTGACTCTGCACGCGCGGCACCAGCACCTTCATCACCTTGCCCATATCCGCTGGAGAAACGGCACCCACTTCGGCGATGGCTGCCTGAGCCAGAGCTGTCACTTCTTCCCGGGAAAGCTGCTTGGGCAGGTATTCATTCAAAATGGCAATCTCAGCTTCCAAATCTGGAAGTAAATCAGGCCGTCCGGCTTTTTGGGCGTCCTGAATGGATTCGTGACGATTCTTGACCTCTTTTTGCAAAATGGAAAGCAGACCGGCCTCGTCAATAGGGCCGTGTTTTTCAACCTCAGCCAGCTTGACGGCGGCCAGCACCATGCGCAGGGTGCGCTTGCGAGCTTCATCTTTGGCGCGCATGGCGTCTTGCAGGGCAGTTTCAATTTTTTGTTTGGGTTCCATGTGATTCTCCTTGATCTAAAAACAGGGACAGACCGGGTTCACCCAATTCCGCCCCAATCAGGGCCAATAAATGGTCCAGTTCAGTTCTGGTTCGCAGTTCGGCTGCGCGCACAGCCAGTTCAAAGGCGCGCGGATGCCGGCAGCCCAGGCTTTTGGGCGTATCCAGGTTCATCCAGGTGTGCGAATCGGGCGCCAAAAAGCGTTTCATCAATAAATCCCAGCCGGGCAGCCAGCAGAGGAATTCAATCGGGTAGGTGCGCGCAAGATGCAGCCTGGGGTGGCGCAGCACCGCTTCCTCCAGCGGTTCAGGCTGAACGCCGTCCGGGTGGGCTTCCACCCAGAGCTGGACATAGTTGCTATGCGCATAAAAATCCTGCACCGCGTGGCTCAGGCGGCCAAACGCATGCCGCGCCAACCGCGGATAACCCCGCCTTAAGGCGCGTAAAGCCAGCTGGTGTTCCCGTTCCACATAAGCCAGGCAGGCTGTCATCGGAATATCGGTGAAATGATATTCCGGATGCCCCACCTGTCCCGTGACAAAATCTTGCCAGAGGTTGCCCGCCACCACCGATCGCAGGGCTGCCGGACTCATCCTATCTGCGCAGGCTTTTTTTGTGATGCTTCTATGGTAAGGTTCATTCATTATTGCACCGTCACCCGGTCTTTAATTTGACTGAAAATACTCTCGCCAATGCCAGGCACATTTTTGAGCTGTTCAATATCGGTGAACAGGCCGTTTTGCTGCCGGTATTGGATAATGGCCTCAGCTTTGCTTGGACCAATGCCCGGCAAACCGTCCAATTCTTCAACCGTGGCCGTGTTGATGTTCAACACACCTGCCAGAGTTGGCGCTGGCGTATCCCATATCTGAACAGAACGCGCCGGCAGGGTGGCCGCCGGCACCGGCACAAACACCCGTTCACCGTCTTTCACCGGGCTGGCCAGGTTCAATTGATCGGCCTTGGCCCCCGGCAACAGACCGCCAGCCGCATTGATGGCATCCTGCAGGCGGCTGCCGGCTGGCAGGGCATAGACCCCCGGGTTTTCAACCGCTCCGGTCACATGCACCATCAACGGTGCAGGGCTTGGCGGCGGGGTCAGCATGATAGGCTGCCCGCGCGGCGGGCTGATGGCCACCGCGACCACGCCTGCGGCCAGCAAACCAAGCACAATTCCGAGGGCAAGCAAATGCCAGCTTTTCATGGCACGGGTACAGGGGCGTCGTTCTCCTTTTCGTACATGGCCTTAAAGGCGGCGATGGAAACTTCCAGCATATCCAGCGAAGGTTCGCGGGTGGTCAGGTGCTGCAGGGCCAGGTTGGGTTTCACCAGCATCTTCACCAACGGCGAACCCAGGTGGCGCGCGGTCAGGCGGATATATTCATAAGCCGCCCCTGCCAGCAGCGGCAATAGGAGGATGCGGCTGCCCAGGCGAACCGCCGGCGGCAGCGGCCCCAGCAAAGCAAACAAAATCACCGAAAGCAGCACCAGGGTCAGCAAAAAGGCCGTGCCGCAGCGCGGATGTTCCACCGAATAGGCAGCCACTTTCTCCGGAGTCAGCTCTTCGCCAGCTTCAAAAGCATTGATGGTCTTGTGTTCTGCGCCGTGATAGGCAAACACCCGCCGCACATCCGGCACCAGGCCCACCGCCCAGATATAGCCAATCACAATGGCCAGGCGCGACAGCCCTTCCAGCAAATTGCTCCACCAGGCATTCCAGCCCAGCCAGCTCTCGGCAAGCTGCCCAATGGCAGCCGGTAAAAGCATGAACAGCGCCACCGCAATGATGATGGACACGGCCAGGGTGCCGTAAAGCGCCGGGCCTTCCAGCTTTTCATCTTCTTCACCCTGCAGGTTGGCTGAAATGGTCAGCATGCGCATGCCCAGCACCAGCGAATCCCACAGCAAAATCAATCCGCGCACAAAAGGCACCCGCGCCACCCAGCTTTTGTAGATTCCACCCAATGATTCGGTCTGAATCACAATCGAGCCGTCCGGAGAACGCATGGCCAGGGCCACATTTTTAGAGCCGCGCATCATCACGCCTTCGATGAGTGCCTGGCCGCCGTAAGAAGGTAAGCGATCTTTCATGACTGTCCCATATTAATAAAGAAATGTACCAGGGCTTCCGTGCCGCGCCGCCAGGTTGGCAGGTGCAGACGTTCATTCGGCCCGTGAATTTGATCATCCGGCAGACCAAAACCGGTCAGCACAGATTCGACGTTTAAAATCTCCTGCATCTCCGTCACCACCGGCACGCTGCCCCCCTCGCGCTTGTAGCAGACGGGCTGCTGCCAGACGGTTTTGAGTGCCTGCTCCAGCGCCGTCACGGCAGGCAGGTCCCGACTGACCATGCAGGCCGGTCCACCCGGCATGGGAATCAGTTCCCAACGGATGGTTGGCGGAGCCTTTTTTTCAAGATAGGCAATAAACTGCTCATAAACCTCGTCCGGACGCTGGTTGGGAACCAGGCGCATGGAAATTTTTGCCATGGCCGCGGCCGGGATCACTGTTTTCGAGCCGGAGCCCGTGAAGCCGGAATAGATGCCGTTGACATCCAGTGAAGGGCGGCCTCCCACCCTTTCCACGGCGCTGAACCCGGCCTCACCCCACAGCGCGGGCACGCCTGCTTGCTTCTGATAGTAGGCTTCATCCACCGGTAGGCTGGCCATCTCTTCGCGTTCAGCGGAATCCAGTGCTGCCACGCTGTCGTAAAAACCGGGCAGGGTGATGCGCCCCTCTGCATCATGCATCCCGGCCACCAGTTCGCACAGCGCCTGCGCCGGATTGTGAACCACCCCGCCAAAAACACCTGAATGCAAATCGTGTTCCGGGCCTGAAACCCGCAGTTCAAAATAAGCCAGGCCCCGCAGGCCGTACACGATGGTCGGGCATTCCGGCGAAATCATCCCGGCATCCGGGTTAAAAACCACGTCGCAGGCCAGCAGCTCTTTATGGTCCCGCAGGAACTTTGGCAGGCTCGGCGAGCCAATTTCTTCCTCACCTTCGATCATGAATTTGACATTCACCGGCAGGGGGCCGTTTTGCAGCAATGCTTCGACGGCGTTCAGGCTGGCCATCACCTGTCCCTTCATGTCTGATGCACCGCGGGCCACCAGTTCATCGCCGCGCAGGGTTGGCTCAAAAGCCGGCGTGCGCCAGAGTTCCAACGGTTCGGCCGGCTGTACATCATAATGTCCATAAACCAGCACCACCGGCTGGCCCGGTTTGCCAGCCAGGCTTTCGCCATAGACCACCGGATGCCGCTGGGTGGCAATCACCTGCACGTTCGACAGGCCAATCCGGCGCATATGCGCTGCCAGAGTTTCAGCGGTTTTGAGCATGTCTGTTTCATGCGCCGGGCTGGTTGAGACGGATGGAATGGTACAGATCTCCTTCAATTCTTCCAGAAAGCGTTCTTCATTCACCTTTAAATATGAGATTGCTTTTGTCAAAAAATCCATGTTTTTCTTCCCATTCTCCTGTTAGAAGTATCCTGATTATATGCCATATTCGCGGTTTTATGATAGGATTTAACTAACTGGAGGCACTATGTTTGATTGTTCAGATAATGATATTCTTCCCCTCTCAATGGAACACAACTTCTGGACCTGGTCCGCTCAGGGCAAGGTTTCTCCCATTCCGGTAAAAAAGGCTGAAGGCGTCTATTTTTGGGATGTGAACGGCAAGCGTTACCTCGATTTCAACTCAATGGTGATGTGTGTCAACATCGGTCACGGCAACCAGCGCGTGATGAACGCCATGATCGAGCAAATCCGCGAGCTGCCCTTTGCCGGCCCCGGCATGGCCACCCGCCCGCGCGCTGTGCTGGGCAAACTGCTCTCTGAGGTCACCCCGGGCGACCTGAACCACTTTCTCTATACCCTCGGCGGCGCCGAAGCCAACGAAAATGCCATCAAAATGGCCCGCGCTTACACCGGCCGCCCCAAAATTCTGGCACGCTACCGCTCCTATCACGGCGCCACCTACGGTGCTGTGGCAGCCTCCGGCGATCCGCGCCGCGTGGCCTGGGAACCCACCGTCATGCCGGGCGTGGTGCATTTCCTCGATCCCTATCGCTACCGCTCCACCTTCCACCGCACCAACCCCAACATTTCCGAAGCGGAATTCTGCCAGGATTACCTCAACCACCTCGAAGAGATCATCCTCTATGAAGGCCCGCAGTCCATCGCGGCCATTCTCATGGAAAGCGTCACCGGCACCAACGGCATCATCATTCCCCCGGCCGGTTATATGCAGGGCGTACGCGCCCTGTGCGATAAATATGGCATTCAGATGATCGCTGATGAAGTGATGAGCGGTTTTGGCCGCACCGGCCGCTGGTTTGCCGTGGATCAATGGGACGTGGTGCCCGATCTCATGACCATGGCCAAGGGCCTCACCTCTGGTTATGCGCCCCTCGGCGCAGTGGCCATGCGCCCGCACATTTTCGAGCACTTCAAGGATAAAGTCTACCAGGGCGGTCTCACCTACAACGGTCACCCGGTTTCTCTGGCTGCCGCCATCGCCAACATCGAAGTGATGCGTGATGAAAAGCTGGTCGAAAATTCCGCGGCCATGGGCAAGGTCATGGCTGATATGCTGGCCGAGCTGGTCGAACGCCATCCTTCCGTGGGCGAGGTACGCTCCATTGGCCTCTTTGGCATCATCGAACTGGTGAAAAACCGCGAAACCCGCGAGCCCCTGGTGCCCTTTAACGGTTCCAGCCCCATCATGACCGCCATCCGCAATTTCCTGATGGATCGCGGCGTGTTCCTTTACCTCCACTGGCACACCATCCTGATCATCCCGCCCCTGATCATCAACGAAAAGCAGCTTGCCGAAGGCTTCAATGCCCTCGACGAAGCCCTGACCCTCGCCGATCAAAGCCTGGCCTGAGCAGGTGTTCCTTTTCATCCGGAGATTCTGCCATGACTGATGAACCCGCACAAAAAGTCCTCATCCTCGGCTCAGGCCCGGCCGGTCTTTCAGCCGCGCTCTACGCCGCCCGCGCCGAACTGGCCCCGCTGGTGCTCAGCGGCATGACCCTGCACGGTCAGGCCTCCCTCACCCACCTCATTGAAAACTACCCTGGCTTCCCGGATGGCATCGGCGGAGACGCCCTCGGCGAAGCCATTCAAAAACAGGCCGAAAAATTCGGCGCGCGGATGGAATTTGACAGTGCCACAAAAGTGGACCTTTCACAGCGCCCCTTCAAAGTCAGCACCTACGGCCGCACCTATGCCTGTGAAACCCTCATCATCGCCACGGGGGCTTCGCCGGTGCTGCTGCAGGTGCCCGGCGAAAAAGAATTCACCGGCCGCGGCGTGTCCTACTGCGCCACCTGCGACGGTTATTTCTTCCGCGAAAAGCATGTCTGCGTGGTGGGCGGCGGCGACAGCGCCTTTGAGGAAGCCCTTTTCCTCACCCGCTATGCTGCCTCCGTCACCATCATCCACCGCCGCGAAGGCTTCCGCGCCAGCGCCCTGCTGCAGCGCCGCGCTCAGGAAAACCCCAAAATCCACTTCATCCTCAACAGCATCATCACCGAAATCACCGGCGATCAGGCCCTCAAGGCTTTGCGGCTGGGCAACGTAAAAACCGGCGAAGAAACCGAGCACGCCACCGACGGCCTGTTCATCTTCATCGGCCACACCCCCAACACCGAGCTTTTCAAAGGCCAGATCGATATGGACGAACGCGGTTTTATCCGCACCGGCGTGACCATGGAAACCAACATTCCCGGCGTCTTTGCCGCCGGTGAGGCCGCCGATCCCCATTACCGCCAGGTAGCCACCTCGGCTGGCATGGGAGTTGCCGCAGCCATGCAGGCCATCCGCTATCTGGAAAAACTCGGCTGAACATGCCCCCTCCCCTGGTGACCTTGCTGGCAATCGGTTCGCAAGGTGTTGTGCAGCCCTTCGCCGCCCCCGGTGAAGGGCTGCTGCGTTCTGGGCTGTGGTTGCGGCCGGGAAAAGAAAAAAATCCTGCGGCCAGGCTGGGCTGGCCGCAGGAAGAAGTGATCAACAGATTAGCTGGAATGGCTGGCTAAGCGCCGGTATCAATCATGCTGCCCGGGGTAAACAAACCGGCCTTGTTCAGCAGCTGCATCAGCTGGCTTGAATCATCTTCCGAAAGGTTGGAAAGATCATACTGGCTCAGAATTTCCTTCAAGGTTTGCAGATTGTTCATATTGACATTCATGCCGCCGCCCGGCCCTCCAGGGCCTCCGCCTGGGGGCGGACCCTGAGGCGGCTTCTGACCGTCATGCCCCAGCGACCAGAGCTGCTCGGCATCAAATCCGGCGGCCTTGATTGCATCGCGAACCTCCGGGCCGCGAATTCCGGCCTCATCCAGGGCAGAAAACAACTCTTGGGCATCATTCGCCGTGATGCTTTCCGGATCAACCTTCGACAGGATTTCCTGCAGCTTGTTCTTTTGATCCGTGGTCAGGCTCCGAGCCTCATTCATCGGCATCATCGGGCGCATTCCTGAAATACTTCCAACCATGGCATACTCCTTTGCAATCATGATTTCCAGTGATTAACGATCTTTGAGTCCTCTGCAAAAAGTTGTACTTTAACAACCAAACACAAGATTGAAAGCAGGTTTTGGCCTGAGCCAACCCGCCAGTCGACGCCAAAAATTATGCAAAAAAGACTCCTTTTCCGCTACGGATGAGGAAGCGGACGC
>JAKQJC010000042.1 GCA_029561345.1 Chloroflexota bacterium | reverse complement strand
GTTGGCCGCATAGACATACGGGTTGAGGGTGGCCGGCTGGCTGAGGAACCCCGCGAAGGGATCCCGGCTCAGGAAGCGTCCCTGCCCGGGGGCGTAGTAGCGCGCCCTCAGGTACTGCAGCCCGCTCAGGTCGGTCCACTGGCCGGCATAGCCGTAAGCACTGCCCCCCGTCCCCACCTGGGTGATGGGGCTGCCAAAGGGGTCAAAGCTCTGCCCGTAAATCACCGCCCCGCCCGCATCCGTGAGCTGCCGCACGCTGCCCAGGGCGTCGCTCAGAAAATATTCCCGCCCGCCGCCGTTCACCTGCTGGGCCAGGCGCTCCAGCCCGTAGCTGTACACTGCTGACCCGTCATAGAGCACTTCCGAAAGCCCGCTCGCCAGGTCCAGGGTGTAGGTGGTCAGCTCGCCGTTCGTGCTCTGCTGGTAGCGGTTCCCGCTGCCGTCATAAGCATAGGTGAACAGGCTGGTTGGATCGCTGGCCGCGACCAGGCGGTTGGCAAAATCGTAGGTGTAGGTGGCGGCCCCGTCGCTGAGCAGGTTGCCGTTGTCATCCCAGGTGTACGCAATCCCACCCGCGCTGATCAGCCGGTCCGCCGCGTCATACTGGTAAAGCGTGGTCAGGCCATTGACCGTCTGTGCGGTGCGGTTGCCGGTCATGTCGTAAGTGTAAGCATAGGTGATGCCGTCGCTGTAGGTGACAAGGGTCAGCCGGTTCAAGGGATCGTAAGTATAGTCAATCTGCCGGCTCATCAGGTCGCCCGCGGGCCGGCTGGTCAGCGCCGCCCGCACTTTGGCCGGCGTCCAGGATAACCGCGCCAGGTTGATTTTCGCGCAGCAGGCGTCAAACACTTCGACAAATGCTCGCGCCAGAGCCTTGCCGCCTGAAATTTCAGATTTATCCTGTAATGATGCCAGGCTTTTTTGCGACACATCCCCCAGCGGCGCATCTCCCATCGTTTCGGTTGGGGTGCTTGTGGGTTCTGGCGTCACGGTTGGAACGGCTGTTGGGGTTGCAACAGGTGTCGGTTCCAGGTCAGGCATACTGACCGATTCCAGAACCTGCGTGCGGTTGCCGCCAGCGTCATATTGATACTGGTAACTGGCCAGGGTCGTCTCGCCGCGGGTATAATTCAGCGCGGTCAATTGCCCGGCAAGGTCATAGCCATAGCTGGCATTGACGCCATTTTCCAGGGCAGCCGAGCTCAACTGCCCGGATATGGTGTAGCTGTAATCCGCCAGGTAGGTGGGGCCGTCCAGAACATGTTCCAGTTCACCCAGGCTGTTATACTGGTAGGTAAGGGTTTTGTTGACCGGTTCGGGGTAAGTGAGACTGGTGCGCTGGCTGTTATCGTTGTAACCATAGCTGACCGTGCGGTTAAAAGGGTCCGTAATTGCGGTGATCCGGCCCAGGTCGTCATAAGCCCAGGCGGTGTGCCCCAGGCTGTCATCCATGCCAGTCAAGCGTCCCAGGGCGTCATAGGCCAGATTCACATCCATCATGCCGTCCGGGTAATCCACTGTGGCCAGGCGGCTGGCCGCATCATAAATATATGAAGTGGTGTTGTCTTTGGCGTCCTTCACCCAGCTGCGGTTTCCTAATGCGTCATAGCCAAATTCAATGACCTTTCCAAGCGGGTTGGTCACCTTCCATAAACGGTTGAAGGAATCATAATCAAAAGTGGTGAGGTGGTTGTTGGCATCGCGGATCTGTTTGAGGTTGCCCAATTTATCGTACGTGTATTCAGTGCGGACATTGGTGGCGTTTGGATCATCGCCGCCGCCGGGGCTGGTCTTGGCATTCTGAACCACAGCCGAAAGCAATCCCAGGTCATTATATTCGTACCGGGTCACCACGCCCCGCGCGTCCGTGCTGGTCAGCAGGTTTCCATAAGCATCATACGTTACATCTGAAACATGTCCGGCGTTATCTGCCACATGCCGGGCCCGCTGTAAACCATCATAGGAACTGTAGGTGACAACATAATCTCCGCCGGCTGCCGGCCGGGTTACACTGGCAAGGGTGCTGTCGGCGTTATAAGCATAAGTGATCACCACCTGGTCAAGCGCATCCCTGACCTTCCACAGCCGTCCTGCGCCATCATATTCATAGCTGACAGTCTGGTTCATCGGATCCGTGACCGAAACCACCTGCCCGGCTGCGTTGTAGGCGTAAGTTGTGGCCTTGCCATAAGCATCCACTGTCTGGGCAATTCTGCCGGCGTCATCATAAATATACGATGTGGTCACACCCATCGTGTTGGTCGCCGCGATAATTCTGCCCTGAGCATCATAGACAAACTCGCTGGTCAGGTTATACTGGTTCTCACTGTTTTGCGGACGGGCCGGGTCAAAGTTCTCTATCACATGGGTGGCATTTCCAGCCGGGTCGTAAAGATAATGCGTCACCAGGCCAGCCGGGTTGATGATATCCGTGGTCCGTCCAAGGTCGTCATAAACCAGGCTGGTCTGGTTGCCCGCGGCGTCGGTCATCATGGTCAACTGGCCGCTGGCATCATATGTCAGGGTGGCGGTATGCCCCAATGCATCGGTGGTGGTCTTCAGCAGTCCGGCCGGCTGCGGCGCGTCGTCTGTGGTGGTATAGGTGTAGGTGGTGGTGATCGTTCCCAATGAAGCTGATTGGCGGGCATTTGAGGTCATCAAGGGACCATCATAGGTGAATGTCATCACCTGGCTGCGCGGGTCCACCACCCTGACCAGATGATTCTGGCTGTCGTAGGTCATTCTGGTTTCATAACCGGCAGCGTCTTTGATGGCAAGCAGATTGGCTCCATCCGCGCTCCAGGTAAACTGCGAAATGCGGTTGTTTTGATCTTTTATCTGCGCCACATGGAAATTGGCATCAAAGGTCTTTTGGGTGGCATAGCCCGCTGAATCAATCCGGTAAGTGTTGGTTTTACGCTCATCGTATCCATCCACCGCCTGCCGGTCCAGCCCATCCAGCAGCACCGTGCCCGTGGCAAGGTAATTGAGCTTGACAATCCGCTCGCCGCTGCCGTTAAATTGTTCGTCCGCCCGTCCCAGGTTGTCATAATGCACCGTTAACAGGGTTTGAGGCGGTGAGGATGGATCCTTGAGGGTTTGCAGGTGATGGCTGATTCCATCATATTCATAGGCCCAGGTCAGGCCGCGCACGTCCGTAAACGAAACCAGGTCACCATTGGCATCATAGCCATATGAAACCTGACGGCCAGTATGGTCATTCACCCAGGCCAGGCGTCCATCCTGATAATGGTACTGCAAATAACGCCCGCTAACAGGCTCGGTGACCTGGGATAACATACCATCACTGTAGGCATAATCAAAACCGTACCCCAGGGCATTGCGCCAGGTCAGCAAATTTCCGCTCGCATCAAAAGTGTAAATGGATTTGTCAGAAGAGGTAAGAAAATACATTCCCGGGTCGGTCTGGTGGGTCAGGCTGGCCAGCACCCCATCATTTTGGGAAAAACCTTGTTCGCCGTTTTGCTTGAACTGATATTGATTTAACGTGTGTCCTTTGAACCAGGCCACGCCGTTGTCAATGATCAATTTCACATCCTGGTTATGCGTCCAGCCAGGGCCCAGCGCGGTTGGAAACAGGGTTGTATCCGTTGCCAACGAGGCATAAGAACGCTGCAGGGTCAATGGTCCGGCAAGGGTGGGCAGGGCCAGGTCCACCAGGCTGTAATCAAAATTGCCGCTGCGGGTATCAATGGGGTCGCCAGCAGTCGCCTGAGCATTGGCGCAGCCATTAATGGCGCACTCCCGACTGTCACCTGCGCCATTCTTGGGGGCATTGCTGGATAAAGCAGAACGATCCACCAGCAACGATGGAAGACCTTTAACACGCACAGAATCAATATAAAATTCCCGTGCCTTGCAAAACAGGTTGCCGCCGTTACTCCACACTTGAATACGGATATATTTAACATCCCCGGTATATTTGCCCCCGTACCAGTTTTCCCCATTGTATCCCCCAACTTCCTGGTAACCAGCCGCCAAAGTCCAGCCTGATTCATTGCAGGATGTGGCAGAGGTGGAAACGGCAATTTCCATTCCCATATCCTGGGTGATGGTTTGCGGTTGACGGACATATGCCTGAACTTCACTGTTATTCAGGTATACAGACTTTCCCAGGGATACCACCATGCAGGCCCGGAAACCGGCGCCATTGTTACTGTTGTAATGCGATGAGTTGATCAGTTTTGAAAATGCGCCATCTGGAACACCTACAGAATAACCTGAGATCGGCCATGAAACATTACCCTGACACCTGAAGCCAGCCAGCGGTGTGCCAACTGCGCCAACCTCCTTCTGTTCCATGGCGTAGTAGTAAACTGGCGTGAGCGCCGTATTGGTCAATGCGGATAGTTTCAGAATTTCATTGGTCTCATTTTTTTCAACGGCTGTCATTTTCTCTGCTGAAAGGTCCGTTTTTACAGACACAGCCGGATCCTTCGGAGCAGCGTCTGAATATGCAGCAACAGTGGTGACCGGCACTGCAGTGGATAAGACCAAAGAAAGAATCACCACCACATGAACCAGAAAAACGGTCCAAATATTCAACTGCTTAAAAGGAATATGGAAACAATGAGTCATGGTCGCCCTCCTGATGCGATTCTGGTCCTGTGATGTATGCAGGATTCCAAAGTGAATTGTTGTTTATCGTGTGAACCGCCATGATTTTATCATTAAATTTTTATTTAATGCAATTGTTTTTCCTATGCAATTAATTTGAATGCAATATTTTATTATTTGCAGTATTAATTGGGTCTCCGGGCAAAACTCCCGTTTGAAAATCATTGTCACACCGCCAATTTTTGATATAATCTTCTCTACCGGACAAAAATAGTGGCTGACATCTGGTAAGCTTAGGTTCCAACCACAGAACCAGGAGCGAACCATGAGTGACAACCACCAACGCTATCGTAGCATAAGAACGGCACTTTCACAAATGTTTTTGGATGAACCGAAAGGCTACGGAGCGAAGCAGTTGAATGTGCTGGCCAGTTTGATTAGTGGCATCGTAGGCAGTCGGAGCACGAACTATCCGAAAATTGCAAGCAAAGT
>JAKQJC010000041.1 GCA_029561345.1 Chloroflexota bacterium | reverse complement strand
ACAACTCTGCCATATATTCGTGATTGTTGATAAACTTGTTCATTAAGCCTCGTTTTGGATATCACTGGTCGTGGAAAACCAAGTTTATCCTTTTCGAGGCCATTTTGCTTCTGCTTGTCCGAACTCATGTCCGAACATCAGCAATGTGATAGGATCCAGAAGTTCGATGCGATGGGCTTTCTGGGTCTTTTTTCTGGTCTTACCCGGTCACAAAGGCCAGATCATCTTCATCCATGGTTTTCGTCGGTTCGTTATACTCGCGGTGGCGTTTGAGATAATCATCCGCCGGCTGCCCCAGCATCAGGTGCAGCAGCAAATCTTTGTGCGACTGCACAAAAGGCAGGGTGCAGGCATCTTCCAGCACGGGTTTCAGGTAAGAAGCCGGGCGGTAGGTCAGGGGCTTTTCAGTCTCTCCGAGGACCGATTTAACCAGCTGTGGGTTCGGGGGCACCGGTGTGCGGCCAAATTCGCCCCGCAAGATCATTTTGAATTCATTGGATACAAAGCTGTAGCGCGCACCGCCAATGACATTGAACACCGCCTGCGAACCAACAATCTGGCTGGTGGGGGTCACCAGGGGCACATAGCCCACGTCGGCGCGCACTTCGGCCATTTCCTTCATCACCGCATCCAGCGCATCAGGCGCGCCCATCTGTTTGAGCTGCGAGTGCAAATTGGTCAGCATGCCGCCTGGAATTTGCGCGCTGAAAATGCGGTCGTCATAGTTAGGGTAACCCAGGTCAGCCGTGATCTGGCGGCAGACCGACATGGCCTCTTCAATGGCCGCATCTGTTCCCGCATCCAGCAGTTCCAGCACACGCGCTGCCAGATTGCGGTCCACATCATCGCTGGAAACCGGCCGGTAAAAGCGCTTGATATAGGGGTTGGAATCGGCCAGTTCGTGGGCAATGGCAAACAGTTCCTTCTGCGCTTCCTGCAAGGGGCGCGGATCCAGGCCGTGTTCAATGCCCATCATGTCGGCAAAGGCCATCAGCACTTCCACCGACTCATGCGAACTGCCGCAGGAAAACGGCGTGATGGCGGTATCAATGGCATCTATGCCGCTGCGCATGGCAATCAGGGCATTCATAATGCTGACGCCTGTGGTGCTGTGGGAATGCAAGGTAATCGGCACTGGTACTGCCGCCCGCAGCGCCGGCAGCAGCTTCATCGCTTCACGCGGATGCAGCAGGCCAGCCATATCCTTCAAGCAGATGCGGTCAGCGCCATCTTCCACCAGATCACGGGCATATTGAACGAAATAATCGGCGGTATGCACAGGGCTGGTGGTGTAGGAAATGGCTCCTTCAACCACACCGCCATAGGCGCGGGTGGCCAGAATGGCAATTTGCAGGTTGCGCCGGTCGTTGAGAGCATCAAAAATGCGCATGATGCCCACACCGGAACGGATGGCCTGCTTGATAAAGGCAATTACCAGGTCGTCCGGATAGGGCTGGTAGGCAAATAAATTCTGGCCGCGCAGCAAAGCCTGGATTTTTTTAGGATCCTTCATTTTGGAGGCAAAGGTTTCCAGGCGCTCCCAGGGGTCTTCATCTAGAAAGCGGATGCAGGAATCAAGAACTGCGCCTCCCCAAAGCTCCAAAGATTCAAATCCGGCGGCCTCAATCAGCGGCAGCACCCGCAGAGCCTGCTCGGTACTCATGCGCGTGGCAGACAGGCTCTGCTGACCGTCGCGCAGGGTCACATCATGAAATTTAATCGTTTGTGTCATGGGAACTCCTAATGGCGTGATCAAGCCCCGGTTCACACGTAAGCGCAAAACAGGGGCGAAAATTACATTATGATGCCTGATAAAGCCAACATGGAGATTTTTTGAACCCGTCCGGCACCCTTTAACGGTTTTCCTCGCCGGTTCCATCTCCGCCAAATCGCATTTCAGCCATTAGAAAGAAATTATAACATTAAATTATGTAATTATTCCTGCCTAAGGGTGATTTTCATCCGGTATGCAAAAGGCGGATTTCCGGATTTAAGCGTGGGCTGGCAGAAGCTCAGAGAGTGAAGGCAGGCGCTCTGGAGCGGTTTGGCTGGTCTTTTTAAACCAAAAAACGCGCAGGTTTGACCCTGCACGTTTTTTTGCTTGTGAGATTCTTAAAGGTTGGTGCAGATCATCCCGCCATCCACAAACAGGGTGGTGCCGTGGATATAAGAGGCCTCATCTGAGGAGAGGAACAACACGGCCGAAGCAATATCATCCGGCTCGCCGATGCGGCGCATGGGGATCTTATCAATAAACATTTTGGCCTGGTCGGGGTCGCCCAACATGTTGTTGGTCAGGCCGGTGAGCACCATGCCCGGACCCACCGCGTTGACATTGATGTGATAGCCGGCCACATCGGTGGCAATGCCCTGGGTCATCATTTTGGCTGCACCTTTGCTGGTATTATAGATGCTCTGGCCCTGCCCGGCAATGACCGACATGATGCTGGTGATGTTGACAATTTTGCCGTAATCCTTGTCCATCATGGTGGGCAGCACTGCCCGGCAGAAAAAGAACATGCCGCGCACATTGATATCCATCACCCGGTCATATTCCTCATCCGGCATCATGGCAAAGGGCATAAACTGCCCGGTGCCGGCATTGTTGACCATGATATCCACCGTGCCAAAGCGTTCCAGCGTGCCGTTAACGCAGGCTTCCACCTCGGCGAGTTTGCTCACATCCACATGATAAGCAATCACTTCGGCGCCTTCGGCTTCCACCAGTTTGCGGGTCTCTTCCAGCCCGGCATCGTTAAAATCGCAAATGCACACTTTGGCCTTTTCGCGGCCAAAACGCACTGCGCAGGCGCGCCCGATGCCCGAAGCGGCGCCGGTGACAATGGCCACTTTGTTTTCAAAACGGTTGCACATAAAACCTCCATCAAAAAGTGATGCTGCCAGCCCGCGGTTCAGAACGGTAGCAGAAAAAAAGGGTCAAATTCAACAGGATTGGGGGCTGTTCTTGAGCTTTCGGTGAAGCAGAATACTGCCGAAAGCAAAACCAAGCTCGCCCGCCGTATTGATACCTTCCTCAATCCACTGTTTGGCCAGGGTTTGCTCGCCTGAAGCCATGGCACCCATGCCCACCAGGCACAGGAAAGCGATGATAAAACCCACTGCTGCCAGGCGCGCGCCGCGGCGAAAACAGAAGTAAGCCAGAATGCCGTTTGCACCCATGCTCGAAAGCGTCATGATGGCCAGCAAGGGGATTTTCCAGGTGGCAATCGCCAGCAGTGAAACCTGATTGGTTGCTGCAAGTTTCTTTTTGCCGCGCCCCATCAGAATGGCGGCAATCAGCAGGGCAAAAAATCCTGGCGCCACCAGAATAAATTGCACCTGGCTCATCCATTGAACATCCGCCACATTGGCGGCATACAGCAGCTTCCAGGTGGCCTTCAGAAATCCGCCTAAAAAGATCAATACCGCGCCCGCCATGATCATCCGCGAGCAGGGTGTTCCCCGCAGTAAAACACCCACACGCACCAGAAAAAACGCTCCAACCAGAAACAGGGTGACCGGAACGAAATCAAACACCGCCAGTGAAAGCGGATAGGTTTCCATGGTGACCTTCCTGATGTTTCTGAACGTCTGCCAGCCAGCAGGCCCTGTTACTTCAGGGTCTACAGTGGTGCCAGGCCAGGCCGGGAAAGCAGATTGAGTTACGACACAGCTTTATTTCTTTCTTTTGCGCAGCGGAGGAAGGCAGCTTTGCAACCACCTCCCTCCGCCTGAACATTATTCAGCCAGAACAAACCCGTAACCATAAACCCAGGCACCGGTATCTTCGCGTTTGTGCTTGCGCAGCACCATCTTCACACGCGCACCAGGCTGAACCAGGGCCGGATCCGCCACCTGCAGCAGATCTACCATCAGGTGAATGCCGTCATCCAGACAGATAATGGCCTGAATGCGCGGCAAATTTTCGCCATAACCAACCGCCGGAAAACCCACGTCATCCAGGGCCGCCGTGACGATCTGGCCCGTTTGCGCGCAGGCGTAGGGTTCCATGGCGCGTTCGTAACACACTGGGCAAATCAGACCGGTGCGGGGTGGAAAGAAACAGGTGCCGCAGCTGGTGCAGCGCGTTCCTTCCAGGCGGTAGCGGGCGGCGCGGGTGCGGTACCACAGGGCACTCGAAAAGGTATCCCAACGCACAAATTGATCCGTGAATTGTTCGCTCATCGCTTACCAGCCTTTCTGCACCACGCCCATCACATCCAGCGAGTGATGGGTGCCGTATGACGTATTGGCGCCGATTTTAGCATCCTTCACCTGGCGCTCACCGCATTCGCCGCGCAGCTGCCAGAAGTTTTCCAGCACGCCGGCCTGGAAATCGGAACCCGCCGAGCCGTGGCCAAAAGCCGGGCCGCCGCCGTAGGTATTGACCGGGCAGCGGCTTTCCAGGCTCATGCCGCCTGAAAGGACGTAATCCTTGCCCCGGCCAATCTCGCAAATGCCGGCTGCTTCCACCGCCATCATGCCTTCGTAAGCAGTCAGGTCGTGCACCTGCAGCACATCAATATCCTTGCCGGTAATACCCGCCACCTGATAGACTTCTCTGGCAGCCGCCATCAGGCCAGGCAGTTCGGCCATATCATATTCTTTCATTCCTTCAACCGGATAGTTGAAGAAATTGCCGATATAAGGCGGGCGGAAGGCATAGGCCACATCAAAGACCACCGGTTTGTCGGTGAAATTTCTTGCCAGTTCTTCGCCTACAAACACCATGGCTGAAGCCACCCCGCCGCGGTTGGTAGCCTGACGGTCGCGGTCGGCTTCGGGGGTGTCAGCGCAAAGTTCTTCCAAAACCGGCATGGGCTTGTTGTAGTTGGCGGCCAGCGGATTCTGCCGGGCATAGAGATTGCATTGGTAGGCCCACTGCCCTGCCGCATCCAGCCCCACCCCATATTTCCGGCGGTAATAGGAATCGCGCATGGAGCCGTAATTGATATGCGTCATGCCCATCAGATAGTCAAAATCAACATAGTTGCCCTGGGTGTTCATGGCTTCCATGGCATCATAGTTATCGGAGCGGGCAAACCCCATCGAAACGACAATATCACAGCGGCCAGAGGCCACCGCATTCCAGGCCACATAAGATGCAATGCCGTTGCCAGCACAGGCATTGGCAATGGGCACGACTGGTTTTGGCAAAATGCCAAGTGCATCGGCAATTTGCGGCCCCGGAGATGAATCGGCAATGGCGCGGTCATTATAGTTGCAGGCCACCATGTCCACATCCTTCACCGCCACCCCGCAGCTCTTCAACGCATTCCAGAAGGCTTCGGTGGCCATTTGCCGCCAGGTCCAATCCATGGGAATGCCAGGCGGGGTGATTGCTCCGCCGACCATCATCACTTTACGTAAAATTTTTCCCATTGTTGACTCCTGTTTAATAGAAGTTGGACAGACGGTGCGGCGACTGGATGAGCTTTTGCTCATATTTAAGCATGGTGGCATAATCAACCATGATCTTGTCTTCCAGCAGTTGAATGACCAGTCCGTTTTCCGGGCGGCGTTCAGCCAGGGCATCGGTGCACACCAGCGACCAGGCATCACTACCCGCGCCAGCGCCAAAATCAATCACACCCACCCGCTCCCCCGGCTCGGCAAAATCGAGGATATGCGCCAGAGAAAGCATGGCTCCGGCCGCGCCGCAGTCGCCGATCTGGGCGGTGAGCACATAAGGCAGCACCTGCATCATATCCAGTTCCAGCTTGCCCATCGTCATCAGCGGCCGGACGCCAGTTTTTTGCGGGACGGCAAATTTGGAAAAATCTGCCGGGGTCAGGCCGGTTTTCTCGAAAAGAGCCTTGCCCGCCGGTACCACATGGTCCAGCAGACCCCAGTTGGCCACCCAGCCGTAAAAACCGGCGCCTGGTTGAATGAAGCGTTCACCTTCGGTGCGGAAGTAATCATTCTGGTCGTGGGCATGGGTCGCCATGCCTTCAAGCCGGGCAATGCAGCCTTCCTTGCCCAGCACAAAAGCCACCGCCCCGGCCGAGGCCACATATTCCAGCACCATACCGGGCTGGGTGTGCCGGTTGAGGGTATCGGCCGCCACCACCAGGGCGTATTCCACCAGGCCGGCTTCGATCAGGCCGGCTGCCAGCCAGAGCGCCGTGCTGCCCGATTTATCCGCGCATTGGATATCGGTGGACAGTGCGCTGGAAGGCAGACCCAGCGCATCCACCATCACTGTGGCGGCTGCTTTGGTGGCATAAGGGCTGGTGCTGCTGCCCAGAAAAACCGCGCCAATTTTTTCCGGAACCAGGCCACTGCGTTCAAGGGCCGTCCGGGCGGCTGCCACAGCCAGGGTGAGGGTGTCTTCCTCAGGCCCCAGCACGCCGCGTTCGCTGATGCTGAGCATATCAAAGAAACTGGTGGAGATATTTTTCCAGATCTTCCAGATCTCAGCCGCTTCAATGCGGTATTTGGGCAGAGCCACGCCGTAAGAGAGTATGCCTGTTTGCAAGTGAACCTCCTTTTGAACGAGAGGAAAGCGGCAGGATGGATCAGCCTTTCTTGGGGATGTTCCACAGACCCGAGAAGGCAATGGAATCCATCATCGGGCCCTGCATCTTGAGCAGCTTGGCATTGACCAGCTTCATGGGGGGCACTTCGCCGGTGAACATCTGCACAATATATTCGCTGTTGCCGCTGATGGTCAGCTTGGGCGTTTTAGTTGCGCCTTCTTCAACGGTGGCCACACCGTTTTCCACGGTCAGAGTCCATTTGGAGGGTTCCTGGCCGGCCAGGTCGAACAGGATCACCCGGTTCCAGCCCTTGGCTTTTTCGGGCTTGAAAATGGACGGTAAACTCATCATGACTTCTTTAATGGTGGACATTGCATTATTCTCCTTTTTCAATTATTGAATTACCAGCCCGGAGGGGTGGCAAAGATATCAAACCAGGGTAAACGGTTGGTAAAAACCACAAATTGAATCAGAATAAGCAGGCCTAAAATGCTCAGCACAGCTATCAGACCACGGCCAGGTTCCGCTTTTTCAACGTGATGCTCCGCAACAAGGCTGCACACAAAAGTGCACAGCAGGGCAGCATTGGCAAAGAGGATTTCACCAGGGATGCTCTCGATTTTTCCAAACACCAGCGGGCTGAACAGAAAGAAGGTCATCATCACCCAAGGCATGAACACCAGTGTGAACAGCCGGGCCGTCAGAAAACGCTTCAATGAGGGTAATGATTGCCGCAGCCACAGATATTCGATCAGAATGACCGGAATGTAAGAGAAGAAGCTGACCTTGAGGTGCTGATAAACGCTTTCGTTGATGCCGCTGACAATGGTCGTTAACCCATTGGGAGCCCAATCATACAGAAAATGCAACACCACATAAACGAGCTGAAACAAAACCACTTTCACCACCGGCGAAAACTTGCGTTGTTTCATGGCTGCTTCCTTTTTTCACACCTACTCTTCCACAGCGCCGAAAACCTTCTCCTGGACCATCAAAATGCGGTCCATGTCATCTGCTGGCACAGTGGTCAGTTCAAAGATGCATTCAGTTGCATCCGCATGCATGGCCAAAGATTTCACCAGGCGGTACTGCGGCGAAACCATCGGCGGCATGGTGATCATCATCGTCGCCTGCCCGTGCACTTCATCGAAACGGCAAATACCGTAACCCAGTGAGAATGGCGGCAGGCCGTTCCAGGCCTCAACCCGGCGGTAAATGCCCGCCAGTTCGCAATTTTTAAGGATGCTGGTGCGGATGGTTTTCTCACCCTCTTCGCGATCTTCCCCCTTGCAGTAATACTGGTCAGCGTACATGCCGCGCAGGCCCAGCTCCATCAGATCTCCGATATCCTCAAAGCCCGCCGCCGGCAGCACAGTGGCAAAGAACTCCTTGCTGATATCCCACATGAAGGTTTCAGCCATTGCGTCCACCGCATTGCGCAGAGCTTCAGGGCCCTCGCGGCGCACCAGGCCAGCCGCATTCACCCCGCCCCAGATCAGGTAACGGTTGTAATTTCCCACCGCCCGCAGGCAGGAATCGAACCAGGCTTCCACCAGTTCGGAATCCAGCTGACCGACTTCCAAACCAGCCAGGCTGGCCTGCTGGCGCGCGCGCATTGCCTCAGCCCAATCAGCCGGCGTTTCCCAGCCAGCCTCAGCAAGCCGGTCAATCCGTTCAGGCGGCACAATGCCGTCACGAATGACCAGTTCGCGCATATCGTCCACATAGCGGCCGTGAAATTCCTTGGCTTGAGCTGCCAGCTCAGGGTCACTTTCCCATTCCAGGTGACCTGCTCCCGCCAGCAAGGTGCGGCGGCGCAGTTTCATTTCATGCTCCACGGAAGTCCAGTAAGCGGCCATCACGCGCATGCCTGGGTAGACATCGCCATCGGGCAAATCTTCGCCATGATAAAACTCGGCCAGGCGGCCTTCAGCAAGCAGTTGGCGGGCATGTTTTAAATTGCGCGCCCATTTGTGGTTGTGATACTCATCAAAATGCATGGGACCTCCTGAATCTATTTGGATTTTTCGGACATCACCCACATACCCTGGCGGGCCTGCAGCAGGTCATCCAGAGAGCTGGTGGGTGGCGCGGTAAGGCTGATCACCACCAGGTGCTTTTCCGCGCTGGCATTCACCAGCCTGCGGTGGGGATAGTTGATGTAATAGGCCAGGTCGCCCTGGTGCAGTTCCGCCTGGTCGCCGTTTTCTGAAACCAGCAGAGCCTCCCCTTCCAAAATATAAAGCAGGGTATCCGCTTCATGCTGGCGGAAATGCGGTTCCTCTTTGTCGGGGGCAATCACCACCAGCAGCGGCTCCATGCGGGCATCCTGGCGGTTGACCAGCAGGGTCACCGCTGCCGGACCGGGCTGCTCGCGATTCTGAGCTTGCAAAATCTGCTCGCGGCGGGTGATCAGCAGCGGACTCTCATCGGGCTGGTTAAAAAAGCTGACAATGTGAACATTATAGAAACGCGCCAGCTTTTCCAGGTTATCCACGCTGATGGACACTTTATTGCGTTCCAGCATGCTGAGGAAAGAAACTGAAAGCCCGGTCTGTGCGCTGACCTCTTCAAGGGTCAGGTTGCGGTTAGCCCGAAGCTCGTGGATCCGGGTGCCAAGGTTAGGCATAAGTGCTCCTGAATATTTTCTATATATGAAATATTTTCACTATCATGATATCATTAAGTTATATGAAATACAACTACCAATTTCATGAAAGTGAAATATTTTTAGTTTCATGTCAACCACCCTTGTTTTTCGGGCGCAACAGAACAAAGGATGGCATGCTATAATAATTTTTAATTCTGCTTTCACTCGGAAAAACCGTTTCATAATCCACTGTGCTGAATTTGCTTTCCCGCCACCTCACCCCATTTTTGCTGATTCCAGCACGGGCGTTTGGAACAACAAGAGAGGAAAAAATGAGGACCATTTTCTGGATTTTGACCATTCTGGCGCTGGTGTTATCCGGATGTCATACCCCAACCGCTGCACCCATAGCCGCCGCAGCCGATAAACCCGCTGCAACCCTCACCCCTCTGCCGCCGACATCGTCTCCCACGTCCGTTCCTCCCACCGCCACGCCCACCCTCACGCCAATTCCACCCACTTCAACCCCACAGCCCGAACCCACCCGGCCTTCCGTCACCATTCTGCCTGCAGATGGGCAGCGGGTTGAATTTCAAACAGAAGACGGTGTTACCCTGGTTGGATACTATTACCCTGCCTCGGTCAACCCGGCGCCTGTAGTGGTGCTGATGCACTGGGCGGGCGGCGACCAGACCGACTGGCTCTATGTGGGCATGGTCGCCTGGCTGCAAAACCGCGGCGCCAAAATTCCTCCACCCCTGCGCGGCGTTCCCTTTGACACCCCCTATCCCTTCCCAGCCCTGCCCGAAAACCTTTCTTTTGCCGTCTTCACCTTCGATTTTCGCGGTTACGGCGAAAGCGGTGGCAGCGGCAGCCCCGAAGAGAACATCCTCGATGCCCGCGCCGCCTACCAGACAGCCGCAAAACTGGAAGGTGCGGACCCAACCAGGGTGGCCGGCATAGGCGCCAGCATCGGGGCAGATGCGGTGGTGGATGCCTGCGATGGATGCGTGGGGGCGCTGTCTCTTGGTCCAGGAAGCTGGCTGGGCGTGCCTTATCCTCAGGCCGTCAAAACCGTGGATGATGCGAAAAAGCCCGTCTGGTGCGTGGCTGCGCTGGATGCTCCGGGGGATGCTGAAACCTGCCGGGCAGCCACCGGCACCCTCTACCTGGCCCAGATATATAAAGAAGGCGGGCACGCCATGACCCTCTTCCGGGATAAACTCAAACTGGATCCACCCATTGAAAGCGTCATCCTGAATTTCTTAAAGAAGGTCTTTGCACTGCCATAAGGAGGAGTATAACCATGAAAATCAAATACCTTGTTTTACTCTTGTTCAGCTGCATCCTGCTGCTCTCAGCCTGCACACCACCACAGCCTTCCCCCACAGCCACCAGCACCCCGTCGCTGGCTACGGTGGCCATTCCACCCTCTGCCACCCCACAACCAACCACAGCTGTGCCGCCCACAGCGGCTCCTACAGCCACACCCCGTCCGCCCACAGCGGCTCCTACAGCCACACCCCGTCCACCCACAGCCACCCCGCTGCCGCCCACACCCACCCCGGTCACCCGTGATGGGTGGTCCACCAGCGCCTCCACGTTTTCAGAGTTAAGTTTCGCCTTCCCCGGCGGCTGGGACGGCGCCTCGCCGCTCACTTTTGGCGAAGGTCTGTTTGTCAAAGATCCCGATCTGCCGCTGGGTGTAACCTTCCGGATCAAGCTGCAGGGAAAACCCGAAACCCTGCTGGAAGCCTGGGGCAGCAAGGATGTGGGTGTAGTGGGTATCGTCTCCTTCAAACCTGAAACCGTCAGTCCGGGGGAGACCATGACCATTTCGCGCATGGATGCGCAAACCAAAATTGCCACCGGCAGCGGCATCACCGCTCAGGTGGCCTATCTTCAGCGGGCCAAAGATACACTGGAAATCACCTGGTTCTCCCCCACTGACCAATGGGATGCCATGAAGCCGGTTTTTCAGCTTCTGCTGGAAAATGTTGAAATCTGGCGCAATTACAATGATCCCGCCCTGGGGCTGCAAACCATGTACCCGCATGATTGGCTGGATCCCCGCCCGCCGGTTTCAGGGCAGGGAATATGGTTCCAATCTCCAGACAAGGCAACGGGATTGTATCTGGTGGCAATAAACGAGATTGCTGATCCGGTTCAAATGCTTTCCGATTGGAAGGTAGACCGTCTGGCTGAACTGGGCTTGTCCAACTGCACAATCCTGCCCGGCGACCGCATGAATACCATGAGCGGGCAGTGGGAATCAAAAACCGGGGAGTGCGCTTCCACCTCCAGCAGTCAGGTGACCTATGAAATCACTTATGTCCCCAACAAGGACCGCCTGCTGGAAATCATCACCTATGCCCCTGCTGGAGCCTGGGAGGACGCCAACCGTATTTCATTTAATCACCTGCTCGGCATGATGATTGATATCCGGCCATAATCAAGCAAAAACATCAAACCGCCCCTTCTCCTAATTTCTAGGGAAGGGGCGGTTTGATGTTTACTCACTCAGGTGAAAAATCAGCTTTTTCCACAATCACCCATGCCGTGAGCCCGCTGTTTCTAACTTCAACTCGGGCTTCAAACACAGGAAACAGCCGGATGATCTGTTCTGGCACAAGAAAATGGCTGCGCATAAGGGCCAGCTTTTCAGCCAGAGCAAGTATTTTTACGGCAAACCGGCGCACATCCGGCTCCTCAATCACCAGGCGGCCGCCCGGTTTGAGCAGCCGCCAAAGTTCCGCTGCTGATTGGGCCTGATGGGTCAGGTGATGCAGGGCATCCACCATAATGATGCGGTCAAAAAATGCTGAGGGGAAAGGCAGATGCTCGGTATGCGTACACAACGGTTGCAAAGCGGGTTTCTTTTGCGCCTGCAGCAGCATTTTAATGGATTCATCTGCCACAACCGTCAGCCCGGCCCGGCCATTGAAAAACTGCGCCACCCGGCCCGTGCCACCGCCGGCATCCAAAAGAGCGCCGCCCGGGAGTAAATCCACCAAAGCCGCCAGGGCCTCCGGGGCAAGGGGTGGAATGAAGTGCTCATATACGGGCGCCAGAAGACCGAAATGATCCAGGCCAGATTTGAATCCGCTCATTTTGGGTTGCTCTATGGGTGCTTTCTCTGCTGATAATATCCAATTTTTACAAAGAATACATCAAAATCAGGCATATAGGGTTTGGTATCCAGCAAGGGTGTGCCATCCAGCATATCTGTCCCACTGAACAACGGTCAGCTGCTTTCACGACCCCGCAAATTCACCACTGAAAGGCCTAATGGATTGGGGCAGCAAGGAAAACAGGAGGCGAAAACACCGTGCAGGCGGTCATCCCTAAAAGGCTGCACCAAAGAAACGGTGGCTTCTGAAAGATGGAAACCATACAACCCTTCCAGATGTCTGGAAATATCTCAGCCGCGCCCTGAATGGTGGAACGCAAAGATTGGATGGCAGTATTGGCTTTATCCACCAGAGATAAGACGGTTACATTGAGTTGCTCGATTTCGGTGCAAGGTGGTATGATGCCAATGGCTTTCAGGGTTATGTTCCTGAAATCATTACCGCCTGCTGAAAGGTCAGCAAACTAATGCAGCCATTCAGTGTGATCCACCAACCGGCCGTCAATAAAGGCCTGAACAGCTTCATCAATGTTTTGTAATTCTGTCACCACCGGCTGGATGTTAAGCCGGCGCATACTTTCATAAGCGCCCATGCCCATCCCCCCACACAGCAGTGCCTTGCAATCAGAAATGGCCTCGGCCATGCTGACATGTTTGTTATGTGATTCAGCTCCACAACCGTGTTCATGACCATGCTCATGCTCATGCTGATGTTCAGATTGGCTGTTGAATTGCTGGTGCCCCATTTTATGACGCATTTCACGATGGGTCATCCGGCCTTCATCAATGGTCACCACCATATAATATGCTGCACGGCCAAAATGCCGGCTGATGGTCTGCCCATCATCCGTAATGACTGCGATTTTCATAGTCAGCTCCTTTTTCATGTACTCAAGAGAAAAATGTCTTCCACCAGGTTCTTCACTCCCGTCAGAAGGATAAAGAACCAGTAGAATTTGTGCTTTTTCACCACCGGCATTTTCCCAGCAGTGTGGAAGATGTGCCTCAAATAACAGACTATCCCCCGGTAAAACAATGTAATTTTCCCTGTCAATACTGTACCGCACCTGGCCGCTCAGGCCAAAAACAAATTCCCGGCCTGTGTGAACAATCATCCGATCGCCGCTGCCCTTGCCGGGTTCCAATGTCACAACAAATGGCTGCACAGCATTTTGAACAAAATTGTTGCCCAGGTTTTGCATGCAGGTGCTGCCAATCATGGTTTGCGGCCGCTCATTGGCGCGAGTGAATACCACGCGCTTTGTCAATGGTTCCGATTCAAAAAACGCAGAAATGGGCACATCCAGAGCCAGAGCCAGCTGTTGAAGGGTGCCTACAGATGGAGAAGATTTACCATTCTCAATCAAGCTAAGCGTGTTGACATTGAGCCCGCTGCGATCAGCCAGTGCACGCAGTGAAAACCCCTGGCGAGTGCGCAATAATCGCAGCCGCTGGCCCACAAGGGTCTCTACAAGAAGCCCTTTTTCAGGGGCTGTATTTAATTCATCCTTCATACCATTATTATAGTACAAAATCAAAAAATAAACAATAATACAACCAAAAAACATACATTTAACCCTGGTTTTGGATAATTACTTGGGGTTGGTGACAAAAGTCAATTAAACCACTCCCTGGGTTTGTCGAAGGGAGCGTGGATCCCCTCTGCAAGACTTTCAGACTGACATCAACTCTCTGGCCACCTGACGAGGGCCCCCTTTGCAGGGCAAGAAGGGGGCGACCTCCGCTTCGCGCTGGCTAGAGATTCGCCAGCGGTTTGTCTGACTGGTTGTGCCGTTACTATTTCTGTCTGCTTTTTTCCAACAGTTCCACAGCCGGTTTGGATTCCTGATCCAGTTCCAGCGCCTTCAACGCGCAAAATTCGGCTTCAGCCAGGCGACCCTGTCGAAGTTGGATCCGCCCAAGGACAAGGTAGGACTCGCCATAACTGGGAAAAGCATGAATGTTGAGTTTCAATACCTGTTCAGCCAGTTCTGGTTTGCCAGCAAAGGTCATCTGGTAAGCCAGGCTGATCAATTCATCCTCATCGACAAAATAATCTTCACTGCCGCCATCTTTCAGCTCATCCACGCAGGCCAGGGCAGCTTCATAACCATTTTGCGCCAGCGCCCGGCTGATGGGAATCATCCATGATACCGTATTGACCACGGGTTCAAGGTCCAGCGCGGCATGCACGAGTGCGCGCAGGGTGCGGCTGCGCGCCGAGGATTCCTCATTGCACAGCAGAACCACAGCCCGGTTCTTCTCAGGCAGCAGGGTCAGAAAATCTGACCAGCCAAAACCCATGCCGCCGTGACTGACTGTTTTGACACCGTCATAATATCCCAGGGTCCAGCCCAGGCCAATGGATTCGTAAAATGGCGGAAAACCCCAGTTTGCCGCCGGGGTCCACATCAGTTCAAAACCAGGCCGGGTCAAAAGACGCTGCCCGTCCGATGAACTGTCATTCAGGCAGGCGATGCACCAGCGGCACATATCCTCCAGGGTGGCATGTAAAAAACTGGCGGGAGCATCGGCGCGGTGATAGGGATAAACAGGGCTGACCTGCATCAACGGCGTGCGCAGATGGGGGATCGCCAGATGTTCCGGCGCCACCTCAGGGAAAAAGAACGTGCTGCTGGCCATGCCGGCAGGCTGTAAAATGCGCTCTTTCATGGCCGTTTCAAAAGACCGGCCGGTCAGGCGCGCAATCAGGCAGCCCAGCACATTATAAGCAATATTGCTGTATAAAAAGCGTTCACCAGGCGCAGATACCATTTTTCGCTGTGCCAGTCCGCGCAGGTAACGTTCAGCCGCGCCTTCATCATACTCAGGGTGAGTCACCAGCTCATCATATTCATCCTCGTTCATATCCGGCATACCGGAGGTGTGGCTGAGCATTTGCCGCAGGGTGATCTGGCTGCTGCGCGGGTCATCCAACCTGAACTCTGGCAGATAACAGATCAGCGGCGTATCCAGCTCCACCTGTCCCGCTTCAACCAGCTGCATCACTGCTGTGGCCACAAAGCATTTAGAAATGGAAGCCACACCCCAGATGGTATCTGCACTTACCGGCGCGCCCGTATCCAGGCTTTGAACGCCAAAATAACGGGTATAAATGATGCGCCCTGCTTCCACCATCCCCACGCCCAGGCCGGGAATGCCCCAGCGGGCGATGATTTCGCTTAAAACGGTGTCCAGTTCCTTTTCGTAACGCATCAGCGCCATCCTTCCAGGGTCTTAAACCAACCGTCGCTGGTAAAAAGGACTTTAAAGCCAAAGGAAAGATAAAACGCCTGGTCTGAACCCACATAAGCTGTTTTGGCTCCCAATTCGGCGCAGCGCCGGATGCCCTCCAGCACTGCCGCCCGGCCCAACCCCATGCGCCGGTAATGGGGGTCAGTGGCCACCGGCTCCACATAGGCAAAACCTTTTTGCGGTTGGTACCACATGCCGCAAAAAGCGGCATAATCGCCATTGGGCGCTTCAACCATGATCTTAAGATGATGCTGAAAATTTGGTGTGTTTTGCATGGTTTTACGCTCTTCCAGTTCACTCTCCGGCGGCTCGCCCGGATGATCAAACCCGCGCCACAGAACCCGGTGGATTTTATCCCAGCTGAAATCATCCGCCATGCTTTTCAGGCGATAACCTTCTGGGAGTTGAATCGCCGGGAAAGACTGCGGAATGATCATCTGCGCCAGCGGGCGGGCGCCATCCGGATCCTTCACATAACCGCGTGCCTGCACCAGGGCCTGAAAAGGCGGATCATTATCGTTGACGTACGCCTGCAGGAAATGCCGGCCATCCTTTTCAGATACGCCATAAAGATGGGTTTCAGCGTAATCGAGCAGAGTCTCGCGCAGATGTTGGTATCCCTGACGAAACTGGAAGAAAGCTTCGCCCAGGCGCGATTCATAATGGGCCACGGCCACCACCTGTCCGGCTTCCTCCCAGATACCAATTTTTCCCAACGCTGTTTTATCCAAATAGGGATGCCCATGCATATATTCCCAGGCCGGTTCCAGCCAGTTGCCATCAGCATTGTTGGGCTGATATTGTTCGATCAAAAAGCGGTCCACCAGCGCGTAATCGGCCTGGCCGCTGTATTGCCTGAATGTGACCCTCATGAAACCTCCAAAATCTTCATAATGGAATCAGTCAACCGGCATGGCCCAATGCAGGGTATGAAAACGCCAGTTGTCATCAACCAGCACCAGCACCGCCGTGAATGTGAAAGGCCAGCTGTAACCCAATCCTTTGGATCGTTCACGCAGGCGGCGCATGCCGTAATGGGTAATTTCCATCAACTTTTGATCGGCGGTCAGTCCTTCCTGATCGAACATGGCTTTCATATCGTTCAGATGGAATTCAATCGCCGTATCAAAAGCTGCCGTTTGGGTCACCGTGCCGGTAGTCGAAAGCCAGGCTGTGGCGCCATTAACCGTGATTTTTGCGCCTTCCACATCCAGGCGCACATCGCCCCAGTAGGTCCAGTCGCCTTCAACGATGTCCCTCACCTGAGCAGGTCCGATAAACCATTCATTGGCAGCCCGTTTGGCGGCGCCTATGCCGATCATCTCAATGTGTTCATCTGGAGCAAACAGCTGCATAAAGTCATCCAGCCGGGCTGTGTCCCGGGCAGTGTACCCATCCTGAAATTGTTGCAGGGCTGCACGGACTGAAATACTTGAATTTTCCATTTCAACCTCCTTCAACGGGCCATAAAAGCGCCATTTGCGGTTCTTTCTGTTTCGGCCAGACAAAATGGTCGGTCCGGTGGAACAATATTGGCACCCATCCCCTCACCTGTCCTGACAATTCAACCTGCGCAGCAGTAATGATAGGTCAAGTCCAGGTCTATGATCCTGCCAATGGATCCTCCTTACCCTTCAGCCAGGGCAGCAGGCCGCGGGATATCGCAGCCATGATGACCCCCGCTTCCTGCTCGCCCATCCACAAACAGCCAGCCCCACTGCGGCAGCCGCTGCCCGGCTCACAGCCCGGGTACCCTGTTTCCGCCACCGCATAGCACCCTTCGCCCGGCCCAAAAGGATACGAAGCGGTGGCGGCTTCGAAAAGCTGCGCGCTGTTTTCTTCTGATGGGGTTCGAGCAAAACGCACGGCTGCGTGGATGGTGCGCCGGATGTTTTCCTGGGTCAGCCCCTCCGGCAGGGTAAGGCCTTCAGCCGCCACCGCCCGCGCCAGCATCAGCCGCGGCAGTGAATCCACCGCTCCTCCCTGACTGTATAAATCCAGCCAGGTGATCAGCCTGAGCAAGGTCTCACCGGAAGGGGGCGCCGAACACAGGTCAATGGCTGCCAGCTTTTGCACATCATCAATCATAGGTCTGCCTAATGGATAAAATCAGCGCCAGGGTTGTCCAATCAATGGGATCCGGCGGGTCTGTGGGTTGGGTATCTCCATAGAACGTCAGCACGGCGGTTTGTAGAAATGCAAAAGGAATGGGGTTTGACCATTTGTTTTCGATAAAGTCGCGCTGTTTCGCTGTCAGGCTCTGCGGTGCCTCTTCCAGTTGATGGCGCTCTGCTACTTGCGCCAGAAGGGTACACTTCAGAATTCGGAATGGCGCCACATCGCCTTCTGTGATGACCCAGGTTCGGGCAGATGCATCAAAACTTTTTACAATGTAAGTATTCGAATCGCTGTTCCACATCCAGCCGAGTGGCTTCATGCTCAACCAGGCCGGATCAAATTGACACGGTTCAGCTGTGTAAGCAGCGTCAAGCAGGTCAAACAACAAAATTAAAGGTGACCGGTTCGGCGCTTCGAAATTGCGATTGTGCCCATAGGACGCGCAGATAGGCGCCCATGCTGCGCTCAGACAGGCTGTGACGCTGAACCAGCCCCAGAACCGCATTTCGAAAATCAGCAGCGGTGTTGATCAATCGTCTCTCTTTTACCCGTTAAATCTGATTCATATGCCGGAGGATCTTTCAACCAGATGAACGGACATTTTCTGCCGTTCACCCGGCCAATATCTTTACGGTGCCTTCAATGCTGCGTTGCTCCTTGCTGCTGATTATTTGTCCTTTACCGGCGGTTCAAATCCATTCAGCTTCTACGGTGCGCTCGTTTTGCACATTTCCGGTGTTGAGCGTGTTTTTTGGCTCCATCAACAGCACATGGGTTTCTTCCTCAGCCGCTGTGCAATGTTCCACCCCTCTGGGGATGACCAGGCACTCGCCTTCGTTCAGCCACACATCCCCATCCCGGAACTTGATCTGCAGCCGTCCTTTGATCACCATGAAAAGCTCATCCGCGTTTTCGTGATGATGCCAGACAAATTCACCGTACAGCTTCACCAATTTGAGCTGCACGTCGTTGACTTCAGCAACGATGAACGGTTTCCAAAAATCTTCAAACAGGGTCAGTTTTTGTGCCAGGTTTATTGCATTCATACCTTATCCTCCTGAATGATCCGGTTATCCATCACAGGTTGATTCCAGCCATGCTCAACTCCTGAAGAAGCTGGCTGGCGTTGCTAAAGCGGATGCTCTTGATGCCTGAGTTCTCCGCTGCAGACACATTTTGCGCGCTGTCATCAATAAAAAGACAGGCTTCCGGCGGTTTTTGGATGATGTCCAGCAGTTTGGTGAAAGTGGAGGCTTCCCGCTTGGTTTGTTGAAGTTGAAAAGAGAAAAATTGATACTGGAAAAACCCAAAAAATGGATGCATCTGGCGGATATCCTGAATCCATTCCAGAGCATGATCAGAAAGCAGCACCAGTTGATATTTTTGAGATAAGGCAAGCAAAACCGGCGTCATTCCAGGAACCGGTTTGCGAAAATTATTCCGGATGACTTCTTTAAGCTCCTGGAGGGTGATATGCCAGCGCTGCCGGGCCAGAATCTCTGCCAGGTAGGCATCTTCACTCAACCAGCCGCAGCACAGGTCATGCAGCAGTTGCCCGCCAAAGGCAGGCAAAATATCCTCGCGTGGAATGCCCAGGCGGGAAGATAAATTATCCTCAATACCCACCAGGCCAGCAATGAGTACCTCTGACAGGTCAAAAATCAGTGTTGTAATCATGGGGATCACCTACCCTTATTATCCCCATTTTTCAGGTTAAAGGCAACTTTTAGCTGCGCTCACAAAGGGAAAAACAGGGTGTCCACATCAAACTGGTGCAGCCCAGCCACCACCATATCTGCCTGGGAAAGCACCTCAGGCTTACCAATGCCCACGGCGAACATGCCCGCGGCTTTGGCAGCTTGAATGCCCGCCTGTGCATCCTCAAAAACCACGCACTCCGCCGGCACCATGCCCAGCGCTGCAGCGCCCAGCAAAAACACCTGCGGATCGGGTTTGGTGCGGCGGGTTTTGTTGGCATCAATCACAGCATCGAAATAAGCTGTGATCTGGAGGCTGTCAAGAATCACGCCCGCATTTTTGCTCGATGAACCCAGCGCCACCTTCACCCCGCGGCCCCGCAAAGCTTGCAGGCACGCTCTCACTCCGGGCAAAAGATGCGCCTCATCCATGCTTTGAATATATCTGAGGTAATCCTGATTCATGTCTTCCAGCAGGCGTTGTTTTGCGGTCTTACTCAATTGCCGGCCGCCTACCTCAAGGACAATCTCAAGTGACCGCTGGCGGCTGACACCTTTGAGCCGCTCATTGTCTTCCTCGGTGAAGTCAAAGCCCATGCTGTCGGCCACCGCTTTCCAGGCCTGGTAGTGATATCCGGTGGAGTCGATCAGAACCCCATCCATATCAAACAGCGCGGCATTAAATCTTCGCATCACACATCCTGTATCCGTTCAGGCAGCTTTCTGATGTGCTTCCGGCTTTTCGGGTTGGGCTGTCAGCAGGTATATCACCAGCAGGGCTACAAAGGCGGCCGTCAGGCACACTGGAACCACCTCCAGGGATAACCGGTTGGCCAGCACCCCCACCAGGCCAGGAAGCGAGGCGGCGCCCAGGCTGCCAAAAGCCATCTGCATGCCAATGGTGTTGGCGGCAAAGCGATCGCCCACCCGCGAGCTGGTGCCGGAGGTGAGGGCCGGGAAAATCGGCGCGATGGCAAAGCCAATGACGGCCACCGCCAGCAGGTTGCTCCACGGCGCCGGGTTCCACCACAGCAGCAGTGAGCCCAGGCAGGCACCTGCCAGGCTGCTCACCACCAGGGTGTTCATTCCCGTCTGCCGCGCATAAAGCCCGGCCAGAATCCGCCCCACCGTGAAGGTAGCCCAATAGCCGCCAGCCCAAAGGCCGGCCACTTCCGGATCCACCCCGCGCGATTCCACCAGCAGGCTGTAAGTCCATGCGCCCAGGGAAACCTCGGCCCCCACATAGAGAAAGAACAGCAGCACGCTCAACCACACCCGCGGGTGGCGCAGGGTTTCGCTGATCGGCGTGCGGTAATCCGTCAGCTTTTTGGGTTCTTCCGAGCTGGCAGATGACTCTTTTTGACTCCACAGCGGCAGAGTCAGGGCAAAGCTGACGGCCAGGGCAATCTGAAAGAAGCCCACCGTGCGGTAGCCCAAATGCCACGAATTGAACTGCGATAACGCAAAAGTCATGATCACCGGGCCCAGGGTCACGCCAATGCCGTAGCTGGCATGCAGCCACTGCATCAGGCCTTCGCCAAAATGCGCCGCCACATACGTATTCAACCCGGCATCAATGGCGCCAGCGCCCAGGCCGGCCACCACTCCCAGCAGCACCATCATCCACCAGGCCGGCACCAGGGTGTAGCCAATCAGGCCGGCAGCCGTCAGGGCGCAGCTGAACACCAGCAGTTTACCCACCCCCAGGCGGGAAATCAACATGCCGCTGGAAAAACTGGACACCAGATAACCGGCAGATGCGACTGCCATCAGCGCGCCCAGGGCGTCGAGGGGAATGGAGAAACCGGCACGAATGGAAGGCCAGCCCACTCCAAGCAAGCCGTCAGGCATTCCCAGGGCAATAAAGGCCACATAGGCCAGCAAAATCAGGCCCATTTTGGGCGCACTTTTCAGTTTTGTCAACGATGCAGATTGCGATTCAGACATGGTGAAACCTTCATAAAATGGAATTTGTTTGCATCCCCACTCCCTGGATGATCCTATGCCGAACGGTACAGATTATAAACCCAAATGTCCGTTTTCTCTATGCCCTTCGATGTCGGCGCCTCCGTCCGCCGCTCAATCCCCAAAATGCGTAACCTTTTCACAATTGGCTCATCATATAATAGACGGAATATGCCTGGATATCAAACCGCGTTTTGACCGAAATGAAAGGATGACAGAATGACTGAAAACCATGAATCCCACACCGGCATTTATGTTTATTTGAATATCCCCTTTGAACTGGCATTAACCAGCACCATTGAAGCCCTCAAAGTGGAGGGCTTTGGCGTGCTGACAGAAATTGATGTGAAAGAAACTCTCAAGAAGAAACTTGGCGTAGATCATCCCCCATACCGGATTTTAGGCGCCTGCAACCCACCGCTGGCCCACAGAGCTCTCAGCGCTGCTCCTGAGGTTGGGCTGCTGCTGCCTTGCAATGTCACCGTGCGTCAGCTTGAAAACGGCAAGGTGGAAGTGGCCATGGTGGATCCATTAATGATGATGAGCGTTGTGAACCATCCAGACTTAAAACCGATCGCTGATGAAGCGCGCTCCCGGCTTGAGCGGGTGGCTCAATCACTGGTTAAGCAGTCCAGAGAAGATCAGATATAACACACTGGCAGCCAGACAGGTGCCCAGCATCACTGGCAGACCGCGCCTGTTCCACAGGGCAGAAGTGATGGGTGCGCGGGTTTTTTCAGACAGAGAAGCCACCACCACATTGGCCGTTGAACCAATGATGGTACCGTTACCGCCAAAACCGGCTCCAAAAACCAGCGCCCACCAGAGCGGCGCTGTGGGAATGCCTGCCGCCCCCAGATTCTCGATCACTGGAATCAGCGCAATGGTGATGGGCACATTATCCACGACAGCCGAAAGCCCCGCCACAACCCACAGCAGCATCAGGCCAAGCAGCACCGGCGGCAGTCCCTGCGCATAAGAAATTAACATGGCCAGTTCTTGTAACACGCCGGTTGCCTGCAGGCCGCCAATCATCACAAAAAGAGCGGCAAAAAAAACCAGCACATCCCATTGGATGTTTTTGAGTGTTTCCTGAATAGGCGGGCGAATCCAGACCAGGGCAATGGCAGCTGCGCCAATCGCCACCAGGGCTGGCGGCAAATTCAACACTTCTTCCAACAAGAAAAACAGAACAGCACCTGCAACCACACAGAGAATTTTTGTTGCTGTGGGGGCATCTTTCAACACCTCTTTGGGCTGCAGTTCAGAGAGCGCCTCAAGGTTGGTGGGCACCTGGGCCAGCTCTGTGCGGAACAGATAGCGCAGCATTGCCAACGCCACCAGCCAGACCACCAGCACAATGGGCAGACTGTGGGTGAGAAAATCCATAAAAGAGAAACCTGACGCAGAGCCAATCAGCACATTGGGCGGGTCGCCCACCAGAGTAGCCACCCCGCCCGTATCTGAAAGAAGGGCTTCCGCCATAAGATAGGGCTGTGAACTCAACCCTAAGATTTCACAAATCATAATGGTGACCGGAGCAATCAACACCACCGTGGTGACATTATCCAGAAACATAGATACAACCGTGGTGATGGTTCCCAGAAAAATCAACAGGCGCACCGGTTTGCCACCAGATAATTTGCCCACCCACACTGCCAGAAATTGGAAGAAACCGGTGGGTTCCAACAGGGCAACCAGAATCATCATGCCCAATAACAGGCCAATGGTGTTGAGATCAATATGGGCAAAGGCTTCTTCCTGAGAATAAAACCCAAAGATCAGGCCGATCACCACCATTAATACTGCGCCGGCCAAAGAAGCGATGGTGCGATTAAGCCGGTCTGAAAAAATCAACCAGAGACAACCCAAAAAAATGAAGACAGAAAGAATCGCCGGCAGCATTTTATTCCTTTCCCTTTCACCCGTCAGATAAGTGCCAGTTAAATACCAGCGCAGTGCCAATATCCACATACGAAGCAATACCGATCAAACAGTTATCTTCATCCACAACAGGGATATCGCTTAACTGATACTTGTCCAGCAGCGCAGCTGTGCGCAGCAGGCCGGCCGTTTGCTCCACGGATGGGGAAACCTTCATCACTTCGTCCACGCGCATATCCAATAAAGCCTGGCCGGGAATCTGATTTTCCACAGCGCCGAAATCATGCACAAAATCCAGATGGTCCACCAAATTAACAAAATCGGGCATGGCCAGGTCCAGCAAGTCCCGAAAACAGATCAATCCCACCAGGTGATTTTCTTCATCCACCACAGGCAGCGTGCCAATATGATGGCGGCTCAGGGTCAGGGCCGCCGCGCGGAGGGTGGTTCCGGCGGGAACAGAGATCACATTGCGTTTCATGCAATCGCCAATTTTCATTTCTTCCCTCTTTTCAGCGCCATCCGATTCTGGGTCCTTCCAAAATAACCTTCTTCACTGCGCCTGCCGCTCTTTCTTCACCCAGCTAGCAATCCAGCGCTGGGCGCGGGCGTGCATTTTTTTATCTGTTTTGCAAATGCAGCTCACCAGCCCCGGTTCAGGCTGCCCGGGGTGCACAATGAGGGCATAAATACAGGAATTGCAGGAGGTGCATTCCGGCGTCTTGCTGCCCAGACCGGCTTTCCAGCGCGCTGGTAAACCGGGCTCGCGGATCAGCGGGCGGCACAGGGCCATAAAATCCACCCTGCCCGCCTGCAGAATCGCCTCCATGCGCTCGATATCACGGTTGCCGCCCACCAGAATCACTGGCACAGGCAGCCGCACCTGTTCGGCATAGCTCAGGTAATAGCTTTGTTGTTCAGGGTTTTGAATGCGCGTGTGCGATTCCGGCGCCGGCACCGGGCGAAAACCCAGCTCTTCTTCAGGGCGGAACAGGCAATCCCAGGTGCTGCCGCTGATCTCCACGGCATCCACTCCGGCCCGCACCACCGCGTCAGCCAGCGCCGGAAAATTGTGGATATCCACCCCGCCTTCCATATCATCCGTGCCATTCATCTTGATCAGAATGGGAAAATCACCCACCTGCTGGCGCGCCCGAGTCGCAATCTGGCGCAGGATGTGGACACGTTTTTCCACCGTGCCGCCGTAAGCATCCTCGCGCTGGTTGTATAGCGGCGAAAGAAAGCGGCTTAAAAGGCCGCCGTGCGCCGCGTGGAGCTGCACGCCGTCAAAACCGGCAGACTGCATGTCCATAATGGCTGTCACAAAGCACCCCACCAGGGTTTCAATTTCAGCCGCGGTCATGGGCCGCACTGGATCTTTGGAAAAAACCGTGACCACTGGCGAGGGACCGGATTCCATATAGCCGGGCTCCAGCTGGGCAATAATTTTGCAATCGGGCCGGGCCTGGTGCACCGCCTCCGGCAGGCGTTCCAGCCCGTCGATGCGCATATCCGCATACAGGCGGGGCGGCAGGCCGGGTTCCTCCTCCGGGAAGCGTTCACGATAGACTGGAAACCCGCCGGAGATGATCAGCCCCACCCCGCCCAGAGCCACCTGCCGGTAAAGGTCCAGCACCGCTTCGCTCATCTGTCGCGAGTTATGAATGGAAGGGTCCCAGGTGCCAGAGCGTACCAACCGGTTGGAGAGCGTCAGGCCGGCAATGGCGCCAGGGGAAAAAATTTTGTAACTGCTGCGGTCCATATTCTCTTCTCCACTCATTTGTCATTCGCCATATTCATTGCCCGGCAGGCTCCAGCCACCCCATCTTCAGGTGAAACGGTCCCATCCAGAATTTGCGTTGTCCAATCGCCAAAGGCATTCCAGAAATTGGAAAATTCAGGGCTCTGCGGGCGGGGAAAACCGCCCGACGAGACTTCTGCAAAGGCAGAAATGAGGGGATTCGACGCATTCACATCCCAGCGCACCGGCACATGCCCGGCCTGGTCGGTGAAAATTTGCGAAGAATCGCGGCTGGTCATAAACAGCGCCAGTTCAACCGCCTGGCGGGGGTTGCGGCTTTTAGGATTGATATAAAACCCGTCAATACCGTTCAGGGGCGCAGCCGGCCCTTTGGGGCCATCCGGCAGAGGGACTACCCCCAGTTTGTTTCCCAGCGCATCACGGTAAGCCGGCAGCGACCAGGGGCCGCTGATGAACATGGACACCCTGCCATCCATAAAACTCACATCCGCATTGGCAAAATCCGGGTCAAACACCGCCCCGGCGGCCTTTAAATCCAGCAAATAGTGAAACATCTCCACCCAGCCGCCCCGGTCAGCCGCGCAGCGGCCATTTTCATCCAGCAGCTGGCCGCCAAAGGCGCGCGACCAGCCAAAGAGATAATAAACAAGGTTGTAGGAGTGCAGCGTTTTTCCTTTCTTCAACATGGAGAGAAGCTCATCCGTGGTCCGGGGCGGATTGGGCACTAAAATCTTGTTGTAATAGAGCGCCACGGCCTTGGCTGACTCAGGCACGCCGTAAATATGACCGTCCACTTTCATGCCATCCACGCCTGAGGAAAACACGCTGCCCAGTCGCCCCTCCACATATTCATCCAGGCGCAGCACCTGCCCATGCCTCGCCCAGTTGCCCAGGTCATCGTTGGGAAACAGGATCATATCCGGGCCGCGGCCGGCGGCCACCTCATCCAAATAGGCAGGGATGAGGTCGGTATATGAGAACTGCTGCAGGGTCACCTTCAGACCAGGAAAAGCCTTTTCGGCATTGGATGCCACAGTCAAAAGGGCATTTTCCTCAGCCCCGCCCTGAATGAAGGAATACCACAGGGTGATTTCACCGGGTGGTTTGGCAGCGGTGGGTTCCAGGGTGTAAACAGGCACAGGCGTGGATATTTGTGGGGAGGGGGCCCGGGTAGGGGGTGAAACCCGTGCTGTCAGCGTCAGGGTAGGCGCCAGTGTTGGCGTCAGCGTTGCTGTTGGCGGGGCCACAAAAGCCAGCAAGCCCTCTCCCTGCAGGCCGGCCGCCACCTGCCATATGCCTAACATCAGGCACATCACCAGCAGGGCGCCCAACCCCAGCAGAATCACAATGCGTGGAATACCCAGCCCCCCTGGCGCTGGCGGCGGAGCCGGAGGCGGCGTGGTGCGGCCTGGCAGCGGCGGCTCAGAATGAGGAAGCGCCGGGGCAGGCAAAGTCCGTCCGGCCTGGGTTGCCAGCACGCCCAGCCGTTCCATCGCCTCCACAAAAGCCTGCATATTGGGGAAACGCTCTTCAGGGGTTTTGGCCAGCGCCTTGAACAGGATCTGTTCAACCGCCTCGGGCAGCCCCCGGACAAAAGTCGAAGGCCTGGGCAAAGGATCATTGGCCTGTTTGATCAGAATCGCCACCGGCGTATCCGCCTGGTAAGGCACCCGTCCGGTGATCAGTTCAAAAAGCACCACCCCCAGGGCATAGATATCCACCGATGGCGACGCCGAGCCAGACCACTGCTCAGGCGCCATGTACTCCGGGGTGCCAATGCCCACGCCGGTGCCGGTGAGCGTGGCGCCGGTTTCCGATTCCAGCATGCGGGCAATGCCAAAGTCAGACAGCAGCGGATATCCTTCGCTCGAAATGAGCACATTGGCCGGTTTGACGTCACGATGCACAATGCCCTGGCGGTGGGCATATTCCAGGGCACGCGCCACCGGCAGAATCAGGCGCACGGCATCCTGCCAGGGCACCTGTCGGCCGGTGAACTGCTTCAGCGTGCCACCTGGCAAATAATTCATCACCAGATAAGGCGCTCCATTGTACTCGCCGTAATCAAAAATGCGGATAATGCTGGCGTGTTCCATGCGCGCGAGGGCCTTGGCCTCGCGTTCAAAGCGCGCCAGCATCTGCGTCAGCTGGTCGGGCGGCACCCTTTCGGTGCGAATGAATTTAATCGCCACCACCCGTTCAAGGCGGGTGTCATACGCCTTGTATACCACAGCCATGCCCCCCTCGCCCAGCCGTTCCACCAGATGATATCGCCCGACATCCTGACCAGATAAGTCTGTCATAGTCTTGCTCGCTTGTGATCTAAATTCAGGGTATTAAACTATTATATGGCGAATGACCCTGCATCACAATTGAACAGACCGATTCTTAGCCGCTTTCAAACAGGTGATTGAGCAACGGAAAAATGTTAATCACCGGCTCTTCATAAGGATGCACCTGGCGAATGGCTTTAAGTACCGCCGGAACCAGCTCGCTCCGGCAGTTCACCTCCACCTTTAATTCCTCGCCAGTGCAAACCTGGCCATGTTCACCCAGATAAGGATTGGCGTTTTCCAGCGGACGCCAGGTGCCCCTGACAACCTGATAACTTTTACAGTAGTCATAATTGCCGATTCTGCCCGCGCCAGCCAGGTGTAAAGCCTGGCTGATCGCTTCAAGGTGGCTTTCGGGGATGAATATTTCAAGCTTGACCACAGGCGGCAGGTCCATGAAATTGGCCTCCATCAGCGCCGCAGCAGGCGGCCCAGCAAGGGTGTTTTGACCGTGATGGCCTCATGCGGGCAAAGCTCCTGGCAGCAGTAACAGCGGATGCAGTGGTCGTAATTGTAAACCGGGGGCTGTTTTTTGCCGTTAGCCCATGTGAGCGCCTTGGGTTGGGCCGGACAAACCTGCTCGCAGCGTCCGCAGCGCGTGCAGGCTTCGGCGTTGATCACCGGGCGCGGGGTGAACAGATTGCGGACGATGGGGTTGGTCAACATTCCGATGTTGGTGGAGGTACTGGCGTGGGAGCGGTTGACATTGAAGTCAGGGACAATAAAACGCTCAATGGGATCACCCAGCAGAGTCATGTTTTTGCTGGATCCCAGGCCAAACTGGTTGCCGTAAACCAGGGGTTCCACCAGCTTTTCGTCCAGGTTAACCAGTCGGCACACCGTGGCATCAAGGGCCACCGGATCGGTGGAAAACAGCAGCACATGCATGGGTCGCGGCGTGCCGTTGCGGGGGCCGTTGCCTTCCATTGCAACAATGCCGTCCATGATATAAAGACGCGGCCGGATTAACAGGTTGAGGTCAACCAGCATCTTTGAAAACAAATCCGCCGTGGGCAGGCGCGAATGAAATTCAGCCTTAAGCACGCCGGGAATGCAGCCAAACTGGTTTTTGATGGCGCCGGTGATGCGCGTCAGAGCATGGCTTTTGAGCTTGCTCAGGCTCACCAGTCCATCACATTCAACCACGCCTTTGGCCAGCGAGAACTGCTTGATCAGGTTTCCCCCAGGGAAGGCCCGGGTGACCGGGGTTTCAAAGTCAGCCAGAGGCACGCCCAACTGATCGGCCACCGTCAGAAGCCCGGCCTGGCGCATTCCCGCGCGCGGACTGCCAAAACCAGGCGAATCACCAAAGGAAACCTGAGCCCCGGCAGCCTGAAGCTGCTCAAGCACCGCCTGAAACACCAGCGGATGCGGGCCAATGCATTTCTCAGGGTTTTCTCCCACCAGCACATTCGGTTTGACCAGAATTTTTTCTGATGGACGAACAAACTGCGCCGCCCCGCCCAGCAGATCAATGCCGGCTTTGATTGCCCGGCGAACCGCTTCAGGCTGGTAATCTTCGCAATAGACAAGCGCCACTTTGGGTGAGGGTTCCATAAAACTATCCTACTTTCTTGTTGAATCTGGGCTCAGGGTTGACCAGCACAACGCTGCGGTCAGGTTAATCAGGGTGTCATCAAGGATGATTTCGCCCTTGATATGGCGGCGGGCCAGCGAAGTCGCCACATCCAGAGTAAAAGTCTCCAGCACAGGCAGGGGCAAAGGCCTGATCACGCCGGCAGACATGGCCTTTTCAAAGGGAACCACCAGCGGCGCCAGCAAGGTGTTCATCATCTCTTCGCAGGCCCGGTCAAAGTAGGGGGAATGGTGAAACTGCTGGGCAAAGGTGATTTGATCAGGAAAATCAAGGTAATAGTGAATGATGTTTGCCCACATGAGGCCGAAACTCTCCTGCAGGGGGGCATCCGGTGACACCCCGGCCATCACCTTCTGCATGAAATCCTGCTTAATCATCATAAACAGGGCGCGCATCAGATCATCCTTGCTGGGGAAATAATTGTAAATGGTTCCCGCGCCAACCCCGGCTTCTGCGGCAATCATGGACATGGAGGTGCCGTGAAAGCCGTGCTGCGAAACCAGGCGCTGGGCGGCCGCCAGAATATCGTCGCGTTTTTGGGTCATCATCATGAGTAATCTTTTTTGGAATGAACGTTCATTCCAAAATTGTACAGCAGCCTAGCAGTTCTGTCAAGGCATCAAGAAAATACACACCTAATTCAACAATATCTATGCGCATTACATTAACCAAAGACGACACAAATTTTCTAAAAATCACCCCTTAAAAACCTTGCATTTCTGAAAAATACTGCTAAAATAAGGTCGCGTAGGTCAGGTTGCCCCCCTCAACCTGACTTACGCATTTTAAGCGGTGAAAAATAACGCCAAGCTCGAAAAAATGGATTCCGAAAATTACCCCCTTGCGTACTCTACTCAGTGCTTTCCTTTGATTCCAGAAACGGGTATGATGAAAAAAGATCCTCTCATTCCATTTTTCAAAAAGGAAGCTTCTCATGCGCGTCAGCACCCACATTCGCTGTGAATCGTTTCCCTGCAATGATGCCGTACATTCATCGTACCTGATTCCCAATGTAGATATCGACCCTCAGGCTGTCTCCATCATGCTGATCTCTGAATCAGCCCCGGCCAGCCTGGCGGATCACTACTATGCCGAAGGCGACCCTCTTTTCCAGCAAACCACTGTGCGGGCCTTCAAAGATGCCGGCATTGACGTTGACTCTGTTCCCGATATTCTCAATCTGGGGGTGTATCTCACCCCGGCGGTCAAATGCGGCAAAAGCGACTATGCCATTAAAACCGGCACCATTGAAACCTGTTCGCATCTTTTGGAACAGGAACTGGCTCTCTTTCCCAATGTCAAAGCCCTGCTGCTGATGGGCGACGTGGCCATCAAGGCGGTCAACGCCATTGCCCGCAGATCCGGGCTGCCGCGGGTGATCCCGGCTGAATCCACTTATAAAATTCGGGGGCGGAGTTTCTTCTATAAACGGTTGCGGGCTTTTCCCTCTTATTTGCAGGCCGGCCCCAGTTTCTTTATAGAAAAGGTCAAGCGCAAAGCCATCGCCGAGGATATCGCCGCAGCATTTAACTGGGTTCAGCAAAGCGGCGCATGATTGAAAGAAATCATTGATGCCCCCTCTGAAAACACAGTTCTGTCTTCCGGCTTGTTTTGGGGCTGCGTACTGACCCTGCTCTTCCACTGGCTGGCGCTGCGCCTGCCGGACAACCCCATGCTCACCTCCTGCCTGTTGACCTCTTAATAACCCGCCGCAAGCTGTGCAGCTTTAGCCCCGGTAAATAGACAGGTTAGGGCTGAGGTAACGGGTGATTTTGCTTGAATGACGCAGAAAAAATGGGTAAAACCTTGCATTTTTTCATTTCCTGGGCTAAAATATGATTGCGAAGGTCAGGTTGCCCCCCTCAACCTGACCTTCGCATTTAATAACCTCATCTTCTTTGCTTTTTTTCCAGCATGCAAATTCAACCGCATATTCCTCTATTATCACCTCACGGCCGCCGCCACGCCGTTTTCTGCGCGAATCCGGCGCCCCACTTCATCCGCTTGGGCGAGAACATCTGCTGACCCTGACTCGACAAGCGCTGCCGCCAGGGTAATCCGGTGGCCGGCCTGTTGCAAACCTAAAGCCAGCGCCCAAAATGGCCGTAATTCAGGATGGTGATGTTTCTTGGCTCGATGAGAAAAGATTTCACAGTTGATAGCCGGAAAAAAACTCGTTTTACTCGGTTGTTCTAAAGGTACCCTAAAAATTAAAGAAGAATTCTTTCGTCAGACCTGGAGGCCTGAAATGCGCAAACGAAGGATGGACACTTAACAGAACTGTAAGATTCAAGGTTGTTATATTGACCTGCTTTATTCAAATCACTATAATGCTAATTGTTGCATTTGGAAATTGGCTGCCCGTTTGGGGATGGTAAGGCAACCCTGCTGATAAAGCCAGTATGAACAAATCAACGGGTGTTTAAATTAACCGGCATTTATTTCATCCCGGTTTTTCCGTAATTGTCCTAATAAGAAGGATAGCTTTTTTGCAGATGAACGCCAATGAAATTTTAAATGACCTTTTATCACTTGTTGTTCTTATCAATCTACTTGCCGAAGAAAGGATGATGAATTGTGGATAACCTCCAGGACCAGGATCGAAATTATGCTTTAAATATCCGTGTCGGTTTGACCATTTATCCTTCACAGGATAAGGCCATTGAACAGGCTCTGCTCCTATTAAAGGACCGCTGCCCGGCCCAATTTATTTTACTGGCTGATAGCAGCGGCCAGTTGATTTCCATTCAAGGAGAACGAGGCTCGCTGGATGTGGTAGCGCTTTCAGCGTTGGTGGCCGGCGATGTGGCTGCCAGCCATGAGATTGCCGCCATGACCAACCAGTTGGACAGCTGCCAGATGGTGCTCCGTGAAGGCAAGAAAAGCTCCTCTTTCACCTGTGAAGCAGGAAAATATATGGTCCTGTTTGTGCAAATTCCAGGGGAAACACCCCTGGGTTGGGCGCGAATTCTCATCCGTGAAACGGCAGAAAAAATTGCTGAAATTGTGGACCGTCTCCCCGATCCGGAAGATCACTTGGCTGCGGGGCTGGACAACATGCCGTTGGATGCTTCGTTGGACAGCGCCATTGACTCGTTGTGGATGGGATAATCTCATGCAAATTAATTGGCGGCTGCGAGAATTGACTCTCAAAATTGTTTATTATGGTCCAGCCATGAGTGGCAAAACCACCAATCTTGAGCAAATTCACAGTCATGTTGATCCACTTAAACGCAGTGAGTTGTTATCATTAAAAACAGCGGGGGATCGTACGCTTTTTTTCGATTTTCTGCAATTGGAATTAGGGCGTATTGGCACGCTGACGCCCAAGATTCAACTTTACACAGTGCCCGGACAGACTTATTATGAATCATGCCGAAAAGTGGTTTTGAAGGGCGCTGATGGGGTGGTGTTTGTGGTTGATTCAGACGTCAACCGCTGGGGAAGCAATCTGGAATCCTGGAAGAACTTATTTAAACATCTGCAATCTTTAAGAATCCCTCTTGAACGAACGCCCATTATTGTCCAATTTAATAAGCAAGATTTACCTAATGCCATGTCACCCGAACAACTAAAGAAATTATTGAACCTTGGAAACAACGCCGTCGTCTCAGCTGCAGCCATCCGCGGCGAAGGCGTCCTGGATACGTTCAAACTGGTCACACGCAATGTTATGGCGCAGGCGCAACGTGAGATGGCTTGAAATTATATATATAAAAGGAAAATTTGATGATTCCAAATACTGCCACATCGGGCTCAGATGCCCTGGCCCAGGTTTTACAACATTTAAATCATGAAGGGAAATTCTCCATTTCCATCCTCACGGATGAACAGGGACTGGCCATCGCTTCAGCCAGTGAAAATGGATTTGATCCAGATCGCCAGGCTGCAGTTGCCGCTTTGGTGCAGCGTGCCATTGGCCAGGCTGGATCACGGCTTGGCATGGCTCAGATTGATGAAATGATTTTTTATACAACGGAAAACGAACGCCTGGTTTGCCGGTTTTTCAATGCTCAGGGCCACTCCCTTATTTTAGCCGTGACTATTATCGGTAAAGAACAGACCTACCGCCGACTGATGAAACAAACCATCACCCAGGTGCGAGAAGTCTGGGCGAAATATTGGGAGTAAAAAATGGGAACTCAGGGCAGTTTGCATGACATGACCGTGGCGGATTTAATCCAGGTCAATTGTCAGGATCACAAAACAGGAAAACTTTCCCTCAATAATGGTGCCATGCAAGGAAACTTGTATTTTAAAAATGGCAATGTGATCCATGCCGAAATGGGTCAATTGCAAGGCGAAGCGGCGGTTTACGAACTGCTGAGTTGGGAAGAAGGCCTGTTTAAGCTGGATGTCGGCCATGAAGCGCCTCAGTCCACCATTACCCGCAGTTGGGCCGGTCTCATTATGGAAGGAGCCCGGCTGCTCGATGAAAAATTAGCGAATAACGATTCAGATGAATCGGTCACAAACGATCTAAAGGAGACAATTGTCGTGGCACCAAAAATTGAAGATATTCTAAAAGAAATGGGGGGAGAGATGCAGGGTTACATCGCCAGCGCTGTTACTGGCATGGACGGTCTGAACATCGCCCAACATTCAAAAACAAATATTGACCCGGAAGCCATCTCAGCGCAAATGACCATGTTATTGAAACTGGTTGACTCAACGGTCGGCAAATTGGATGCGGGCACGGTTCAGGATAACCTGGTGACCACCGCCAATGCCTATGTGCTGATGCGCTTCTTGCCAGGACGGCAGCATTTTTTGGGTGTGGCTGTTGATCGAAAAGCAGCCAATCTGGGTAATATGCGCCTGATCGCTAATATTTACAGTGAGCGGATTTACAAAGCGATTCCGCGCTAAAGAGGTATATGATGACAAAACTGGAACAATTAATCATGCAGTTCAGATCAGAGGTTGGCTCTGATTTTGTGTCCACCGATGTGGTCGGTATGGACGGCCTCTCCATCGCGGGCGGTTCCATCAACCCCAATTTTGATTCAAACATGGCCGCAGCCCGGTTTGCCATGGTCATGAAACTTGCCGGCAAAATCACAGATAAACTTCCCCTGGGAGCTGTGGAGGACAACCTGGTGACCACAGATAGCTATTACCTGCTGTCCCGTTTCTTGGATGATGGGTCGTTTTTCTGGATCGTCGCGGTTACGCGCGAAGCCACCCTGGGTGCGGTTCGCATGTTGATGAATGAATACGCACCTCAATTATCAAATGCAATTCCACATGCTTGATTTTTATTTTCAGTCAGGAGAAAACAATGGTAACAGATCATGAAAAAGTTGGCAATCGCGCCTGGTTATGGGGTCTCACCACGCTGTGCCTGACCATGGGCATTTATGAAATGGTCGAAGAATCCTCAGCAACCCTCACCCTCCAGATTGGCAGACAGTTTTACATCACTTTAAAAAAAGAACTGGATCCCTTTTTAGTAGATGAAAAACCTGAAGACGTTTTGCAAAAAGTTGGAAATTTCTTTATTGACCACTATGGCATTGCCAGCGGTGTGACAGTTGAAAGGATTGAAAACACCGTCAAAATGACCTTCAAAGATGCCATCGGCACTGCCGAATATGCCATCCTCCGCGACAGGGGTGTGAAAAACGCCTTCAGCCATCCATTTTTATGCGTTGGTCTGGCTATGCTGGAAAAGAAAGGCCTGCGCTCGCGCACCCGGGTTGAGCTGGATACCGCCAGCAACACCACCATTATTAGTTACGATTTAATGTAAATCCGGCAGGTTTTGGGACTGTGACGGCTCTTGCCACGCAAGGGCCGTTTTTTATTTTGTCTGGTCTGAATCTGGCGGATCAAAAGACCCATTAGCCTTATACAGGTCCAACCGGATTTGAATCACACCGGAGAGCAAAAAACAGAATTTGTTGTCACCCCAGTCAAGCGTGCTGCTTTGCCAACAGTGAGGTTGCAAAGTCAGCCTGTGGATAAGACATCTTTCGGCGGGGTTTTGCGTTAAACTGAAGTGAAGATTGCTTTTGGGGTTTTTCCAGATAACAATTGCCTGCGCTGGCCGTGTTTGTTTATTTTCAGTGTTTTGAAAATGTGTCTTAACTGTGTCTTTTAATACCCTGTCATCTGCACCCGCCGGAATATTCACTGCTTCCTTCCATGTATTCACTGGTTCCATTTCAGGCGCAGCTTCTTCCGTAACGGTCTGCAGAAAAGTTTGCACAGGCTCTTCTTCAGCAGCCTCAAGCGTGTCTATCGTATCTGCAATGGGTGTCTCAAAATCAAAATAGCGCTGGCTTTTGCTGTCCACATAAGCAGCCAGCCAGCCGGGCAAGCGGTTTTTCCCTTTTGGTCCCATCACCGCTTCCCAGAGGCGCACATCGGCATGCGGCAGGTATTCATTTTGCGCCAGCGGGCCCGTTTGTGCCAAAATTTCTATCCAGGAACCGAGCTGGAGCCGGACCAGATCGACAAATGGAACGGGCGCCGCTTCCCCGCTGCGTAGTAATTTAACCAGCAGACCAGCAGGATTGGCCAGGTTGTCAATACCTGAAACGTAAAGCGCCCAGGCAACGATCTGTTCAACAGGAATATTACGAGCGGTCAGTTCAGCGCGCGCTGGGCCGTAAATACCCAATCCGGTCAGCAGATCAGGCAGGTTGATTTCTTCAGCCAGAACTTCGCCCAGTGGCTTTTCCCATGGGGTTTCTTCCTCATTGTTTATGGTTTCGATAACTGTTGTGCCGTTATCTTGAGTTTCGGCCTGAGTTTCCCATGGCAGCTCGCCCAAATATTCTCCATCCGTGCCGGTTTTCATGCCGGCCAGGTGCAGGTTATACAGCCGGCCGGTCTCGCAGCGATCTGTCCAGACCACCAAACCCAAAGCAACGGCTTCTTCCAGTGCAGCGCGGATGGATTTGATATCCCCGCCGACGCCAGCATCATAGCGCCGGCCGTCAGCGTAACTGCGCCCATTTTGCAATTCGTCCACATCCATCCACACTCCCTGCGGATTCTGGAAGCCCCAGGTGTGGCGCATGAGATACTCAGTGATCAGCACGGTCAGCGAGCTGCGCACCTGGGCGGTGATATCGGTCCACATCTTCGGCAGTTTAAAATACTCACTGGTGGCGGGTTTGAGTTTGGGACGGTAGCAGTTAAATCCCAGCTTTTCAATGTATCCCAAATCTTCCAGTGAGGCGAGTGATTTGCGGATGGCATTGATGGAGAGGCCCGTACCGGAATCAGATCGGCGGTGGCCCCAGCGTTTGCCATTTTGCAATTCGTCCAGCGAGAGGATAACGCCTGATTCAAAACGCTGCCAGCCCCAGGTATGTTTGAGAATATATTCAAGCACTTTGATCGGGGCCAGCGAGCGGTTGCGATATGTTTTACGGATCGAGGCGAGCTGATCCAGCCAGGCATTAGGCAAACGATAATAATTCTGGCAGGGCTCTTCAAAGCCAGAGATGAAAATAGACATATAAAATTCTCCGTGTGGCGGCGGCAATCAGAAAAAGCAAAACACAGGCAGCAGAAAAAGCTGCTTTTTATTTGGACACGGGGTATGAAGGGTTAAGGATGTGTATTTTTCAGGATGGGAAAAAAAACAGGAACACTTGAAACAACACCAACAGTATGCTATACTTTGTGTTGAAGAGAAAGTATTCTGTTAGCGCAGAAGCAGTTCCGTTTTTCACCCAGCTATCTCTACCGGCAAGTAGAGATAGCCTTTTTTTAAGCCTCCTTGGTTGATGGTTTATTCATCGCTATCCAAAAAGCGCGCCAGGTCGGTGAATGATTTGACATCTGGCGGGAGAACCAGATCATTCCCTTCCGTATCCATTTTTTTTCGAATGGCAAAATAGAGGCGCGCCACGGCAAAAGCCATCAGATTCCCGCGTGTCACCTTCTGGGAACCGATGTTCTTTTCGAGGGTATGGATCAGGGCATTAACCATGGCCGTCTGATCGCTTGAAAGATAAACGGTTAATTTTACCCGGTCATAAGACATTTTAGGGCGACCGCGTGGGCGAACGGGCAGGATTTCTGGCGGTTTTTGCTTGAGTTCAATATCCAGCAGGGAATACCAGGGAAATTCTTCATTGTTCCGGTTATCTTTAATCGAGGTCATGGCGGCTTATCTGATCCTTATTATTTGACGTCAATAATTGTGTATTTTATGCGGTTTATAATTACGTATTTATTGACGTCAAATAATATCGAATTACTGACGTCAATAAATCAGCGGCTGGCGCGGCGCGGCGCCCCCACCTTAAATTCGGCGATGGCAGCTTCAATCACATCGTCATCCACAGCCTGTTTATTCTGTTCACCCACCTGTTCAACGATGAGGGATGACATGGTGATCAGGTAACGTGGCAGTCCGCCGGTCATGGCCCAGATGCGCAGAAATTGTGAGCGGTCCAGCAGGTTTGAATCGCGTCCCGCGATTTTACAGCGGTAATTGATCAACAAATAGGCTTCATCAGGGGGCAGTTCGGTGAGTTTGAGCCACGAATGAACACGGCTGCGCACTTCAGGGCGCTCTTCAAACACGGTTTTAATTTCAGGCTGGGCAAAAAGAATGATCTGCACCAGTTTTTTAGCCTGGTCGAAGTTATAAATAGTGTGGATGACCGACAGCGCGGAGGAGGAAATTTTCTGCGCATCGTCCAGAATGAGGACAATATTGCGATTATAGGTGCCCATCTGTTCAACAACAAAAGACTGCAGGGCGCGGATAAGCGCCAGCTTGCCGCCCGATTTGGTGATTTTGCAGGCCGCGGCAATATCCGAAAGGATATCCATTTCAGAGTCATACAGGCTGGCGTTATCGATATATACCACATAGTATTGGTCGGGATTGTAGCGGTAAAGGCTGTCAAGACGGCGGGCAATGGTTGATTTGCCAATGCCGTAATCGCCTTCCACCACAGCCAGCCCCTGCCTGAACTCGATCACAGAACGGCAGCGCGTCAGGGTATCGCGGTGCTGCGAGGAAAGGTAAAAAAAGCGTGGGTCAGCCGAGGGAGAAAAAGGCTCTTCCGCGAAACCCAGGGAGCGCAGGGCAAAAAGCCGTTTTGGATCAGGGATCGACTCAGGTGTATAATCCATAGTGTTCCTCAGAGCGGCTTCTGGCTGGAGGCAACCAGAACTAACCTTCCCTTCTGCTGCCGCTGCCAGAGGGGAGAAAAAGAGGTTGGTTTGGCCTGGACCGCAAAACGCAGGGGGTGGCTTCCCCTGGCGGACCTGTGGTTTTCTCGGATCTCCGCCCCCCTCGCATCCAGTTGGGCGGCCACGAAATACTTTACGAGTCTTTCATGGTAAATTGATTCCATTTTACAGTAAACCCTGGTTAATTACAAGTATTTTTAAGAAACTTTGGTCTATTTTCCTGAATTTTTCTTAAAACCAGGCTATTTTTTCTTTTTTTTGTTAAAATGACGGTTTTTTTGATATTTTTTTCTAAAGAGCATGCTTTCTGGATGGTCCTGGCTGAAATCACCACCATTTTTATTTTTCCGAGAAATAAAATGGATGTTTTGGAAAGGCTGGCAAATGGAAAAATATACCGCTTTCGAGAAATTTGCCCCATTGATCCTTGAAGTTTATCAGCGTGACAAAGAGGCTTTTTGGGCCGCAATCATGGCGCCCTTTCTGGATAAACAGGCCTCTCTTGGAGATATGTGGGCGCACCTCAAAGTGGATATGCAGCTCTTATCAGCCTTCAAGGGTCTGGATGAGGATGCAAAACGTCTCTTGCAAATGTTCAGCGCGCCGCTGGGATGTGACCTTACCCGGTGGAAAAGCAACCGGACGCAGTATTTTAAAGATGCCTATCCGGTTTTTGCTTTTCTGGTGGTGTGGATGCATGAAGAAGACCTTGATGATTTGCTGTCGCATTTTGCTGAAATTTTGCAGGCAGGGGTTTTTGCTGTGGCTGGTTATGGCATTTTGGATGAAAATGTGGATGCCAACCAGCCTTCACCAGTTGAAATCCTCACCGCCCAGGCTTTGATTGCGGAATACGAACTGCGCGCCCTGTCCATTTTCGGCGTTTCACCGGTTAATCTTGCCATTTTGCACAAAATGCGTACCCTGTTTCTGACGGCTGAAATTAAAGAAAAATCAATGCGTGGTAAAAGCAGCCCTTACCATCTGGACCATCCTGAAGACCTTGGTGCGAAGGGCGCTAATGCTGTGAGCCCATTCATGTTGTGCCTGGAACGCCTGGGACGAGCAGATCAGATTGACGATTACTGGCGGGTTTTTCTGCTGTTCGGCGCGGCCATCCAGATGATGGATGACTGGCAGGACCTGGAAGCAGACCTGGCCATTGGTCATTATTCCTATGTCACTCTGGGACATGAAACCTGGCTAAGCGATAGGGATCACCGCAAAACCGCGCAACGCATTAAAGCAGACATGGCGCATGTGCGGGCTACTTATGCCCGCGCAACAGAAATGATCGCCGAGGCCAGAGCGATTTTGAGCCGCTTACAGGACCGTTTTTTATTCCGGCTGGTGGATGTGACCGAACTGCGGTTGAACCAGGCTTATCGCAAGGAATTTAAACGGGCTTTCCCTGGTTAATGGCCCAGCGAATAAACGTAATCGTCGCGTTAGCGGCCGTCATTGCTTGTTTTTCAGGTTTCATGGTAAACTGGAGGCAGAAAGCACTTTGAGGGAAAGGAACCGATAACCCGCTCATGAAACCCCATATCATCACTATCTCCAATCAAAAAGGCGGCGTTGGCAAAACCACCACCGCGGTCAGCCTGGCGCACGGCCTGGCCCTCAAGGGCAAAGAAGTGCTGCTCATTGATCTGGACCCGCAGGGGCAGTGCGCCACCACCCTGGGCCTGACCCCGGAGCCGGGCGCGTTTTACCTGCTGACGATGGGCACGGAAACACATGAGACCACCTTTCTCAAGCAGTATGTCCGCAACACCGGCCGCGAACATCTCTGGCTGATTGCGGGCAACCAGACCACCATGGCAGCCCAGACCGTTTTGAATTCGCAGAACAAGCCTTACTCGGTCATTCGCGAGTCGATCGCCCGTTTTACCCGCGGTAATTTGAACTACATCATTTTCGATACAGCTCCTTCGGTGGGCGGCATTCAAGAACGCGCGGTTTGGGCGGCGGATATGGTCATCATTCCCACCTCGACCGAATATCTTTCCACCGATAGTGTGCGCAAGATGACGGAAATGCTGATCATGCTGCAGCAAAGCAAAGGCTGGCACGGTTCGCTGCTGGGCGTGCTGCCCACCTTTTATTCTGATCAGCTTCGTGAGCACCGCGCCGCCATGGAAGACCTGCGCCAGGGCTTTGGCGACCGGGTGCTCACCCCCATTCACCGCGCTGCCGTGCTGGGCGAATGCCCCGGCGAAAGCAAGACCATTTTTGAAAAGGATCCCGAAAGCCGGGCGGCGCAGGAATATCAGGATCTGGTGCAGCGGGTACTCAAACATTCTTAAGATCCACCATTAACCGGAGGCGGCTGAAGCAGCTGAAAGACCATGAAAAAAACTGAACGGCGAAGCATGTGGGACCAGCCCACGCCCCAACCCCCTTCCGCTCCCGTTTCACAACCGACGCCTGAGGCTCTGCCGCCCGTGCCGGTTCCAACTGCCCCGATTCCCATCATTGACCAGATCAGGGTGACGGAAAAGAAAAAACGCTCGCGCAGTTGGGATGAACAAAACCGCGCCACGGCTTTCCGCGGCATTCCGCCAGAGGTGCAGGCACAGGTGAAAGCCGTAGCCAAAACCCTGGATGTGACGGTCAGCGAGGTGGCGCGCGCTTTTTTGGAGTTCAGCCTGGAAAGTTTGCGCCGTGGCGATCTGCGCCTCAGCTCAAGTTTCAGCCAGGGAAAGATGATGCTTTATTCCAATGCTGCCTGGGGACAATCTGCAGCCTGGAGCGAACGTCCAGCTGGAACCCTGCCGCCGGCACCCAAGAAGAAAAATGCCAAAGCGGTGCAGGCCCTGGAACTGGAAAAACCCTGGCGCAGGCCGATGGTCAGCTACCGCCACCTGCCGGCGGGTGTGCTGGAAAACATTGAAGAACTGCGTGAGCAGCACAGCGTGCCGGTTGGCGAAGTGGTGTCCCTGCTGCTGCGCTATGCACTGGCAGCTTATGAGGATGGACGGCTGGTTCTGCATCCCCAACCGCGCCGCGCCGCCCACCTGGATATCGTCTCCTGAATAACTTGCAAAATTTCCAGCCGCTCACCTGTTCATCTGGTGAGCGGTTTTGTTTTTTCGGCAGAAATTGATTACGCGACGCTTACGTTAATTGTTTGGCAGTGCAAAATCCAGACCAGGAATGATAGTCATTTTTCCTTCCCTCTCTGCTCCCCCTACAGCTGTCTTCTGGAAAAATGAATCAAGACCAACGTCAGCGGATTTGTTTACGCATTGATTACATCTGAATCACGTATTGATTACGTGACGCTTACAAAATGAGGCTTTTTCCTGAATTCACCCCTCTTTTTTCCTCCGCCATAAAACCTTTGGATGCCCCCCGATCCTGGCGCAAACGCATCCGGTTTTGGAACGTGTATAAAGGCATTGTGGAAAAGCGAAAGCATATTTTCAACGAATCTGTTGACGTAAGCGTCATTGATAACTTAGTGATTACAATTAGATTACGCTGTGATCGCGTGACGATTACAATGACGATTACGTTATCGAATCAGGAAGCGCGTAGAGGCGCCTTTTGATTCGGGAAGGTATATTGACTCGTTTTGCCTGAAAACGACCTTCCTGGGGCTTTTTTTGCCCTTCAGAAGAATTGACCGGAATGCGGACAGGCTTTGCTCAAACCATTGTGATTTTGAGATGAAGGATGTCTGCTCGAAGCCAGGAGGTAGGGAAAATGGCCGTGAAAACGTAAGCGGCACGTAAACAATAGCTGAAGATTTTTCCAGCTCTTTGTGAAGCTGTAAAAAGGCCAGTTGATCAGGCCTGTTAAAACAGAAATCCCATTGTTATTCCAGATGAGAATCAGGAAGACTGCGAACCTGAACACCACTTTGCCGGCGGCGGGGGCGAATATTCGGGCAAGGAATGTCGCAAGCGGCATGTATTCGATGCGTAAGCGTCGCGTAATCAGGCGAATTCTCCGCGGGCCTTCAGCACCCGCAGCGCCCGCTGGGTCACCCAGGGGTTGGCCTTTTTCTTTGGACCGAAATCTCCATAGGTCTTCCCGGCATAGTCATATTCCAGCGGCCAGAGCCCTTGCCTGTCCCGTTTGCTCAGAATGAACCGGCAGGCAGCGTCCAACCTTGGATCAGCGGCATACCCCAGGGCAGCGGCTGCCTCGGCGATCTGCAAAACGTCGGTCACATAAAAGACTGGAAAGCCAAATTTAAACCAGCTTCCGCTGGGTCTGTTGTTCGGCCCGCTGGGATAACCGGCCTGCTCAGGGTGATTGTCCAGCAAAAAATCCACCCCGGCCTGAATGGCCTTTTCCATCAGGGGAGTGCGCCTGGCAGGGGGAATCTGGCTGAAGGCCAGCATCACCTTGACGCCGCCCCAGGCGCAGGGCTCCTTATTGTTGACGCCGCAGGCAAAAAGCGGACCGCATTTATAGGCATAGTAACGCAGCGGCGGGACCACTCCCTCGCCGGTGACGCTGCGCGCCATCCATTCGTAGGCTGCTTCCATGCGTGTATCTGTACATCCCAGGGAAGCCAGCGCTCAGCACAGGTTACCTTGCAGGCAGTCGATGGTTTGCGATGGGCTGCCGTTGACGCTGAAAAGTCCGTTTTCGGTCAGGGCATGATCCAGAAGGTAGGCGCAGGCGTTTTTGAGGCGCGGCTCATGAGAAATATGAGCGCCTAATTGAGCCAGGAGAATAAGCGCCCAGACGGTGGAAGTGTATTTTGGGTGATATCCAGGGCCAGGGGCAACCCAAAAGCCATCTGGCTGCATGGCAGAAAGCACTGCTGCAATCGGCCCCTCTGCATAAGCTGCGTTTCTTGCTGCGACGAGGTCAGCATGATTTTCGGGCAGTCCAGCAAGGTTGCGCAGTGCCAGATAGCGTACGCCAGGCTGGGGCTGCGCCAGCAGCCAGGCGTGGGCGTTTTCAATCAGGGGATCTGCTTCAGTCATGGATACCTCCGGAAAGGGAAAATCAACCTTAAGACCAGTATAACACGCCGATGAAGGAGAAAATAAACGTAATCGTCACGTAATCTTTGTTTGGGGTGAGTATTGTATTTGAGACTATAATTAACATTTGGATAGAAAAGTGACTGGAGTTTTGATGAGAACACATTTCCGCTCCGTTATTCGTTTTTTTCCAGCCTTAATTTGCCTGAGCCTGGTTTTATGGGCCAATGGCTGTTTGCAACATCCGGTTCTGGCAACCAGCAAGGCAGCAACCACAATCCATATCCGCCGCGATACTGCGAAAGGCCTGCCTTACGGCGGAGCGCATTCGGCAGGCGTCAGCACCATTGTCTGGGGCACCACAAACGCCGGTCATGATCTCACCCTGATGCTGACCCGGTTGAACGGTGAGGTGGTCACGCGCACGGCTACCGTGGATGGCGCTGGCAGTTTTTCCGTCTCAATGGATCGCCTGATGGCTGCCGGCGACACCCTGATGGTAGATGATGGTGATACACGCATCATCCCGATTCCCCCATTGACAGCTGAAGTTGATGCGGTCAGCAGAATCATCACCGGCCAGGCTCCAGCCAATATCACGGCCGCCGCCTTTGGCGCGCCGCACTCCCTCAGCATCACCCTTGGCGGGCGAACAGTGGCGGTGACGACGGATGCATCCGGGGCTTATACGGCTGATTTTTCAGCCAGCCCATATCTGGCCGGTTTGCTGGGATCTTTGCGCTATACCACCCCCGACGGCGATGTCATTTTTCAACCGTTACAGGCGGCGGCACCCCCGGCGCAGGGGGTGCTGGGCGATTGGCGGGCAGATGTGATTCTGGGTCAGACTGATTTTGGTCAAATCACCCCCAACGAAGTGACTGCCGATCATCTCTTCAACCCTGGTGGGGTGATTGTGGACCGTTCCGTGATCCCCAACCGGGTTTATGTCTCTGATGGCGGCAACAACCGTGTGCTGGGTTTCTCTCATTTGGGGGTTTGCCAGGCCGGTGGAAATGCCGGCGGAAACTGCACCAGCAATTCCGATTGTCCGGATTCAACCTGCCAGGTAGCTGATAATCACCCCGCTGATCTGGTGTTGGGGCAGCCTTCATTCACCACTTCTGCCTGTAATGGCGACAGCAGTTACCAGCATTACCCTGATACGCCGCCAGCCAGCGCAGACACCCTGTGCAGCATGCGCGAGGAACAGGTGAGCATCCTGGAAGGAGGTTCATACAAGACCATGGCGCTGGATGCCTCGGGCAACCTGTATTTGCCGGATGTGTTTAATAACCGCGTGCTGCGCTACAATAATCCATTTACCAGCGATACCACCGCCGATGCCGTTTGGGGCCAGGCCGATTTTTCGGGGTTCACCTGCAACCGCGGGCGCGGTTATGCCAGTTTTACCGACGCCAACAGCCTGTGCCTGGGTCCGGTGACCGGCACTGGCGATGACAAGGTGGGGGTGGCACTGGATGCCCAAGGCAACCTGTGGGTGACGGATACCAGCAACAACCGCGTGCTGCGCTTTCCCGCAGACCCGTTGAGCGGCATTCCCGCTCAGACGGCCGACCTGGTGCTGGGGCAGGGCAACTTTCACACCACGGCTTCGGGCAGCGGCCTGAACCAGATGAACAAACCGGCTTCTGTGCGCATCAATGCCATCGGCACAGTTTATGTAGGGGATACCATGAACCAGCGCATTTTGGTCTTCATCCCGCCTTATACCAACGGCATGCCTGCGGCGCGCGCCCTGACGGGAGCCTTTCGCAATGCATCCGGAATGGAACTGGGCCTGGATGGCGCACTGTGGATTGCCGACCCTGAAACAAGCAAGATTTACCGTTTTACCAATGAAGTGCTGGATTTCACCCTGGATGTAGGCACTTTTTTGGCGGGAGGCCTGGGCATGGACCGCGACGGCAACCTGCTGGTGGCTGTATCCGGCTATGGACAGTCAGGTTACCGCTATCAGGCGGGTGGTTATACAACCCGCGATTTCTTTTTGAAAGTGGATCAAACCTTCAACCAGGTGGGGCCGGGGAACTTCACCAGTTATCACGGCGGTATCGAGGTGACGGATGAGCAGCTTATCTTTGCCGATGGTCACCGCCTTCTCTTTTGGAATAACCCGCTTTCCCTCCATAACGGTCAGCCGGCAGATGGGGTGGTGGGCCAGGATGATTTTGTCACCAATCCCCGCTGGGGGCCGGAATTCCGCCGCATGCGCGCACAGCCGGGCGGTGAGCGGCTGTGGGTGCTGCAGGAAAACCAGATTTTGGCCTACAACCTGCCGCTGCAAAGCCAGGCCCGGGCCGTGCAGGTGCTTTCTCCACCGCTGCCGCTGCAGGGTGGGGGCAGCTTCACCTGGTCGGCAGCGGTAGGCATGGGCGGCATTGATTTTGAACCGGGCTGCCCGGCCTGCATCTGGCTGACGGATGAGGAGAATCACCGCGCTTTCCGCATTCGCAATGCCGCCACTGATCCCACCGTGGATATTATACTGGGGCAGGTCAGTGTTTCAGGAAACCAGTGCAACCAGGGGCGCGGACGGGACTACCCCAGCCGCGATTCACTGTGCAACCCGGGCGCCCTGGCTTTTGACCGCGAAGGCAACCTTTTTCTTTCGGATCACAATCTGGAATTTGACGGCAACTGGCGTATGCTGGAGTGGGATGCCAGCCTGCTTCCGGATGATCCGGCCACAGCCCTGTTTGCCATTCCGGCCAGCCGGGTTTTGGGCCGCGGCGGCGATTTCACCCGCGCCGCCTGCCTGCCGCAGGAACAGGATCCACTGTGCGGACCGTGGGAACCAGCCTTTGATTCACAAGGGCGCATGGTGTTGGGCTTCAACAGTTACCTGGGGCCGCGTTTCCCGATGATTTATCAGGATCCGCTGACCTCACCGCTGCCCGTGGCAGCCATTGGTGATATCCATTCGCAGCCGGTGACCATGCGCTTTGATCGCTATAACAACCTTTATCTGGTGGATCATAACCGGGGGCGCATTCTCATTTACCGCAACCACCCCATTTATCGTCTTTTCATGTCGCTGGTGACCGCGAATCCTTAGTTTTGGCGCAATGCATGCTTGAAATGCCTGTTTTGGAAAACCAACGCCTGTGCATCATTGCCACCACGGACTTTGATAATGCCGGATCCATTGCGGTGATGAAACGTTTGGGATTGCAGATCGCCCATAATCCGCAGCCAACGCCGCCCTGGCTCCAGGTGGCGGGCGTGCTGGAGCGTGATCAGTGGGGCCGCCAAGTTGAGGGGATAGGGCTTTCGTGAAAGAAAAAGCGCCGCTGTAACCGGCGATTGGGGGTTAATCTGTTTGAATGGATGCCTGCGCAGACTGCGGCGGCTTGATGGCTGCCGATTTGGCCAGGTTAATCAGAATAACAGCGCCGATGATGATGGCCGCCGAGATGAGAACCCGCGGCGTGACCGGTTCCTGAGCCAGCAGGTTGCCTAAAAAGATGGCTACCAGCGGGTTGACATAGGCATAGGTGGCCACCAGCGGGGTGGGGGCATTGCGCAGCAGCCAGGTATAAGCCACAAAGCCGACCAGTGATCCAAAAGTGATCAGGTACGCCAGTCCCCACAATGAATTGGGGGTGATGGCAGCCAGGTTCAGACGCGACCATTCGCCGGTCAGGGTGCCGGCAATCAGCAACCCCAGCCCGCCAGTGAGCATCTCTGCGCCAGTGGCCATCAGGCCCTTTGGCAGCGGTGCGTTGCGGCTGTAAAGCGAGCCGATGGACCAGGCCAGGGAAGCAAAGAGCAGCAGGCCAACCCCCAGCGGATCGAGGCTGCCTGCGCCGCCGGTTTGCCAGGGCGCTGCCAGCAGGATGATGCCGCCAAAACCGATGACCGCACCTGCCCACACCAGCCAGCCGGGATTTTTGCCGCCCGGGCGGATGGAATCAAGCAGCACCATCCAGAGCGGCATGGAGCCGATAAACAGGGAAGTGATGCCGGAAGGAATCATTTGTTCGGCCCACACCACGCCGCCATTTCCACCGAGCAGCATGAACAGCCCGACGACGGCAGCCGAGCGCCATTGGATGCGGGTGGGCGTTGGCGCTCCCTGGGCCCGCTGCCACAGAAACAAAATCAGGCCGGCGATTAAGAAGCGGAATGATGCCGAGAGAAAGGGGGGAATGGTCTCGACTACAAAACGGATGGCCAGATAGGTGGAGCCCCAGACGATATAGATGGCGATAAGCGCAACCCAGATTTTTGCTTTCATTTCATGTTCCTGTTCTTCTGACAATGTCCATTGGCTGCCATTATAGGCCCGGATACGGGTTCATTCTATCCGTTTTGTGCTGTCAAAAGCTGCCAGCTTCGAACGCCAGCCAATACCAATAAGGATCAAGGAGGCTTATTATAACGCTTTCCTGGGACCTGCTGGTTTGGTTCAAGCAAGGATTGGAAAAGAGTTTGTTTCAGATGTGTTGTGTATATATTGCATTATGCAATATATACTTGACTTAATGCAATATATATATTACAATGAGATCACATCAAGTTACACTGCAGGTAGCTTCAAAACAACTCTTTAGTAAAGGAGTGCCCATGGAAGAACTGGAAATGGAAAATCGGGTTGAATTGGCCCGGGTGGAGAAAGGCTTAAGCCAGGAGCAGCTCGCAGACCTGGTGGGGGTGACCCGCCAGACCATTGGCCTCATTGAGGCCAACAAATACAATCCGACGTTGAAATTGTGCCTGATGCTGGCTAGGGTGACCGGCAAGAACCTCGACGAGTTGTTTTGGATCAAAGGAGAACGGTGAAATGAAACGCTTGTATGTTGACGAACGCACTGAACAGATCAATGGATGGGTCTCTTTCTTTTGCCTGATGCTCACCCAGTTGGCCCTGGCTGGCGTGCTTGTTTATAAGCGTTACTTTCTGGGGCTGCCTGAAGAGGCTTATGCTGAGATTATCTGGATTCTTGGCCTTTCGGTAGGGGGTTACTGGGCGCTCCGATTATACTTCAGCGGCATTCTGCCGGTGATTCCACTTAAAAAGATGGCCATCATCTATATCATCTCTGTGGCGTTGATTTTTATCCCTACGCTTTTGATTGTGGGGTGGCCGCCAGCTGAACGCTGGTATGAAGTACTCTATCCCTTCATTGGGGTGGCTGTGATCCTGGGATTTTATTCCCTGGTGGCCTATTTTGGCAAGCGCCGTCTTGAAAAAGATATTGCAGAAGGATAATTCAACGGACAGAACTTCTCAACCCGGCATAAGACCGCGGCCCTTTCCAGCATAATCGACAACATGGCAGCTATAAATCCGCCGGCTGTACGCCGGCGGCAGCCACGGCTTTTGCCCGGACCCACCCAAAAAGGAAATGACGATGAAAAAATGGACCCTGTTTATGATGTTATGCTCAATCTTGCTGAGCAGCTGCGGCCAGCCATCTGTTACACCAGACCTGCTTTCTCAGCCCCTTGAAACGCTGACGCCAACCGCTTTCCCGGCTGCATCTTCCAGCTTTGAGCCTTCAGCCTGTCCATTTACAGTGCCTGAAGGCGTTACTGAGGGAGAAGATGTGCTTTGTGGTTGGGTGTCTGTCCCTGAAGAACATGCCCATCCGCAGGGAAAAACCATCCGGCTGCGGGTTGCGCTGATTAAGAGCTCTTCCCGTGCGCCGGAAGCAGATCCTTTGGTGATTGAATCGGGCGGACCCGGCGTTTCAACCATTGTGTCGGCGCCCGGCATTTTGCTGACAGCGGATCCGGATTTGCGCGCCCGGCGTGATATGCTCCTGATTGAACAGCGCGGCACGCGTTATTCGGACCCCTTTTTGATGTGCGATGCCTTATTCACCCTGGCTCAGCAGCAGGCGACTTCGCCCGGAGACCCGGCCGAAGAAGCTGCAGACCGGCTGGACGCAGCTGAAACCTGCCGCCAGCAATTGGAATCCCAAGGAGTTCGCCTTGCCGCTTATAACAGCCTGGAAAATGCCGCCGATATCCTGTGGGTAGTCAGCGACCTGGGTTATGATCGGTTTAATTTTTATGGCATATCCTATGCCACTCTGCTGGCGCAGCATTTAATGCGCATGGCGCCGGGTCGTTTGCGCAGCGTGATTATGGATGCACCTGTACCCCTGGGCATGGATTATGCTGCCCAGGCGCCGCAGAACACCCAGCAAGCCCTCAATCTCTTTTTTGATCACTGCGCGGCAGACGCGGCCTGCCAAGCCGCCTACCCGGAGCTGAAAACCCATTTCACCGGCCTGGTGGCTTCGCTCAATGCGCAGCCGCGCTCCATTCATTTTGATTCGCCTGCTGTTGATGTCACTGTCAATGGTGATACATTAATCTGGATGGCCTACCAGCATTTGTTATATGGCACCATTCCCATGCTTCCGGCCTGGTTGGATGCACTCACAGACAAAGAAGGGGACGAGGCTTTTTTCACCAGCCTGGGGGTATCCTTTCTCATTTCCACGCCTTTAAACGGGATGACCTTTTCCACCCGCTGTGCTGATGAAGCTGAATGGCCTGCAGCGCAGGCAAAGATGGATGGTGTTGATCCGCAGGTGGTGAGGGTTATCCAGAGATCAATGGATATTCAGGATATATGCAAAATATGGCCGTATGCAGATTTGCCGGAAGAGGCTTCAGCCCTGATTCACAGTGAGGTGCCCACGCTGATTTTTTCCGGCGAATTTGATCCGGTGACCCCGCTGGCCAATGCGCAGATCATTTCTACAGGCCTGCCCAACAGCCAGGTTTACCAGTTTCCAGGGTTGGGACATGGCGCTTTCATGAAACATCGATGCCCAACGGAGATGGCGCTGGCTTTTTTGGATAAGCCCGACCAGGCGGTGGATTCTTCCTGTATTGCCGGCATGGAACTGAAATTTGTCATTCCAACATCAACCATTCAGCTTCAACCATTTGCAGATCCAGACAATGGCATTCAGGGCTTGCTGCCGGCGGGCTGGGGCCGGGTTCAGGCTGGCCTGTATCTCTATATGGATGGAAAAGGGAAATCGGCCTTGCTGGAAGTCTCGCGTCTCCCTGATATCCCATTGGAGCAGCAGATGGCCTCCTGGCTGCCCGGACTGGGTATTGACCGTTTTCCCGAAAGCATTGGAACGCGAGAAACAGCCGCCTTTACCTGGGAGCTTTACACCTTTCCTGGCGCAATTGCCGGCCTGGGAAGCATCAGGGCAGATGTGGCAATGGCGAAAATGGGCACGGCTGTTTATTATGTCGGATTATATGTGCCACCAGAAGACTACGCTGCATTACACGAGCAGGTGTTTTTGCCAGTGGTGGATGCTCTAACCCTTCTGAAGTAGTTGTTTGGGTAGATTTCCACCCTCCAGGAGCAGGGTAAACCCTTCCGGAGCAGGGTGATTCAGGCATGCCTGAACGCTATAATCTAAAGAATGCGGCCGGTAAAACCCCCTTGCAAATCGCCGAAGAAAAAGGCCTGGACGAGGTTGCTGCCTTGCTGAAATAAGCAGAACGGCCCATCGCAAAAAAAGGTTGAACCGGTTGACTCCAGGATAAGGGCAGTAATTGGAAAGATCGATTCCTTGCGCTATAATAACCCTTGCAGAAGTGATGCATATTGTATGCTATACAAGGAGTCAGCGCCATGATTGAAATCCGGCGTCCGGTTTTTGTGAGCGGCGAAAATCCCTGCCTGACCCTGGTGGATCCGGAGACGGACCGCACCACCGCCGTGGTCAGCTACTGGAATGTGGAATTGAGCCCCTGGGGGCTGGGGCATGCGCTGGTGCTGTGGCTGGAGCCCGGTGCGGCTGCGCCGGAGCTGGGGCAGGGGGCCATTTTCACCGATAACCAGCCCCTGGCGCGCGCATTGGTGGAAAGGCTGACGCAGCATTTTCAGGAATTCAGGGGCATGGCCTTGCTGGATCTGCCCATTGTGGAGGCGGAATGCCGGCAAACGTTCAACGGCGAGCATTACCGGGCTGTGGCCCAGGCATTGGACTCCCTGGTTGAGGTGGAATGGGAGCAAATTCTGGATCGCAAGCAGGTGAACTGGCCAGGTTTCCCGGCGGGCGAGGCGGCTTATGATTTGACCACCGTGATCTGCCCGGTGGGGGCAGGAGGGCTGCGCCTCAATGGGCTTGCAGTGGGGGGGACCGTGCAAACGGTGACATCCGAAAGCGGCTCCCCGCCGGCCAGCAGCGCTTTTATGGCTTTTTCGGAAACCTGGATTGGCCCGCTGGAAGCGGACAAAAACGCGGCATGAGCCAGGCCGGCTGCTGATTCTGGTTGTGATACACTTGTTTCTATGTATAACATTTTGCTTGTTGAAGATGCCCGAGAACTGGCTGAACTGGTGCGGGGTGAGCTTGAAGCCAATGGTTATGAGGTGCGCCTGGCGCCAGACGGCGAAAGCGCCCTGAAACTTTTTCAGGAAGCGGCGCCTGATCTGGTGATTCTGGATTGGATGCTTCCCAAAATGGACGGGCTGGAAGTGCTGCGGCGCATTCGCCAGGCTTCGGCTGTGCCGGTGCTGATGCTGACGGCCCGCAAAGAGGAAGCCGACCGGGTGATTGGCCTGGAGGTGGGCGCGGATGACTACCTGGCCAAGCCGTTTGGCATGCGCGAGCTGGTGGCGCGGGTGCGCGCTCTGCTGCGCCGCATGGAACAGCTCCGGGCGGTGCTGACCGCAGACCGGACGGCTAAGGCTGGATTATTGACCTGCGGCCTGTTAAAACTGGACCCGGAAACCTTTTGTGCTGAATTGGCAGGGGCGCCGCTGGAGCTGACCCGCACTGAGTTTGACCTGTTGAGCCTCTTTGTGCGCAACCCGGGCCGCGCCTTCAGCCGCAATTATTTGCTGGAAACCATCTGGGGTGAAAATTATATCCCTGGCGACCGCTCTGTGGATAACGCCATTTTGCGCCTGCGGAAAAAGCTGGAAGCCCTGGGTGAAGCCATTGAAACCGTGTGGGGAATCGGTTACCGTTTTAATCCCCCGGATGACCGGAAGTGAAACGCCGTTCGTTTTTATGGTGTATCCACCCTTTACAGGGGCTGGCTGAAAGCCTGCTGCTGGGTCTGTTCATTCTGGCAGCCACAGCACAGCTGGAAGGGTATGTGGATCCCTTCGTCTTCCAGGTGGCTGCCTTCTTCCTGTGCGGCTGCTGCGGCATGTGGCCGGTGCTGCGCATCCGCCTGCCGCAGGGCGATTGGCGCCGGCAGCTTGCCTGGGAAATGGGCGTGGGATTGGGCTTGAGCCTGATGATGGTGGCCGCTCTGACGGCAGCCGGAGATGCCCTGGGGTGGAATGTTATCTGGCGGCTGAATAACTGGGACCGCGCAGCTTGTGACGCCCTGCTGATTTGCACCGGAGCGGGTTATGTGCTCACGCGCGGCGGGGTGCGCCTCTGGCAGCGCTGGAATGTGCTGCGGCGGCAGCGCCTGTTGTGGTCGCTGACCCACGCCCAGCTGACCGTGGTGGTGTTTTTTGATTTTCTGGCCGCGCTGATTTTCTTCTTTATCACGCCGTATTCCCGGACTGCATACGATATCTGGACGCAAACCAGCAACCCTGTGGCTGCCTTTGTCACTGGCCTGCTGGTGACTCTTTTTCCGGCTTTGATGCTGGTGACCCTGATTACCGGCATTTCCCTGGCGGTGATGCTGCCGCCGCTGGCGGTGCTTTCGTATTTTGTGGCCCGCCGGACAACGCGCCGCCTGGAAACACTGGCCGGCGCTGCCGCGGCCCTGCGCGCGGGAGATTATTCAGCCCGGGCGCCCGTCGAAGGAGAAGATGAAGTGGCCCATTTGCAGGCCGATTTTAATGCCATGGCTGAAAAGCTGTCTCAGGCGCTGGCCGATTTGAAAAGAGAACGCGATACGGTGGCGGAGGTGCTGCAGTCGCGGCGCGACCTGGTGGCCAATGTATCCCACGAACTGCGCACCCCGGTGGCCACCCTGCGGGCGTCCATTGAAACAGCGCTCGACCAGTGGGAAACCCTTCCTCCTTCAGAAACGCGCCAGAAGCTGGCCGTGATGGAGGGGGAAATCCAGCGCCTTTCCGGATTGATGGATGACCTTTTTGTGCTTTCGAGGGCAGATGTGGGGCAGCTTCCTTTGACTCTCGCGGCCGTGGCCGTTGGACCATTGGTGACGCAGGCGGTGAATGCCCTGGCCCCTCTGGCCTGGCAGACAGGGCGGGTGACGGTGACGGCTGAACTGCCTGAAAACCTGCCGACCGTGCTGGCTGATTCCCGACGCCTGCAGCAGGTGGTGGTGAATTTGCTGCGCAATGCGGTCCGTTACACGCCCCCTGGCGGACTGGTGGTTGTGCTGGCAGCAGTGGAGAACGGATTGATGCGCATTGAGGTGCGTGACACTGGAGAAGGAATTTCTCCTGAAGATTTACCACATATCTGGGAGCGCTTTTACCGGGGGGAAAACGCTGGAACAGAGAATGCCGGTCTGGGGTTGGCGCTGGTGAAAGAACTAGTGGAGGCCATGGGCGGGCAGGTGGCGGTGGAAAGCATTCCTGGGCGGGGGAGCTGTTTCAGCTTGACTCTGCCGTTGAACGAATGAAAAACAAGGCTGACAAGGGGGAAATCGCTTGACATGGGATCAGATTGAGACTACATTCAAAACATGTCATGGCGATCATCATCAGCCAGCGGCCATCTGGCTGATATGAAATGGATCGGGAACATGCCCTTTGCGGCAGCACCCTGAAAAAGCCATGCCAAGAAGGTCGGCCGGTTGGAATTCACCCTGTATCTACAGGGACCAATATGGTTTTATGGAGGCGTTATCCATGAGCATTATCGAAATTTCAAACCTGACCAAGTATTACGGAAAATCCCGGGGCATCATTGATGTTTCGCTCAATGTGGAAGAGGGCGAAATTTTTGGTTTTATTGGCCCGAACGGCGCCGGAAAATCCACCACCATTCGCCTGCTGCTGTCGTTGATTCACCCGACCAGCGGCAGCGCGCGGGTTTTCGGCAAGGATGTGACGGCCCATGGTCCGGAAATCCGCAAGGATATCGGTTACCTGCCTTCAGAAGTGTACTATTACGAGGGCATGAAGGTCATTGACCTGCTCAAATATTCGGCCAGCTTCTATGACTGCGACTGTACCCAGCGCATGAAGGAATTATCTGAGATCATGGAACTGGAAATGAACCGCCGCATCAGCGATCTTTCTTACGGCAACAAGAAAAAAGTGGGCATTGTTCAGGGACTGCTGCACAGCCCCAGGCTGCTGTTTCTGGATGAACCCACCGCCGGCCTGGATCCGTTGATGCAGCATAAATTTTTTGACCTGATCCGCCTTGAAAACAAGCGCGGCGTGACCGTCTTTTTCTCTTCACACATTCTTGGTGAGGTGCAGCGCCTGTGCAATCGGGTGGGCATCATTCGTGAAGGCAAGATAGCCGAAATTTCTGATATCCGCACTCTGCAGAAAAACAACTACAAAAAAGTGCGGGTGACAGCCGAAGGGCTTGATGCGGCCGCATTTGACCTGCCGGGGATCAGCAACCTGACCGTGGATGACGGCACGCTGCATTTCTTCTTCAAGGGCGATATCAATGCGGTGCTGCAAAAAATCAGCGGGATCCAGGTGACCGATGTGACCATTGAAGAGCCGACCCTGGAAGAAATTTTCATGCACTACTACGAATAGGCAGCGGCCATGAACAAGCACATTTTCAGACATGAATTTCTCACCCGCCTGAAATCGGTGGCCATCTGGTCGTTTTCGTTGACCCTGCTGATCGCATTTTTCTTCGCGCTTTTCCCTGTCTTTGCCGACCAGGCAGCCCTGATGAATGAATTTCTGTCGCGTTATCCCAAGGAACTGCGGATTGCCTTTGGCCTCGACAGGATGGACCTTTCAACGGTGCTGGGCTTTTTCAGTTTTCTGTTTTTGTTTGTGCAGCTTTGCGTGGCCATTCAGGCTGGCAATTACGGTTTTGGGTTGGTCTCCATTGAAGAGAGCGAACTGACCGCCGACTTCCTGCTGAGCAAGCCAGTCAGCCGCAGCCAGGTGATGACCAGCAAACTGCTGGCGGCCTTTGCCAGCCTGACGGTCACGGCGGGTGTGGTGTGGCTGGTCACGTTTGTGTCCATAGCGCTTTTCCGCGGCGAACGGGAATATGATCTGGGCACACTGGTGATGCTGTTATTCAGCGTCACGCTTTTCCAGCTCTTTTTTATGAGCGTGGGGCTGTGCATTTCTCTGCTGGTCAAACGGGTGCGCAGCGTGACGCCTTATTCCTTGGGATTGGGCTTTGGCTGTTATGTGATGAGCGCCTTCAGCGGTATTTTCGGTCAGGTGGCGTTGGAATTGATCACCCCTTTCAAGCATTTTGATCCCGCGTATATTATCGAACACAACGCCTATGATCTGCCGCTGGTGTTGTTAAATTTGGGCATCACTCTGGCCGCCCTGGGGGTGAGCTACTGGCGCTACATCCGCCGGGATATTCCGGCGGTGTCATAAAAGGAGGCCGTGATGAATATCTTTCTTCGTGAATTAAAGGCCAACTTCAAATCGCTGATCATCTGGAGCGTGATCGTCATCCTGCTGATTTTCATGGCCGTGACCAAGTTTTCAGCTTTTGCCAGCGACCCCGAAACGGCCAAAATGCTCGATTCGATGCCCCAGCCGCTGCTCAAGGCTTTGAACATGCATGCCTTTAACCTGACCACGGTGGAAGGTTTCTACGGCATCATGTTTATTTACTTTGCCTTGATGGCAGCCATTGCTGCGGCCATGTGGGGCAGCGATATGATTTCCAAGGAGGAGCGCGATAAAACGGTTGAATTTTCGCTGGTGCTGCCGGTATCGCGCAGCCGGGTGATCACAGCCAAGGCGCTGGCGGCCCTGGTAAACTGCGTTGCTTTTGTGCTCATCACCTGGGGGGTCTCGCTGGTGGCGGTGCAATCCTACAACCCGGGCAAAACTTTCTATGATTTTCTGACTCTGGAAATGCTGTCGATGTTCCTGCTTGAACTGATTTTTCTGGCCCTGGGTTTGCTGCTGGGCTGCGCCATGAAACAATACAAGCTGGCCGGTTCAACGGCGGTGGGCATCATCCTGGTGACGTACTTCATGTCGATTATCTCCAGCATGCAGGAAAACCTGGATTTTCTCAAATACTTCACGCCGTTCAAGTATTATGATGCGGGCGAGCTTTTCCGCAAGAACAGCCTGGATGGCGGCTTCCTGCTTCTCACGGCCGTCATTATTCTTGTCTGCCTGGCCGGCTCCTACTGGATTTACAACAAACGCGACCTGTATATCTAACAGCAACCGAAGATAAGTCACCCCGGAACGGCAGAAACACGTTTCTGCCGTTCTTTTGATTCTGCGACACTTTTGCGACAGCCCTGAGACAGCTCTGAGACATGGCTCCGGTATCATCGTTTTATCACGATACGAAAGGATGCAGAGCCATGAAAAAACGATGCAAAGAAGCAGGGAGGGATATGAAATGCCTTTAACCCGCCGCGAATTTCTTAAGTGGAGCGCAGCCGGCATTTGCGGTCTGTGCCTGAGTGCCGGCTGCAGCCGGCGGCCTTCGGCCGCACCCGAACCCTACTGGCAGAAGAACAAAAAGTCCCTGATGAGTGATTTTGACAGCGTCATGCTGCCGGTGCAGGGGTTGATCATTGAACAATGCGGCCAGGCAGATGGGGAAGCCGTTTTGCGCGAAAGCCGCCAGTCCTTTGAAGCGCTGCTGCCCCAGGTGCCGGATATTGGGGGCGATGACAACTCGCTCACCGAAACCCTTTATATGTCGGGAATCGCGCTCGCTTTTTACCGCAGCATGCTGGCGCACGGCCAGCCGGTGGAACAGAGCGGGCGCATCATGTACAGGGCCATGGAAAATCTATTTGGTTTCAATGATCCCCTGGCGGCCGCCCAGACCAGCAATGCCACCGGCAAGCCCGCCCAGGATGAATTCCGCCGCATGGCGCGTTGGTCCGATCAGAGCCGCTACCCGGGGGATTGGAAACTGGCCTTTGTGGAAGGCGATGGCCTGACTTTCGATTTCGGCGTGGATTACACCGAATGTGGCATTGTCAAATTTTACCAGGCGCAAAAGGCGCTGGAGCTGGCGCCCTATCTGTGCCTGGGTGATTTCCCTCTCAGTGAAATGGCTGGCACTGGCCTGGTGCGCACCACCACCCTTGCCCGCGGCGGCCCGCGCTGCGATTTTCGCTTCAAAGCCGGGCGGCCCATTCAGCGGGAATGGACCCCTGATTTTCTCAAATAGAAGGAGCAAATGAATGATGGAACCCTGGATGATTGAAACCAGACAGTTGACTCGCAGCTTTAAAGACACCCGGGCCGTGGATGGCCTTTCGCTGCAGGTGCCGGCTGGCAGTGTCTACGGCTTTTTGGGACCCAACGGTGCCGGCAAAACCACCACCATCCGCATGCTGCTGGGCCTGATTCACCCGGATGGCGGGGAAATCCGGCTGTTCAACCGGCGCTTGAGGGATGATCCGATGGGCGTGCTGCGCCGGGTGGGCTCGCTGGTTGAATCGCCTTCACTTTATCCCCATCTGACCGGCCGCGAAAATCTTGAAGTGCTTCGCCGCATGACCGGCGGCAGCCGCAGTGAAATCAGCCGGGTGTTGAAAGTGGTCAACCTGGAAAATGCCGCCAACCGTCTGGTTCGCAATTACTCATTGGGCATGCGGCAGCGCCTGGGGCTGGCGGCGGCGATGTTTGGCCAGCCCGAATTGTTGATTCTGGATGAACCGACCAACGGTCTGGACCCGGCCGGCATTCATGAAATGCGCGAACTGATCTGCCGGCTGCCGGCTGAGGGCCTGACGGTTTTTCTGTCGAGCCACCTGCTCAGCGAAGTGGAACAAATGGTCACGCAAATTGGCATTGTGCAATCGGGCAGGTTGATCTTTCAGGGCAAGCCGGATGAGCTCAAGGCGCGCACCCGGAATCAGGTTATCGTGGCCACCGACCGGCTGGAAGAATCGCAAAAGCTGCTGGTTCAGCAGGGTTGGAAAGCCGTCCATGGCCAGAATCACCATCTGACCGTGCCGGTGAACGGCGCGGCAGATGCTGCGCTGATCAACACCCGCCTGGTGCAGGCCGGGCATCAAGTTTACCAGTTGAGCATGGAACACCCCTCTCTGGAAGATATTTTTCTCAAATTGACAGAGGAACAGGAGAAAAAATGAAGCACCTTTTTCGCGCATTGAGCGCTGAAACCCTCAAACTTAACCGCACGCTGGCGTTGGCGTTGGTTTTTCTCACACCATTCGCCCTGGCCTTTTTGGAGGTTGCCATCGGCTTTGAATATGGGCGGCGCATGTACCGGGTGGGGGGCGATGCCTGGATGACCCTGATCAGCCACACAGCCATGATGTGGAACCTGCTGCTGCTGCCCCTGTTTGTGACGCTTGAAATGGGGCTGTTGGGCGCTCTGGAACACAATAACAGCACCTGGAAGCAGCTTTTTGCCCTGCCGCTGCCGCGCTGGAGCATATACGCCGCCAAACAGCTTCTCGCCATGGGATTGATCGGCCTGAGCATGCTGGCTTTAGCTGCCATGACCATCGGCGCAGGCCTGATCGGGCGGGTGTGCCTGCCTGAACTGGGTTTTGACGCCCCCATTCCATTCGGCATGCTGCTGCAAAACATGCTGCTGTCATACCTGGCGGCCTGGCTGATCATCTCCATTCACCTTTGGGTCAGTTTGCGCTGGAGCAGTTTTGTGCTGGCAATGAGCGTGGGCATTGTGCCAACGGTGATCAGCGCGGTCACCTTTGGCTCTGATTGGTCGCCGTTCAATCCCTGGGCGCTGCCGGGCGAGGTGTCGAACGGCCTGTTCGAAATGCAGCCTTACCTGGGAGCCTTGCTGTTGGGGCTGCTTGGCGGCGTTGTGGTTGCCTGCCTGGGCTGTTGGGAATCGTCGCGGCGGGATGTGCTGCATTGAGAAAAAGCGGCTGCCTGCCAGGCCTTGAGCAGGCAGCCGCAAACCCCGGCCAATGGCATCCATGCAGTCAGCAATCTCCTGAAAACGGGAACAAACCACTTCCGGCCTGCGTCTTTAAAAAGTAACACCCGAAAAGGAGAGAAAAAATGAAGAAGATATTGAATGTGATTCTGGCGCTGGTGATTCTGGCGCTGGCAGCCTGCTCGCCGCAAACCCCAACGGCAGACAAACCGGCCGGTCAAACCGGCGGCAAGACGGGCAATACGGTTGCTCAATCGGCGAAAACTCGCCTGGTGTCTGGCGCGCCGCAGGAGGATATTGTGACAGCGGCGGCTGGAAATAATGCCTTCGCGCTGGACCTGTATCACAAGCTGACCGGTCAGGACGGCAACCTGTTCTTTTCACCTTACAGCATTTCGCTGGCCCTGGCCATGACCGAAGCTGGCGCCGCCGGCAATACGCGGACGCAAATGGACCAGGTGATGCATTACACCCTGCCGCAGGACCGCCTGCACGCGGCGTTTAATGCTCTTTCCCAATCTCTGGCCAGCCGGCCTTCACAGGCTGACAAAGATCAGGGCGACCCCTTCCGCCTGAGCATTGCCAACGCCATCTGGGGACAGCAGGATTACAAATTCCTCTCGGCTTACCTGGATGTGCTGGCTGAAAATTACGGCGCCGGCATGCGTCTGATGGATTTCAAGAGCGACCCGGAAGCCTGCCGCAATGAGATTAACGCCTGGGTTGAAAAGGAAACCGAACAAAAAATCAAGAACCTGCTGCCCGCAGGCGTGCTTAACAGCGATACCCGCCTGGTGCTGACCAACGCCATCTATTTCAAGGCAAGCTGGCAGTATGCCTTCCAGAAAGAGGCCACCAAGGACAGCAATTTCACCAACCTGGATGGCAAGGTGGTGAAGGCGCCGCAGATGCAGTTGTCTGAAAAATTGGGCTATTATGCCGGGGAAGGCTACCAGATGGTGGAATTGCCCTACGTGGGCGGCGGCCTGGTGATGGATATCCTTGTCCCGGATGCGGGAAAGTTTTCCACGGTGGAGTCTGGCCTGACCAATGAAGACCTTCTGGCGGCTTTCTCACAGCTTGGCCGCAATCAGGTGAACCTGGCCATGCCCAAGTTCAGTTACGAAGCTGAACTTTCGCTGACCGATACCCTGCAGGCCCTGGGCATGACTGATGCCTTCAGCGGTGATGCTGATTTTTCAGGCATGGATGGTTCCCGCAGCCTGGCGATTGCAGAGGTCATCCACAAGGCCTTTGTGGCGGTGGATGAATCCGGCACCGAGGCGGCTGCCGCCACGGCGGTGATCATGATGGAAACCAGCGCACTGGTGAACGAACCGGTGACTCTGACCATTGACCGGCCGTTCATATATGTCATCCGCGATGTGCAAACTGGCGCGGTGCTCTTTATGGGGCGGGTTGTGCGCCTGTAAAGAGATCTGCCGCAGAAAAAGCAGCGCCCCGAAATGGGGCGCTGTCCGTTTAATCAGCGGCCGGTGATGGGCAGGCCGGCTCTTCCAGGGGAGCGATGCTGGCAAAAAGGGTATAAAGGGTTTTGCCACTGCCTTTCCGGGCATAACGGTTCAACAGGTTTTCCATTTCGCTGTAAAATGCGGCAGCATCTTCTTCTGAAAGATACACCAGGTCGTTGAGCAGAACAGGGAAGGGACTGTTTTGTCCGCTTTTTTTCACGGCCTGAAGAAAGGTGTCGCGGCTGGTATTGTAAGCATTGGCTGCCAGCAGCATTTTCTGGCGGAGGGTTTCATCATCTTCCGGCTGCAGAAGATCATCCTGCACGATGATACCGTCCACCGCGGGTTCATAGTAACGGGCGGTGATGCCGTTGATCACCCCGGTATGGCTGACGCGCACAGCGCCAATCTCTTCCAGTTTTTTGAGGTGAAAGTGCGCGGTGGCTGGTTGAATGCCCAGCCGGGTGGCGATTTCTTTTCCGTGCAGCGGGCTGCCGTGGATGAGCAGCAGCCTGAAAATCTGCTGCCGCTGCGGCGAGGCCGCCACCTTCACATCGGCGCTGGACGAAACCGCCAGAATGCGGATGCCGTCCTGCTCGATGATTCTGCGCCCCTGATCCGCTTGCGCCGGCCTGTTCAAAGCACATTTCCTTCTGTTTCCAGCAGGCGGAAACGGTCTTTGTCGGTGGGCATGCCGCCTTCGACGGGTTTCCAGACGCCGTTTTCAAAGCGCTCGAAATAGGTGAAGGCGCAGGGCAGGCCCTGGGCTGTGAGGGGATCGGGAGAATCCATCAGTTGAAAGTGGAGATGGGGAGCGGTGGAATTGCCGGAATGGCCCACCCGGCCCAAAATATCGCCTTTTTTCACACGCTGTCCCTGGCGCACACAGATGGAACCGCGCTGCAGATGGGCAAGAAGGGCATAGGTATTGCCAAAGCGCATGATGATGTGATTACCTGCCACCGGCTGCAGGCCGACCTTTTCAGGATTAAAGGTGAAGGCATTTTTCCAGGCGATCAGCAGGTCGCGCACCAGGTGCACAGGCTGCCTTTCCTTGTAGCCATCCGCGGCGGTCAGAATTTCACCATCACAGGGCGCGTGCACGGGTTTACCCCAGCCGAGGCATTTGTTCAGCGGCACGCCCAGCAAAAAATACCGCCAGGCGCTGCCCTCAAAAAAGACCTGTTCTTTCCGGTTCCAGTCCACCATCATGAAATCATAAGCGTAGCGCTGGGCGAACTGGTCTGTGCCGTGGCTGGGCACTTTGGTTCCGGGCGTGTTGGGGCACGACCATTCACCGCGCAGGGGTAGATCTACAATGATGGGTTGGGTTGATTCATTCATGGTGCAGGCTCCTTGTTTTATCCGAAACGTTATATTTTATATAACGTTATATTAATTATATGGTTAATCCGGTGGGCTGTCAAGTCCAAACAATTGAAAAGCCAGTACAAAACAAAGCTGCGCCTATTTTGACCATGTCACATTAAAAATTGCCCACCTCCCGGCTCTTGCTCATAGGGGGGAGACCGTTAATTTGGGGAGTTTTTGCCCTACTTTGGGGATAAAACCCCCATGCCGTTACGGTGCTGATTGAAAGCAATGAATATGCAAGAAGGATAGAAATGCGACATTGTTGAACTATTCAGTCAGCCAGGTTCGGGAGATGGCTTTGCAGCAGGCTGACACCGGTCGCAATTCGCTGATTTTTGAGGTTAACATTAGCCGCCAGAACTCCGTTGATATACAAAAAATAAACCACTTCGCCTGCCGGTGGGGGTAAGATAGGCATAACTCAGACGCCAACATCGCGTCAACTGGAGGATTGAAATGAACAACGTAAATTGGAACCGCCCCACACAAGATCAACCCCGGATGCAGCCCTGGCAGCTTTCGCAGCCCGCTCAGGAATGGCATGTGGTCCCTTCAGGACTGGAAAACCTGGCAGCCGGCTTTGCACCCATCAGCCTGAAGGAAATGGACTCGGTGGCCCTGCTCAACCGCACCGATACCAAGTTCGTCATGACCATCAGCCAGCTTTTGCAGGCATTGGCGGCCATCCAGGCTGATTACCGTATTCTGTCTGTGGGGGGGCAGCGCCTGAACCACTACCGCACGCTGTATTTTGATACTGCTGATTTTGAATTCTATAACCTGCATGTGAACGGCCGGGCTGACCGTTACAAGGTGCGCAGCCGCGAATATACCGACTCCTGCCTTTCCTTTCTGGAAGTGAAACACAAAACCAGCAAGGGCCGCACGGTCAAGGATCGCATCCGCACTGACCAGCCCGTAACCCGCATGACGGCTGAATCGCAGGGTTGGCTGAATGATGTGCTGCCTTATGACAGCCGGCAGCTGCTGCCCCGCCTGTGGAATACCTTCACCCGCATCACCCTGGTGAACAAACACAGCTGCGAGCGGGTGACCATTGACCTGGATCTGACCTTTTACACGGCGGATAAAATGACTCAGCTTTCGAGCGTGGTCATTGCCGAGGTGAAAATGGACTCATTGCACCAGAATTCGCCTTTTTTGGCGCAGATGCGCACTCAGCATATTCATGAACGGGGATTCAGCAAATATTGCATCGGGGTGTCCATGCTTTACGAACAGGTGAAGAAAAACACCTTGAAACCCATGTTACTCTGGATTGAAAGAATGAATGGAGGGTCAAAATGACGGATTTGACAGCGTTTTTGCTGAGCTTTGGCTTCAATTTTTTGGTGGCATTGATTATTGTCCGCTTTATCTATTATCCATCCACCCACAACAAGCGTTATGTGTTTACATTTCTGGCGTTCAATACAGTGATTTTCTTTGTGCTGAGTTTTATGGCCAGCATTGAACTGGGCGTGGGCGTGGGCTTTGGCCTGTTTGCCATCTTCTCCATTCTGCGCTACCGCACCGATCCGCTGCCGATCCGCGAAATGACCTATTTGTTCATCATTGCCGCCATGCCGGTGATGAATTCGGCTGGCGCAACCAGCGCCATCTGGCCGCAGCTTCTGGCTGCCAACGCCGCCATCATTGCCATCATGTTTGCCCTGGAAAAGGAATGGGGTTTTCACTATGAAACCTCAAAGCGCATCGTTTATGAAAAGATTGAGCTGATCCGGCCTGACCGCCGGGCGGAACTGCTGGCTGACCTGCAGGCGCGCACGGGGTTGAAAATCAAGCGCATCACCATTGGCAAGGTGGATTTTGTGCGCGACACGGCTGATCTGAAAGTGTTTTTTGATGAAGGCGTTCAGGATGACTGGGCGAACAGCGAATCGGAAACCGTGATGGTCAGCGTAAGCAAGGACGAAGCCAGCGGCTATTGATCTCAAAACAGTCCTCACTTCCGCCTGTCGCCGTAAGACAGGCGGAAATGTTCAGGAGGCTCTATGAACGATACATATGCTCCATGGGTCGAAACCGCATCTTTGACCGTATTTGTTTCACAGGAGACAGATAGTCAGGGTTATAATAAAAACATGACACGAAAAATTCTGGTTGTGGACGATACGCGCAATGTGCAGGTGCTGCTGAGCGATTTTCTCAGTGGGCAGGATTTTGAGGTGCTGGTGGCTTCGGATGGACGGGAAGCGCTGGACGTGGTTCACCAATCCAACCCGGACCTGATCCTGCTGGATATTATGATGCCCAATATGGATGGTTATGCCTTCATCACCCATTTGCGGCGTGAGGCCAGCACGCCGGTGATCATGATCACCGCCAAACAGCAGGAAGCCGATATCATCCGCGGGTTTGACCTCGGGGCAGATGATTACATCACCAAACCCTTCCGCCTGCGCGAACTGCTGGTGCGCATGCGCGCAGTGCTGCGCCGCGCCGGCCCCAAAGAGAACGCGGACCCCTGCCTGACCATTGGCGATATTTCCCTGGACCGCGGCAAGCACGAGGTGCGGCGGCAGAACCAGCCGGTGGAACTGACCCCGCTTGAATTTCAAATCATGGATATATTGATGAACGCCGCCGGGCAGGTGATCAAACGCGCCGACCTGTGCATGCGCCTGATGGAAAATGGTTACAGCGGCTCAGAAGCCACGCTTAAGATTCACATCCGCAATCTGCGGCTGAAGCTGGAGGATGACCTGGACCAGCCCCAATATATTGAAACGGTGTTTGGCGTAGGTTACCGCTTTATCAAGGAGAGTGAATGAAACGCTCTCTTCAGGTCAAGTTGATCCTCACTTACCTGGCTGTGGCTCTGATCACGGTGCTGGTGGTTTCGGCGTTGATTCGCCTCAATTCCGGCCAATCGCTGATGAACCTGGTGGTGGAAGAGCAGACGGCGCGTTTGAAAGAAGCGGTGCAAACCTACTACACCACCAACGGCACGCTGAACGGCTTTGCCGATTATTTTTTTCAACTGAATATGATTGCACCAGGGCCGGACGGAGGCGGACCCAAACCGCCGGATGCAGGGGATATTCGCGGCCTTGGCGGCCTGGTGGATACCGAATTTCGGGCTTTGCTTCCCACTTATGGGGTGGATATTGGCCAATTTGTGCCGCCGGACCGGATTCAACAGAAGATTGCCGTGGAAGTGGACGGGCAAACCGTGGCCTGGATCCTTCCCGATACCAAATTTCAGTTTAAATTGAACACGGAAGAACAGCTTTTTCTGGAGCGCACCAATCAGGCCATCCTTCTGGCTGCGCTGGCCGGAATGCTGATTGCCGTGGGCATGGGCATTTTCCTTGCGCGGCAATTGCTCAAACCCATCCGCCGCCTGACCGCGGCCTCGCAGGCGCTGGCCCACGGCAACCTGGAACAGCAGGTGCCAGTGACATCGCATGATGAGCTTGGCCAGCTTACCGCCACTTTCAACCAGATGAGCGCGGACCTGGCGCGGGCCGATCAGCAGCGCAAACGCATGACGGCGGATATCACCCACGATTTGAGCACGCCCCTGCAGGTGATCTCGGGTTATATTGAGATGTTTGAAGAAGGCGAGGTGGGCCTGACCCCGCAGCGATTGGAGATTATCAAGACAGAGATCGGCCACCTGCGCCGCCTGGTGGGCGATTTGAGCACCCTGTCGCAGGTTGAAGGCGGCGGGCTCGAAATCAACTTGCAACCTGAAGATCCGCGCCAGCTGCTGGAACGGGTTTACCATGCCTACCAGCCGATTGCCGCCCGTGAGGGGGTGATGCTGACGCTGGATGCGCCGGAAAACCTGCCGCCCATCCGCGTGGATGAGGGACGGATGCTGCAGGTGATCAAAAACCTGGTGGAGAATGCCCTGCGCTATACCCCCAAAGGCGGCCAGATTTCTCTGGGCGCGGCAGGCGGCGAAAATGTGGAGCTGTGGGTGCGCGACAGCGGTTCGGGGATTGATGCGGAAGACCTGCCTTATGTGTTTGACCGTTTTTACCGCGCAGATAAAGCCCGGTCAGGGCAATCTGGAAAAATGGGATTGGGCCTGGCCATATGCAAGGCCTTAATGACGGCCCAGGGCGGTCTGATCAGAGCGGAATCGCCTGGCGTCGGCCAGGGAACGGCCATGATTATGACCTTTGAACCGGATGAATCGCCTGGCGCGCGGCAAGATGACACCATAAGAGAATAATGCGTATAGATATGTGGTGCAAATGAAGGGTTTTTCGCCCTTCATTTTTTTATTACTTGACCGGCCCAATCCAGCAGATTCTGGGCCTGCCTTTGCAGGGCGCTGCAATCGGCGATGGGCAGGCCGGGATCCATCCCTCCGGTCCAGGCGCGGCAGAACCCGCCGCAGAGGTAGCGCCACCGGCAGATGGAACAGCCCGGCGTGCTGTCAACGGTGACCGCCTGCAAAAGCCGGTTTTGTTTCAAGACCGCATCCAGTCCATCTTCAAAGGCATTCCCAAGAGGCAGCCCCGCCATGGCATGGCAGGGAGCGCAGGCGCCGTCAGGGCCAATGGAAAGATTATAGCCCAGGCCGCAGGTGGACCGCGGACGGGGAAGTGCGCTGTCCAGGTCAGGATCATCCAGAAAAGACGAATCAAATTCCGGCTGCAGGGGCTGGCCGGCAGCCCGGCCAAGGGGCAGCAGGGGCTTGATGCGCACGCCGATGCCCAGGTCGCTTGCCACCATGCGCACCGCATCTTCCTCGGGGCCGCGGCGCTGGTTTTCGCTCAGCACGGCCGAAACCGTCAAAGCGCCGTTGGGCATCAGCAGGGCCAGGCGGTGCAAATTTTCCAGGGTGCAGGCCTGGCTGCCCGGTCCGCGGCGCCGGTCGTGGAGCGCTTCGTTGCCATCCAGGCTGACAACCACTTCCCCAACCCCTGAAAGCAGTGCCAGCAGTTCATCATCCAGCGGCGCGGTCAGGTTGGTGCGCAGCCCGATGACGGGCGGGCCTTCCCAGGGCTGGTGCGCCAGCGCGTGCAGCAGATCTCTGCATTGGGGGTGGGTGAGCGGTTCGCCGCCCGTGATCACAATTTTGGCAAAGGGATAATGTGAAAGCTGCCGGATGAGGGAGAGAATCCGGTCCAGCGGCATGGTTTCCGTTTCACGGCCGGGGCGGCTGAGGGCATAACAGTGGGTGCAGGCAAGGTTGCAGTTGTAGGTAATGTGAATATATGCATTGGACCAGCGGTCAGGGGGCGTGTGCAGCCGCTGCCACAGGCGCGACAGGCTGTTCAGGGCTGCGGCGGGATGCGAAATCAGACCCATGCCCTGCAGCTGCTCGAGAGCGGCTTCGGGCGAAGGGCTTTCAGCCAGAGCCACGCTGGCTATGATTTCACGCGCCTGGGCGGTGTTTCGTGCTGGATGCCCTTCTCCGCGCATCACCTGCAGCAGCGGCCCCTTGCGCAGGAAGCCGGCCCGCGCCCGCTCCTCCACCACCCGGTTGAGATTATCCTCTGAGAAGACTTCGTCCAGAGCCCGGCGTTTGATGTGATCAAAAATGGCCTTGTAAGCCGCGCAGAGGGGATCGCGTCCCTGCGGATTTTGATGAAAACAGCCGCCCTGGCAGATGGAAAAATGCCGGCAGTCCTTACATTCCGTTTCCACCAGCGCCCCGCGTTCCTGCAACTTTGCCCAGGCCGGGCTTTGCTGTAATAAGGCCCATGATGGCGACTGAGATACCGAGGCCAGCTGAAAGGCGCTTTGCTGCGCCATGCGGTTGCAGAAAGTGATGCCGCCCTGGGCACCGATGGTCAAAAAATGTCCCTGGCATTTTCCGAAGGTGCACAGCCCGCTTTCTCCGCTTGAAACACTGCGCAGCATCTGGTCAAATGTGGGAATGCGCACCCGCTGGAAGTTTTCCAGATACAGGTCAAAAAGCTGGATCAGCAAATCACCATAGGCTGCGGGGGTCAGGAAAAAATGATCGGGCGGCGCGCCCGGGACCGCCACGGCGGCGTGCACCGAAAAAGGCAGCCCTTCGCTGGCAAAGAAATCCAGAATTTTGCGGGCACGGCTTTGCGACTGGCGGGTGAAGGTGCAGATGGCGCCCACCTGCAGATAGTGCTGGCGGGCAAGCTGGATGCCGCGCATCGTTTGGGCAAAATAGCCCTGCCCGCGTTGAGCGTCATTGATGGGTTTGGGCCCGTCCAGGCTGGCGCCAAGCGCCACGCCGTGATCGGCCAGCAGGGTGCAAAATTCCGCATCCAGAAGCCACAAATTGCTCTGCAGGCCCAACTTCAGGCGGCGGCCAAAGCGTCTGCTTAGTTTTGGCAGGGCGCGGGCATACCAATCCAGCCCAACCAGCAGAGGTTCGCCGCCATGGAAGGTGATGGCGATGGTTTTCTGGCTTTCTGACAGGGCTTCAATCCAATCCAGGGCCGCGTCAAAAACTGCTTCAGACATGCTGCCGCCCTGGCGCGGGCCGAAACAGTAGGCGCACTGCGCCTGGCAGGCTTCAGAAGGCAGGAGCATCCACTGCAGAGTGGGAGGAGTCATAAATCAGAGGAGAAAATCCACCCCGATCCCCGAATCGGCGTGAACAAACTCACCGCAGCCGGATTCATAATCGCTGTGGCTGACCAGCATACGCTGGCGGGATTGCAATATGCGCTGGCGCTCTGCTTCGGGGATGTCTCCTGAACGGTACAGGCGGATCAGCGCGCGGGCGGCAGCCTGACGCACGGTTTTTCCTTTTACGGTCAGGCAGTCCAGCAGCAAATCCAGATAAGCCTGGCTGGATATGGCATCCAGCAAACGGGCAATCGGGTCGCCCATTTTCCATTCGCCGCGTTTAAGCTCATCCAGAAGAGGCTCCAGCGCTCGCAGGTCACCCAACCGGCCCAGGGCCTGAGCCGCGGGCCAGCGCAGTGCGGGCACGCCTTTTGTCAGAACGCCCAGCAGCGGTTCCAGGGCGCCCGGATCGCCGTTTTCACCCAGGGCCTGAATGGCGGCTTCGCGCAGCGGCATGGGGCCATTCTCCAGCAGCGGCAGCAGCAGGCCGGTGATGCGCGGATCGTGGAAGGCGCCCAGTCCTGCTGCGGCGGCCCAGCGCAGGGTCAGGCTGGAATCGCCCAGCAGATTAATCAGCAGGGGAACAGCCTCGAAATCGCGCATGGCTCCCAGGGCGCGGGCGGCCGCCGGACGGGCCGGATTTGCCGGGTCCTGAAGGGCGGAGCGCAGCAGGGCGCCTGCCTGCGGGCCGCCAATGCCGCCGAGCACATCTGCGGCCAGGTAACGCTGGTCTGAGGCGCCGTGCTGCAGGTAAGGCGCCAGGCTTTCGACCAGGCGTGGATCTTTAAGGCTTCTCAGAGCCGCAGCCGCTGATTGCTGGACGGATCTGTCAGGGTCAGACAGGGCCGCCATCAAGGGCTGCAGGCTGGCCGGGTCGCCCAGTTCGCCGAGAGCCTGCGCGGCTGCCTGGCGGATATGCACCACAGCCGGGTCGATGGATGGACTTTTGTAAGCCAGAGCGGCAGCCAGGCCTTTGACATTGCGCTGCGCTTTGAGTTTTTCGATATTGGGGGGGCCGAAAAGGGCTGACAGCATGGCGGATCTCTCCTGCGGTGGGTGAAACATTTGACTCAGGATTTCATTATAGCACGGCAGTCCCAAAGGCCGCCAACCTGCAGCAGCCGGCCAAACTGTGGCATAATAGTCCTGCCATATGAAACATTTTCCGTTTCTTTTTTCTTCGCGGCCGCACCTTCAGGCGGTGCTGCAGGCCTTGCTGGTGACCTTTCTTTGGTCCACCTCGTGGGTGCTGATCAAGCTGGGTTTGCGTTCAAACCTGCCGGCGCTGACCTTTGCCGGGCTGCGTTACAGCCTGGCTTTCCTCTGTCTGCTGCCGGTGGCGCTGGCCGGTTCTCAGAGCCGCCAGACCCTGTGCCAGCTTCCGCGGAAGATCTGGCTGCAGCTGGCTGTGCTGGGGCTGGTTTATTACACCCTGACCCAGGGCGCGCAGTTTCTCAGCCTGGCTTTTCTGCCGGCGGCCACGCTTAATCTGCTGCTGAATTTTACCCCGCTGCTGGTGGCCTTGCTGGGCAGCCTGGCTGGCGCCGAAGCGCCTTCCAAAATCCAGTGGGGCGGCATTGGCCTCGCGCTGGTGGGAACGGCGGTTTATTTCTTTCCCCTGGCTGCCGGACAGGGATCCATTCCCGGCCTGGCGGCGGCCCTGGTTTGCCTGGCGGCCAATGCGGCCTCAGCGCTGTTAGGCCGCCGGGTGAACACGGAAACGCACCTGGCGCCAGTGCTGGTGACCACGGTCAGCATGGGGGTTGGCGGTCTGGTTCTGCTGGCTGCAGGTGGTTTTTCTCAGGGGTTTCCGGCCCTGGATGCCGGGCAATGGCTGATCATCGGTTGGCTGGCTCTGGTGAACACTGCAGCGGCCTTCACCCTGTGGAACCATACCCAGCGCACGCTGACGGCGGTGGAATCGAGCATCATCAACAGCACCATGCTGCCGCAAATAGCCGTGCTGGCCTGGCTGTTTTTGGACGAACCCCTTGGCCCGCGGCAGATAGCCGGTTTGGCTCTGGTGGGGGCAGGCATGCTGGTGGTGCAGTTGCGGCGCGCTGCCTGATATCTTTTCTATAACCCCCGGTCCTTCTCCATGACCGACTTCAGCCAGATGCCCGACAGCACCGGAAAAATGGGATAAAGGCAGAAACACACAAAACCAATCCCGCCTGTAATGAGGCCAACAACAGCGCCAAAGAGAATAGCGGCGCAGCCGCTTATCAGCAGGATCACGCCCTGCCCGGTCTTGCCGGCAAAAATCCAGCCGATGCCAAGAAAACCAAAGATGCCGGCGGCAATCTCGATGATCATAGCTGTGATCACCTCCTGACGCTGCTTGCGGGCGGTTTCTTCGGCGGTGGGAATATGCGCCGGGCGCGGGGCGGCCGGAGGCGGCTCAGGCGCGGCTGAGGGAAAGATCAGCGGAGCGCCGCAGGCAGCGCAAAAGGACATGCCGGCCGGGTTATCTGCGCCGCACGATGGACAGGTGAGGGTGTGGGGAGAATCGGACATGGGCTTGCCTTTCAAAGGAGATATTAAAAATTATACCCGGAAGTGGTAAAAGTTTTGCCGGTTAAGGAAAGCCCTCCCTTGCACAAAGGCAGGGGAGGGCTTTATCAAATCGGGGGGAACCTTGTTTATGATTTGCTGAAGGTGGATTTGAGCCACAGACCGGAAAGAACAGGCACCACCGGCGCCAGGCAGAAGCACAGACCGCCAAAGCCGAAGGTGACGATAGCAAAGATAACGCCAATGGCGATCAGCGCCCACCAGCCCAGCAGCAGGCCGATGCCCTGCCCGGTGCGGCCGGCGTAAATCCAGCCGATGCCCAGAAAGCCAAAAAAGCCGGCGACAATTTCAATGATCATGGCCGTACTGACGCTTTGGCCGCTGTCGGTCAGGGGGCCTGAGGGAATGGTGGCGGCGCGGGTGGGCGCGGGCGGCGTATAGGTCGAAAAGGCGGGCTCAGGGTTGGCTTCAGGGTTGGGCGTGCTGAAAACCTGGGACGGCGGCGGAGGTGGTGTGGGCGGCACGGGGGTGGAAGGCACACCCAGGGGCGCGCCGCAGGAACCGCAGAAGCCCATGCCGGCCTGGTTGCCAGCGCCGCATGAAGGGCAGGGGATGGTTTCAAAATCAGACATGGTATCAATTCTCCTGATAAAAATGGACCGGACAGGTGGGCCTGATGCGCCGCAGGATGCTGCCCGAAAAACAATATTGGGCAGAATTATATCATGCTATGATCGAAATCATTTCCATAACGTGACCGCCCAATTCTTTATTTCCCTGGATGATGGCTTGTTCAAACACCTGCCGCAAGCTGTTACTTGATCGAAAATCACTTCATTCTGTTAACTCAATTCCAACATTGACAGGGTAAGCTGAAAGTAATCGGAGTTGTATTGTCTGATTTTGATCTGTTTTATTGACCACAAACCCAGCATAAGTGGATGACTGGTTTTATTATCAGGAGCCTGCCGTGTCTGACCCTATCATCTCCTCGTCTGAGATCACCCCCAAACATCTTTATCTCACCCGGCGCGACTTTATCAAGGCAGCCGGGGCTGCGGCGGCCGGTCTGGCGCTGGCAGCCTGCGGCCTGGCTCCGGCGGGCAAAACCGCCGCACCAGCCGCGGCCACACCTCAAATCACCCCGGCGGGTGAGGCCCCGAATTCATTTGAGGAAATCACCCATTACAATAACTACTATGAATTCACCACCGATAAGGAGGAGGTGGCTGGCCTGGCAAAGAGTTTTGCCACCTCGCCCTGGCAGGTGGAAGTATCCGGGCTGGTGAACCGGCCGGGAAAATTCAGCGTGGCCGACCTGGTGAAGCGTTACCCGCCCGAGGAGCGCATTTACCGCCTTCGCTGTGTGGAAACCTGGAGCATGGTCATTCCCTGGCTGGGATTCCCCCTGGCCCGCCTGTTGAAGGATGTGGAGCCTGCTTCAGATGCGCGCTATGTCCGGTTTGAGACGATTTATAAACCGGATGAGATGCCTGGTCAGAAGCAGTCCTTTTATCCCTGGCCCTACCAGGAAGGTCTGCGCCTGGATGAGGCCATGCACGACCTGACCCTGCTGGCCACCGGCCTCTACGGCGGCGAACTGCCGGCACAAAGCGGCGGGGGCATCCGCCTGGTGGTGCCGTGGAAGTATGGTTTTAAATCCATCAAAGCCATCGTCAAAATTGAGCTGACTGCAGAGCAGCCGGCCACGCTGTGGAACAGCATTGCCCCGGATGAATACGGCTTTTACGCCAATGTCAATCCGCAGGTGGATCATCCGCGCTGGAGCCAGAGCATGGAGCACCGCATTGGCGAACCGGGACGGCGCGAAACCCTGCTGTTTAACGGCTACGCTGAACAGGTGGCACATCTTTATGACGGCATGGATTTGCGGGTCAATTTTTGAGTTGAAGCGCTTTCCCGCAGCACAGGGAAAAGAGAAGGCTGAAATGTTTACCTGTTTTTAGCTCATTGTTGCTAAAATGTTAATAGAAAGGTGTTATCCTCAAAACAAACCCTTCAAGGAATGCACTCACGCAGCTCATGCCAGTCCACTCCAAAACCAGACTTCAAACCAGTTCAGGCGCGGCAATAGATTTTTCAGCAAACCGGCGATGTTTTATCGCCGGTTTTTTCTATCTTGTGAATTGAACCAGAGAGGGAGTCATGTACATTTTGTGTTTTGATGGTCTTTTTTGCCAGGAAGGCAGGCATTTTGATTTCGGCGGTGAATTCGGGTTGATGTGTTACGGATGGCTGATTTACAAGGATCAGCAGGTGATTGCCCACGGCCGGGGAAGCTATGTGCACCGCGATGTGGCCAGCTCCAGCGGGGCGGAGTATCTGGCCCTGATTGAAGGCCTGGAGGCGCTGGCCGATTTGCGCCTGGCCAAAGAGCCGGTGCTGGTGGTGGGCGATGCCAAGGCGGTGATTGATCAGATGCAGGGTGTCAATGAGGTGAACTCGGTGCGCATCCGGCGCCTGTACAAAAAGGCCCGGCATCTGTGCCAGCAGATTCATACCCTGTACTGGCTGTGGGTGCCGCGCAGCCAGAACAAGGCGGCTGACCACTTGACCCGCCAGGCTTTGCGCCAGGTGCGTCATGCCCGCGCGCGGATTAAGTCAGGCTGGCATGAAATTAAGCATTCGGCTGGTTTCCATCTCATTTCGGATCTGATGGTTTGCCAGCGGCCGGCCAGCCAGAGTTCTGTTCTGGCTTGAGTGGCTTGCCGGTTCAAAAACCCTCAAGTGCGGGTTATAATTAATGGCGAACGAGGATCTGCCGGTGGATGAAGGACGGCTGATCTGTCAAAAACATTCTGTGATCAAGGATGGGGCGCGAGATTTAGATGACTCAGGAAAATGACCATCATTTCTTTCCGGTTGGAACCCAGGTGGTGGTTCAAACGGATATCAAGGATGCTTCAGGCGAAATGGCAGTGCTGGCCGGAGCAGTTGGAGTGGTTCTGCGCGTTCTCTCAACGCAGCCCGCTCTTTACCTGGTGCGGCTGGCCAACGGCATTGAACAGCCAGTGGCGCCGACTGGCCTGACCGTGCGCAAGCAAATGGCTGCCAGCGGCGTGTTTGAACTGGGGGAAGAAACCCTTTCTGGCGTGGACCTTTATCAAAAGGTGATTTACCGCTGTGTGGTGGGTTCGCGGGCTTATGGCCTTGATCACGATGCCTCGGATACGGACCGGCGCGGCATTTACCTGCCGCCGGCAGAGCTGCACTGGTCTCTGTTTGGGGTGCCCGAGCAGCTGGAACGCCCAGAATCAGAAGAATGTTACTGGGAGCTGCAAAAGTTCATTAACCTGGCGCTGCGGGCCAATCCGAATGTGCTGGAATGCCTCTACACCCCGCTGGTGGAAATGGCCACCCCGCTGGCCCAGGAGCTGCTGGCGCAGCGGGATATTTTTCTTTCACGCTTTGTTTACCAGACCTATAATGGTTATGTGCTTTCGCAGTTCAAAAAGCTGGAACAGGATTTACGGGTGCGCGGTGAAATCCGCTGGAAACATGCCATGCACCTGATTCGCCTGCTGCTTTCGGGCATCACAATATTAAACGAAGGGTTTGTTCCGGTGCGGGTGGATGGCTGGCGCGAACCACTGCTGGAGATCCGCTTTGGCCGCATGCCCTGGGAAAAAGTGGATGCCTGGCGCTTGAAGCTGCACAGGGAATTTGAAGCGGCTTACCAGACCACCCGGCTGCCCATGCAGCCTGATACGGCGGCCGCCAACCGTTTTCTGGTGCGGGCGCGCCGCAGTCAGGTTCAATGAGAGGAATCGAGACAATCATGGATACAGATGCTTACCTGAAACAGGCTGCCGCCGCGCAGCCTTACCCCCTGCTGTTTTCCACCATCAGCGGCGCCCATCTTTATGGCTTTCCATCGCCCGATTCGGATTATGACCTGCGCGGGGTGCACGTTTTACCGTTGACCGATGTGCTGGGCCTGATGAACAAAGAAGAGACCATTGAAGTGTCGCGCCGCGAAGATGGGATTGATCTGGACCTGGTGACGCATGATGTTGGACGTTTCTTTCACCTGCTGCTGCGCCCGGATGGCAGCGTGCTGGAACAGCTTTATTCGCCGCTGGTGGTGACGACCACGCCAGAACATGAGGAATTGAAGGCGATTGCCCCGGGCTGTCACACCCGTTTTCATGCCCGGCATTACCTGGGTTTTGCCGCATCTCAATGGAAGCTGTTTGAAAAAGAGAATCCGCGCCGGGTCAAGCCGCTGCTGTATGTCTTCCGGGTCTTGCTGACAGGTCTCTATATGATGCAGAGCGGGGAAGTGAATGCCAATTTGCTGGAATTGAATGAGCTGTATCATTTGCCCTATGTTCCAGACCTGGTGGCGCGCAAAAACAGCGGCCCAGAAAAAGCCAGTCTGCCTGAGGGTGATTTTGAATTTTTCCAGGGTGAATATACCCGCCTGGTGCGAGCGCTGGAGGAGGCGGGCGAAAATACTTTTTTGCCAGATGTGGGCTCGGCCAGGCCAGCCCTGAACGATCTGCTGATCAGGGTGCGCCTGAAGATGGGACAGGAAACCAGATGAGCGAATATGTCTTTCTGATCAAGAATACCTCTCACGGCCAGTTTCATTTGATGGATGATGAGTCTTATCCGGATCCATCGGATGTTTGGACGGAGGAAGCCCTGACCAACCGCGTGGCAGTGACCGATGGCTTTGTGGGCATCAGCGTGCTGCAGGATATGCCGGAGGTGGAAGTGACCCTGGTGGTGGGAGAGACCTGCCCGGCGGAAGTGCTGGCAGCCTGGGACCACGCCGTGGAATGCAGCCTGCGGGTGGCTTCGGGCCGGCTGCTGGTTTCGCCATGCATTCCCATGTCTGATGATGAGGTCTTTCAGGTGGAGCTGCCGCCAGGCAATTACCGCCTGTGCGTGCTGTGCGGCTGGTTTGATTCCTTCCGCATTACAGAAAACCAGAGGGAATATTACCGCATTTACCTGACCCAGGGGCCGGATTCACCCGTGCGGGTGCTCAAACGGCGGGTCTGGCTGGATCAGCAGCGGGGCTGGTCAGATGTGCAGACCCTCACATAACAGGGGCGAAGACGACCGGGCAGGCAGGTTTAGCCAGCGGACTCCCGCCCTTCTCAGGCCGGCTCTGATTCACCCGCTGAAATGACGGAGCATCGTCATCTCTGCTCAGACAGTTATTTAATCCGCATTCCTTAGCACAAAGTCGCGCCTCCTGATTTTCGGAGGTGCGGCCGGGTTTAAAATCAGTTGCAGTTGTTATTTGGTGACAAAGGGCAGGTAAAGCACCGGCTGCAGTATGGGAGAAGAAGTGACAGCGTGTTTTAGTCCCTGTGTATTGTGGTAATAGACGATGCGGGGCTTTCCAGTTGAATCCAGGGCCAGCGACAGCTGGCTGCCGATTTTGGTGCCCAGGTTTTCCACAGTCTCGAAGTGCCAGCCTGAGCCATCCTGGTAACCATACCCCAGGTTGTTGGGGGCGTCGTCGTAATAAGCGATGTGGGGCCGGTTGGCGCTGTCGAGCGACAGGGCCAGGCTGGCCTGGTAGAAACCGGTGGAGGTGGTGTTCGGCGGGATTTCAATATGCCACCCGCTGGCATTTTGATAGGCATAATCGATGCTGTTTGAGCCAAAATGATGAATAATATGGGGATAATTGGCACTGTCGTTATAAACGATATGCGGATTTCCGACATCGTCCACATCAAGTGAGGTGAATTCGCCAACGGTTTGAGTGCTGTCGAGCGTCTGTGTGTGCCATCCGACTGCGTCCTGATAGGCGTATTTGAGATCGGCATTGGTGCTATCATAATAGCTGATATGGGCATAACCGGTGCCGTCCAATCCCAACGAAGCTCCCTCGCCAACGCCTTAGCCGTGTCGGCGGTTTCTTTTTGCCAGGCGGCGCCGTCAAACCAGGCGTAGTAGAGATGGATGCCACCATAAGCGATATGGGGCTGGCCGGCAGCATCCAGGCGCAGGCTGTGGTCTGCAGTGCGGTAAAATTCTTTGCCACAGCCCAGACATTCATTTTCCCAGGTTGTGTCTGGCGCCTGGGGAAGCCGGGTCTGCGCTGGCGAAACCAGACCTGAAAAAAAGAATCAGAACAACAAACAGGTTGAAAATGGAGAGAGGAAGGAATTTTCGGATCATTAAAAAGGTTGAAAAATAAATGTGAATATTGCCGTTATGAAATGATCATAACAGGCCTCATTGACAAATGACTTACACAATTGCCGGAGCGGCCGCATTGAAAATGCTATAATCAAAGTTGATCCCTGAAAGATGACGATGCGAAAAGGGATTGATCGCGGTAAAGAAGGGACGGATGCTAAAAATGGCAACAGGTGCTGGAATGGAAGCCCGGCAGCTGCTCGATGATCAGAAGGAGAGCGTGTTCTGGAAACGCTTTTACAGCCGGTTCAAATTTCATCCACTTGACAGACCGATCCTCAGGGCGCATCTAAAAACACATTACCAGGAAGGTGAGTTGATGACGGTTATTGAATCAAATGATATTACCGGTACTGCGCGCACCTATCATTTCAAAAAATGGGTGCTGGCTCTGAATTTATTTTCACTGCTTTTTATCATTCTCATTATGGGCATGTCGTTGACCATGATGATTCTGCCCTTTTCCCGGGCGATGGGAAATGCTGAGACGGATCAGATCAGCTACTGGTTGTTCCTCGTTTTATCGCCTCTTTTCGTTGTTTTGGGCCTTCTGCTTCTCTTGCTGGTTGTGGTTCAATTCATTACTGTGATCGGGACTTTTATGGCCAGGTTAAAAACATCTCCTACCGGGCTGGAAGTGCATTATTGGCCGTATATGCAATACCGCTGCATCTGGTCTGATATTGAACGGCTGGGCAGTCTGCTGTTTGCCCGGGGAATATATATCAGACAGTTTGAAATCACCGGCTTTTCCATATCCTTCGTGTGGCCTTTCAATTTATTCCGTTCAAAACCCACCTTCATGGAGCTTTCAAACTATGAAGGCTGGAAGGATGGGCAGCTGGCCCGCGATTTTCGCCAATATGCCCCGCATCTGTTTGAAGGCCTGCCCCCGGCCGCGGAATCCGCTGAGGACCTTGCCCGTTATCAGGCGCCGGTTCAGAATGAGCGCACCTGGGCCGGCCTGGCGCATTTATCCTTTTTCACGCCGGTGGGCGTTTTTGCGCCTGCCGCCATCTGGCTTGTGTTCCGCGATAAGTCCCCCTATGTGCGCTTTCAGGCGGCCCAGGCCACCATCTGGCAGTTGATCGTCCTGATCTTCACCTTGATTTTGACGGTCTTTTCCCTGGGGTTGTTTTTTGTTCCCATTCTCGGCGGGCCGTCTGAAGATCTGGCCATGGCCGCGCAAACCCTGCTGCTGCCGTTGGGTGTGGTCCTGAGTTTGTTTTTGGTGCAAATTATTTGCTCCATTTACAGCATTGCCGGAGCCATTCTGGCTTTTATGGGAAAAGATTTTCGCTACGCGGTGATTGGCAGCCTGCTCAAAAAACAGGATATTGGCGATTGAGCTCATCAATCTTGAAAAGCAGGATTTTCGTTCGGAGGAAAGAAAGTGGAAAACCTGACCTCTGAGAAACCCACTGCAAGCTGCGGGGCTTTAGACTGGGTAGATAGACAGTTTTAGACTTCCGGGTTTTAACCCGGCAAAAATATGACGGATAAACTGCCTAAACCACATCATTCTATCAGCTGTGGTCAGGTGAATTTTTTTTGGTAATAAACTGGAATTATTGAGATATGGATTCAATTTACCTGATTGTTCTGGCATATGGGGCAGGCGCGTTCGCGCTTGGCCTGCTGGCTGGCAGTGTATTGCGGATTGTAAAGGGCGGAAAACCGTGGAAAATGCCCATCAGTGTTGGGCTGGGCGTGGCCGCGGGTTTTAGCGTGCTCTGGCTGCATGTTCCGGAAGACAATTTTTACATGCCGCACCTGCTGGTTTTTCTACTTGCAGGTTTTTTGACCGGCATGGGAATTTATTTGGGACTCCTCCTGAGCCAGGAGCGGGGCGTGGCTTTGCCCGACTCGCCTGTCATCCCCAAAATCATCCAGACATTGACCCTTTCAGATAACTGCGTTTTGGAGAACCGCGCTGAAAATATTCTTATCACTATTCAACTTAAACAAAAAAACGGCAGGATCATTCTTTCCATTATCCGCCTGTTTTTGACCTTGATCAGCCTGCCTTTAATTGGCCTGCTGGCCAATTTTCTTCTGGAAGGAACGTCAAAAATGCAGGGCGTGGCCACTAGCGCCGGCGTTTTGGGGCTGTGCCTGTTGATTATTTACAGTCAATACCGCGAAATGCTGGTTTATTTTGTGGATCGTGAAACCATTGGCGTGGACCCGACTGGCATCTGGATTGAACGGTCCGGATTCGCAACCAAAGAAAAACAAATTTATCAGATAGCTGAGATTAAAAAGCTCGGTCCGGTGTTTTTGCAGGAACGCCATTCAAACCAGACTCATTCGCGTTTCCTGTCTCAAGACCTGGATACCCTGAAGCTGGATTTGCGCGGCGTGATCCCCTTCCGAACCTTCGGCAGGGGGCTGGCACTGGCTGATGTCCAGAAAATACTGACCATCATTTTTGATCGCTACCCCCAATATAAAGGTTGAATAACCTGCTTACTTCCCTTGCCCTGGCATTGAACTTGATGGTTGGTCTGTTTTGGGTCAGTTTTATCTCCAGATGGCTTCACCGCGGCCTGGATACGAATGGTTTTAAAATCAACCGCCCGCAAAAATCTTTGCGGGCGGTTTGGGGTGGCGGGGGATTGATCAGGCTGCGTTGAGCAGAATCTGACGCACAGCTTCTGCGTCGATATCTTCGTGTTCGCCGAGCTTCCAGCCGCGTTCGGCAAAACGGGCTGAGATCTTTTCAGCGGCTTCGGCCGCATTTACATTGTATTCTTTCAAGCGGGTGCCAATGCCAATGCGGCGGAAAAAGGCTTCGGTCTGGTCGGCTGCCTGCTGGAGCATTTCTTCTTCGGGCAGGCCGCGCAGCCCAAAGACCCGTTCGGCATACTGCAGCATTTTGACCTTCTTGGCATCTTTCTTAAAGCGCATCATGGATGGATATACCACAGCCAGGGTTTCACCGTGCGCCATGCCGTAGAAAGCGGTTAATTCGTGGCCAATGGGGTGGGTGGCCCAATCGCCAACTGTGCCGCGGCTGAGCAGCCCGTTAAGCGCCTGGGTGGCGCACCACATAAAGTTGGCGCGCGCATCATACTGCGGCGGATCGCTTAAGATGGCGTCAGCCTCTTCGATCAGGGTCAGCAAAACAGCTTCAGCCTGCCGGTCCTGCAAAGGGGTGTTCACCGGGTAGGTGAGGTACTGCTCCATCACATGGACAAAGGCATCCACAATGCCGTTGCGGAGTTGGTTGACCGGCAGTGAAAAAGTAGTTTCAGGATCCAGAATGGAGAAAACCGGGTTAAGGCGCACATCGCCAAAGCCCAGCTTTTCCTGGGTGGATTTTCGCGAGATGACCGCGTTGCCGTTCATTTCCGAGCCGGTGGCCGGCAGGGTCATCACGCTGGCCACTGGCAGCACCTTGCCGATCTTGCCGCGGTGGCTGGGAATATCCCAGGGATCTTCTCCTTCATATAATGCTGCCGCAGCGACAAATTTGGTGCCGTCCAGCACCGATCCACCGCCCACGGCCAGTAAAAACTGGATGCCTTCCTGTTTGACCAGGGTCACAGCTTTCATCAGGGTTTCATAGGTGGGGTTGGCTTCAATGCCGCCGAATTCATAGAGTTCGCGCCCGGCCAGGGCCTGTTTCACCTGGTCGTAGACGCCATTTTTGAAGATGGAGCCGCCGCCGTAAGTCATAAGGATTTTCTGGTTAACAGGGACCAGTTTAAAAAGATGGGAAATGCTGCCTTTGCCAAAGACAATGCGGGTTGGGTTGAAATATGAGAAGTTTTGCATGCTTATTCCTTTCTGAACCGTTGCAACCGGTTGCAACTGCCATTATAACATAACAGGCTGATGGGATGCAAACCGGGTCGGGGCATGGATCCTTGGTCAACATACGCGGAATCGGAAGCACCCCAAAATCATCAGCGAAATCAGGACCATTTTTGAATTATTCCACCCATTGAGCGTTCCCGTCATCGTCGTGTGGGCAAGTCTCTGGCTGCCCTGCTGTGCGGTTTGATTGCTCATCAGCCAATGAAACCTTCGCCAGGTCGTGCTGGTTTGGCTGGCCTTCCCCCCTAACTTGTTCTGGCTTTCTCTACCGGACAAAAATGGTGGCTGACATCTGGTAAGCTTAGGTTCCAACCAAAGAACCAGGAGCGAACCATGAGTGACAACCACCAACGCTATCATAGCATAAGAACGGCACTTTCACAAATGTTTTTGGATGAACCGAAAGGCTACGGAGCGAAGCAGTTGAATGTGCTGGCCAGTTTGATTAGTGGCATCGTAGGCAGTCGGAGCACGAACTATCCGAAAATTGCAAGCAAAGT
>JAKQJC010000035.1 GCA_029561345.1 Chloroflexota bacterium | reverse complement strand
AACAAGCTGGTTGGCGGCGTCATAGGCATAATTCGTGACAGATTCCTGCCCGGCAATGGTCTCATGGTATTCCAGCACGTTTCCAACCGCATCATAGACATATTCAAAGGCAATGCCATTGCTGTAAGTGGCAGCGACCATGCGGTTCAGCGCATCGTAGCCATAGGAAATGGTCACGCTGCCTTCCATTGTCCCGCCCGGCAGGGTCACAGCGGCTGCCTCGCAGCCCGGAATGGCGCAGGCATCCGTTCCACTCCAGAACTGCACCCCGTTGTAATCCGCTCTGAAGCGGTAATTGCCCAGCGGCAGCGTCAGGGTTGCCTGCCCGCTGTCGTTGGTGGCCGCGGAATAACCCGTGTAAGTGCTGCCGTTGAAAGCATACACCATCAGATTCGGGTAAGGCACGCCGGTCTGCCCGGCCACCGTCACCGTCACCGGCCTGGCCACTGTTACATCCACCGTTTCACACCCCGGCAGCTCGCAGGTATTCTCAGAGCTGCTCCAGAACGGCGTGCCATTGAAATCAACACGGAAGCGGTAGCTGCCCTGCGGCAGGGTGAAAGCCGCCTGCCCGCTGGCATCAGTGACCCCGCTTATATTGACATATGTGCTGCCTGTGAAGGCATACACCATCAGCCCGGCCATCGCCGCGCCATCTGTATTGCGCACCGCGACAGTCACCGGTTTGGTCACCGTGATGCTGGCGCTGCTGCAAACCGGCACGCCGCAGTGGTTGGCCGTATCGCTCCAGAACTGCGTGCCGTTCAAATCGGCTCTGAAACGGTAGCTGCCGTCTGGCAGGTTCAGCGCTGTCTGTCCGTTTGCATCCGTGGTTCCTGAGAACCCGGTATAGGCGGCGCCATCAAAGGCATACACCCTCAAACCGCCCTTCGCCGTCCCATTCGAATCCATCACCGTCAGGATCACCGGCCCGGTTTGCGACTGCCGGGCAGGCCCGGCTGCCGCCTTCAGACTGCTTTCCAGGACGATATCCGCCAGAATCTTGGCAGAACCCGGATGCCAGGCCACCGGCGTGGCTGTCTCCGCTCCTTCATGCGTGCTGGTGGGTGTTTCTGAAGGCACGGGCGTCTCCGAGGGCTGCGGCGTGGCGCTGGGCGCCGGGGTTTCTGTGGGCGTCTGCACCGGGGTGGCGGTCATTTGCGGCCCTACCACCAGCGTCAGGCTGATGCAGCCTGGAATGGCGCAGTGATTCTGCGTTCCGCTCCAATACTGCGCCCCATTGTAATCGGCTCTGAAGCGGTAGCTGCCCAAGGGCAGGGTCAGGGTGGCCTGTCCGCCAGCGTCGCTGGTGGCGCTGTATCCGGTATAGGCAGCGCCGTTGAAAGCATACACCTTCACCCCGCTGACCACCCCACCCTGTGCGTTCTGGATGGAAAGCATCAGCGGAACACTCACGATCACCGCAGCACTGCTGCAGCCCGGCACATCACAGTGATTTCCGGTTCCACTCCAGAACTGGGTGCCGTTGAAATCAACGCGGAAGCGGTAGCTGCCCTGCGGCAGGGTGAAAGCCGCCTACCCGCCGGCATCCGTCGTTCCGGAATAGCCGGTATAGCCGGCGTTATTGAACGCATACACTTTCAGGCCAGCCTTTGCCGTCCCATCCGTATCCACCGCCGTCACGACTGTGGCATGCGTCACCGTGACAATAGCGCTCCCGCAGCCCGGTATCGAACAGTGATTGGCTGTTCCACTCCAGAACTGGGTGAGCCCTCCCCCACTCACCGCGCTGTAATCTGCTCTGAAGCGGTAGCTGCCGTCTGGCAGAGTCAGGGTCACCTGTCCGCTGGCGTTGGTCGTGCCCGAATAGCCGGTAAAGCTGGTTAAGAAGGCCTCCGTTCGGCCCATAGGTCCAGGTGGTGGAACCCAAGCCGTCGGTCATTCCGATGCGCTGCCCAGCAGTGTTGTAGGTGAAGGTCACATCCGCATCCGGGTCAGGGTAGTCAATCTATGGATATAAAGATACTGATATGCTCCTGTCGATGACGCCTAACGAAAAGAGTTCACCTGTTTCTACATTCAGAGCATACGATTCTTTTAAAACAGAAAATGTCAGGTATTTCCTTAACGGAGAACGGGCCAATTTAGTCTCTGCCAAGTTCTCAGAGAAGACATCATTTAGTAAGGGCATCACTTCCCGGGTCTCCAAATCAAGCCGCATTAATCTTGGAATGCCATTTACACCCCGGGCAAAAATAATGCAAGAATCATCCGGGCACCAGTTGGGCTGACCCTGGAAATGGTAGGGGTCGTAAGTGGTCATTTGTTTTAGGTTCGTTCCATCAGCATCAATGATAAAAATCTGAGATCTGCCGGGCTGTCCAATAAGGGCCGTGAAAACGATTCGCCTGCCATCCGTTGACCATTGTGGAAAGGAAACACCAACTAAATTGTCTGTCAATCTGGTCATTTTATACGTGTCAAGATTTATGATATAAACTTGAGATGATCCATCTCGATCGGATTGAAAAACAATTTTGTCCCCTGAAGGCGACCAGTCTGGTGACTCTTCCCTAGCCGTGCTTGCAATGAGTTGTTCTACTTGGGTGCCATCATCATTCATGATGTATATATCAAACGATTTTTCTTGTGACCATGATTCATATGCAATTTTAGACCCATCTGGGGACCAAACTGGAAAACCGTTATTCCCAGAGTGGGTAAGTTGAGTTACCATATTCGTGTCCAAATCCTTAAGAAAGATTTGCGTTACAAAGGGTTCAGTGCTGACAATTGAAGAATAAACAATTCGTCCCGAAATATCGGCCTGGGTTGGGTTTGGTACCGCCTGGCTGGTTTCATCAAGAACAATCGGCGTTTGCGTCAGGGGATCAGATATACAACCTGCTGACAGGAGAAACAAGAATAAGAGGGTGATATTTACAATTTGGATAGAAGTATATTTTTTTT
>JAKQJC010000034.1 GCA_029561345.1 Chloroflexota bacterium | reverse complement strand
CGCTATTCCGGCTTATTTGTTCTGCTCAAACAAAAATGGTCCCTGTCCCAGGAACAGAAAACGGCTGTCCTGCAGACCGCCCTGGCTACCTTTCGAGCCTTGATTTACCCCAATGTCCGATCTTTTGTCTGAACCTCAGTTAGAAATTTCTTTTTCCCACGCTCAGAGGAATCTCGGTCAGTTTTCCGCTTTCATCCCGCCACATCTGCTGGTCAAAACCACGCGCAGCAGATAGGATGTTGGCAAATGCCGCCCTCACCCCTGCCTGACCGCGCAAATGCTGGTAAAAAGCCGTGTATTCCTCTCCCTTGGCTGCCAGGCTGGTTTGCGGGTTGACATTGGCAAATTCGCTGACAATGAGTTCGTGCGTTGGATAGCGCTGACTGAAAAAGTCAACCATTCGGCCTTTCTGCGGCTGCCCCATCTCTTCACGGGAACTCCAGTAAGCATTCACCCCGATCCAATCAGCCGTCTGGGCGGCTGCATCTGCCTCCTCAATAAAAACCCATCCGTCCTGGCGCAGACCTTCCACCTGCTCACCCATTGAAAGCCCTGGAAAACCCAGTTTGATGGCCGGCCACTGGCTGTGCAGCCGGTTATACACTTCCAGGAACCAGATGGTAAAATCGGTGCCGTTGGCCCAGGTTGTCCCCCAGCCTTCGCTGTAAAGATTGGGTTCCCGGGCAATCTGGAAGTGCTGCACGCCTTTATCCATAAAACGCTGGATATCTGCTGTCACCATCTGCACATATTCTCCCGGGGCAACCGCATTTTCGCTCAGTTTTCCCCTCAGGTCCACCGCCACCCACAGGTTGGGCAACAATGCCTTAATGCGGTCCAAATCCTCGCTTTTGACATTCTGCGGCAGTTTGACCGCCTCAACCCGTCCTTTTTGCAGGGCATCCAGGTCGCCTTGGGCGAAGGAACCGTCCGGCCGGGCGTTGACCCCCACCAGGCAGCCCGCCGGCAGCGCTCCGGCCGGGGTGGGTTTGGGCGTGGGCCAGACCATGAACGGCGTCGGGTCAATAATATCGTTGGGGTAGCGCGTCAGGCCGCTGGCTGTGGCGCCTTCTTTCTTCAAAGTCAGGTGCAGGTGGCTGCCTTTTGAATTGCCCGTTGAATCGGCCTTGCCAATCAGCTGACCAGCCGTGATCGCATCTCCGGGTTTGACTTTGATCTCCATCAGGTGAGCATACACAGTGAGATAACCATCGCGGTGCTGAATGCGGATATGTTTGCCGTAATTGTGTCCCTGGGGGTTCTCCCGCACCTGAAATACCGTGCCATCTGCGCAGGCATACACATTGGCGTTCATGGGGGCGCGAATATCCAGGCCTTCATGCCCGGGCACCCCCATCTGGCTGTAAATTTCCGGGTGCGCCCCAAAAGGCTGCGTCACCACGGCATAATCCGTCGGCCAGGCCAGTGAAAATGGCTGCTGGGTGCGCCCCAGCCGGTTATGACTGGCCACCCGCGCGCCTAAAAGCTGTTCCAGGGCTTCGGGTGTCTCCACCGGAATCAAATCCAGGCGCACCCCCGGATAATTTTTCTGGAACCAGGCAGCCATATCCCCCTGCGCTGGATATCCCGCGGGGGGGATGATGACCGAGACAATTTGATTGGGATTCAAATACCGCCCGGCTGTATCCGGGTCATGCGTCAGGTTGGCGCCAAATGCTTTAACATACTCGCGGCAGGCCTGCACCCAATCCCAATACCCCTCAGCAGGCAATAAAATAATCTGATAATCTGTCATAACGGCCTCCTATGAGAAACCCAGACCGCGTTCTTTCATGGAAATAAACTTCCCCCGGCCAATCACCAGGTGGTCCAGCACTTCAACATCCATCAGCTTGCCCGCCGACACCAGGGTGCGGGTCAGGTTGGTGTCTTCCGGGCTGGGGGTCGGGTCGCCGCTGGGATGGTTGTGAACCACCAGGATGGAGGCTGAATTCCAACGAATGGCACATTTGAACACCTCAGCCACTCTCACCGTGGAGGCATTGAGCGACCCGCGGTAGAGTTTCTCAATGCGCAGCAGGCGGTTCCGTGTGTCCAGCAGCAGCACCCACAGTTCTTCCTGCTCCAAAGCCGAAAGCTCATACTGCACCAGGGCGGCAGCATCTGCCGGGCTGTGAATGGTGGGCCTGTCCTCAGGTAGTTCCAAAGCCAGCCGGCGGCCCAATTCCACCGCCGCTTTGATCTGCGCTGCTTTTGCCGGGCCCACCCCTGTCTGGCTCTGCAAATCTTGAAACGAGGCCTGGTGCAGGCCGCGCAGACCTTGAAATTCATTCAGCAGTTGCTGCCCAACCTGAATGGCGTTCAGTCCCTTCACCCCCACCCGCAGCAGAATGGCCAGAAGCTCGGCGTTGGTTAAAGCTTGCGCCCCCAAAGCAGCAAGCCGCTCACGGGGGCGCTCAGATTCATCAAAATCTGTGATTCGATACGTGCTTGAATCGCTCACATCCGATTAAACAATATGCGTTTCGCGAATATCAACGATTTTCCGAACCATGGGTTCAATGGTGGCTTTCAGTTTATCTTTTTCAACGCCTTCCACCTTGAACATGAGCAGGCTGGTCCCGGCTGATTCACCCATGAAGGTGGCAAAGGAAATGATATTGCCGCCCAGCTCATAAATGGCCCGGGAAAGCTTGGAAAGGTTGCCGGGCTTGTCATCCGAAAGCACCTCCATGCGCACGCCAGACCGCCGCGCGCCCATCAGTTCGATGAGGATCTTGAACAAACTGGTTTCGGTGATGATGCCCACCAGTTCATTGTCGCGCAGCACTGGTAAGGCACCAATTTTCTTATCCGCCATCAGGCGTGCTGCATCTTCAATCGGCGTGTCTTCGGTGATGGTGATCAGTTTTTTGCTCATCACCTTCTCAACTGTGATTTTGCTCAGCAGGTAGCTGATTTCCCACACGCTCAGAGTCGTCGCATCCGATGGCGATGCGTTCAATAAGTCCTTCTCTGAAACCAGACCAACCATTTTCCCGTGGCTATCCACAACCGGGAAACGGCGAACTTTTTCTTTATGCATCAGGTTGAGTGCTTCCTGAATGGGCATGTCCGGGGGGACCGTAATTACAGGGCGCGCCATGCGTTCACCAACTAACATTGTTTCGATCTCCTTTCAAAGATGGCCTTAAATTAATAGCTCATTTATTGTATCCAGTTTCAACTTTGTTCGCAAGTGAAATTATGCATATAATCCTGATCTTTGACAGGTTCTTTCACGTCAAAAAGATTAACCTTGTACTTGACCTCTATGATATAATCATCATTGTATTTCATTCATTTTCTATTCTCAATCTTGCGCGGAGGCTTGCCGATGGAAATCACCACCACTCAATATAAACATTGTGATTTGCTCAAAATCACCGGCCGAATTGACAGCATGACCGCTCCCGATCTCTCCAAACTGATCGCTGAGATCAACGAAGCTGGCCGCTTCAAGCTGGTTGTCGACATGAAAGATGTCGATTACATCTCCAGCTCTGGTCTGTGGGTTCTGATTAATGCCCAAAAAACCTGCAAACGGTACAACCGCGGTGAAGTGATCCTGGCCTGCGTTCCCCCGCGCATTCACTCAGCTTTGGACCTTGCAGGTTTTGTGCCCTTCTTCAAGTTCTTTGATGATGTTGTGGCTGCCGTTGGTAATTTCTAGCCAGAAATCTGGTAGTAAATGAAAACGTTTGTTTTTCCTGGCCGTTATGGCAGCCTTGAACGAATCAGTCATGTGATTGTTGAGGCGGCCACAACGGCCGGTTTTAATGACGCAGATGTCTACGCCATTCAGACTGCCGTGGATGAGGCCTGTTCTAACATCATTGACCATGCCTACGGCGGCCAGGACCTGGGCGACATCGAAATGCAGGTCAGCACCAGCCACAACAACATTACCATCGTCCTGCACGATCAGGGCCGCCCTTTTACCCCTGAATCGGTCCCCCTCCCCGATTTCAAAACTGACCTTCAAAACCGCAAAGAGCGCGGCCTGGGGCTCTATTTTATGCGCAAGCTGATGGATGAGGTGCGCTTCGAATTCTCTGAAGAAGGCGGCAACACCCTCACCCTTATAAAATATAAGGACAAAAAAGGTTGATCGATGCCGATTATCCAGCCTGTCTTCCGGGTTGGCAATCGCTTTTCGAAATGGGGGAAAAACTCGCCACACTGAGCTCGATTGCCGCTCAGAAAGACCTCATCATCCAGACCACAAAGTCAACGCTTGCAGGTGAGGTCAGCCTTTGGCTTTCTCCGCCCTCACCCCCCTTGCCTGGAACAGATGATATGCTGTTCGTCCCAGAGCCGCGCACACCTCTGATGGAGCGGGTCTTTACCTCTGGTTCCCGCGAGGTTGAATATGACTCCTCCAGCCAGCATCTCTCAGCTGTGGCGGTTCCCATTCAAACTCAAAATATGCTCATCGGCATTCTGCAGGTCAGCCGTTCTGATCCGCCCCTTTCTTCGGGCGAATTGCAGCAGCTTGATGCCCTGGCGGCGCATGCCGCTTTTGCTGCCTATTATGGCCGCCAGGTAGCCATTAAGAACTGGCGCTTTGAACAAATCAACCTGGTGCGCTCGGTCAGCTTTCAGATCTCCCATGTGATGGACCTGGATGAACTGGCACGCCGGGTGACTGACCTGATTCTCAAGACCTTCAATTATTATTATGTAGCCATTTTCACCCTGGATGAAGGCGAAGGCGTGTTGCACTTCCGGGCTTCCGCCTGTTCGGTGGATTCAGAAATACCCGATAAACGCACCCACATGTTTCCCGTCACCCTGGGAGATGGTATTGTCGGCCATGTTGCCCAAACGGGCGAAGAACTGGTCGCCTGCCGTGTTTCTGAAGAACCGCGTTTTCGCTATGTGGATACCCTGCCCGAAACGCAGTCTGAAATTGCCCTGCCGTTAAAAATTGAGAACCGCATTCTGGGAGTGCTGGATATTCAAAGCAATAAAGCCGATGCTTTTCATGATATGGATATGCTGGTGCTGCATGCCCTGGCAGATAATATCTCCCTGGCCATCGAAGGCGCTCAGCTTTACCAATGGGAGCAGCGCCGGGCAGATCAAATATCTTATGTGGCCGAAATCAGCCGCGTGGTCACGTCCATTCTGGATATGGATCAGCTGTTGAAAGAAGTGGCCTTGCTCATCCACAAACGCTTTGGCTATTCCTATGTGCATGTGTTCACCGTCCACCCTGGCCGCCGCAAAATTCTATTCCAGGCAGGCTCTGGTGCGCGCAGCCTCACCATGCAAACTTTAGGAATTAACTATGAGCTCGACAGCCCCACCGGCATCATTCCCTGGGTGGCGCGTAATGGGGAAACCATCATGGCCAATGATGTCACCAAAGATCCCTATTACCGGCCTACCGAAATCTCTCCCATCGACACCTGCGCAGAATTGACCATCCCGCTGAAAAATGGCGGCGAAGTGCTGGGTATCCTCGATATTCAATCCACCCGCTGCAACGCTTTCGACGAGAACGACCGCCAGATTCTTGAAACCCTGGCAGATAATATCGCGGTGGCCATCCGCAATGCCACCCTGTACCGGTCAGAGCGCTGGCGCCGTCAGGTGGCTGAAAGTCTGCGCGATGTGGCCGGCTTACTTTCAGCCAATGCCGCCCTCGACGATGTGCTCGATTCCATTCTCACCGAACTGGAACGCAACCTGCCCTGTGATGTCGCTGGCATCTGGCTGGTGCAGGATGCCACCAATGAACTGCCCCATGCCGGCACCAATTTGCGTCTGGCAGCCATTCACGGCAGCGATAAAAAAGCCGTTGAGCGCATCCGCCTGATCAACCCCGAAGTCAACACCTGGCTGTCTCAGGCCGCCCAATCTCAGAAACCCACCATTCGCCGCCCCCAGGATCCGCTGGGCCCACTGGGCCTGACCCTGGATTTTCCCCAGGATTACTCATCCATTGTTGCCCCTCTGCGCACTGGAGAGAAGTTCCTGGGCGTCATCAGCCTGGCCCACCGCACCAACGGCCGGTACGGGGGCGAAGCCCTGGCGATGACCACCACCTTTGCCTCTTATGCGGCTGTGGCCATCGAAAACACCCGCCTCTTTGCCTCTTCTCAGGAACAGGCCTGGGTTTCTACCGTTCTGCTTCAGGTTTCTGAGGCCACTCAATCTATCACAGATATCGATGAACTCATTGCCACCGTTGTGCGCCTCACCCCCCTTCTGGCCGGGTTTAAAGGCTGCGCCATCTTCCTGTGGGATGAAAAACAAAGCACCTTCAGTCTGAACGCCGCCTACGGCAGCCACCCCCTGCATGCCGCCGATTTATCCCGCAAGCCTTTTTACCCGGAACAGATTCCGGCTTTTGAACAGCTCTTCCAACTGCAAACCCCCGTTTTCATCACCGATCCATGCAGCGAATTGAAACTCAGCCCCTCAGCTGTGGAAGAAATGGGATTAAACGCGCTCTTGCTGCTGCCGCTGATGTCCCATTCAGAACTGCTTGGCGCTTTCCTGATCACCTATGATCCCGCTGTTTCTGGGGCAGAAAATGAAGATGGCGAAGATGAACATCTGGCCATTATTCAAGGGATTGCCCATCAAACCGCCACTGCCATTCAAAACACCCGCCTGCTCGATGCCAAACAGGAAGAAGCCTATGTCACCGCTGTATTGCTGCAGGTGGCCCAGACTGTGGTCAGCAACGAAAACCTGGAAGACACCCTGGAATCCATTGTGCACATCATGCCTATCCTGGTGGGCATTGATTACTGTCTGATATATCTCTGGAACGATTCACTCAAGTACTATGAAGCCGCGCATGTCTATGCAGGTTCGGCCCGGGTCGAGCATGCTCTCATCGGCAAACGTTATGGGGTTGGTGAATTTCCTGTTCTCGATTCCGTGCTTGAACAGGAAATTCCCCTGCACTATTATTTACCCTCGGGCATCGCCCCGGCAGATTGGCCTGAATTTGCCCGCCCGCGCCAGGCTGAAAAAGAGAGTCCCAGCATTGAAAACGCCGGCCTGCTGGCGGCATTTCCACTGTTCATTAAGGGCGACCGCTACGGGGTTATGCTGGCCATCACCCGCGAAAGCGCCCGCCTCACCGAACGCCGCATGGAAATTCTCAGCGGCATCGCCCAGCAAACATCTCTGGCTATTCAGAACAGCCGCCTGCAAATTGAAATGATGGTGCGTGAACGCATGGAGCGGGAATTCCAGCTCGCGCGCGAAATTCAGCAGAAATTCCTCCCCGATCGTTTGCCCCGCATCCCAGGCTGGGAAATGGATGCCCGCTGGCAAACTGCGCGCGAAGTTGGCGGTGATTTTTATGATATTATTGAACTGCCCGATCACCGTTTCGGGCTGGTGATTGCCGATGTGTCTGATAAAGGCATGCCCGCCGCCCTCTACATGACCGTCAGCCGCACACTCATCCGCGCCACCGTGAAAGATTTCAATTCCCCAGCCCGCGTCCTGGAAACAGTCAACAACCTGCTGCTGATGAATTCTGAAGACGGCATGCTGGTGACGGTGTTTTACGCCATCCTTTCTCCGCGGACCGGCAAAATCATCTATGCAAACGCCGGCCATAATTTGCCGGTCATCCTCCATGCCGAAACGGGTGAAACTGAACTGCTCGAAAAAGGCGGCATCACCCTCGGCGCACTCGAACAAATTCACCTGACCGATCACACCACCGTTCTTAATCCTGGCGACGTCCTGGTCATGTATACCGACGGATTGACCGAGTCAAATTCACCAGATGGGCGCTTCTTCGGCGAAGAAGGCCTGTGCGCCGTCATGAAGGAGCAGGTTGGCATGCCTGTGAATGACACTTTGGCAAAAATCAACACTGTTCTCGATGAATTTCGCAATCATACCCCCCCTGCGGATGATACCACCCTGCTGGCCATTCGCCGTCTCCCTTGAAATTCCAAATAAAAAAGACTTCAGGTTGCCCTGAAGTCTTTTTTTCATCAATGATTATGTTTTACTTGCGCAGCATACCCATGCGCACTTCCGGCAGTTCAGCATACCACAAATAGAATACCGAGAGCGCCATGGAAATCACACTGAGGATCACATAAGGGGCATTAAAAACCTGGGTGCCAGCTTCATTCATTGTCGCATGCGGCATCACCATCATCAACCGGCTGATCAGGTTAAAACCCTGAGAAAACGACATCAGATACCAGGGCCAGGGTTGGTCCGATTTGCGGACCAGAACCTGAAAAACGCCAATCATGGCCAAAACTGTCAGCACAATTGGCAGCCACCATTCCTGGCTGGAAGGTGAAAATGATTCCAGCGGGAAAATCACCAATGGAATAAATTGCAGCCACAGCAAAACGACGAGTGAATTGCGCGAAATCAGCAAATTTTTCATGAACCAGCTCCCAAGAAAAATTAGGATAAGATTGAAACAATTATACGGGTAAAAATGGGCCCCTGTCAAGTCAAGTACACCGGATATTAAAAAATCAATAAATCAGTTCCGTCCCTCACATGGCAAGGGACGGAACTGTTTCATCATCACCTTATCTGGATGGCCCGTACATTTTCAGCTGGGCGAAATCAGCCACGGTCAACTCGCCCACCGGCTTGCTCTGTGGGGTAAACCCTGAAAGCATTTCTTCCTGGGTGGGGGTGCTTTCTGCCGGCCAGGCAATATCGATGATGCGCGTATGGTTGCTATCAGCGCCAGCCCCACCAAAACGCCACTGCGCCGCATCTGTCGCCACATCGCGCACCCGCCAAACGCCCGCAGCAGGGTAACCTTCCTGCCCCATCATCACGGCCAGAAAAGCCCAGTCGGCAATATTGCCGTCGCCAAACGTTGCCTTGGGAACCCGCAGGGTCACATTGCCGTTCACCGAATCCACCAGGATCTTCATGGTTGCGCCGTCCACCGGCGATGGTTCAATGGCGTTGGCGTCGCCCTTGTAAATACCGGGCGTCCAGCCTTCCGCCCAGAGGGCGTAATCCCAACCGTAACCTTCTTGCAAAGCAGCATTGCGCCCAGGCAGCAGCAGGCGCGAGCCCGTGCCCTTGCCGGGATCCTTGTCAATATACACGTCCAGCGATTGCACTGAAAGATTGTTGGGGCTGCTCCACGAGTTGAGGATCTTCCCTTTGATCGAGAAACGGAAGATGATGTCATTTTCATCCTCACCCACTTTGAAAGAGGTCAAATCAAAGATGGATGGGCCGAAAACAGCATCCGTCGGGTAGGTATACGTGCCGGGGCCGTGATCATCGCCTTCAGGATCCGTAATCTCGACCACAAAGTTTATCGGGGTCAGTTCCGGCAGCACAATCTGAGCCGGGCCGCCCACCGGCAGCGATTGGATATCGCGCCCATCCGCGCCGGTCACCGCCACCATGCTCAGTGTATCACCGGCCTGAACAGCCCCCAGAGCCGAAATGGGCAGGCTCAATTCCATCACCTTGCCTGAAACCGCCACCTTTACACCGCTGATGCCGGCATCCTTCCAGACGCTGCCATCCACCGTATACACCTTGGCGGATGAGGCTGCCAGGTCCGCCTCCACCATCACAGTTGCGCCAAAACCCAGCACGTAGGGATCATCCGTGCCCTGGGTGCGCAGGCTTACCGCGCTGTTGCCGTTCAGACGCGGCGAGCTGATATACACACTGACCGTGCCTTTGGAAACCGTCTTCCAGTCTTCCTTGGCATCCACCCGCAGGTATAGATTCTGAGAATCCAGGCCGTAGTAGAAGCCCGCCGTTACATCTTCAGAACGGGCCTGGGCGCCGCCCACAAAGGGGTAGTAGGCCGCATTCTTCCATTCATCGGTCCCTTCCGCGCCGTCAATGGTCGGGGTGAACATGGCTGAGAAATCCTGCTGGGCCGCCACCACTTTTTCGGGCACCAGGGGAATCTTCACAAAGGCCGGCACCGTCTCACCCAGCGATTCGTATACTTTCGCCAGCAAAGCCCGGTAGCCTTCATCAAAATACGAATCGTTGCCCGAATCCTGGTCTGCGCCGTACCACCAGAACCAGTCGCTGCCTTCAGCCAGATACATGAAATCAAAAGCGGTCTTCAAAGCCTCTTCCGAAGGAGCTTTCTTCTCGCCGCTTTCATATTTGGCCAGGTTGGCGCGCACCTCTCCCAGGTAATTCCAGGCCAGTTTTTCTTCGGTTTCGCCAATCCAGGTGTCATAGTTCGGGCTGAACCAGGCGCCTGGGAAAAGACCGTTCAATTCTTTCTGCTCGGGGAACTTTTCAAAATATTCCGAGGGGGTGATCGTCTTGACCGTCTTGCTTTCTGAAAGCTCCTTGTAAAGGGCATTCAAAAATTCTTTGCCATCATTGTCATAATTTTCCCAGGCGTTTTCACCATCCAGGATGATGCTGACCAGGTGCGGGCCGGTGGCGTTGGAGGCCTTCAGCCGCGCGCGAATGTTCTCCAGCCGTTGCATCAAATCCTTGGCCGCTTCCGCGCCAGGTGTGCCGGAATAAGTGAAACCAATTTTATCTGAGATAAGCAGGTCGCGGAAAACCATATAAACCGGGCCGCCCTGCACCGGCGCATCTGGACGCGGGGTCACCAGGTAAGGCCGGTAAAGCTGATCCGCCTGAAAAACGGTGTCCTTGGTGTCGCGGGTGAAGGAGGGGATGCCCAGAGTCTTGTAAAGCACCTGTTCACCAGAGGCCATCCATTTATAGCCCGCATTCGTAACCAGCGGCACAATTTCACGCGCCACCGAGCCCTCACCCGGCCACAAACCGCGCGGCGCCCGGCCAAAGTTCTCGGTATAAATTTCCACACTCTTCTTCAACTGCGCTTCTGCATCCTGTGGATATGAGAAGGGTTGATCGGGCAGTTCGGCTGAAGCGTTTCCAACCTTGGCCAGGTCAGTGTTGTAAATCAGGGGCAGGATGGGGTGGGCATAGGGTGTGGTGATCACTTCAATCTGTCCGGCATCCTGCATTTGTTTGTGCAGGGGGACAATCTCGCCCATAATCCGCTTCACTTCATTAAAAAGCGTCACCTTGTCTTCTTCAGAATAACCGTGATCTTTTTGCACCAGGCTTTTCAAAGGTTCCGCTGCCAGAAAATCCGGATCCATCCAGGCCAGGTTGAACCAGATCTGCAAATCGCGGAAATCCTGTTCGGTAAAAGAGGCCATCGCCGCGGCGATCTGCTCATCCGTGGTCCCCGCCCGCTTATCCAGCAGAGCCTTATATCCGGGGTGCGTGCGAATGATATGATCCCAGTTGGCATCAAAGAACCGCCGCAAAATGAAATCTTTATCTTCATTGGTCAACTGGCTGGCCGGAACTTCCGACAGGGTCCAGTAGACATCCTTGGCCCCATTTTTGACAAAATCGTTGATCTGCATCAGCAGCACAGGAGTCAGGTTAAAAGTGACATGCACATCCGGGTATTTCTGCACCGTGGAAGCCATGTCATAATAATCCTTGGTGGCATGCACGCGCACCCACGGACGGGTGTAAACGCCGTCATCATTTTTGTAATACAGGGGTTGGTGCTGGTGCCAGACCAGGTTCAAATACAGCACCTCGCCGTCATCCGCAGGCACAGCCGTGGGCGCAGGGGCTGCATCTGTCGGTTTGGGCGCTGAAGTGGCCGCCTGGGTGGGTGGCACTGGCGACGGGCTTGGGGTTGGCGTTGGGTTGGTGCAGGCGGCCATCACCATCGAAAGCATCACCAGCACGCTTAAGATAACTTGAAATTTTTTCATTTCTCCTCCTGAATGAAAATGAATTTATTCTGTTCCTGTCGTGGTAAACAACAGGCGGTCCAGCAGAAAACGCTGCAGCAGCAGGAAAATCAATACTACCGGCAGGCTCATCATCACCGCCAGGGCAGCCAGCTTGCTCCATGATTCCATCACGCCCCCCTGCAATGCTCCGGCAATCGCCATGGCCAAAGTCACATTCTGGGCTCTTTCCACAAACAGCCAGCTCATGGCAAATTCAGAATAACCGATCAGAAAAGCGATCAGCGCGGCGACAGAAATGGCCGGCAGCGCCAGGGGCAGGGTCACTTTCCAAAAAGAAGTTAATGGACCCGCTCCATCGAGAAAAGCTGCCTCCTCCAGCTCAATGGAAACCGCCTGAAACGCCGAGCGCATATTCCAGATACAAAAAGGCATCGAAAAAGATGTATACACAATCATCAGCCCCCAGAGGCTGGTGCGCAGCCCCAGCATCGTCAGCAGCATATACAGCGGCGTCATCAGTGCCACTGGCGGCAGCAGCGCCCCCACCAAGAGGCCCATCAGACCCGCTTTGCGGCCAGGGAAACGGTAGCGGGCAAAGGCGTAAGCCATGCTGGCACCCAGGCCCACCGAAAGCAGCGCCGCCCCCACCGAAACAAACAGACTGTTCAGCAGCAGAGAGGGAAAAGATAGCGACTGGCTTGTGCGGTTCCACACCTGAATAAACATATCCAGAGTGGGTTTCTCCGGCCAGATGCGAAACGTCATCGGCCAGCCCTTCACCCCGCCGTCGAAGGCCAGGTAAAAAATTCCCCATACTGGCGCCAAAACAAAGAGCCCGGCGGCACCCAGGCCAAGCTGGCTGAGAATTTGCCGCGGCCAGCTCATTTTATGCATAGGTCACTCCTTCAGCCGCTTTGCTCCAGCGGTTGAACCAGAGGATCAGGCAAATCAACACCAGCACCGTGAACATGTTGATGGCTGCCGAAAGGCCAAACTGCCCGCCAAAATAGCCGCTGGGGTTAAAAATCAAATAGGATAAATTGGCAAATGTGGTCATGGGGGGTTGAATTTGCAAGGTATTGAACAGATAAAACTGGTTGAAAGCAAAAATCATACGGATGATCATCGCCGGCGCCAGCAGCGGCAGCAGCATCGGCCAGGTGACATGCCAGAACCGCGCCCAGGCACCCGCGCCGTCAATGGCCGCGGCATCATACACCTCATCAGATATTTGCTTCAGCCCGGCGCCTGCGGCCAGAACCACAAATGGAAAACCATACCATGTCGCCGCGATCAAAAGCGTCACCAGGGTGGCCCCAGGGTCGCTGAACCAGGCCGGCACATTCACATCCTTGGGCAGGTTTTGCGCCAGGGCCAGCCAGCCGTATTTCGGCTCAAGCAGGCGCAGCCAGATCAGCGCGCCCACAAATTCAGGGATCGCCCACGGCAGAATAAACAGAGCCCGCCAGGCAGATCTGAACCTCAGGCCGCGCTGGTGCAAAATCAGGGCAATGCCCACCCCGGTCATCACCTGCAGCAGCACTGAGAGAATCATCCAGATGATGTTGAACACCACAATATCCGCGGCCCCACCAGAAAACAATCCCTCATAGATCGCCAATCCCAGGTAGTGTACGTCCTTGCTGCGGGTTTGCGAAAACAATTCTGCTTTAATCGCCTTTTCCTGCCCGGTGATCCCACCAATTGCCTCACGCCACACCCCGCCCTGCAATCCGTCGCGGATGGAGGTGGAATTGAAATCGGTCAGTGACATGGCCCCCTGAAAAATCAAGGGATAAATGGCGATCACAGAAAGCGCCAGCAGCCCCGGCAAAATCCATGGCAAAGCTTTCAAACTGTCTTTGCGCATCACCCGCATTTGCGCAGCCCGGTCTGGTCGCGCCGGTTTGCGCTTTCCCATCCAGTCCCTCACGGTGCGTATCATTGGATCGCTGACCACTTCCTGAAAACCTTCCGCGGCCGACAGGGAAAAAGGCGCCAGCATCATCAACAGGTACTGCGGCCACTTGGTCGGCCAGACAAACAGGAAAGCCATCATCAGGCCCAGCCACAGGCACATCACGGGTTGTTTTTTCCATAAGCGCGGCAGTCCCAAAATGGCGAAGACAAAAATGAAGCTGTCAATGGTGATGGGGAAAACGCCCGGATGCCAGGGCACGGACTGGGCCAACCACACCAGCTGCTGCCACGGCGGGTAATTGGCATCTTTCACCGTCTTGCTCTGTGAATAACCGCCGTGGAAAAACAGCGACTCCTTCAGGCGGTTGACTGGGTCTGTCCATAAGCGCGGATCCAGAGCCACAAAAAAGGCCAGTGCAATCAGCCCCCAGGCCAGCACAGGCAGCAGCCATCCGCCCAGACTGCGCCGGTCGCGCCAGTTGTCCGGCCGCCGCGTCCACAGCCAGTGCATCAATATGGCCAGCCCCACCAGCGCATAAGGATACTTGGAAGCCGCGGTGATGCCCAGCATGACGGCGGAGAGCACCGTCCAGAAATTGAACTTCTGGCGCGAGCGCATGTAAAACAGCACCGCCAGAAGGCTGGCTAAAGCCGGCAGGGGTTCCAGCATAATCTGGCTGGTGTATTTGATCTGCCAGGTGTTCACTGCCAGCAGCAAACCCGCCAGCGGGTTGATAACCGCCAGAGCCAGCGATTCAAGCGAACCAAACACGGCCGAGCTGTTGCGCGCATAAATAAAATGCGGCCGAGGCAGGTTTTTCACTGGCGGTTCAGTGGGTTTTCCTTCTCGTAACTGCGGCGCCTCAGGCAATCCCATGATCACCAGGCCATACACTATTTTCGTCAACGGGGGGTGTTCATAGTTGTAGTCGTAATTGATCACTTCATTCCAGTCGCCCGCCTTGATGGCGCGGGCGTAAACCTGGCCTGCCCCCAGGTAATCATCCTCATCATAGTCAATGGGCAATTTCTGGACTGCCGAAAGCCGCAGCCAGAGCGCAAAACAAAAAACCCCGAAAACAGTCAGAAAAACCAGGATTCTCTTCAAGGGTAACTTCATACGTGATCCTGAATGAACTTTTCGGCGGCATAACGCCGCCGAAAAGTTTTTTGCAAATCATCCCCCCTCTGTTACAGTTGGAATTATTTGATGCCGCCAAGAGTCATGCCGCCGACAATATAGCGCTGCAGCATCAGGTAGACGATGGCCACCGGAGAAGCCACCATCAATGCCATGGCTGCAAACACCGACCACGGTACATCACCTGAGAACTGCCCCACCATATTCCAGAGAGACATGGCCAGGGTGAAATCTTGCGGTTTGGTCAGGAACTGCCACGACATAACGAATTCCGTCCAGCCTGCTGAGAAAGCCAGAAAACCCGTCACCGCCAATGCCGGCATGGCCAGCGGCAAAACAATGGAAATAAACATCTGGTTTGGGCTGGCGCCGTCAATAATGGCGGCTTCTTCAATTTCTTTGGGAATGGTGTCCAGGTAACCTTTCAGGTTCCAGATGGCAAAGGGAAGCTGGCCAGAAACAACGGCCAGACCCACGCCCCACAGGGAATCACGCAGGTTGAAGGTGATATCACCCAGACTGATCTGGATCTTGTTCAACAGGACAAATAACGGCGCCACCGTCGCGATGGATGGTAACATCAGCACCGTGACCACCGTCACCATCAACGCCTTGCGCCCTTTAAAATTGAAACGCGAGAAAGAATACGCCGCCAGAACGCCAATTAAAACGGCTGCAATGCTGCTGCCGCCTGCCAGCTTCAGCTGGTTGACCGCCAGTTCGCGGAAGGTGACCGGGTTGGCGGTTGGTTTGTCCAACACGCGCAAATAGGCGTCGAAGGAAATTTGTTCGGGTATCAGGTTTTTCGGACGCGACACATTCTTTGGATTCAGCGATAAGCTGACAATCCAAAGAATCGGGAAGATTACAATGAAGGCAATTAGCAGCGCCAACGCCTGGTAGATCAGTTGCTGCCAGAGTTTCAGCGGCCGCCCGCCTTCCTGTGGGCCGGAATTTCTTTTGCCAAAGGGCAGCGAAAACGATTTTTGGGAAGAGGTTTCAACTGACATCGTAGCTCTCCGTTGCGCGCGTAACATAATTTGTCAACAGGGTCAGGCCCAGCAAGACAAAGAAAATGACAACGCAGAAGGCTGCCGCCATGCCATAGAGGCGCTGCGATTTGACCAGGTCAAAGGCCGTGGTCACCAGAATTTCCGTCTGGCGCAGCGGACCGCCGCCCGACATGAAGTAAATACAATTGAACAGGTTGAAGGTGGTGATGGTGCCTACCATGGCCGCAGGGATCATGGCTGGCCTGAGCAAGGGCACCGTGATATTAAAGAACTGCTGAGTGGGGCTGGCGCCATCGATCGAAGCCGCCTCGTAAAGATCCTTGGGGATGCTCTGCAGAGCGCCCGTTGCCACAATACAGTTATAAGGCCAGCCCATCCAGATATTGGTGATGAGCATGGCGTAATAGGAAAGCGGCAGTGCCTGTCCGGGCAAAAGCCAGTTGATCGGCGGCACAATACTTTCCATCCAGCGTATCCGGAACACTTCCTGGGGCACCCCAAACAGGCCGCCAACCGAAGCCAGCAGCAGGTTAATGGAGCCCGAATCCTGGTCAAACATGTTGCGCCACACGGTCGCAACCACCAGCCAGGGTAAAATGATTGGTAAGACGTAAACCGCCCTGTACACTTTCTTAAACCACAGCCCGTTCACGTTCAAAAGCACCGCAATCAGAACGCCCAGAATGACGTGAATCGGCACATTGCTGATCACCCACCACAGATTGAACACCAGGATGCGCCAGAAATTGAAATTCTGAACTTTCTTGGCCAGTTCTCCCTTGAAGATGTCTTCATAGTTCTTCAAACCCACATTGTTCGGCGGGGCTGAATCCATCCTCAGGTTTTTGATATTGTAATCAGTGAAGGACATCCAGACCTGGTAAAACATCGGATAAAAAGTAATGATACCCATCACCAGGAAAGCTGGAATTAAGTACAGGTAGGCAGCGCGGGTAAAAGAAGTCCGTTTCCACCACCTGAGGAGTCCATTCCCTGGCCCGGGCGCGTTGGCGGATAAAGTGGCCATATGACACATCCTCCCATCTGTTCTAAAACGAAGGTGGAGCGCTGCGCTCCAGTCAGGGGTCGCAGCGCTCCAATAGTCACAACAGAATTACTTGCCGCTTGCGGTGTTCATCGCCTTGCAGGCTTCGGTCACGCCATCAGCAGGTTTCACAGCGCCTTCCATGATCTTGGTGACCATGTCGCCAAAGGGACCCCAGAAGTTGCCGAATTCAGCGCTCTGCGGGCGGGGGTAACCGGTCGCAGAAGCTTCAGCGAAGGCAGCCACCAGCGGGTCAGCAGCCTGCACGTCCGAGCGCACCGGCACGTGACCGGCCTTGTCGGTGTAGATCTGAGATGATTCTTTGTTGGTCAGGAACAGAGCCAGTTCAACAGCTGAGAGGGTATTCTTGCTGTTGGGATTGATGTAGAAGCCATCAATGCCATTCAACGGAGCAGCAGCGCCCTTGGGGCCAGCAGGGATCGGAACCACGCCCAGCTTGTCGCCGAGGTCTTTCTTGTAGTCAGCCAGAGCCCACGGGCCGTTGACGAACATGCCAACGGTGCCAGCGCGGAAGCCAGCTTCGGCCTTGCCGTAATCGGGTTCAAAGATGCCGCCGGCAGCCTTGAGGTCGAGCAGGTACTGGTAGGCTTCCGCCCAACCGCCCTGATCAGCAACGCACTTGTTGGTGTCATCGAGCAGCTTGCCGCCGAAGGAGCCGGCCCAGCCAAACATGTGGTAGGCGCCCACAAAGATGCTGATCGTCTTGCCTTCCTTCACCAGGGCCATCAGTTCATCGGTGGTCTTGGGAGGATTGGGGACCAGTTCCTTGTTGTAGTACAGGGCAACAGCCTTGGCTGATTCGGGCACGCCGTAGATCTTGCCGTCAACCTTCATGCCTTCCACGGCCACGTTGGACACTTTATCCAGCTTGCCAGCCAGGAGGGAATCAAGGGGCATGACCAGGTTGCCGCGAGCCCAGTTGCCGAGGTCGTCATTGGGGGCCACGAACATATCGGGGCCGCCGCCAGCAGCAACTTCGGTCTGGTACTTGTTGAAGATCTCGCTGAAGGGGATCTGCAGCACGTTGATCTTGAGATCAGGCATGGCTTTCTGAGCGTTGGCGATCAGTTCAGTCAGGGTGGTCTCTTCCGAAGAGCCAGTCTGGTAAGCATGCCAGAGGGTCACTTCGCCTTTGGGGCCAGCAGGGGTCACAGGAGCCTTGGTGGCTTCAGCGGCCGTCGCTTTGGTGGGTTCAGCAGCCTTGGTAGGTTCTGCGGTCGGGGTCGTGCAGGCGCCCAGGATAAAGGCTGCGATCAGCAGGATGCTGATCAAGGGCATCAATTTCTTTGTCATCTCTTTTACTCCTCAAAATTTATATGAAACAATGGGTGAGCCAGCTTCTGGCTCTCAATTGGAATCCATTTCATCATACTCGTCTTCTTTCACCCTCACCTCCTTCCGGTCTGAAATCGTCCTCAATGCGATAGATAATGCTTGAACCACAGCGCCCATACCAACCGAGCGCCTTTCCAAAAGGGCCGTGGTGATGCGCACAGCGCCAGAAGCCGGTTTCAGGCTGCGCGCCTGCACCGCCTGACGAATCGGTTCCAGCAGCAAATCTCCAATTTGCGCCACACCGCCGCCAACCACCACCATCCCTGGGTTGATAAGGTTAACCAGGCTGGCCACCGCTGTTCCCAGGTGGGCGCCTGCGTCATGCACAATTTGCTGTGCCAACAAGTCACCGCTGCGTGCCGCCACCATCACATCGCGGGCTGTGATTTTTTCAGGCGGCACAATTTCCGCCAGCTGGGTGCGCTGGCCGCGCCGCACAGCTTCTGCCGCACGGTAACCAATGGCTTTGCCGCCGGCCATGGCTTCAAGGCAGCCCCGGTTGCCGCAGGTGCAAAGCGGACCGTTTTCTTCAATGGTGATGTGGCCAATTTCGCCGGCGCTGCCGGTCTTGCCGTGGTAAATCTGTCCATCCAGCAGCAAACCTGCGCCAATGCCCATCCCCACTTTCAGATATACCAGATTCTGTTCGCCGCGGCCGGCGCCGTAGGCCCATTCGCCCAGTGCGCCCAGTTCGGCGTCATTGTTGATTGTTACTGGACAATGCCATAATTCCTGCAAATGATCGCGAATCGGATAGCCATCCCAGCCCGGCATGATCGGTGGACCGCTCACCCCGCCCAGGCCTGTGTCGATCGGCCCGGGCACGCCTACACCCACTGCGCAAATCTGTTCAAGCGGCAAACCCGCTTTTTCAAGAAGCTGGCGCAGCAGGGCATCCATTTCAAACAGGCACATTTCGGGTCCGCGGTTGATATCAAAAGCCGCTTCCACTTCAGCAATGGTGTGGGAAGCAAAGTCAGCCAGCATCAGGCGGATATGGGTCGCCCCCGTATCCACGCCAATCACAAAACCGCGGTTGGCGTCAATCTCCAAAACCACCGGCCGCCGGCCGCTGGGAATCTTGAGGCTTTCTGCCTCACAGACCAGACCAGCATCCATCAGTTCGTTAACAATCGCAGTCACTGCAGCCCGGGTCAACCCCATCCGCCGCGCCAGTTCAACCCGCGAAATGCCCCCTCCCGAGAACCGGATCAGGTCCAGGATGGCATAACGGTTGAATTTCTTGACATTATCTGCTGTAAAAGATATGTAAGAAGTGACCACGCAATTCCTGCCGCAATAGGATGATATAACTAATATAACATAATAATTTTTTTTGTCAAGTAGGTTAACAAACAAAGTGACACGGTTTATTTAATTTACAAATCCAAAACGGATAAAGTACCCTGAATTTGATTATCATTCCTTCCAATTATCATCTATAATAAATTAGGTAATCTCTCACCTGAGGAGACTCTCATGTTCCCAACGAATTCCGAACAGCTTAAACCCGGTGATTCCATCTGGCAGTATCAAATTGACAAATACCTGGGCAAAGGTTCTTTTGGCTTTGTTTATCTGGCCCACCATAAAACCATGACCCGCCGCCTGGTGGCGATCAAGCAGCTTAAAATGAGCGAAGCCAACCCCGCCATCATCAAACGCTTCATTCATGAATCTTATGCCATGGGTGAATTGTTCCATCCAAACGTGGTGTTGGTGTTTGAATTGATCGAACCAGATAAATACCCCGGTGTACAAAGCTACTTCATTGTCATGGAATACATTGACGGCGGCACCCTGCGCGATTGGATGGACCGCCGCCAGCCGCCCCTCACCCTGCCCGACTGCCTGCGCATCATCAAGGAAATTTGCATCGGCCTGGCAGTAGCCCATCAGGAAAACATTTTCCACCGCGATATCAAACCTGAAAACATTCTCCTCAGTGCCGACGGCGCCCATGTCAAAATTGGCGATTGGGGTCTGGCCCACCTTGAAGAACACGCCATGACCCAGATGGGCGATATCATGGGCACTCTGAACTACATGCCCCCCGAACAGGCTTCAGGTCTGTCCGCTGTGGTGGACGGCCGCGCCGATCTTTACTCAGTCGGCGTTATGCTATACGAAATGGTCACCGGTCACATGCCCATCGATTACCATAAAGCCGCCGACCAGGCCCTCGAACGCGCCCTGGCGAAAAACCCTATGGTTTTCGCCGATAAACGCCTGCAGCAGCAAATTGCCCGCGACGCCATGTATCAGGCGGCGGAAAACGCCCCGCGCATTGATCCGACCACCTTCTCGCCCAACATCCCCCGTCCCCTGCGCGATCTGCTCCTCAAAGCCGTGGCCATCCGCCCCGATGACCGCTTCCAATCGGCCCAAGATTTTGTGGCCGCCATTGACGCCCTGTCTGCCCGCCTTAACACCCCTCAGCCATCCTCAACAAGCACTGATGAACGCTTTTCAAAGGTAGCCAGCCTTCTCCTGCAGGCCCGTCAGAAGCGCCAGGAACGCTGCTATTCCGAAGCCCTGCAATTGCTGGGCGATGCACGCAAAATTCTACCTCACGATCCCGGTGTCTGCCTCGAGCTGGCGCGCATTTTTAACCTGATGGGCAAACGCGACGAAGCCCTGGCTGTATTAAAAGAAGCCGCCGCCGAAACCAGTGATAATTATGTGCTGATGCGCGACCTGGGCATCACCTTTATGGGCATGAAAGAAAAGGAGCAGGCTCTGCAGGCTCTTGAACAATCGCTGGCTCTCAATCCAAACCAGAGCCAGGTGCAAAAACTGATCCGGCGTTTAAAAACCTGATTCATTATCGTTGGGAGGCCTTATGACATTCACAATTCCGGGGGTGATTGTCTGGGTAATCGCTGCGGCGATTCTGGTCAATTTGGTCAGGGGTGGCTGGGAAGAACAGTTCGGCGAAGAGGCCGGATTGCTGGCGGCATATACCTTTGCCGTCATCGGTGGCATCTTTGTTTCACAAATTTTCTTTGTGATTCCCTTCCTGAACTGGGGCGGGCTCGATTGGGCCTCAACCCTTTCTCTGCTTTTTGTGGGCGAATGGTACCTGCAGCTGGCTGGCAGCCTGACCCTATTCATCCTGGCGTTTGGTTTTGCCATTTTCCCCTTCTGGCTCTTCACCCGTCTCTTCAAAATTTCCACCGATCACGACACCCTCCGCGGCGTCATCTATATCTGGATCCTCATGGCTCTGCCCACCCTTCTGGGATGGTATTTCTCTTTCACTGCCATCCCCGATCCCTTCAAGGTGGGTCTGGGCAGCTTCATCACCTATTTCTGGAACCTGGTCGCTGGCTGGCCCCTGGTGTTCATTCTGTTGATCTCCGATCTGATATTTATCGCCCGCCGCACCCTGGATGAGGGCCAGACCGACTATGTCGTCCAGGCCCTGCCGGGCGGCCTGGCCTTGGGCTGGGTGGGACTGCTGCTCACCGGCGATTGGTTCATGGCCGCCCTGTCCGCTTTCTATGCCGTCGCCTGGGTCGGCATGCGCTGGCCCACCCTGGTGGATGGCGACCGCCGCCTGCCCCACACCGCTTACTGGTTTTTACGCGACCTGCCTGCCCTGGTGATCTGGATTGGTTCGTGGCTCCTCTGGCACATCGGCTGGCTGTCCTTTGCCCTTGGCGTGGTGGCCTTCCTCTTTGCCATCGGCGCCATGCCGCTGGTTCTGGTCGGCCTGTTCCCGGTTATTTCTCGCGAAGACCGCATCAGCCTGTTTCGCGCCGGAAACCAGAAAGAAGAAGCCGACCGCCTGGAACGTGAACTGCGCACATATAACACGGATGCCCTGCGCCAGAAAACCCTCAAGCAGTTGGGAAAACAAAAAAGCCAGGTGGCTCACGCTGAACAGCTCAGAGCAGCCGGCCAGACCGCGGAAGCCCGCCAGCTGGTGGATGGTGTGGTTGCTGCCCTTGAAAGAGTCTCACCTCTGATCCCCGAACAAAAAGCCCTCCTGGGTGAAGCCCAGCTCGTTCAGGGCCGCCTGGCCATGGATCGCGGCAGTTTTTCCGATGCCCACGCCCTGCTTGAAAAAGCCCGCAAAAATGGCATGAATGCCGATGCCGAAAGCGTTGGGCGCATGGCGGAATACCTTGCCGGCGCGGGTAAAAAATCTGAAGCGGACCTGCGCACCATGCTGGATTATCTTAAAAGCCAGCGCGGCTCCCCTGCCACAGATCGCTTCAGAAAGGTCTCCAAATTTCTCTATGATCAATGCGCGCTGACCGCCAAACTCAGCGATGATAAACTTGCCGCCCGTCTGGAACTGGCCCGCAAGGTGGTTGAGGCTAATCCTGCCATTGCCTGGGCTCACCGCATCATCGGCGAAGTGTCCATGCGCCTGGAAAAATGGAGCGAAGCCCTGCTGCCGCTGGAAACAGCCCGACAGCTCGATTCAACCGATCCCGTCACCTACGCCTGCCTGGGCCAGGTCTATCACAACACCAACCGCCTGCCCGAAGCCCGCCGGGCCTTTGAAGAATCCCTCAAATTGAACCCGCAGCAGCCGGGGGTGATCCATGATCTCGGCGTGCTCATCCTGGATGATTTTCCAGCATCGTCTGAAGAAAACCGCGCCGCCATTCGCTGGCTCGATGCAGCGGCCAAAGCTGAACCCAAGAACGCTGCCTGGTGGTTTGACCTGGCCCGCGCCCAGGTGCGCGCCGGCGAAAACAAAGAAGCCCGCCAGACGGCCGAAAAAGCCCTCAAGCTGGATGCCCACCTGCTGCCGGCCCGCAAACTGCTGGCCAATATCCTTTATAAGGAAGGCAATTGGACCGAGGTCATCCCTCACCTGCGCGAAATCACCAAATTTGACCCTGAAAACGTCACCTTCCAGTTCTACCTGGGCCATGCCCTCACAGAAACCCGCGCCTTTGCCGAAGCCATTCCCCTGCTTGACCCGCTGGCCGCTTCCATGCCCGAAGCCCTGCTGTGCCTGGGCCGCGCCTGCCTGGGCAATGGACAGGCCAAAGCCGCGGTCAGCCATCTCCAGCTCTATCTGCAGCATCATCCGCGCACCTCACAGCCGCTCTATACCCTGGGCTGCGCCCTGGCCTGGCTGGGAGCTGAAGAACATCCGCGCCATTGGTTGGAAGCGGCGGCTATCTTTGAAGAAATTCAGAAATCGCGCGACGCCTATTATCCCCGTGTGACGCTTCAGCTCGGACATCTTCACCTGCGCCAGCAGAACCTCGACAAAGCAGCAGCTGCTTATCAGGAGGCCAGTCATTATAAGGCCACCCTGCGCGAGGCCATTCTGGGCCTGGCCCGCATCGCCGCCTTCCGCGACGACACCAACGGTCTGCGGGTGATGAGCTCACTGGAGCCCGCAGACGAACGTTCCCAGTCAGTGCAGGCGGTTCGCGGTCTGATCTACGAACTGCAGGGACAATGGGAACTGGCCGAAAATGCCTACCGCCAGGCCCAGGATTCTGGCGCCCTGGGGGTCATCCTCCAAAGGCAAAAGAAAGTCGCTGAAGCGGCTGAAATGTTCGCCAAAGCCCGCGCCAGTGGTGATACCTCGGACCGGGTGCTCTACTATTCTGGTCTCAGCCGCGCCTCCGCCCATGATTATGAAGGCGCCATCGCCGAGTGGGATCTGCTGGCCCACCGCTATCCCGATGATCCGCGCCTGCTGCTCAACCTGCGGCGGCTGTGGTATCTGCACGGCTGCAGTTGCTACCAGCGTCAGGATTATTTCTCTGCGGCCAAAGCCTGGGAACATTTCTTTGAAGCCTATCAAAGCGATGAGGAAACCCGCCGCAGCCTGCAAAATGTCTATCTGCTGGCAGTTGTGCAAAACATCCAGCAGCCGCTGGCCGCCCAGGCACTGCGCCGCGCCCGCCAGCTTGGCGCCAGTGATGAAACCTGCCGCTCTTTGGAATGCATTCATGAGTGGAAAACCGGGCAAACCGACCCGGCAGCCTTCGAAAAACTGGCTGCCAGCGACCCTTCGCCGCAAAATCTCTTCAATCTGGGGCTGGCTCTGCTCAACCTGCATCAGGACCCAAAAGCCGCCGACCTTTTCAACCGCGTGTTGAAGGGGGCTGCGCCTGAACTCAAACATCGCGCTGCCTGGGGGCTGGCCATCTGCCATGCCCGCTCAGGCGAATGGCAGACCGCCTGCGACTTAATGGAAACCCTGAATTGACCTGTCAGGAGAATGCCCATGCCACAACCCTCACTCACCTCTGATCAAAAACAAACCGGTCTGCAGCGCCTGCATATTGCCAGCCTGATTCACACCAACAGGGTCGATCAGGCTCACGCCATGATCCAGAAACTGCCCGAAAATGACCGTGCTGAACTGCTGGTCGCCGCCGGAAACGCCTACCTGGCCCAGGAAAACATTCCCGCTGCCGTCAATGAATTCCGCGCCGCCCTGGCTTCCTCTCCACAGCATTCAGCCGCCCATGACGCCGCCCTCAACAGCCTGCTTTGCCTGGCTGCCCGCGCCGTTGAACAAAAAGCCTGGCAGGATGCAAATGGTTATTTGCGTGAAGCCCTTCAGATTGATCCCAACCAGAGCCTGCTTCACCGCGCCATGGGCGCCGTTCAGGGCGCCTCCATCATGGCCGGCCTCACTCTGGATCATTACGATGAAGTCATTCCAGCCCTTGAAAACATGCTGAAAAAAGACCCCTCTCAGGCCGATATCACCCACCAGCTGGCCATCCTCTACCACCGCCAGGCCATCGAAGCGGAAGAAAAACAGCAGCCTGAAATCTATGAAACCTCGTGGAACAGGGCCATTGCTTTGTGGGTTACCGCGCTGGAAGCCGATGCCTATTGGGAAACCTGGAAAAAAGCGCGTGAAGATGCCTATCAGCGCGAAATTCCAGCCGAAGAAATCGAAAAAATGCGCCGCGAAACCCTCCGCGGCCTTCTCAAAGAAATCCATACCCGATTCATTCTGGCCTATTCCGAAGCCAATGAAACGGCCCACGTTTCCCGCCACCAGCACCTGCTGGCCCACTGGAGCCTGGAATTTTCAGGCGCCCATGCCCTCTACGACACCGTTCAATATCTGAAAGGCCGCGGCAAAACCGCCGATATTCCCTTCATTTGCGGCCCATCCCGCTGGCAGGATCTGAAACTTCAGGCAAAAATCGAAAAAATCGCCCAGGATGCCCTCAAATTGGATAAAACCTTCCAGCCCGCCCAGGATGTGCTGGAAGCCCTGGGCGGAACCGGCCTGGCGAAAGCCCTCATCAGCGAGGGACAGCTCGATGAAGCCATCACCCTGCTGCAAGACGCCCTCAAAGCCAACCCCAAAGACCAGTCTGCCCGTACCCGTCTGGCCGATGCCCTGGTCAGCAAAGGGCAGGCCCTGGCCGTCAACAATATTGAAAATGCGCTGGCAGCCTGGGATAAAGCCCGCGAAAACGGCGCAGACAAGAAAAAAGTCGAAGACATGATGCTTCAGGCCATTCTCAAACGGGTGGATGAAATGATCGAACTGGATGCGACTAACGAAGCAGCTCAGTTGCTCAACACCGGCCTGAAATATTTGCCCCAGAACCGCTGGTTGAAGGATAAACTGGGCGAAATGGCCAACAAAGGCGTGCAGGAAAAGGTCAAAGAAGCCATCCGCATCGCCAACAACGCCATCAACAATTTTACCCCGGGCGTCAATTTTGAAGAAACCCGCCGCAATTTGAACCGGGCCATCGAAATCCTCGAAACCGCCCACCGTTCCTCGCCTTCCGAAAACCTCACCCAACGCCACCTCAATGACATGCGTGCGGCCCTGGCCAACCTCGGACGCGGCGAGGCCAACCGCCTGAACTCCAAAGGCGTCCAGCTGGCCAACGAAGCCCAGGAAAGTTTTGTGCGCGGCGATTCTTACACCGCCCGCAGTAAATTCCGCGACGCCCTGAATTACCTTGAACAGGCCCGCAGCCTGGACCCCGCCGATGACACCATCCGCCAGAACATCATTCAGGTCACCGCCCTGCGCGATGCCCTGCAGCTTTATTAGGAGGTCATGATGATAAAGATCAAGCATCCCTATGCCAATACCCCCTATGACCTGCTTTCAGACCCCAATGACCCGGAAATTGGGCTGCTCACCCCTGATTCTCCGCATAAGGCCATCAACATCCAGCGCACCAAAGTCTTTAAAGCCTATGCCCGCGAACGCAAGGATATTCACGATGTGGCCGATGCCGCCAATATCCTCTCGGCCCTGCCCAAGCGCCTTTCTTACGATGTATTCCTGCGCAGCACCCTCAACCGCATGGCAGATCTGGATGAACTGGCCAAATACACCTGCACCCCCGCTCCGGCGGCCGCCGGAAACACCGATTGGCTGGAAGGCCTCGATTTCAGCATGGAGCTGACCGCGCCGGTTGAACTGCAGGAGATCCAGCTTTCTCACCTGAGCAATTTTGACGATGTCAAAGCCAGCCTTCTGAATGTTGATTTCGATCGTTGAGGATCTGCATGGAAAAAATTCCAGAATTTGAATGTCATGAAGTCGAAACCGTTGATGCACTGGTCGAACAGCTCCACCAATCGCCGCTGCGCGCCTCCTTAAACCGCATGCTGGAGGAAGGCGAGCCCCCCACCGTTGCATCTGTCAACCGCCTGATCCTGCGGCCTGCCGCTGCCCAACTCACCCGCCAGCGATCTGACCTGCAAACCAGCCTCGATGATGCCCTTGAAGAGCAAACCCGCGAGAAACGCTCATTCTATACCAAGTTATTAAGCGTTGTGGACGGCATGGACCGGGTGCTGCAGCAGGCAGACCCGGAGAATGATCTGGCTGGAAATCTTGAAAGCCTGCGCACCAAATTCCTTCAGGTGCTGGAGGATGAAGATGTGCTGCCCATCGAACTGGCGGTGGGACAGCCTTTCGATGCTGCCACCTGTGAGGTCAGTCAGCGCCGCACCCGCGACGATCTGCCCCCAGACACCATCATTTCAATTGACCGCAAAGGGTACACCTGCAAATCCAAACTGCTGAGACGTGCCCGCGTTGTGATTTCTGTAACCCCTTAGGAGGACCCTATGCCCATTGCCGTTGGAATTGACCTGGGCACAACCAATTCGGTTGTGGCGCGTATGAAGAAAAATACCCCGCGCGTGATTGATAACCAGAACAGCGACCCCCTCACCCCTTCCGTGGTATACATTGACGAGCGCGGCGAAGCCCTGGTTGGCACCAACGCCCGCGCCATGGGCGGAAAATCGCCTGAAAACACCATCTTTTCCATCAAACGCTTCATGGGCCGCGATTTTAATGACCCTGTGATCCAGGAGGACATCCGCAATGCCCCCTTTAAGGTGGTGCGCTCTGACAACGGCGAATGCGAGGTGATCATTCGCGGCCGCCGCTATTCTCCGCCGGAAGTCTCTTCCCTGATTTTGAAAGCCATGAAGGAAGATGCCGAATCCAACCTGGATGGCGAAACCATTTCTCACGCGGTGATCACCGTCCCCGCTTATTTCGGCAACCGCCAGAAAGAAGCCACCCGCCAGGCCGGCATCCTGGCTGGTTTCAAAGTCATGCGCATCATTCCGGAACCCACCGCAGCCGCCCTGGCTTATGGTCTGGAATCAGATATGGATGAGCCCAAAACTATCCTCGTCTATGATCTGGGCGGCGGCACCTTTGATGTGACCGTGATGCTTGTGGCAGCTGGCGTTTTTGATGACCAGGGAAAAACGGGCGATATGCACCTCGGCGGCGATGATTTTGACCGCAAAATCATGGAATGGATCATGGAACAGGTGCGCATCCAGCACCGCGTCAACCTGCGCGAGCTGCCCAATGCCTCCGAGATTCTCTTCACTCTCAAACAGGAAGCCGAACAGGCCAAGAAACGCCTCAGCACCAAGCTCCGCACGCCCATTGTCATTCCCGGGTTGGTACGTGCCAACAACCGCCTGATCGACATTGAATGCGAACTTTCTCGTGAAGAATTCAACCGCATGATCCAGCCTTTCGTCACCCGCTCCATCGAACTGGTTTACGAAGCCATTCGCAAGGCCAACACCACCCCTGAAGAAATCAATGCGGTGCTGCTGGTCGGCGGTTCCACCAAGGTGCCCCTGGTGGAAGAATCGCTGCGTGCCATTTTTGGAGACCGGGTGATTCATGGCGATGTCAACCCCATGCTGTGTGTTTCGCAAGGCGCGGCCATTCAAACCACCCTCATCCCCGAAAATGAGCTGGAAGGCGGCGATGTACCGACCGTTGAATGCGCCAAATGCGGGGCCACCAACCTGGTTGGCCGCAAGGACTGCGTTGCCTGCGGCGCGCCCATGATGAAAATTGACTTTCTCATCCAGCGCATCCCTGTGCCCATTGGCGTGCAGCTCTTTGGCGACAAATTGGAAGTCATCCTCGATGACACCATGGAATTCCCCACCCGCACCCCGGTCACGAAAATCCTCAAAACCTCCATTGCTGGCCAGGAGCGCGTGCGCCTGCCCATTTTTGAAGGCCGCGAGCCGGTGGCATCGGCCAACCAGTTCCTCGGTGAAGTGACCGGCGACCTGCCGCCTGGCCTGCCCGAAAAAACCAATGTGGCTGTGTCTTTCAACATGGACGCTGACGGCATTCTCTTTGTCTCAGCCTCCCTGCCCGACCGCCCCGGGGTCAATATTTCAGCCCGCATGGACTGGAAGGCCCTGCGCGACAGCCCCCGGCCCATCCAGCCATCCACCAGCGAAAGGTCATCAACCTCATCCAGCAGCTTCAAAGAGCCTGAAATTGACATGAACGACTGGAAGGTGCGCGCCCAGTTTGCCCTCTTCCAGGCCGCCGCTGTCAAAACCGAGGCCGAAGATTTGCTGCCTGCCAACCTGCTCAGCCCGGTGATGAACCTGGCTTCTCAATTGCTGATGGCTCTGCAAAATGAAAATGAATATTCCGCCAATCAGGCTCTTGCCCAGCTGGAACCCTTGCTGGAAAACCTGGGCCTCTTCGTCATGCTCGGCATGGCCCGCACCATTTCGCAAAACCCGGATGTGGCCAAACAGGTGGGGTATGATCTGATTGACCAACTCGGCCGCTATATCACCAGCGCGGATCGCTGCAAGCGCAACCGCGATATCCCCGGCCTGAACAAGGTGGTCTCAGATATGATGCCCACCTTTGAAGAGGTGATGAAGAAACTCGGCGGCGGCATGAGCCCCGATGTTCTCACCGATCTCCTCTCCAGTTCAGGCACCGACCGCTTGAAATAGACCCACATGCCAACCGCCATCGGAATTGATTTTGGCACCACCACCGTGCGCGCAGCTCACCTGGCCAGCTCTGGCCAGGTGGAACTGCTGGGCGCACCGCTTCCGGTCTGGAAGCTGGCTGGCCTGCCGCGCCTGCTGGCTCTGGCGCTGCCCCTCAAAAGCAACCTGGCGTCGCGGGCTTCCAGCGGGGTGAACGGGTCATGGAACGAACTGGCCCTCACCCTGTTGACCAACCTGCGCCTTGAGGCCGAAAAGCTGCTTCAGACCCGCGTCGAAGGCGCCGTCATCGGTGTGCCGACTCAATCTGGCGGGCTGCACCGCGAAGCTCTGCGCCAATGTTTGCAGGCAGCTGGTTTCCGCGCCGTCCGCCTGATCAACGAACCGGCGGCGGTGGCTCTGCACCACATCAATCCCGCCGATGGCGAAAAGAAACTTCTGGTATTCTCCCTCGGCGCAGGCAGCCTTGACCTCACTGTGGCCGTGCGCGGCCCACAGGTCTTCCGCGAGCTGGCCTCACTGGCCAGCGACCAGATTTCAGGCCTGAATTTCACCACCCTGCTGGCGGAAAATCTCGCTCAGCATTACCACCGCCAGACCGGGCAAAACCCTGCCGGGTCGCCTGAGGCCATGCGCGAGCTGGAAAAAACTGCTGAGGAAATGAAAATTGCCTTTTCCGTGCGCGATGAATATCGCATCGCCGGGTTGACCCTGCCCGGCGTACCCGCCAGCGGTGCGCTGAACCTCACCCTATCGCGGGCAGCCTTCGAACGCCTGCTGGCCGGCCGGATAACCGATTCGCTCAACCTGTGCCAGCAGGTCCTCGAAAAAGCCGGTTTCTCATCTCCACAGGAATTGGATGAAATCTGGCTGGCGGGCGGATCCACTCAAATTCCCCTCCTGCGCCGACTGGTTACCGAATGGAGCGGAAAAGCCCCCCATCTGGCCCATCACGCCGCAGTGGCCCTGGGCGCGGGCCGGCAAATTCCAGCCCTCGATTTTTCTGCCGACCCGCCCTCTTCCATTCCGGCCAGCCCGACGGCTGCCCCGGAAATTTTATCTTCCCCGGCACCAGCGTCCCTCAGCCCATTGGACCGCGCCGACCAGAATCTGGCCGCCGGTCGCTTTGACGAAGCTCTGGCAGCCCTGCAGGAAATGACCGAACTCGTGCAGAAGAAAAAAGCCGCCGTCTATTATCAACGCGGCCTGACCCTTGAAAAAAAAGGCTCCCTGCAGGAAGCGCTGATGGATTTTCAACAGGCGCTGCGCCTTGACCCGCAGGAAGGCAGCTACACGCAAGCCTCGAACCGCATCCAATCTCTGCAGCAGCACCAGCAGGCCCGCGTTCTTTATCAGCAAGGGTTGGATTGGGAAAAGAAAAACGACCCTGACCGCGCCCTTGAAGCCTTCAAAAAAGCCAGCCACATGCACCCTGAAAACACCGATTACCGCAAAAACTGCGCCCGGCTGCTTTTTCAGAAAGCCGGACGGAAAATTGAACAGGCCAACCGCCACCAACGCCCCAATATGGTCCGCGGTGCTTACAAGGAAGCGCTCGACTGGGTGCGCGAGGCCCTCAGTTACGATCCCGATAATCCCCAAATGCTCGAATATGCCCGGCAGATCAGAGCTGCCCTTGCCTCATAAGGAGCCGCATGCCAGAAAAAAACACCCCTTCCTTTCCCTGCCCCATCTGCAAACAGGCGGTTCCCGTCGGCCAGACGGTTTGCCCCAACCCCAACTGCAAGGAAGACCTATCCAGCCTGGTCTATTTCGACACCCTGGCGCCCAACCTTTTTGCCGCTGGCCTTGAACAGCTCAAAGCTGGCAAAACAGCTCATGCCCGGCAGTCCTTTGAGGCTGTGGCGGCCTTTGACCCCAATCACCTGGATGCCTGGGTCATTTTGGGCAAACTTCACGCCCAGGATGAAGATTATCCCAACGCCATCCGCTGCTGGGAGAAAGCCCTCGCCATTCAGGATGATGAGCCCCGTGCCGCAGCCGGGATCAAAAAAGCCCGGGAACTGCTAAACCGCAAGGTTAAACTGCGCATGGCCATCATTGGCGGCGTGGGGTTGGCCGCCCTGATGATTGGCCTTCTGGTGGGCGGATTCCTATTCCGCCCGGCGCCGACCATTATTGCTGCCGTCACCATTCAGCCGGCGCCCACTCTCACTCCGGTTTCCCTTGCAGAGATCCTGGCGGCGGATCCCACCCTGGCTCGCCTGGGCATTAAGGTTGCCAGCACCGATGGCACAATCACTCTTTCAGGTCAGGTGCCCGATGAAACCACGCGCCAGTGGATTCTCTCACTGGCGCGCAGCCTGGCCCCTGGCGCCGCCATTCAGGATGGTCAGCTGCAGGTTCTGCCAACCCCCACTCCCTCGCCAACCCTCCCGCCAATCGTGGAAAACACGCCCACCCTGGTTCCTACCCCGGAACCCACGCCGATTCCCCCCACCCCAACCCCGCTGGCCACCTTCACGCCCCAACCCTCCTGCGTCATCACCACCGGCATGGTCAATGGAAAAGTATTCCTGCGCGAAGGGCCCGGCATGGATACACCATTCCTGGAAGTGCTGATGGAGGGACAGGCTCTGACTCTCATCGGCCCCGCCCGCGCTGGCTGGCTGCCGGTCATCACCCGCGACCATGCCGGCTGGGTTTCTGCCAGATGGTGCATTCAACCCTAAACCGCTTGTTTTTTTCAAGCGGCAAACAGTATAATATATTATCGTCTTCGTTTTAATCAAGGAGCATACTATGGATTGGCTGGCTCAAAACTGGTACTGGGTGGTGGGTGCAGTTATCCTCATCATCATCGTGGCCGTCTCCATCAACCGCACGCGCAAACCCAAGGTTAGCGATCAGCAGGTTGGCGAAATGGTGGTGGCCCTCGTGAACGCCTTCGATGAAATCCTCGAAAGCTTTCTATCAACCAAATATTCCAAGGCCGACCGCAAAAAAATCGCCATTGGCATGGTTGCCATTATGGCCACCGACAAGATCAGCCTGGATGATATGAAACGCAACCCGGATATGGTGATCAATATTGCCGCCAAATCTGCTGCCATGCTCACCCAGCAGGGAGAAATTCACCAGCTATAATTTTCCCAATTCAACAATAAAGTCCCCGGTGTGCGCCGGGGACTTTCCATTTTCAATAAGGCGTTGAACAAGGCGGCTGCAAAGGCCGGTTTAAAGTTGATCTGCGCCAATCACGCCGTAAAACAGCGGCAGGGGCTGGCAGGTTTCATGGCTCCAGGCCAGAGATGCCAACAGGTCTTCGCTGGCCTTTTTCAGTAGGGTTTCATGATTGGCATGCACGGTGAATAGGGGCTGGCCCTTCTTCACCGCATTCCCCACCTTCACATGCACCATGATGCCCACAGCCGGATCCACCGGATCGGTCTTTTTTGCCCGGCCTGCGCCTAATTCCACGGCAATTTCACCCACGCGCCGCGCATGCACCTCGGCTATCCAGCCGTCAGCCGGCGCTTCCAGCACCTTCACCAGGCGGGCCCGGGGTAATCTCTCAGGCTGATCGATCGTTGCCACGTCCCCGCCCTGGGCCTTCACCAGTTCACGGAATTTCTCCCAGGCAGCGCCGCTGGCAATGGCTTTTTCAGCCATCATGCGCGCAGCATCCAGGTCAGGGGCTTTGTTTCCCAGCACCAGCATATAAGAAGCCACTGTCAGGCAGTGCTCACGGAAATCGGCCGGACCGCCGCCGTGCAGGGTATCGATGGCTTCCATCAATTCGAGGGCATTACCCACCGCGCAGCCCAGCGGCTGGTTCATATCTGAAAGCAGCGCCACAGTTTTTCGTCCGCTCAGCCGGCCAATGGCCACCATCTGCTCGGAAAGCTGACGCGCGTCATCAAGGGTCTGCATAAAGGCACCCAGGCCCACTTTGACATCCAGAACAATGGCCTGCGCCCCTGCGGCAATCTTCTTACTCATCACGGATGAGGCAATCAAAGGAATGGACTGCACCGTGCCAGTCACATCGCGCAGGGCATACAGCTTGCCGTCCGCCGGCGCCAGGTCGCCGCTCTGTCCGGTGAGCACCACGCCCAAGGTCTTGAGCTGCGCTAAAAATTCCTCCCGGCTCAGGTTGGTGCGGTAGCCGGGAATGGATTCAAGCTTGTCGAGGGTGCCGCCGCTGAAGCCCAGGCCGCGTCCCGACATTTTGCCAACCGCCAAACCGCACGCTGCCACAGCTGGTTCCACCACCAGGGTCGTTTTGTCGCCCACCCCGCCGGTGGAGTGTTTATCAACCGCAATCGGCACCACCTTCGATAGGTCCAGCACTTCGCCTGAATGAGCCATCGCCAGGGTCAGGTCGGTGATCTCCCGGGGGGTCATCCCGTTCAAAAGAACAGCCATGGCCCACGCAGATACCTGGTAATCAGGGATTTCACCCCGGCTGATGCCCTGAATAAAGAATTCGATTTCTTCCTTGGTCAATTCAAGGTGATCCCGTTTTTTGATAATGATATCGACTGCGCGCATCTTGCTCTCCTATCAAAAAAATTATGGCCCAAGTTTAAGTTGTCTGATAACTTGATATGTTCATCATACCACAATCAGGCGCTTAAAACAAAACCCGCCGCTTTGCAACATCTTAACAAGATGCCTTTGTGCGGCGGTTTTTTTATCATGCATGCGCCTGAGAGCGGTTTCGGCGCAGGACCGATTATAAAGCTATTTTGTCGGTTTGATGGTCACTTTGCGCGCCGGTTCTTCGCCGGTGCTTTCCGTCACCACATTCGGGTTGTCGCGCAGTTCCAGGTGAATGATGCGGCGTTCATTGGCGGGCATGGGTTCCAGAACCTGCCGGCGGCCTGAGCTTACCGCCTGCTCCGCCATGCGGCGGGCAAGCTGGCGCAAGGCGCGCTCGCGGCGCTGCCGGTAACCTTCCACATCAATCTGAAGGCTCACCCAGCGGCCCAATTCCTTACCCACCATCAGGCTGGCGATATATTGCAGCGAATTGATCGTTTCAGAGCGGCGGCCAATCAGGAAGCTCAGGTCTTTCCCCTGCACTTCCACCCAAATGTTGCGTTCGTCACCCTGAGCTGATTCAGGGAAACTGGCTTTGACTTCAGCCCGCACGCCCATCTTCTCCAGAATCTCCTTCACCGTGGCCTGGGCCACGCCAAGGATGAATTCATCATCTTGAAGCGGCGACTTCTTCGCCGCAGTGGCCGCTTCAGCCGCCGCTGGAACAGCCGCTGCCGGCGCTTCTGCCTCGACCTCGACCGCTTTAACAGGTTCACTGGCAGCGTTTGCCGCCGTGCCAGTTTTCACCAGCAGGCGAATCCGTGCCTGGCGGCTGCCCAGGCCAAAAAGCCCGCGGGTGCCCTGGTCAAGAACTTCCACTTCCACTTCATCCTGGGTCAGGTTCAGCTCGGCCAGACCCTTTGCAACCGCTTCCTCCACTGTGGGAGCAAGCACTTCCAGTGTCGTTTGTTCCATGCTTCCCTCTATTGCTTTTTCTTCTTGCTAATGATTTTCTTTTCAGAATTTTTCTGATCCCGGTTGATGGCAGGCTTCCTGGTATCTGTTACTGTGATGTCGGCTGTTTTTTTGCTTTGCGGCGCTGGCTCAGCCGGTTTCTTGCTCTGGGTCACCGTCACCGCCGGTTTTTTGGAAAACGACGGAATCAAGTTCCGCCAGTTGGCTTTACCTAAAATGGCATACTGCACAATGCCCACCACATTGCTGGTGACGAAATAAACCGCCAAACCCGAAGCCAGGCTGAAGGCCATCCAGCCCATCAAGAAGGGCATGTACAGGTTCATCATGTTTGCCATCTGTGCACTCTGATCATTCGGGGTGCTGCTGCCCGTGGTCGCAGGCATCATCAGGCGGCCCTGCAAATAGGTGGTGATAACCACAATGATGACCAGCACCGGAATGCCAAAGCTCAGGCCAGGAATGATCAAGCGCTCAGGTTGGGCGAGGTCCATCCACAGGAACGCATTTTTGATCGGGACAATCTCAGTGGGTTTCAGGAAAGGAATCCAGGTGTAAATCGAGCGCGTCATGTTCAGCAGTTCCAGTGGACTGACCGACATGGCCTTGATGATGCTCTGGTACAGGCCGATGATGATGGGGAATTGAATCAGGGTCGGCAGGCAGGAGGCAAATGGGTTAACACCCAGCTCTTTGTACAGATCCATCTGCGCCTGAGCCAGTTTTTCTTTATCATCCTTGTATTTCTTCTGCATTTCCAGCCAGCGCGGGTTGGTTTGCATCCCCTGCATGGCCTGGCTCGATTTCAACTGTGACACCGTCAGTGGGTGTGTCGCCAAACGGATCAAGATGGTGAACAGGATGATGGCGATGCCAAAATTGCCCACCAGGGAATAGATGGTCAGCAATACATTCAGTAATAAATTAACGAAAAGGCCCCAGATATCCATGGTTTTATCCTCTTATTTCGCTTCAAAAGACCATTTCTGGCCTCCAGAAACATTCATTAATTGCAGGGCAAAGCTGCTGGAATTTTCCGCCAACAACACATCGCCGCCAGCAAGAACCGGTGAGGTATACAGCTTTCCCGTGACCGATGCTTCGCTGACCGCGTTTCCTTCCAGATCTTTGAAATAAATAGTTCCACCTTCGGTGACGATGATGAAACCGTTATCCGTGAAAACTGGTCCGGCAATAATGGCGCCTTTCAGTGCCGGCAGTTTTAATCCGGTGCCATTCTTTATATCCAGAATATAGGGGTATCCCGCAGTGTCACCAGTGTACAGTTTGCCATCCTTCAAAATCGGCGTTCCCCAAATGCCGCCTTCCGTGGCATAAGTCCAGAGGATTTTTTGAGTCAACGTATCCACAGCGACAATTTGATTGGCAAGGGTACCCACATATAACACGCCGTTATCCAATAAAGGCGCCGCATAAATGGCGCCGCCCAAATCCAGCTTCCATTTTTCTATGCCGTTTTGCGGATCTATGGCGTAAATGAAATGGTCCATGGAGGCCGCATAAATCAGCTTGCCGTCGGTCACGGGCTGCGCCCAAATGGCATGGGTGGCGGTGAACGACCAGCGGAACTGCCCCTCCAGGGTCAGAGCATACAGGTTATGATCCGTGGAAGGAACATAGATGCCGTCAGCGGTGGCCAGCGGGCTGCCCACAATGCGTCCCTTGATCTGATCGTATTTCCATTTTTCAGCGCCAGTCTGAGGATCCAGGCTGTGGAACACGTTGCCGTAATCGCCCACCAAAAGCTGAGTACCATCCTGGCTCAGCACGGGTGTGGCATAGAAGGCCGCGGCTGCGTTGGCCTGCTCCGGATATTTCCAGAGCTGGGTGCCGTCTGCCACATTCACGGCATAAACGTGTAAACCGTTGGCCAGGTAAGCCACCTTTGCATCCTTTGAAGCCGATAGTCCGGCCCAGCTCATATTCATCGGTTGCCCTGAACCACAGGCGCTGATCAAAAGACCAATGACAATTAACAAAATCAGGGGAAGGGAACGCTTCATGCTCATCTCAGTCACTTATCCTCGTTTAAGGCACGGGGTCATATCCGCCCGGGCAAAAGGGATTACAACGCAAAAGTCGCCATACGGCCATCACCATCCCTTTGATTGCCCCATACTTGTAAATGGCCTGGTAGCCATAATGAGAACATGTGGGGTAGAATCGGCAGGTGTTGGGCGGCATCGTTGGCGAAATGAATTTTTGATAGAAACGAATCAGGGCAAGCAAAACCCAGCGCGGTACATTGAACCAGGTCAAAGGCAGGTCGCTCAATGAAGGTTCATTCGGGTATTCGTACTGGGGGTCAAACGTCATTTGAATTTGCTCTTAACAAGCGGGCCTTTTCCAGCAGTCCCTGCATGGCAGCAGAGGTCAGTTGAAAATCAGCACAGGACATTTTCTGGCGCGCCAGAAAAAGACAGTCCCATCCTGGTTCAATCCGGTCATGCAGCCCGTCGAGTATATTACGCATCCAGCGTTTGCAATGGTTTCGCTGCACTGCTCCTCCAACGCTTCTTCCAGCCACCACGCCAAAACGGCTGTCAGGCTGCTGGTTCTGGAGGGTGATCAGCACAACAAGCGGGTGGGCAAATGATCGTCCCAACTGCCTCACCCGCTTGATGTCCGATGTTCGGGTCAACCGAAACCTGCGCTTCAAGCCCTGGATTTTACCAGATGATGCGTTTGGTGTGGTTGTTCATGCTGACCGTCAGGCGTTCGCGGCCGCGCAGGCGGCGGCGCTTGAGAACTTCGCGCCCACCGGCAGTGGCCATGCGCGCACGAAAACCGTGCACACGCACCCGGCGATGAATTTTGGGTTGATAAGTCCGTTTAGGCATACCTCTATCTCACTTTCCTAACTCTTGATATACGTCAATTGACCGAAGAGCAATTATACCGCAAGCTCGCCAACTGTCAAATCTTTTCAGGCCTTTTCAGGGGCATTTTCTTCAGTTTCGGCTGGCTCCAACATTTCTTTCAGTTTTTTCGCGCCGTCGGGATCGGTGACGGCCAGAACTTCGTCGTCAATTTCAAAGGCCGTCATGCCGCGCGGCGCCACCACCTGCCCCTTGCGAATGATGGCCGCAATCACGCAGGTTTCTGGCAGCCCCAGGTCTTTGATCGGCACGCCAATAGCCCTGGCGCCCGCAAAAGCCTTGTCTTCAACCAGAGAATAGTTTCCGCGGCGCAGTTTCAGCAGGGTCATCATGTCGCCCATCGCCATTTCTTCTTCGATCAGGCGCGACATGATTTCCGCCTGGTTCACCGGCACATCCACCGCAAAGGTTTCATTGAACACCCACGAATGACGGGGATCATTCACGCGGGCAATGGTGCGGGCCACATGATACTTGGTGCGGGCAAAATAGCACAGGGCCAGGTTCTGTTCATCGCTGGTGGTCACCGCTGCCACAATTTCTGCATCTTTAATCCCCGCCTGTTCCAGCACATTGGGGTCCATCGGGTTGCCTTCAATAATCACTTCGGTGGGAAGTTCTTTATGCAGGCGGCTGAGCACCTGACGGCGGTCTTCAATCAACCGCACTTCATGATCCTGGTTGACCAGCAAATTGGCCAGCTGCGAGCCCGTTCTTCCGGCGCCAATAATGAGTACACGCATGGCTACCCTTCCTTTTTCTGGCTGGCTTCAGCCAGGTTCTTGCGGACAATCTCAATACCTTCGCTGGTTGCGCTCAAGAGCAACACATCGCCCGAGTGCATTATCGAATCGGGTTGAGGTAAAATGGCGCGCCCCACATGGGCCAGGGAAACGGCCATGCAGTCCTTTGAGGTGATCACATCTTTGATCATCTTGCCATCCCAGGCGTCGGGAACGCGGAACTCGTAAAGCTCCACTTCGCCGTTTCCAGTCGAGAAAATGGATTTTGCATCGGCATGGTAAATCAGCTCTTCCACCCGCTGCGCACCCCAGGTGGCCGAGCAAACAATCTGCAGGTTAAAGGTCTCCAACAGATCCCGTGAAAGCGGATCGTAATTGCGAACCACCACATTTTTCCGGTTAAAGATTGTCTGTGCGATATGGGCAATGACTGCGTTCAGAGGGTCGCAGTTGGTCATTACCGCCACCGCATCTGCATCCTTCATGCCGGCGCGGTGCAGAATGTCCTTGCTCAAAGCATCGCCTTCTACCTGCCGCCCGCGAAAATCCGGCTTCAGGTTATTGAATGCGTTCGGAGCATTGTCAATAACAGTGACTTCGTGGCCTGCCTGAAACAGCCTGTAAGCCAGGTCAGAACCCAAACGGCCGCAGCCAACAACAATGACTTTCATCCTTTTCTTCCTTTTATAAGTTACTCTACCTGATACGGCACACTGGTGATAACGATGTCTTTCTTGTACATCAGTGCATTTTGCAGTGCGGCCGCTGTTTGCGAATGCAAAACATGATTCCAGCGCTGCGCCGGGACAAATTGCGGCACCACAATGGTGATGACCTCGTTCGGCCTGCGCTGCCGGTCAATATCTTCAATATAGTCCAATAACGGATCCATCAACTCGCGGTACGGCGATTCCAGAATCACCAGGCGCACACCTTCGCCCCATTTTTCCCATTTTTCCTGCAGTTTGGGCAGGTCGTCCGGCTCAACCATCACATGCACCGCGGTGATATCATCGGAAAGTTTGCGGGCATAACGAAGAGCCATCAGGGTACCCTGATGCACGCCGCCAATCGGCAAAATCACCCGGTGCCGGGCGATGGTGGGCGCAGGCGAAACCTTTTCAAGGGAAAGTTTTTTGGCCAGCGAGCGGTAATGGCGGTGAATATTATAAAAAATCACCACCAGTATGGGAATCAGTATGATCACCACCCAGGCGCCATCCGTGAATTTCGTAATCCCGAAGACGAAGGCAACAACCAGCGTACACAGCGCACCAAAAGCGTTGATCACCATTTTCACTTTCCAACCCGCTTCATACCGCAAGGTTGATCCGCGCTCTTTGACCTCTTCTCCCGGTTTCAGGTGTCCCACCTTCCACCAACGCCGCGCCATGCCAAATTGGGATAGCGTGAACGAGAGAAAAACACCAATGGCATACAATGGAATTAGGTTGGTGACGCTGGCCTGAAAAACCACAATCAGAATGGACGCGATGATGGACAGGGTGATGATGCCGCGGGAAAACACCAGGCGGCTGCCGCGATAAGCCAGCTGCCGCGGCAGGAAACCGTCATTGGCCGTCAGAGCACTCAGCAGAGGAAAACCATTAAAGGCCGTGTTGGCGGCCATCACCAGGATGATGGTGGTGCCGCTGATCACCGCAATATAAAGGAAGTTCCGGTCGCCAAACACGGTGCGCGCAAGCTGAGAAATGACCGTCTCATATTCCGACGGTACTGTGCCCACATGGACGGCCAGGTAAGTGATGCCCAACAGCAGGCTTCCCAAAATGACCGCCATCCAGATGAGGGTAATACCCGCATTCTTACTGCGCGGTTCCTTGAAGGCCTTGATACCGTTGGAAATGGCTTCCACGCCGGTCAGGGCGGTGGTGCCGCTGGCAAAGGATCGCAAAATCAGGAACAGGGTCACCCCCTGGGCAGCCAGCACACTTTCGAGTTCAGGCGGGTTGACCACCGGACCCAATGTTCCGGTAAACAGCCTGAAAAAGCCAACGCCAACCGTCAGGTACATGATGATCATGAAAATATAGGTCGGAATGGCGAAGACCACGCCTGCTTCTTTGACGCCGCGCAGGTTGATGATCATGATAAAAACCACCAGCACAATGGCAATTTCCACCCGCCAGCGGTAATATTCCGGGTAGGCTGAGACAATTTGCGCCACGCCAGACGAAATGGACACAGCCACGGTCAGAATATAATCCATCAGCAATGAAGCAGCTGCCACCTGGGCAGGGATTTCGCCAAGGTTGTCGCGCGCTACAATGTAAGCCCCACCCCCATCCGGGTACATTTTGATCGTCTGCTCATAAGAAAGAATCAAAATGGCCAGCAGGGCGACGATGGCCAGGGTGATAGGAATGGCATATTGAAAAACCCCCATGCCTGCGAAGGTCACTGCAGCCGCCAGCACCGCCAACATTTCCTGGGTCGCGTATGCTGTGGATGAAATGGCATCTGACGAGAACACCGCCAGACCAACCACTTTATTAATGGTCTGATGCGGCGCCGAGGCCGTCGGCAGCGGCTTTCCAATTAAGATGGTCTGCCAGTTTCTTTCAGGCGCATGATCGGCAGTCCGATGTTGGATCGCAGTGCCGGAATTCTCTTCCTCATAATCCTGATGGTTCATAATCTTCTTTCTTAATCATGATTATAGCGACAAATAAAAATTTTATCACCATTATCATCCCTCAACAAGGGGAATTTAATCAGCACCTTGATATATATAATATTTTATGCTATATTATCTATTATATTACAAGAAAAGGAGTTGCCATGGAACACAAAATTTCTCACTCCATCCGTGTTGCCATTGTCGGCGCAGGCAATGTGGGGGCCACTTTTGCCTACGCCTTGATGCAGTCGGGTCTTGCTGCCGAAATCGTCCTCATTGACGCCAACCAGGCCAAAGCCGAAGGTGAAGTCATGGACCTCAACCATGCAGTGCCCTTCGCCAGCCGCCCCTCCCGCATCTGGGCCGGCACCTATGCCGACTGCGCCGGCGCTGTGATGACGGTTGTCACCGCTGGTGCCGCGCAAAAACCTGGCGAAACCCGTCTCGATTTGCTCTCCCGCAACATCAACATCTTCCGCCAGATCATTCCCAACATTGTCCAGCATAATCCAGATGGCCTGATCCTCATTGCCACCAACCCTGTGGATATCCTCGCTTATGCTGCCTGGAAAATTTCCGGCCTTCCCGCGCACCACGTCATCGGCTCAGGCACCATTCTCGACACCGCCCGTTTCCGCCATCTCTTAAGCCAGCATTTCGGCGTGGATCCCCGCTCTGTGCACGCCTATATCATTGGCGAACATGGCGACAGCGAAGTCCCAGTGCTTTCACTGGCCAACATCGCCGGCATGCGTCTGCCTGAATTTTGTGACGCCAATAACCAGTCCTGCCCGGACGACATTCTGAATGCAATTTTTGAGCAAACCCGCAGCGCAGCCTATGAAATCATCTCCCGTAAAGGCGCCACCTACTATGCCATCGCCTCGGGCCTGGTGCGCATTGTTGAAGCTGTTGTGCGCGATCAAAACACTGTCCTCTCCGTTTCCAGTCACATTGACGGATTATATGGGATCAAAGATGTCTATCTCAGCCTGCCCGCCGTGTTGGATGGCGGCGGGGTGGAGCGGGTGTTAAGTCTGGACCTGAATCCAGTGGAAATTCAGGGGCTGCAGCGCTCCGCCGGCATCCTGAATGATCTGATCGATCAGCTCAATCTGCGTTAATGAACTGCAGAACAAAAAGCTCGCCTTTTGGGCGAGCTTTTTTAATTCAGGAGATGATTTCTCCAATCCAGATCTCGTAGGGTTCCAGACGCAGCTTTCCCATTGTGCCCGCGGCTGGTCGTTCATGGCTGGAAAAGACTCGTTTAAATTTTTGGCCTGCCATTCCCAGATCAATGGTCCGCTTTTTCGCGCTCATATTCAAAACCACCACACACTGCTGAGCCGGGCAGCGCCGCCAGAAAGCCAGCACACTGCGTGATTTTTCCAGCAAGGGCTGGTAATCGCCCTCAATCAGGGCCGGGTTCCGCCGCCGCATGGCCAGCATCTGCCGGTAAAAATTGAGCATGGACGCCGGATCCTGATCCTGGTCTTCCACGTTGATCCCTTTCAGGTAATCAGGGTTGACGGGTAGCCAGGGCTGAACCCCTTCTGGGCAAAATCCAGCCTGGGGCGCTCTGCGCCACTGCATGGGGGTGCGGCCCTTATCCCGGCCTGCTTTGGCGGCCTCTTCCAGCGCCTGGGCGGGGGTGGCTCCGGCATATTCCATGGCAGCCGCGTAAATCCAGGTTCCCAGGGTATCTTTGAACTGGCTGATATGATCCAGCATCAGGTTGCTCATGCCGATTTCTTCGCCGTTATAGAGAAACGGCGTGCCCCGCAGAGTCAGCATCAGCGCCAGGTTCACCCGGGCAATCGCATCGTTATTGATCCCGTCACCCATATTCGAATAAGCCCGCCCGGTATCATGATTATTCAGCGTGTTGCAGGGCCAGGCAAATGCGGGCAGCTGACTCAGCCGCTTCTTCTGGTTGTCTCGCGCCCATTGGGGCGTCATATGGTTGGTGGTCATCAGCGGGAAGTTGAACACCATATGCAGTTCGTCATCTTTCGTACCGTGATAACGGATATCATCCGTCTCACCCACCAGCATCCGTCCTTCATACTCATTCGTCAGATCGCGCATCTGCTGGATGATTTCATGCATGCCCGGCAGGTCATGCTGGTAGCGGAAAAGGCGGTCCCACATTTTGGCCACCTTGCGCCGTTCTTTTCCCGTCCTGGCCTCCCGGTCCATCAAGCGCAGTTCCACCAGTCCAAAAGGCTGCCCGTGCGGGGTCAGGGCTTCATCTTCAAACAGGGTGCCGATGGCGTCAATGCGGAAACCGTCCACCCCCATTTCATACCAGAAGCGCATCGAATCCAGCATCGCCTTGACCACTTCCGGATTGCGCCAGTTGAGGTCAGGCTGCTGCTTGAAGAAAAAGTGATAATACGACTGCCCGGTGAGCGCATCATATTCCCAGGCTGAGCCGCCAAAGGTGGAATACCAGTCGTTCGGCGGATTCTCCGGCGTGCCGTCGCGCCAGATGTACCAATCCCGTTTGGGGTTATCCCGGCTGGAACGCGACTCAAGGAACCACGGATGTTCATCGGAAGTGTGATTCAACACCAAATCAAGGATCACGCGAATATCCCGTCGGTGCGCTTCCTCAAGAAAATGCTTGAAGTCATCCATTGTGCCGTATTCCGCCGCCACGCCGATGTAATCGGCCACATCATAACCGCAGTCCCACATGGGAGAAGGATAATGCGGAGAAAGCCAGATACCGTCAATGCCCAATTTTTGCAAATAATCCAGTTTGGCTGTCATGCCCGGAATATCCCCGATGCCGTCGCCGTTGGAATCAGCAAAACTGCGCGGATAAATCTGGTAAAAAACGCCTTTTTGCCACCACCTTAATGAAGTCATGATTATTCCTCCTGCGGATTTTCAACAAGGATCGCGCCGGTCAGTCCATCCTGCGTCACACCCTCGATTCTCACCCGGTCCACCTGGTTCCAGCGTGATTGGTTCGAGAAAGCACTCACCCGCAGGTAATGGTCAGTCCAGCCCGATAAATGCCATCCCCCTGCTTCTGGCTGCACCGCCTCCCAAAGCACTTCCACCTCCTTGCCCAGAAAAGCGAACTTAAACTGGGTTTCGCTTTCTGCCAGGGCTTCACGCAGGCGGCGGTTGCGCTCCTTGCGCACCGGGTGCGCCACCTGGTCAGGGTAATTGGCGGCCGGGGTGCCGGGCCGCGCCGAATAAGTGAAGACATGCCCCCCCGCCAGCTTCAGGCTCTGCACAAAGGCCAGGCTGGCCTCAAAATCAGCTTCCGTTTCGCCAGGAAAACCGGCAATCACATCCGTTGTGACCGCCATTTCAGGCACAGCTGCGCGAATGGTGGCAATCAGCCGAGCGTAAGCATCTGGCATGGTTTTCCTGCCCATGCGCCGCAAGGTCTTTTCACACCCTGCCTGCAGCGGCAGATGCAGGTGACGGCAAAGCCGCCCGTCCCGCCAGAGCGCCATCAGGCGCTCATCCACTTCCCACGGTTCCAGGCTCGAAAGGCGCAGCCGCCGGATCCGTGCATCCTGCAGCAGGGTTTCGATCAGGTCTGCCAGGCTGGCCTGAGGGGTCAAATCTTTGCCCCACGATCCCATCTGGACGCCGGTCAGCACCACTTCCTGGGCGCCGCCGCGCAGAGCCGCATCCATTTCGCGCCAGATCTGTTCCAGGCTCTGGCTGCGGCTGGCGCCTCGCGCCACCCGCGTGATGCAAAACGTGCAGTGGTTGTCACAGCCATCCTGCACTTTGATGAAGGCACGGGTTCGCAGGTGCAGCCCCGGCAGAGGCTGGCGCGCCAGCGGTTCTGCCTCCCAATATTCCTGCGGCAGTTCCAGGGTTTTTGCCACCAAGCCGTCTTTTTCAAAATTGCTCACCACGTCTGTGACTCCGGGCAGTTGCCGGGCAGCATCCGGGTTGAGCGTGGACCAGCAGCCTGTGACCACAATTCTCCCCACACCCGCGCGGGCCGCCTGGCGGATTTTCTGCCGGGAATCAGAGGCGGCTTCACCGGTCACGGAACAGGTGTTAACCACAACCAGGTCCGCTTCATCCGGCTCTGATACCAGAGTGTGCCCGGCAAAGCGGAACTGGTTGGCAAAATGTTCTATTTCACTTTGATTGAGGCGGCAGCCAATTGAATCGAGATAAACCTTCATGCCTTACGGTTTTTTGACCACAAAATTATCGAACAGAATATCCACCCCGGCCGTATCAAAACTGCCCGTCAGCAGGCCCACATCACCCACCGTAAAATCTTCGTCCTGGGTCATATCAACCTGCTGCCCATTGATATACAATGCCAGTGTGGATCCAATGCAATCAGCGCGGACCCGGTTCACAGCATCGCCAGTTTTGATCAGGTCAGAAAACCGCATGCCTTCTCCGCCGAACACATTTTGCTCGCCGTTCTTGGTCTTGATGATGCCGTAGTAGCCATCGCTGCTGATCAGGAAGCCGTAATAATTTTCCTGATCCACATACCGGCATATGATACCATAATCATTATCTTCCGGACCAGCCATTTTTTTGGCATCCACTTCCACCCGCACATCCGAGAACTTGAGGCCTGGCACAGACCAGTATAGGAAGTTCGGCTTGTTCACCCAGATGCGAAATCCCCCTGCTTCATAAGCCATGATCTGATCGGTATCTTTGACCGTGGCCCACCCGCTGGATGGGTTGGAAAAATCATCCTGAAACAAGACCGCGCCCTTGGCCTCCTCTCCCCCGCCTGAAAGGTCACAGGCCAGCGCGGCCAGCATCAGGGTCACAGCACAGAGGATAAGGGCACAGCGCGGCGATAATTTGGTTTGCAGTTTCATTTTTTTATCCTGTGAAATGTTTTTACGTTGAGTTGCAGGATTTATGCCGGACCTTTTATGGCGATAATCGGGAAAGAATGCGTTCCGCCAGGCTGCGCACGGCTTCATCATCGGCCAGCCGGGCAGCTTTGCGCAGTTCTGCTGCGGCTGACGCCGTCTCACCCCGTTCCAGGTGAATCATCCCCAGGTGCAGGTGCGCCGCACCCAGGTTTTCATCCTTCTCCAAAGCCTGCCGAACAAACCGCTCTGCTGAAAGGATATCTCCATCCATCAACATCACCTCTCCCATCAGGTCCAGGTTGACAGCCTCATCAGGCCCCAACAGCAAAGCCTTGCGCGCAGCCTCCAGAGCCTCACCGCTGGCGTTCTGTTCATAATTCAAAACGTGGCGCGCCAGCGCCCGCCAGCCAATGGCATTTTGAGGCTCAATGCGGATGGCTTCTTCAATCCGGGCTCTGGCTCCATCCAGATCGCCCTTTTGCGCCAGCATCTCCCCAATTTTCACCTGCCAGAGCGCCCGCTCGGGCTCCAGCCTGGCCAATCCTTCAAAGCAGCCCTGCGCCTGTTCCACCTGGCCGGCCTTCTGGTAAACCCCGCTGCCCAGATATAACACCCAGAACGATTCCGGCGCCAGTTCCAGGGCCTGCCTGATCTCCTGCAGTCCATCTTCCCCCAGCCGGGTCTTGGCCTCAGCCAAAAAAGCCCAGGCTTCTCCATACCCTGGTGCCAGTGCAGCCGCCTCTTCAAAAGCTTTGCGGGCTGTCGTCCATTCGTCCGCAGCACCCAATCCCCGGCCAATCACCACCATCTGATAAGCGGTATCCTTCTGCAGCATGGCAGTGTTGATGGCGGTCTGCAATTTCCGCGCCCGGTCGGCCCGCTCTCCGCCGTCCACTTCAGCGGCTTTCAAAGCCTGCCGCGCTGCTTCAGGCTGGTCCAATATGATCCTCAAAGCCAGGTCATAACTCATCTGGCTGTCTGGGTCCAGTTCAAGCCAGGCCCGCAAAATTCGCAGCCCTTCTGCCTGGTTGCCGGTCTCATCATAAGCCCCCAGCAAACGCTGATATAAACTCGCATCCGGACCGTGCAGACGCAGGGCTTCTTCCCACGTTTGCACCGCCTGCTCGCGCCGGCCCAGGGCAGCCAGGCTGTCTCCTTCCAGCAGCCTATCCTCCAGGCTCAATGGACCGTTTAACCGCAATTTCTCGATATCGCTCAGTGCTTCTTCTGGCGCGCCGCCCCAATAAGCCCAGCGGGCGGCCTGCCGCTGCCAATCATCCCGGTTGGGGTTAATGGCCAGCGCCTGTTCCAGTTTTGCATGCGCCAGGGGCATATCTCCGCTCTCAGAAGCGGCCAGAGCAGCCTTTGTCAGTTCATCCAGGCGCAGTTGCATGGCCCCCATCCAAACAGCCAGCAGCAGGGCGAAAAGAATGTACATTCGAGCCGGAACATCTCCAAAAAAACGGCGCAGCATGGCTTCATTATAATACAGGCCGGTTAATCATGGGATGAAAAACCACCCCTGAGCCGTCAGGGGTGGTTTCGGGGTTATGTGAGTCGAGTGATCAGACCAGTTCCAGATAGCGTTCAACTTCCCAGTCAGAAACATGGATGCGGTACTCGTCCCATTCAGACCAGCGCGCGCGGCAGAAGGCGTCATAAATGGACTCACCCAAAGCAGCCTTAATCACGGTGTCTTTGTCCAATTCAACCATGGCATCCGCCAGCGAACCGGGGAGTGAATCCACGCCCATGTTCTTGCGTTCTTCCGGCGTCATATGGTACACATTGATATTGTTCAATGGCGCCGGGCAGGAAAGCCCGCGGTCAATGCCGTCCACCGCCGCAGCCAGCATGGCCGTAAAGGCCAGATAGGGGTTGGCTGAAGGATCCGGGCAGCGCAGTTCCGCGCGCACAGCCTTGTTCTGACCGGGCGTGTAGCGCGGAATGCGCACCAGGGCAGAACGGTTGATCTGCGCCCAGCCGATATAAACAGGGGCTTCGTATCCTGGCACGAGACGCTTGTAAGAATTGACGCTCGGCGCCAGCACCGCCGACATGGAAGCGGCATGTTCGAGCTGCCCGGCAATAAAGCCATAGGCCAGTTTGGAGAGGTGCAGCTCATCCACCGCATCGTAGAAGAGGTTGTCCCCTGAAACGCTGGAAAGGGACTGGTGGCAGTGCATGCCCGAGCCGTTGATGCCAAAAATGGGCTTGGGCATAAAGGAAGCGGTCAGGCCGTGCTGGGCGGCAATCGCTTTGATGGTGTATTTCAACGTCAGAACATTGTCAGCAGCTTTCAAAGCGTCGGAGAAGCGGAAATCAATTTCGTGCTGGCCCAGAGCCACCTCATGATGGCCCACTTCCACTTCCAGCCCCATGCTCTTCAAACCTTCCATCAGAATGGAACGCACCACCACAGCTTCATCATCGGGAGAGAAATCAAAATACCCGCCCACATCGTGCGGCACTGGGTGAATGCTGTTGCTGCCGTTGCGCTTGAACAGGAAAAATTCAGGTTCAGCGCCCACATTGAAAATCCAGCCGCGCTCGTCCTTGATCTTCTGCAGGGCGCGCTTCAGCAGACCGCGCGGATCGCCCGGGAAGGGGTTGCCGTCGGGATCATATATATCGCAGAAGAAACGCGCTCGGCGCAGGTCAACGGGAGTCCAGGGCAGCACTGCGTAAGTATCCGGATCAATGCGCAGGTGCATATCGCTTTCCTGAATACGCACAAAGCCTTCCACCGATGAACCATCAAACCAGATGCCGTTATCCAGAGCCTGTTCCAGGCGGTCAACCGGCATGTCCACGCTTTTGACCACGCCGTTGACATCCACAAACTGGAAGGAGACGAACCGGATGTTATCCGTTTTGACCTGGGCAAGTAATTCAGCCTTTTCCATACGATAATCCTCCTGAAGAAAAAATAGATGATGATTTAAACGCAAATATGGGCATGCAGGGCATGCCCATATTGATTACACAATGTCATAGCAGCCCTTCCAAAACAAAAAAACAGGGGGGACCCCTGTTCACTGTTCTGGCTTTTGTCCTAGATGTCGCCACCCGGTTTTCTGCCAGACCTTGTCTGGAAGGGAGAAGAAGTCCGTGAACAGACTTCAGAGGCATCCGCTGATCAAATCCGATTTTTTTCCCGTTGCCGGAATTAGCGCTCTCCTCGCAGAGAGGAACCTCCACCTCGTGATCTCATCACTGAGACCCAGCCGCTGCATCTCCTGATATTCAGTTGTCTAGTCAATGGGCAGCAGTTTAACACCAATGCCCAAACCTGTCAAGGTTTATATATATAAAAATACCCCACCATGCCGTGTGCTGCGAAGTTTTGAACCTGCAAAAGCAGGTGTGGGTCCGCCCCAATAATTTCCGCCTTGGCATAAGCCTATCGCGTCGTTATTGTGAGATAGAACCCTTTTTATGGGTGTTGGCTCAAAACCGGTTGTGCGGCATCACGAGCACAGCAGGGCACCCTTTTTATACCATAAAACCAAAGCCCTGCCTAGAGGTTAAAAATCACATCCCGGCCCCTGATAATACCAATCCTGGGCAGCAATATCGAACCCAATTCTTCATTTAGCTTGACATCTCACCCCCTTTTCATTAAACTTAGCTCAAATATGGATGAAGTGCGCCTGTTTATCGCTATCCCCTGTCCCCCGGACCTGCGCCAAAATCTGGATCAGGCCATCCAGACCCTCCGGAAGCAACTGCCCTACCCGGCGTTTCGCTGGGTGAAAGCCGATTCCATCCACCTGACGCTGAAATTCTTTGGCGAAACCCCCGCGGAAAAAGTCCCCGCCATGGCTGAGGCGCTTGCCAGAGCCACGGCAGGAACGCCCAGATTCCCGATGGCCGCGGCCGGCATGGGGGTTTTTCCCAACCACCGTCAGCCGCGGGTGCTGTGGGCGGCTCTGCAGTTCCCTACCAGGCTGCTCACCCTTCAAGAGCGCATTGAAGAGGAAATGTCGCAGCTGGGTTTTCCCCGCGAAAAACGCCCATTTTCTCCTCACCTGACCCTGGCGCGCATTTCCAACCCGGCTCCCAAGGAACTGCCGCTCATCGCCCGAACACTTCCCACTCTCTCTCTGGGTATTCTGGGAAGTTTCCAGGTGCAGCAAATTCACCTGATCCGCAGCGAACTGCGGCCAGAAGGCGCACGTTATACCACCCTTTCGTCCGCAGATTTAGATCCAATCAATTGAGGTGTCCTCTGAATACGCAAGATGTAAACCGTACTATCATTAATGCCCTTGAAGAAAAAAAGGGCGAAGATATCCTGCTGATGGATGTCCACGAAGTGGCTTCCTTCACTGATTATTTTGTCATTTGCAACGGCACCAGCGACCGCATGATCGACAGCCTGGCTGAAGCCGTGATGATAAAAGTGAAGCAGGAACACCAGATTAACAGCAAGCCCCAGGGACAATCGGCTGGCGGCTGGGTCGTTCTCGACCTGGGCAACACCGTCGTCCATCTGTTCAGCCCTGACCAGCGCAATTACTACCGTCTGGAAGAGCTCTGGGAGCACGGCAAAGTTCTGCTGCGCCTGAAATAAAACCAGCGGCCCATCTCGACGCTTGAGATGGGCCGTTTTTCAATCCGGTTAACCTGAAATCAGGCGAGATCAGCCAGAATCTCCGCGATGTGTTCGGCCGGTTTCACATTTTCGTACACTTTCCTGATCACCCCATCCGGTCCAATCAGGAAAGTGGTGCGGTAAACCCCGTTGTACGTTTTCCCCATCATCTTCTTTTCGCCCCAAACCCCATACAGCTCGCACACCTGGTGGGTCTCATCCGCCAGCAGCGGAAACGGCAGGCTGAATTTATCCTTGAACTTCAGGTGCGATTTCACTTTATCAGGGCTGACGCCCAGAACAGCCGCCCCTGCGTTCAAGAAGGCGCTGTAATTATCGCGGAAACTGCAGGCTTCCGTGGTGCATCCCGGCGTGTCATCTTTGGGGTAAAAATAGAGGATCACTGTCTGGCCGCGAAAGTCGCTTAACTTCCGCACCTGGCCGCTGTCATCAGCCAGTTCAAAATCAGGTGCTAAACTTCCAGCTTTGATTGGCATAAAATCTCCTTTCGGCTACATCTCGGCAAGAATATCTCCCATTCTCACCGTCTGGTAACCCGGAAGGGCAGCAACTGCCTTCCGGAACGCCTCTTCGGTGGCCAGTTCAATCACTGGCCTGAACAAAGTGGATTCATACACACTTTCCGGCACAATCAAATCATACCGCTCCCGGTACAGCGGGATAAAATCCAAATCCAGAGCCTGGGCTGCTCCAGCGATGCCCAGGCCGGTGTCGGCCCGTCCCGATTTCACCGCCGCAGCCACGGCCATGTGAGTGAATTCTTCCTGTCCATACCCCTGAACCTGCTCAGGAGAAATGCCCATCTTCCCAAGGTGAAAATCGAGCAACACCCTTGTTCCCGCCCCGCGCTGCCGGTTCACCAGGCGCACATCCTTTCTCGCCAGGTCTGCCAGCGCGCGGATCATTTTCGGGTTTCCTTTGGCCACCATCAGCCCCTGCTGGCGCTCCACCCAGCCCATCACCTTTACGCGCACATCCGGCAGGTATTTCCGGATATAAGTCAGGTTATATTCTCCGCTTTCCAGATCCATCAGGTGGCTGCCCGCCAGGTGTGCTTCTCCCCGCGAAAGCGCAATCAGTCCGCCCAGGCTGCCCGCATGTGAAGAACTCAGCCGCAATCCTCTGCTCATCAGGTATTGGGCCAGCAGGTCGAGGGTCAAATCGTGCGAGCCGATCACCAGCAGGGTGCGGGCCAGTTCTGTCGGGCTGCGGTACAGGCGCACCTGCACCTTTTCTCCAGCTTCCTTGCCCTGAATGCCGCGCGGTATGATGGCAATGCCATCTGCCCGCACCAGCGAAGTGATCACCCCGGCCCCGCGTGAAAGCGGCGCGGCCAGTCTGCGTCCGTTGACATCTCCCACCACCACGCGCAAATAATCATCATCCCCGGCTGGCGAGGCAACCTTGCGCGTCAGCGCAGCCTCCACGGTGATGGGTTTCACGGGCTGCCTGCCCAGCCATTTTGCCAGCAGGGGTTCAACAAAAATTTCGCCAGTGATCGCCGCCGAAACCGGATAGCCCGGCACGCCGATAATGGGAATTTGCCGCGCAGGTTCCCCATCCACCCGCAGCATGCCCAAAATGACCGGATGCCCCGGCCGCACGGCCACGCCGTGTACCAACAGTTCGCCCAGGGTCTCCACCACGCGTGCCGAAAAATCTTCCGACCCGGCGGAAGAACCGGCATTTAGCAGCACCAGGTCAGCCCACTGGGCGGCTTCTTTAACTCTGGCGCAGATTTGTTCAAAATCATCCGCGGTGATCGGGTAGCGCTGCACTTCACCGCCCCACTGCTTCACCTGCGCCCCCAACACAATCGAATTGTATTCGATGATATCCCCCCGCTTCACCGGCTGGCCAACGGCCACCAGTTCTGTTCCGGTCGGCAGCACCGCCACGCGCGGACGGCGCGCCACTTTCACAGTCGCCTGGCCGCTGGCAGCCAGGGCCCCCAGGTCCACCGGCCTCAGCACCTGCCCGGCCGGCAGCACCAGTTCGGTGGCCACAATATCCTCTCCCATCGGCCGCACATGGCTCCAGGGAGAAACCGCCGCTCTGATGCGCACCGCAGCCGGCCGCCGCACCTGCCGGGTGAGGCCGCCGGTTTCATCCAGCGCCTCAATCAGCTCTATCGGGATCACCGCATCTGCCCATTCCGGCAACGGGTCGCCCGTATCCACATACGCTGCCGCTTCGCCGCAGGTCAGCTGAACAGGGTTGGAAGGGGCGGCCGCGCTGGTGTCGGCAGATCGCACCGCATAACCATCCATGGCTGAGGCATGGTAATGGGGCGAACTGAGCAATGCCCATACCGGCTCGGCCAGCACTCGCCCCAGGGCATTTTCATCCAGAGGAATGGGTTCAACATCCAGTATGCCGATCAGTCCTGCCTCTTGCAGGGCCGTCCACAGGCGTTGTTGAGCTTCAGGGAGGGGAATATCATGTAAATAGACCGGCATTTTTTTACCTCATCAGGGGCCAACAGATGAAGACCAGGGCAGCAAACTGGCAAATTTACCCAGGTCATAATCACTTTGAATTTCGATGCGGCTCAGGTAATACAGATCCGCCGAAGTGTGCTCGTAGAAGGTTCCCAGGCCCACCGCCGCATCATAGCCGTATTTCGCCGCCAGTCGCCGGATGGAATAGGCGGCATCGCCGTAAGGGTAGGAAAACGTGCGCACCTTCACGCCTAGCTTCTCTTCCAGCACCTGCTTGGAGCCCTCAAATTCCTTCTGGAACCCCAGGGTGGATTTTTCGAGAATGTTGTGACTGTAGGAATGGCTGCCAATTTCCCAACCTGCCGCGGTCATTTCTTTCAATTCATCGCTCTGGATCTCACCCTGGGTGTCAAGCGTGCGTACGATGATATAGGCCGTGCCCACAAATCCATATTCCTGCATGATGGGAAAGACCACCTCATACAGATCGCGGTAACCATCATCAAATGAAATCACCACGGGTTTCGCCGGCAGCTTGCTGCCGGTGGCAACGGCGTCCACCAGCTGCGAAATGGTGATGCTGGTATAACCCCACTCCGCCAGCTTGGCCATTTGCTGCCTGAATACCGCCGGCGACAGACGGTAACGGCTGGCCGTGCCATCTGAAACCCGGTGATAGAGCAAAATGGGCGCAATCACCGACCCGGCGGGGTGAAAGGACCAGGTGGGGGTGAATTCTGGCGTGGGAGTGAAATCGGGCGTTGGAGAATTTTCCGGGGTGGATGTCACCACTGCCGTTGGGTTAATCATCGGCGTGGAAGTGAACACACTTGGCTTAAGGGGCGTCTGGGTCGCCAGCGGCGCAGCCGCCACGGAGACTAAGGTTGGCGTATATAACACCAGGCGCGCCACCCGTTGTCCGCTTCCCCCCACGCACCCTGAGATTAACATGATAATCAGGCTCACCGCAAGGATGAGCTTCAATGTTTTTTTATGCATGCAACATCCTGAACTGTATCAACTCAATTCAGCAGGCGCACACTCACCTGCTGTCCCGCTTCAAGGCCGGTGGCATCCAGGTCGCATTTCACCATGCCGTCGGCCTGAGCCAGGTTGAAGATCAGACTGCTTTTAAAGAAGACGGGTTCTGCTTTCCAGCCGCTGCCGGCTTCAATCAGGCGCACCGGAATCCAATCTTCGCGTCCTGCCTGTGAAGGCACATTGACAGTCAACTCTGCGCTGACCTCTGGCGTCCAATTCTTTTGCTTCACGCCGGCCAGATAAGCTACCATGGGGCGCACAAACAGTTCGGCAATCACCAGCGTGCTGACCGGATTTCCCGGCAAGCCAATCACCGGTTTGCCGTTCACCACCGCCAGGATGGTGGGCTTGCCGGGTTTGATGGATATGCCGTGCACCAGAACGCCCGGCTGCCCCTGGGCTTGAATCACCTCCGCGGTCAGGTCGCGCGTGCTGGCCGAGCTTCCCGCCGTGATAATCACGCCGTCATTTTCAGCCAGGGCTCTGGCCACTGCCGCCGACATAGCTTCCACCCGGTCAGGGATGATGGGATAGGTGGCCGGAAGCCCGCCTTCCTGGCGTACCAGTGCCGCCAGCGAATAGGTATTGCAATCGCGCACCTGTCCCGGCAAAGCGGGTTGATCCGGCGGAACCACTTCATCTCCGCTGGAAAGGATGCCCAGGCGCGGCTGCCGGTTGACCCGCACATGGGTGATACCCAACGCCATCAGCCCGCCAATCTCAGCCGGGCGCAGGCGCTGTCCGGCCGGTACCACAACCTGGTTTTCGGCCACATCTTCCCCGCGCTTAACCACATTTTCACCCACCGCCACCGGGCGGAATAATTCAACCTCATTGGCGCGGGTTTCCTGGGAATATTCCAGCATCACCACCGCGTCGGCGCCTTCCGGCAGCATGCCGCCGGTGTAAATGACGGCTGCCTGCCCCGCTTTGATCGCGAAAGCAGGTGCGCCGCCCATGGGCACCTCGCCCGCCAGTTCAAGGTAGGCCGGCAGGCCGTCGCTGGCCCCATACACATCCGCTGCTCTGACGGCATAACCGTCCACTGTGCTGCGCGAAAATGCCGGGGAAGGCTCGCCTGCCCGCACCGCTTCAGCCGTCACCCGCCCAACCGCTTCGGCCGTTGGGATCAATTCGCTTTGCGGCTGAAAAACAGGCAGGTGCTGCTTAAACCGTTCCGCTGCGCTTTGAGGTGAGACCAGTTTCAGAAATTCGGGCATTGTTCTTATCCTATGAAATAGCCAAAAGCAAGTAAATAGACTGGCAGCAAAATCAGCGCTTCAGCCAGCAGCGACAGCATTTTCCAGTTGGGTTTGGCGCCGTCGCCAATCTGCTGCATCAGCCAGATCTGCCCCAGGCCAACCGGCAAAACCAGGAAAACCGTCCAGCTCACATGCCAGGGCAGCCCGCCGGCAATGGCCAGGCCCAGAAGCAAAAAGCCGCCCAGCACACACAAATTATGAAGCTGCATGGCCCGCTGCCACCCCAGCAGGGTGATGAGATTCTGGTTATCCTGCTGGATATCCTCTGCCATGTTGGGCAGGTTCCGGGCAATCTGCCCGGCCACGTAAAAAGCCACCAATGGAAAAGTGCTCAGGTTCAGCAGACTGTGAAATGTTCCGCTTTGCAGCAGGTAGCCGATGGCTGGCGCCAGCACACACACCAGGCAAGCCTGGATCAATTCACCGAAACCCCGCCGCGCCAGGTTAAAAGGCGGCACGGAAAAGGCCACCGCCAGAAACAGGCCCGCACCCAGTAAGACGAAAAGCTCCATCGAAAGGTTCCCCTGCCCGTAAAGAAAAGTGGTCATGGCAGCGCCAGCAATCAACGCGGTGAATGCGGCGAACATCAGCTTTTGCAAATTCTGCATATCTCCGGGCTGTTTCCGGAGCCGGGAAAAATAGAAATCCAGATAAACCAGGGTCAGTTGCAGCGACCAGACGCATCCCAGACCCAAAAAGAAGGCAGGCCAGTCGGCTGGCTTGCCAAAATAATCGTTCAGAGCCAGGCCCAGGGTGTAATAAAGGGCGCTTTGCACAAGCTGGTATGGGCGGGACAGAGAGAGGAGTTTTCCGGGGGTAAGGGGTTCGTTCATTTCATGATTATAGCCCATTTCACAGAATAAGACAATTAATATCTAATTCCCTTTTGACCTTCTTTGCTCTGTCTTAGGATATAATTAGCCCGTAACTGCGCCAATGCGAGAGCGAAATAACAGGATCACCCCCTGCAGCCAATCCTAATCCGGAGGGAACCATGAGTACCGAAACCAATAAAGTCATCTACTCCATGATGCGCGTCAGCAAGTTTTATGATAAAAAACCCATCCTGCGCGATATCTCTTTAGGTTACTACTACGGCGCCAAAATCGGCGTCATCGGCCTGAACGGCTCTGGTAAAAGCTCCCTGCTGCGCATTTTGGCCGGCGTGGATAAGGAGTTTAATGGCGAAACCGCCGTTTCCCCCGGCTACACCATCGGTTTCCTGGAGCAGGAACCGCTCATAAACAATACCAAAACCGTGCGCGAAGTGGTCGAAGAAGGGGTGCAGTCCATCACCGATCTGCTCAAAGAATTTGACCAGATCAACGAAAAATTCGCCGAACCCATGACGGATGACGAAATGACCGCCCTGATTGACCGCCAGGCCGAAGTGCAGGAAAAGCTCGATCACCTCAACGCCTGGGATCTCGACTCGCGCCTGGAAATGGCCATGGACGCCCTGCGCTGCCCGCCCCCGGATATGCCGGTGAACATCCTCTCAGGCGGCGAACGCCGCCGCGTGGCCCTTTGCCGCCTGCTGCTGCAGCGCCCGGATATCCTCCTGTTGGACGAACCCACCAACCACCTGGATGCTGAATCGGTGGCCTGGCTCGAACACCATCTCAAAACCTACCCCGGCACAGTGATTGCCGTCACCCATGACCGCTATTTCCTGGACAATGTGGCAGAATGGATTCTGGAACTGGACCGCGGACACGGCATTCCATATCACGGCAACTATTCCTCATGGCTGGAGCAGAAAAAGACCCGCCTTGAAGCTGAAGAAAAAGGCGAAAGCGAGCGCCAGCGCACCCTGCAGCGCGAACTGGAATGGATCCGCATGTCGCCCAAGGGCCGCCACGCCAAATCCAAGGCCCGCATCACTGCCTACGAAAACCTGCTCCGCCAGGACGTAGAAAAAGAAGCCCGCGACCTCGAAATTTTCATTCCCCCGGGTCCCCACCTGGGCAACGTGGTCATTGAAGCCCAAAACCTCAGCAAAAGCTTTGGCGACCGCATCCTTTTTGAGAATGTCAATTTCTCCGTGCCGCCTGGCGCCATCGTCGGCATCATCGGCCCCAACGGCGCCGGTAAAACCACCCTCTTCCGCCTCATCACCGGCCAGGAAAAACCCGATTCCGGCGCTTTACGCCTGGGCGAAACCGTCAAACTGGCCTATGTGGATCAGAGCCGCGATGCCCTCGACCCTGAAAAGAATGTCTGGCAAATGATCTCCGAAGGCGAAGACCTGATCACCCTCGGCACCCGCCAGGTCAACTCCCGCGCCTATGTCTCGCGTTTTGCCTTCACCGGCACCGATCAGCAAAAGCTGGTGGGCATGCTTTCCGGCGGCGAGCGCAACCGTGTGCACCTGGCGCGCATTTTAAAATCAGGTGCCAATGTCATCCTCCTCGATGAACCCACCAATGACCTGGATGTCAACACCCTGCGCGCCCTCGAAGAAGCCCTGGAACATTTCGGCGGCTGCGCCCTGGTCATCAGCCATGACCGCTGGTTCCTGGACCGCATCGCCACCCATATCATGGCCTTTGAAGGCGACAGCAAGGTCAACTGGTTTGACGGCAATTACTCTGAATACGAAGCCGACCGCCGCGCCCGCTTTGGAACCGCGGCTGACCAGCCCAAACGCATCAAATACCGCCAGCTCACCCGCTGACTCCCGCGCAAAGCATGAACGCCTCAACGTTTCTCACCCTGCCGTCTCTGAATTACCGCGCCGCCTTCCTGGATATGGTGGACGAATTTGAACGCGCCGGACAGCATTACAGCTATCACGATGCTGCCCGCCAGGATTTTGCTGCCTTTCTGCTGGACACGGAAAAACAAAGTCAAGGTGTGGATCTGCCTCCGGAATTGGTCCCCTCCACCACTTACTGGTTGGTGACGCCTGAAGGCGTGGTGATTGGGCGCAGTTCTTTGCGGCATTATTTGAACCCTGCCCTCGAACTGCGCGGCGGCCACATCGGCTATGCCATTCGCCCTTCCATGCGCCGCCAGGGCCACGGCACCCGCATCCTTGCCCTGACGCTCGAAAAAGCCCGTGAATTGGGCCTGACCCGCGTCCTGGTCACCTGCGATACCAGCAACATCGCTTCAGCCCGCATCATTGAGCATAACGGCGGCATCCTGGAAAACTTCACCACTTCCCCCAGCGATGGGGTGCAAATATCCCGTTACTGGATCCAATTATAAAATATGTCCGCCACAACCCCTGAGCAGATCCCATTTGAACCCCAACCCCCGGCCACCATCGAGCGAAACTTCCGCCTGGGCGTGCTGAATGGCATTCTCTTCATTTTCTCCGAAACCATTTTTGATCCCACCCTGGTGATCACCTCTTTTGCCAGTTTGCTCACCAATTCTTCCTTCATTTTGGGCATCTTCACCCCCATCAGCAACGCTGGCTGGTATTTGCCGCAGTTTTTTGTGTCCAGCCTGGTGCAGAGCCAGCCGCGCAAAATTACGGTGTACCAGCGTATGTCCTTTATCCGCATCGCCTGCTGGGCCATGCTGGCGGCTGCTGTTAACCTGGTGCGCGATCCGGTCTGGATCCTGGCGACCCTGATCTTCGCCTACAGCATCGCCTCCCTGGCTTCCGGCATTGGCGGCCTGCCCTTCCTTGAGGTGGTCAGTAAAACTGTTCCGCCCCACCGCCGCGGTGAGCTCTTTGCCTGGCGGCTCGGCCTGGGCGGCTTGCTGGGCATCGCCGCCAGCGGTCTGGTGCGTTGGCTGGTGGATCCTGGTGGGCCGGTGGCCTTCCCCGGCAACTACGGCATTCTGGCGCTGGCTTTTTTCATCATGGCTTCCATTTCCTTGATGATTTTCAACCGCGTTGATGAATACCCCGACCGTGAAACCCTCCCTAAACGATCCATCAAAGAACAGCTGACGGTTGCCCTCAACATTGTTCGCGGCAACCAGAATTACCGCTTCTATATCCTCCTGCAGGCCTGCATGTTCATCGGCATGTCGGTGGCCCCGTTCTATGCCGTGTTCCTTTACCGCGAATTGGGCGGCAGCACCGAATGGGTTGGCATTTACCTGGCTGTCGGCATGGTGGCCAACCTGCTTTCCAACCTGACCTTTGGCTGGCTTTCCCGCAAAGCCGGCAACCAGAAAGTCATGCTCATCGCCACCTCCTGCGGCATCACCGTCTCACTGCTGATGCTGGCACTGGTGCTGTTTGCAAAGCCCCTGGGCATTCAGGGCAATACAGCCGCCATGTGCCTGATCCCCATTTTCTTCATTCAGGGCATGCGCGGCACGGCTTCCGGGGTTTCCTCATCCGGCCTGATGCTTAATATCATTCCGGCAGCCGAGCGTTCTGTGGCAATTGGTTTTGTCCAATCATTCGTCGGTGTGGTCCTGCTGTTCACCATGGCCACTGGCGTGCTGGTGGATGCCTTTGGCTATGCGCTGCCCATGACCATCTCATTCCTGGCCTATGTGGCTGCCCTGCTCCTGGTCCGTCAGATCCACGAACACCCCAACTAACGCACCCGCACCGGTGTCACAACATTTCTTGCTTTTCGCCATTGCGATTTATAATAATCATCATGATCCAACAAGCTTTCTCTGCGGATATTTTGGCCTGTGCAATGAGACCGGCGGTGGGTTTGGGTAGCCGCCATGATCAGGCTGTAAGTTGAAATTGACCATGATCGATCCATGGTCCGATCTTCGCTTCTCTGAAGCGTTATTTTCCCTCCGGCTGGCTATTCGCCCGCTGGAACTGGAGGTTCTATGGCAAAACGATTATCAGTAGTGGATGTTGAACGCTGCGTGGGCTGCCAGTCCTGCATGTTCGCCTGCACCCGCCGCCTCGGCAAAGGCGGTCTGGAAGGGTCCTGCATCCAGGTTCGCTCCGCCGGGGGCATTCGCAAGGGCTTTGTGGTGGTGGTCTGCCGCGCCTGCGCCGATGCGCCCTGCACCAAAGTGTGCCCCACCGATGCCCTCACCCCACGTGAAGGCGGCGGCGCCCGCCTGAAAACGGAAAAATGCATCGGCTGCGGCAACTGTGTCAAAGCCTGTCCGTTTGGCGCCATTTCCTGGGATAACGAAAACAGCAAACCCGTCGTGTGCGTGTATTGCGGATACTGCGCCCCGTTCTGTCCCTACGGCGTGCTGGCCCACGAGGAGGTGAACTCATGACCACTCACATCATTCCGAACGATCCTTTAACCCGGGTTCTGTATATTGATCTCAGCAAGCTCAAATTCTGGATCACTCCCCGCCCTGAACTTTTTGAAGCAGCCATGGGCGGTTCGGGCGTGGCCATCCGCCTTTTGATGGAAGAATGTCCCGCCGGGGCTGACCCGCTGGGGCCTGAAAACCCCATCATTTTTGCCATTGGCCCGCTGGTGGGTTACTATCCCCTGGCTTCCAAAACCGTGGCCATGTTCAAATCACCCCACACCGGCAACCTGGGCGAAAGCCATGCCGGCGGGCGCAGCGCCGTGGCCATCCGCATGGCCGGCTACGGTGCCATCGTCATCCGCGGCCGCAGCGAACATCCCATCTTCATTGAGGTGGATGGCGACCGGGTGCATTTCCGCGATGCCACTGCCCTCTGGGGCATGCGCAACAGCTTTGCCACCGGTTCCGTGCTGCGCCAGCTCACCCCCGGCAGCGGCATCCGCACCATCATGCGTATTGGCCGCGCCGGTGAAAAACAAATTTCATATGCCTCCGTGATCACCGAAACTTACCGCCATTTCGGCCGTTTGGGCCTGGGCGCGGTGTTCGGCAGCAAAAACCTGAAAGCCCTCGTCGTCACCGGCAGACGCTCGCTGGCTGTAGCGGACCGTCCGGCTTTCCGCACGGCCTATGATGAAATATTCAAAACGGCCACCGAATCCAGCCTGATGAAAAAATATCACCAGCTGGGCACGCCTGTCAACGTGCAGCCCCTGAATGCCATCGGCGGCCTGCCCACCCGCAACCTGCAGAGCGGCCAGTTTGAAGGCGCTGAAGCCATCTCTGGCGAGTCCCTCGCTGCCAACTATCTGGGCCGCCGCGTGGCCTGCGCCCACTGCCCGGTGGCCTGCATTCACCTGGCCGCCATTCGCCTGCCCTATCCCAATGATCCCTATTTCTATAAGACCGTCATGGTGGGTTACGACCATGAATTGATCTATGCCATCGGCAGCCTGCTGGGCATCGGCGATCCGGTCGGCATGCTGCAGGTGATGGATGAAATCGAAGTTCAAGGCCTGGATGCCATCAGTACCGGTGTCTGCCTGGCCTGGGCCACAGAAGCCCTGGAAAAGAAGCTGATCACCCTGCAGGATACGGATGGACTGGCGCTCAAATGGGGCGATTTCGCCACCTACATGGAAGCGGTCAAACGCATTGTATCGCAGCCCACCGACCTGTATAAAGCCATGGCTCACGGCTCTGACCATGCCGCTTCCATCTACGGCGGCGCTGAATTCTCTCTGGCTTTTGGCGGCAACGAAATGCCCGGCTACCACACCGGCCCCGGTTGTTATCTGGGCTACGCCACTGGCGCCCGCCACAGCCACCTCGACAGCGCCGGTTACAGCCTCGACCAGAAAGTTGTTGGCAAGAAGGATGCCGTCCTGACCCCGGATGGCGTTGCCGACAGCCTGCTGGAAGAAGAACGCTGGCGCCAGGTGCTTACCAGCCTGACCATCTGCCTTTTCGCGCGCAACATTTACACGCCCGAAACCATCATCAAAGCGCTTGCCGCCCTCGGCTCCACCTGGACCGCCGAAGATTTCACCCGCGTGGGGGTTGAAACCCTGCGCCTTAAATACGAATTCAAGGTCCGCGAGGGATTCGACCCGGCCAAACTGCAGCTGCCGGACCGTATATACGAAACCCCCTCCCCTGCCGGTCCCTTTGACGAGTCGTTTATGCGCCAGGCGATTGCCCGCTATAATGACCAGGTGCATCAATAAATTCTGACCATCAAAAAAAGACACTGAGCGGAATTTTTCGCTCAGTGTCTTTTTAAGGAGTGCTCATGCTTGATCAACTTTTAACCATCACCCGCGGTTTTGCCCACCGTTTTCCAGAAGGCAATGATCCTTATCAGATGATGACCCGCCTGCTTGAAGAATCAGGTGAGCTGGCTCAGAAGGTCAATCATTTTGAAGGCAGCGGCATCAAGCGCGAAAAATACGGCCAACCCGACCCCCAGGCGCTGGCCAAGGAAATCAAAGATGTGCTGATCTGCGCGCTACAGGTGGCCGTGCATTACGGCGTGGAAGCCGAACTTGAAGCCACCCTGGCGCTGTCTTATCAGCGATTGAAAGCCGAGAGTCACATTCCTCCCGAAACATCAGCCCAATGATTTCTGTAACGTCGTGCGCAGTCCCTGGGCCTCGCTGCTGATGGAATTCAGCGCTTCCACCAGCCCTCTGACCACTGCCTGCTGCGCCTGGCTTTTGCGCTCATTCCATTCCAATTTGGCCACCTGCCGGCTCAGATCCCGGTGCTTCAAAGCTGATTTGAGGATTTCCACCGTCTCTTTTCCATAGGAAAGAATGACGCCAGGGAAGGTTTCCTTTTCAAGCTTGGTGATGTGGGCCAGCCCCAGCAGCGAAAAACACGAAATCCGCTTGCCCTGCTGCCGGAAAGACAAATACATCAGGGTTTCAACCCCAAACCGGGATGTACGGATCATTTCCACCAGCGGCAGAATATCCTTGCGCCAGAAGGCCCGCTGCCCTGAAAGCAGTTGAATCAGGCCAAACAGGTCAAAACGGTCAATTTTGTCATTCTCCCGCAACGGGTAGCCAATCGATAGTTCAGTTTTCCCGGCCAGCACCGGTTCCATCACCTGGCGGGCAAAATCCTCATTCCAGTTCGTCAGGTCCGCATCCACCAGCAGCAGCAGCTCTCCCCTGGAGCGTAAAATACCTTCAGCCAGCGCCCACCCCTTGCCGTGATTGGTGGTCAGGAAAATGGGAATGATGCGCGGATTGATTTCACTCAGGCTGTGCATAATCCGGGCTGTCTGATCCCGCGAGCCGTCATCCACCACGATCACCTCGTCCACGTCAGGATTGCTGGCCAGGCTTTCCAGCACACCGCCCAGCAGCACTTCTTCGTTATAGGCGCACACAATGGCGCTACAGGTTGTTTTTCTCATCTCAGCCGCCATTTCTGCCTTCCTCGGCCAGGCCAGCCCATTCAGAAAAATCCACCAGCGCCCACAGCCCGGCTTTCAATTCCCCGGCTGCTTGATGATCTGCATCGATGGCAAAAAATGGATCCATCTCCTCAACGGGAGCTTCATCGCTGATTCCAATGGTGGTCATTTTATTTCTCCTTGTAAAACAGATATTTTTTCCTGCGGCCGGTCAGCCGCGTCGGCGGTATAAACCGCCACCAGTTTCAAACCCAACGCGTCAAGCTGATCCAGAACACCCATCAGGGCGGCCTGGTCTGGCAGGCTGCCTGCCAGGTCAGTCTGACCGTTGTCCATCGGGATGACTTCCAGCCCGGCAAACCAGTGATTCCATGATTTTGCCAGGATACCTTTGACATGAATGTGGACCTGTTTGGACGGCATAGGGCTCCAATTCCTTTCTTGTGCCAGTATATCCGGCCGGAGCATTGAAAGCATCCATCTCAGGGTTGATTCAGCGGGTGGAGAGGGTTGAAAAAGGGTGTAAAAAAAAGAACAGACCTGCGCGCAGGCAGGTCTGTCGGGATTATTTTTTTATGATAATTCAGGATGGGTGAAGGCCATATCGAACTGGTCACGATGAAATGGCGTTTCAGAAAGTTAACCGCTTTTGTTTGTTTGTCCCGGTTTGCGGGACAAAAAGCACAATAACTTTTACTTCCGCCGGCGAGCAGGGGTTAGGTGGCGGGAAACAACTTGTTAAATCGTAATTGATCAGGCAAGGCCCAAATGATGAGCCAAACTTCTTTTTGAGGTTCTTTTCTGGGTCAACGATGGCTGTATAACCAGGCGATTAACCGCAAAGGGTGTTTTGGGCCCGCTTTGGGGCCCAAAACACCCTCAATTAACCTTTTCCCCCGCCGGCGGGCGGGGGCAGGGGGTGGGAAAACATTGCAGGATCATTTTTGGGGCCACCCCTGAGTAGTTTCGTTAAATCAAGCATTATGGGCGTGATGCTCGCATTATGAATTATGCAAGCAGGCCCCTCAGCCTGGCCTGGGTGATGGCCTGAACCCTGCTTTCCACGCCCAGCTTGCTGAAGATGTGATTGATATGCGTTTTGACCGTGCTGACAGCGGTGAAGGATCGCGCTGCAATCTCCTGGTTTGAGAGGCCCTCCGCCATCCACTGCAGCACCTGCAGCTCTTTCTCGCTCAAATTGCTTCTGGCGGCCGGGTTTCTTTCAGCCGGCCAGCCTTGCAGCAAAATTCGCCGCGCTGTCCCAATGGCTTCAGGCGCAGAATCTTCGTCGCGGCAAAAAGCCGCCAGCAGGTCGCGGCCGCGTTCTCCTTCGTCTATAAAAATCCGCGCATGTCCGCCCTCTGCGATGTTCAGGGCGCGCTCCAGGTATTCAAAAGCCTGTTCCCGGTTGCCCATCTCCGCTGCCGTCAGGGCAGCCAGCCAGAGAACTTCCAATGCCTCGCCGAGGTTTTCATTTCCTGGCAGCCTTTCCAGGCATGACCTGGCCGCATTCCAGGCCTCGCCGGTTCTTTTTCCGGCCAAAGCCAGCCTGATTTGCAGCACGGCTGCCGCATGGTCAGCATAAGGCCTCGAATCGGCCGGCCCAGGGATCAACCCTCCCCACCGGCAGGCGCCAGGGATATCTCCATTTTTCAAATGCATCTGCGCCAGCAGCGCCTTGGCCAGGTCCAGGGTTGATAGCGAGGTCACTGGGCGGTCCAACAGGGTTCTGGCCTCAGCTTCAAACTGGCGTGATTCTGCTTTTTCACCCCGCGCATCCAGGATGCAGGTGAGGTAGACGCAGCTGATCAGGTAAATGTCCACACTTTCCCAATAACGGCTCAGCGCCCTGGCCTGCCTGAGGATTTTTTCCGCTTCGTCCAGGTCGTTGAGTTCATAAAACAGCCGTCCCATCCAAGCGTAGGTCATGGCAGCCAGAGATGCCGGCTTGCCTTCTTCCCTTATGATCGCCAGTGCCCGTTGATACAGCGACAAAGCATCCTGAAGAAACCCCTGTTTGGATCTCAAATCGGCAAGCTGGCTGGAAGCCGAAAGACGCAGGAAAAGCTGGTCCTTGCCCTGTCCTCTTTCCAGAATTTCTTCGTAACAATGCCTGGCCAGTTCAAGTTTTCCAAGTTGTTCGTAAGCCATGCCCAGGTTAAGGTTGATCATGCCCAGAAGGGTTATATCCGTCTCACTCAACCAGGTGCGCGCCGCCATCGCCAGCTCCACAGCCGGCCGGGCTTCTCCCCGCAAAACCGCCACCAGGGAAAGCAGAGCGCCAGCCTCCCCCTGCACAGCCCGGTTTTCTGGGGCAGCCGCAACAGCTTTCTTAAGGATTTCCTCAACTTTGTCGTGCTCGCCGTATGAAATGAGCACCCAGGCTTTGGTCAGGCACAGGAAGGCGTGCCGGTTCATCACCGCCTCAGGCATCGCATCCAGCCAGCGCCGCGCCTGCCAGATTTCTCCAGGTCCGGTGGGTTGGGCCGCGCCGCGCTCCATCAAAGCCGCTGCCCGTTCATAGTCCTCACCGGCAAGGCTCTGTTCCACGGCGTCGCCGGTCAGGCCATTTTTCTCATACCAGATGCTGGAAGCGTGATAAAGCCGCTGGCGTTGCTCTTTTGCCTCAGCAGCATCCTGCCACAGCGAGTGCAGCCGGTTGCGCAGCACTTCTCCAAACAACTGGTGGTAACGGTACCATGTGCGCGACTCGTCCAGGGGGATGATAAACAGGTTGTGACGCTCCAGCATTTCCAGCGTTTGCTGACCATCCTTGCAACCGGTCAGCGCGTTGCATAACTCGCCCGTCAGGCGTGGCAGAATGGAGGTTTTATATAGAAAAGTCCGCACATCTTCTGGCAGCTGGTTAAGCACTTCTTCGATCAAATAATCGAGAATGTAATGGTGCCCTCCGGTAAATTCCGCCAGAAATTGCTCCCGGTTTTGCGCCTTCCGCTGCAAAGCCAGGGCTGCCAGATGCAGGCCGGCCGCCCAGCCCTCGGTATGAATTTGCAGATCCAACACCTGTTCATCCGTTAAAGAAAGCCGCAGAGCCTGGTTCAGATAGGCGTCCGCTTCAACAGGCGAAAAACTCAGGTCATCTGCCCTGATTTCGACCATCTGCCCCCGCGCCCGCAGCCGTGAAAGCGGCACAGTCGGGTCGCTGCGGGTGGCAAACACCAGGTGGATCTTTTCTGGAAGGTGATCCAGCAGGAAAGCCAGCAGGTGCATCACCCCGCCCTGCATGATCAGGTGGAGATCGTCCAGCACCAGCAGCAGCGGCGAATCCACGGCGGCCAGGTCACTTGCCAGGCATGCCTGCAGGGCATCTGGCTGGAAAATACCCGCCGGCAGTTCCAGCAGGGAGCGGGTTTCCTGGCCAAACTCCGGAATGATCCGCTGAATGGCGGCCGTCAGGTAGGCGGCAAAATAAGGCAGGTCGTTGTCCCCTTCATCCAGCGAAAGCCAGGCGCAAGAAATTCCCTTAGGTAAATGGGCCAGCCAGGAGGCCAGCAGGGTTGTTTTTCCAGCGCCAGCCGGTGCTGAAATGAGAAACAGCTTCACATCCCGATCGAGGCCGGCATCCAGTCTTGAAATTAACTGCGGCCTTAACACCAGGTCCTGGCGCAGCCGGGGTGGGGTCAACTTGGTGGAAAGCAGTGGTTTCATATCAACGGGCAGGCTCAGGCGCGCGGGAAAGTGCTCAACGCAGTAAAGACCAGCATGATAAAACTGACCCAGAATAAAATCTGCTGCAGGCGGGTCTGGCGGGCCATGAACTGCTGGCGGTAGATCAGGCTGTTCATCGGCATCAATGTCATCACAAAAAACACCGATATGCCAATCAATTCCATCACCTGACCCGCAAGGTCATCCGCCCGTAAAGGCGACTGCTGCCCGATCCCATCCCAGATGAGTACATGCACCAGAAAGGCAAAAATCAGCAGTGCCAGGTCGCCCAGAACATCACCGGCCATTTCAAGCCGCCCCGGCCGCTGGTGATACACCCCCTTGGGCGGGCCAATCCACAGGTAGATAAAAACCGCCTCCCGGATAAAGATCAAAGCAAAACCCAGTCCGCCCAGTGCCTGCATCAGCCAATCACCCTTTGACCAGGCCACCTGGTATGAAATCAGGTAAATCATAAATGAAAGAGCCGGGTGCCCGATCATCATCAGAAAAGCCAGCAGGCTGGCACAGCCGTGCATCTGGCTGGCGCTTTCAATGACGGACCGGCCCAGGGCCGGCCGCTTGCCGACAAACCCTGCAATTTCAAGGACCAGTGCCCCCAGCAGCAGCCCGCCCAGCAAATAATTGGGCGTATCTGAGCTTTGTGCGGAAATAAACAGGTCCAGCAGCGGTTTCTTAAACAGAATCACCAGCAGAAGGAACACAAGGTTGAAAGCCGTTCCCCGCCACCCCACCAGATTTTGGTAAATTGCCAGAATGCGTTTAATCATGCCTCAAAACCTGTTCCCTGATAACAACATCATTTCAACCATTATATACCAGATTAACCCGCTCAAATCATCGCTGCCCGCGGTTGCTTCATCCGCCCGGACTGGATATAATCAAATCAGGTCGCCGCACTGGAGCCGACCGATCCTTTTTACAAACAGGGGTTCTCAATGAAAACCATCCGCCGCCTATTGATGCTCGCGCTCATTCTCATCCTCCTGCCGGCCTGCGCCGAAAAAACCGGGCCCACGCCGCGCCCCACCATTTATGTGTCCAACATGCCCACTGCCAGTGCCGCGCTGCCCACGCTCACGCCCATTCCCACCCGCACCCCCATTCCCCCCACCCCGACCCCGCTTCCCCGGCCCAAATTCAACATTCTGATCCGCAGCTGCGACACCGGCGTGGATATCTTCTCCCAGCTCGGCGAGGTGACCAATGCCTATGTCACCGTGCAAAATGTTGGGAATGCCGAAGCCGCGGATGTGGTGGTCACCCTGCTGGCCAACGATGAAGACAAGGCCCACCCCGATAAATCCTATACCATTCAATACCTGCCGGTGGGCTACCAGATGACCCTGAAATTAACAGTGGATACTCAGAACGGGGTTGACACCCGCATCACCGCCGAGGTCCGCGCCGGGGATCTCACCGAGACCGCTGAAAAGGCCAGCTGCCCTGAATGGCGGCCGGACAAGACCTTCTTTGAAGGCATGGGCGAACTTTTTACCCTTATCAAGATCAATCCCTGAGGCTTGCTCAGGGATTGATCTTTTAGCTCACTTCCACCAACACTTCAAAATATTTAGCTGGATGCGCTGCTGTAACGGCGCAAGCCTCTGCTGAACAGCCACGAAGCCCCAACTGTCAGCGCCAGCGCCGCCCCCAGTGCGCCCATCACCGGCCACAGCACATTCTCCCCGGTGATCGCCTGTGCGGGGATGGTGGTCATCACGCCCACCGGCACGCACCAGGTCAGCAAAAAACGCAACCACGGCGGGTAAATGCTCACCGGGTAACGCGCCAGTTGAAAAATGGCATCAAACACCCAGCCCAGCATCAACCCCGGGCTCCAGAAAGTCAGCGCCGTCATGGCCAGCAGAACCGCATAAACCGCCAGCACTGCCGCCAACAAAGCCACTGCAAACAAAAGCAAGGCTGCGGCTTCAATCTGGCTGCCCTGCATGGCCCAGACCAGCACCCCCACTCCCAGCGTCAGGTCCACCAGTGAAAACAGGCGCCAGGTGCGGAAAGTGATTAAAAACTGGGTGTGCACCGGCCTGAGCAGCACAAAATCGAAGGCACCTGTCATCACCTCCTGCCCCAGTCCGGCCACCGTTTCCATGCCTGGGCCAATAAACAACCCCCGCAGGGCGCTGACGATCAGAAACACGCCCATCAGCGCCAGTGTATCGGCGAATGCCCAACCCTGAAGGGTGTCCACCTGTGAGAAAATCACGCCCAGGCCAATCACCCCTGTTCCCAAATTCAAAAGGGCGTGGAGCAGGCTGATCCAGAAATTGATCGGATAGGCGGTCTCCTGCCGCGCGCTGACCACAATAAACGTCCTGATCAAGCGTAACCATTTCATCGTTCTACCCTCCCACCGCGGCATACCGCCGGAGACCAGCCTTCCAAAGCACCCGGCACAGAACGGCCGCGGCCGCCAGCCAGAATACCTGAAACAGCAGTCCACTTAAAATTTCACCTACGCCTGCGTTTTGAAACAATATTTCCACCGGAAACCCCACCATGTACCGGAAAGGCAGCAGCCGGGCGGCGGTTTGCAGACCGCCAGGCAGCAGCAGCACCGGCGCCGCCACCCCCGACAGCAAAAATACCAGAGCGTCCTGCAAAGCCAGCAAGGCGTCTGCCCGCGGCGTCCAGAAGGCCAGCAGGGCCAGCCAGTATCCCCACAGGAAACGCAACGCCCATGCCAGGCACAAACTCATCAGTGCAAGCGCAAGCCGGTCAGGCGAAACGGTGATCTCAGGCCGCAGAACCAGCGCAAGGAGAACGGCCACCGGTGTGACAAAGGCCATGTAAACCACTTTGCCGGCGCATTCCGAGGCCAGAACATTGAAAATCGATGGCATCGGCCGCAGCAGCCAGGTGTTCAACCCGCCTTCGCGGATCACATCTCCCATGGTCCAGTTGGATTGGGCATAGGTAATTTGATTGACCAGGATGAGGATCAAATAATACGCCGTAAATTCAGCCTGGCTCAGCCCGCCAATGCCGTCTGCACCCGCCGCCGCTGACCAGACCAGCATCGAAACCAGGGGGGGCACCATCCAGCCAAACGCCAGCACAAAGAAAAACGCCCGGTACTGCATCCACGATGCCCAGGTGCCCTTGATCAGAGCGATTCCACCGCGCAGATTCATGCCACACTCCCTTCCTGGTAAATCCGGTCAATCACCGCCTCCACCGGCGGATCTTCCACCGTCAGGTCGTTGATCGCCAGGCTGGCCAGCAGCGCCGAAGTGATCCCCGGAGCATCCTGCCGCGCCACGCGCAGGGTCAGGTTGCTGCCTTCCTTTTCAATCACTTTCACCCCCTCGGGCAGGTCAGGCGCCTCGTGGTTGGTTCCATTGGCCAGCGCCAGTCGGATCAATTTGAATGGCGCCAGACGCTCTGAAAGCTCGCCCAAAGCGCCGTCATACAGCTTGCGGCCGTTGTGGATCAGGATGATCCGGTCGCATATGGCGGTCACATCGGCCATGTAATGGCTGGTTAACAAGATGGCCGCCCCTGACTGCCGGTTATAATCCGAAATGAATTTTCGCAGCCGCTGCTGCATGGAAATATCCAGTCCCAGGGTAGGTTCGTCCAGAAACAGCACCTGCGGGCGGTGCAGCAGGCTGGCCACCAGTTCGCATTTCATCCGCTCGCCAAGGGATAAATTCCGCGCCGGCCGGGTCAGCAAATCCCCCAGGTCCAGCAGCGCCACCAGTTCATCCAGGGTTTTCCTGAAAGCCGCGGTTGGGACGCCATAAATCTCCCGCAGCACCTGAAAGCTGTCCAGCGGCGGGATATCCCAGATCATCTGGCTTTTGTTCCCCTGCACCATGCCGATCTGGCGCAAAAAAGCGGAACTGCGCTGCGCAGGCGCCTGACCGGCCACCCGCACCTGTCCCCGGGTTGGATAAAGCAGGCCCGCCAGCACTTTCAGTGTGGTGGTTTTGCCTGCCCCGTTGGGCCCCAGCAGCCCCACCCTCTCTCCGGCCGCAATCTGAAAAGTCACATCCTGCACCGCCGCCACCTGCCGGTATTGCGGCTGAAACAGGCTTTTGACAGCGGCTTTGAACCCTGGCTCACGCTCAGGGACACGGTACACTTTGCTCAGGTGTTCAACCTGGATCAATGATTCCGGCATCCTTCCTCCACAGCAGACAATAGAATAGACCTTACACTATCCATGATACAACATTGGTGTGCAAATGGAGAGTTTGCCTGCAATAACGGATTGAAAAAGTTGTTTTACCCCCGGGAAAGAGAAGCGTGGACGGATATACAGGTCATGCTCCGTCCCAATTTCATCCGGCATCCCGCCAGCGCACCATCGCTTCAAAGGAGCGGGTGTCATTGGATTGGTTGTGGCCTTCCAACGCCCACAGGTGATCATCCTGTTCTGCCGTGTTCACCCTGATCGCAACTTCTTCACCCGGCATAATTTCATGATCATAGTTGATCTGCAGCCAGTCCATCCGGTAACGGCTGAACATCTCCAGCGGGAAGGCGTCGCAAATCCAATCCACATAGCGGCTGTTGTTAACATGCCCCACAATATCCACCGCCGAGTAACCCGCCCTGATGCGCAAACGTTCCTCGCCAGCCTGCGCGACTCCAAGCCGCTCAAGCGGTTCATCCAATCCAATCCGGTCGCTCAGCGCAGGAAGGTTCAATTCCAGGCTGTGCGGAGAAACCAGGCGGCGGGTTTTGCTGTTGATGATCAGCCAGGCTGAGCTGGCAGCTGCCAGCCGTTGGCCGCCTGCATCCAGCACTTCAAAATCCCGGATGTAGAACAGTTTTTGCTGGATGGTTTTTGGCCAGGTGCGAATGGTCACCGTATCTCCGGCATGGGGATAACGGTAAAATTTTATCTTCATGCGCGAATTCACCCAGAACAAATCCCGCGCATAGAAATCATCAAACCCCACTCCCAGCCTTGCCGCGTGGATTCCCGCTGCCTGCGTCAGATGCTGAAAAAACGCACCTGGTTTCAGCATCTGATTGAAATCGCATTCAATCATGTTGATTTGAAATGTTTCTTCATAAATTTGAATTTGATCGTGAGTCATGGCTGCCTGTTTTCTCAGTTGAAATGATAATTCAGTTTATTGGACTGCCTCGGCCAGCAGGTCTTCCAGGCTGGTCCAGTTGGCCTCATTCATCACCCGCTGCTTCCATTCCGGCATCAAGCGGTCCAGCAAAAAAGCCTGGGCCATGCCAGTATAGTAAAGGCGGGTGTCTTCTTCGACCGTGCTGATCTGCCCAATTTCTTGATCAAAACGGTTTTGAAAATGCTTATAGTTTTGGAAATCCGCATCCTGCAGTAGAATCGGATTGATCGTCCGCTTTGGGTAAAGCGACGCCTGCCGCCACATTTCCAGTTCTGTATATTTGGCCAGGCCTTCTTCCCATTCGCGCAAAATTTCATAAGCCTTCATCTCACCATCCAGCTTCTGTTCTTTACGCCGTGCGGTCCGCCTCTCTAGAAAAGTTCGCACCTCAACCCGCGTTTCCTCCAGATTGGTGGCGCGGAGCGCTTTCACCAGCGCGTCCATTTCCCCCTGCCAGGCCGCCTCATGCCCTGCCGCATCCCATGGATAGCTTTGCCCGGCCTTCGCCATGGCTTCCTCACCAGCTTTGAACCTGGAATAACACATCATGCCTTCAAATGCATGCAGTTCCTCGTGCCAGATCAGGCTGATATATTGATCGCTGGATCCCATCAATATTTTGGCCATGAATTTGTAGGGAATGACCCATTGCAGCGGCCCCGGCAAATCATCGCGGAACATGTCTCCAAGGGCCACCGCCATCCACTCGCGGGTTGGCATGCTGCCGGCCCATTTTTCTCCCAGCTTTACCGTGAATGCCTCCGGGGTCTGATTCAGGCTGTTCAAAGGCTGCCAGTAATAAGGCTGATTGTCAAACAGGTCATCTGAAACAAGCATCCAGGCTGTGCCGCGAAGTTCATTTTTAGGTACTTTTATCCAGCCTGCCGGGGGTTGGCTGGAATCCACCACAAAAACATGGCTCTCGTTGTATATCACGATGGGGATATCTGCCTGATCCCATCCAGGCCACACCAGCCCTCCAAGCTCGCGGCGCAGGCTTTGTGCCTCTGAGAGATACGCTTTTTGAAGGCCGGTCAGTGGTTTTACCTGGCTCGACCGGAAGGGCAGCACCTGGTTGCTGACCACCGCAGCGCCCAGCACTGCCAGGCAAATCACCGCATCTACCAACAAAAAAATGAGGATCCATCGTCGATTTTTTGCTTTCATCTGTTTTACATTCTCTATGCAAAAAATTAATCCTTTTGATTATACCCCCTCTTCGCTGCTGTCGAAAAAAAACTCTCCCCGGCCAGGTCTGGCGGGGAGAGTCAGTTAAGGTAACACCCCTTCCCTTATAATGCCTTCGCCAGAATCTCCTGAATTTCAACCTGGCTCAAAACCACCGGGTTTGATTTCATGCTGCTGGCTGCCATGCCTTTTTCCGCCAGTTCGCCAAAATCATTTTGATCTAACCCATAAGCTGTCAGACCTGGAATTTGCAGGCGCTGGACCAGATTTTCGACCCAGGTGATACCTTCCTCAATGCTGGCCGACGGGCTGCCGGTCAGCAAACGCGCCACCTCTGCATAGCGGGCCAGTGCCGGCGAATCAGGCGCAGTTTTGCGCAAAACCCGCACATTTTCAGCCATCACCGGCGCCAGCAGCCGGGCGCAGATCATGCCATGCGGCGCCTGATACATGCCGCCCAACGGCGCAGCCAGACCATGCACCGCACCCAATCCAGCATTGGCCAGGGCCAGACCGCCGTAAAGGCTGGCCAGGCTCATTTCACGCCGGGCTGCCGCGTTGTTCCCATTCAAAAAAGCCTCTTCCAGGCTGCCTGCCGCCCGCCGCAATCCATCCAGGCAGAACAAATCCGCCATCGGGTTGGCTCTCAAGGAAACATAAGGTTCAATCAGCTGCGACATGGCATCCATGCCGGTGGCCGCAGTCAATTGCGGCGGCATGCTCCAGGATAACTGCGGGTCCACCAGCGCCACGCGCGGATACAATAACGGGCTGCGCAGGCTCACCTTGTACCCCTTTTCAGGCACCACCAGCACCGCATTGCGGGTTACCTCAGCGCCAGTGCCCGATGTGGTTGGGATGGCAATCACCGGAGCCGGGTTGCGGGTCAACTGCCTTCCCTGGCCAATCACCTCCAGATATTCTGTCAGGCTGCCCGGGTTGGTCAGCATGGCTGCAATGGCCTTGGCAGCATCCATCACGCTGCCGCCTCCAATGCCAATGATCAATTCGCTCCCCGCTCCGCGCACAGCATCGGTGCCCAGCTTGATCACGTCAATGGTCGGCTCATCGCGAATCAGGAATAGATCACTGGTGATGCCCTCTTCTTCAAGATAATCAATCAACGGCACCGGGTCCACGCCGCCTTCCGTGGTGATCACCAAAGCATTCCGGCCAAAAGGCCGCGCCAGCTCGCCAATTTCCTTCAGTCTTCCATCGCCAAAAATGATCCGGGTGGCCGTGGCAAATTCAAAGTTCATGCCTGCCCCCATTTCTTGTCCTCAGGAAAGATATTGTGATAAATGGTTTTTGTGCGCGCTTCAGCCATCATCGGTTCCACCGTGCTTTTCCAGGTTTTGTAATGTGCCGTCTCCCGGTGTAAAGCCGGATCATCAGCAGTCTGGTAGACTTCAAATAAAACAAAACGGGTAGGATCGTCATCTTCCTGAAGCACATCAAAACGGGCTATCCCCGGTTCCTGAAGGCTGTGGCGGGCGTTCTCAAGGGAGGCCTGTAAAAAAGTGTCAACATACTCTGGTTTAACATGAGCATAAACCATCACAATATGCATTCTTCCTCCTCACAGCAACCAGACAGGTGATTTTTTTCGAGTGGGGTCTCTCTCAATTATTTTACAGCATTTCCAAAAAATGGCGTAATATCTGCCACTTAACAGGACTGCAAGGTTGAATGGCCGCTTAACAAAACGGGTCTATAGTATTATTATCAATAATGATATTGTTATCAATAACGATAACGAAAGGAATTTTGCCGATTTGGATGCCAAAGAAAAAGCCAATCTCCTCATTCATCCGGTCCGTCTGAAAATCGTCCAGGTTCTGGCTGGAGCCGCCCTGACCACGCAGCAAATTTCCGAAGCCCTGCCCGGAATTCCGAAATCCTCCATTTACCGCCATCTGAAACGGCTTCTCGATGGTGGGCTGGTCTGCATTGCCTCCACTGTGCCGGTCAAGGGAGTGGAAGAGAAAGTCTATACCCTGGCCCAGGCTCCTCATCTTGATCAGAACGATGTGCGGCAGATGACCAAAGACGAACATATGCGCCTTTTTGCGGCTTACCTCGGCACCCTGCTGCATGATTTCACCGATTACCTCGATTCATCTGATCAGCATGATTTTCTGGCTGAACGCACCGGCTATTCCGAACTGCGTTTCTTTGCCTCCATCAGCGAGATGGATGAATTTGGCAGGGTTTTCGGAGAAGCCCTGAGCCGCCTGGCTGCCAATCCCCCCTCCCCCGACCGCCTGCCGCGAAAAATGGTCTTTATCAATCATCCCGATATAAGAAAGGAAATACCTCATGAGTCCTGATATCTCTCAAATCCTCCCCCTCCTGATCCCCATTATCATCCTCCAATTTGGTCTGCTCCTCTTTGCCCTGGTGGATCTGGCCCGCCGCGCCCAAACCCGCGGACCCAAGTGGGTCTGGCTGCTGGTAATTCTTTTCATCTCCATCATCGGGCCCATCATCTATCTGGTGGCTGGCCGCCAGGAAGAATAATACAGGTCCCTCCATGAATGACTCGCCTCACTCCGCTGCCCCGGCCATCCGCTGCAGCGGCCTCACCCGCCGCTATGGTGAAGTGACCGCTCTCGACAATTTGAATCTGGAAGTCCCTGCTGGTTCAGTTTTCGGTTTCCTTGGCCGCAACGGCGCGGGAAAAACCACCACCATCCGCCTCATCACCGGCCTGGCCCACCCCACCGCCGGCTCGGCCTGGGTGGCAGGCGTTGAAACCACCAGCGGCGACAGCACCGCCCGCCTCCAATTTGGCTACCTGCCGCAAAGCCCGGCTTTCTATAAATGGATGAATCCGCGGGAATACCTGGATTATATTGCCGGTCTGTTTGAATTGCCCGCTTCCAACCGCAAGAAACGCATCATGGAAACGCTTGAGAAAGTCGGACTGCAGGATGCAGTCCGGCGGCGCATCGGCGGTTTCTCTGGCGGCATGGTTCAGCGCCTCGGCATTGCCCAGGCCATCCTGCACAACCCGCCCGTTCTGTTTTTGGATGAGCCCACCAGCGCACTCGATCCAGCCGGGCGCTATGAAGTGCTGGATTTAATGGAGCGGCTGCGCGGCCAGGTGACCATTTTCTTCTCAACCCACATCCTGTCCGATGTCGAGCGGGTTTGCGACACCATCGCCATCATCCACCAGGGCAAATTGGTTCTCGTCTCTGACCGGCAAGCCCTCTTGGAAAAATATTCGGTCAATGCGGTTGAATTGGAACTGGTTGAAGATGCCAGTCTGCCCGCTGCCTTCCTGGAGGAAGTCAAAGCTCAGGCCTGGTTCAACAGCCTCACCCATGCCGATAAAATCCTGCGCATTTCTGTCAACCAGCTGGAAGCCTCCCGCCAGGCCCTGCTGCCCATCATTGCCCGCCACGGATTGGTGCTGGCCCGTTACGAATGGGTGCGCCCTTCGCTGGAAGAAATTTTCTTGAAAATAAGCAGCTGATATGACCCTCTTCTTATACGCCTTTGCGGTGATTATCACCATTTTACTGCCCGTCGGCCTGGCCATCGCCCTGCGCCGGCGTGTGCGCGTCCCCTGGTATCTTTTCCTGGTGGGCTGCGCCACATTTCTCCTATCACAGGCCGTTCATTTGCCGCTGAACGATTGGCTGGGAAATCTCGGTCTGCTCCCCAAAACCGGTCTGGAAGGCCTGCCCCTCTGGCGCATATCATTGACCCTGGGACTGACGGCCGGCCTGTGCGAGGAATTGATGCGTGCGGTCAGCTTCGCATTACTGCGCCGCGCCCGCGCTTACAATGACGGCGTGATGCTGGGCCTGGGCCACGGCGGCATCGAAGCCATGCTGCTGGGTGGCGTGCTGCTCATTGCCAATGTCAGCGCCCTCATCCCTTATATTGGCAAAGATCTCTCAAGCATGGACATCACCTATTCACAGATGGTTTCTCTTCAACAGCAGTTGGCCGCTCTCGAAAACCCTGGATCGGCTTTCATGCCTCTGCTTGAACGCTGCCTTGCCATGACCATTCATGTGGTTTGCAGTCTCATCGTTTGGAAGGCTTTTGCTTCGCGCCGCTACTGGCTGATTGGCGTGGCGGTGCTCTACCATGCCTTGATTGACGCGGTTGCCGTCTATGCCGCCCAGAGCCTCGATAATGTCTGGCTGGTGTTTGGCTGCTTTACCCTGGCAGCCCTTCCGGGGATCATCTGGGCCTGGCTCATCCGCCCCAAAGACGCCTCAACCCACATTCACCAATCTTTATGGGCTGAGTTTCGCCTGTTCATCACCGCGACCGGAAAAGAGCTGCTCTACCAGTGGCGCACCAGCCGGGTGCTCATTATCCTGGTGGTGTTTTGCCTGTTTGGGCTCACCTCACCGGTGCTGGCCTATTTCACCCCCGAAATTCTCAAATCCATTCAAGGAGCTGAGCAATTCGCCAGCCTGATTCCTTCCCCAACAGTGGCGGATGCCTATCTGCAGTATATCAAGAACATGTCGCAGTTTGGCTTCATCCTGGCAGTTTTACTGGGCATGGGTGCGGTTGCCGGCGAAAAGGAAAGCGGCACGGCTGTCATGGTATTGAGCAAGCCCCTTCCGCGCTGGGCCTTCCTGCTCAGCAAATTCACTGCCCAGGTGCTGGTTTACCTGGGAGCGTTCATCCTCGCCGGCATGGGCGCCGGGTTCTACACCTGGTATCTCTTTGCTGAACTGGATGCCGCTGGTTTCGCCTTGGTCAATGTCTTGCTCTTTGCCTGGCTGCTGCCCTTTGTCGCCATCACCCTGCTGGGCAGCGCCTGGGGAAAAAGCACCGGCGCGGCCGCCGGCATTGGCCTGGGCGGGTCTGTCCTGCTGATGCTGCTGGGCAGCATTCCGCAATATGGACAGATCTTCCCCGGCGCGCTGGCCACCTGGGCACAGGCTGTCAGTTCCGGCGTCGCTGCTCCTCCTAACGGCGGCGCGCTGGCGGTCAGCCTGGTGGTGGTGGTGCTCAGTCTCCTTGGCGCGCTGGCTGTTTTTGAAAAACAGGAACTCTAGCCTTGCTCATTTACAGAAAACCGCAGCAGTCACATCTGCTGCGGTTTTTTCTGCCGCCGGGCTTCCTTCTGTTCATACATGCGCCGGTCAGCCTCGCGCATTACTGCGTCCAGGTCGCACCCGAATTCACCGCTGGCAACCCCCACGGAGAGACTCAAGGGCAACTTGAATTCCCGGCGGTTACACGCCTCTTCCACGGCGGCTATGCGCAAAAGCACCTGCCGGGCCTGCTCTTCATCCATCTCTGGCAGCAGCACGGCAAACTCATCCCCGCCAATGCGCGCCACAATATCCGTCTCTCGAAACACCTGTGACAGCACCGCCGCCGCCTCCAGCAGCAGCTCATCTCCAGCAGCATGTCCCAACGTATCATTGACCCGTTTCAAACCATCCACATCCGCCATGATAATGCTAACCGGAAACCTCCGACGGTCCATTTCCTGTAAGCCTTTCTGAAAGAAGGCCCGGTTGTAAAGCCCGGTCAGCGCATCATGATTGCTGAGATATTTCAATTCCTCATAGCTTTGCGCCAGCTCCTCTGCATACTGGTTGCGCTCTCTTTCCATGCGCACCTGCTCTGTCATATCCCTGATAAAACCTTCCAGACGCACCAGAGTTCCTTCCTCTTTTACCGCCCAAAAATACAGGTCAGAAATGATTTCAGATTGGTCCTTGCGCTTAAAGGAATAGCGGAATACCCCTCCTTCAGGATGCAGCCGCGCATGCCGGAGAATCTCTTCCCAGGCAGCCTCATCCACAAAAATACGCATAAATTGATTTTCAAGGCTGTCCCGCATTTCCGCCTCTGACCCATAGCCCAGCATGAGCGACATCTCCGGATTCGCAGCGATGAATTGGCCTTCCAGGTCAGTCACAAAAATACCCAGTGTGGATTTTTCAAAAATACCCCGGTAGCGTTCTTCACTCTGCCGCAGCTCCTGCTCACGGAGATGCAGCGTTTCGTTCATTTGCGAAAAATTGTGCTCAAGCGCATTCATTTCGATGGAAGAAAAGGATGGGCCATCTGCTGCTTCCACCGGTTTTTCGCCAGCTGCCAGCAAAGTCATGCGCCGGTTGAGCACTGTCACCGGCTCAACCACCAGCCTCTGCACCTGCCCATTGATAAACCACAGCATGAGCAGCAATATCACCAGCGAAGTGCCCATTAATAACGCCATGGTCTGGATATACGGGCCGTACAGCGAGAAAAATGGCACCCTGACAATCACCAGCCAGTCGGTTTTTGCCGCCCGAGCAGAGCTGCCAAAGAAAAGTGTATCCTGGTCGTAAAATACCTGGGAGGTTTCTCTGATAAACCCCTCTCTGACAATCGGCAAATTGGAAAAATTTTCCTGCCAGATAACCTTCTTCATATCCGGGTGAACAATCACTTTTCCACTGCGATCAACAATGAACGCTTCACGATCATTGCTTAAGGCTAACGCATTGCGAATGAATGTGTCCAGATATCCCAGGTTGATTTCTCCCACAACCATCCCACCGTTCGCATTTTCCAGAGAAATGATCACGGTTGGCTCACCTGTGGAAAGAGAAATAAATGGCTGCGAAATATAGGCATCCTTCCTTCCGCGGGTTTGCCTGTAAAATGCCTGCCCGGTCATATCCAGGTTCAACATTTGCGGATTATCAGGCACAACCTGATGCACTCTACCAACCTCATCCAGGGTGAACAGCGCGTCAAAATAATCATAGGTCTGCCAGACCACTGTGAGCTGTTTTTTTATCTCATCATCTGACTGCGTTTCAACGGCCTGCTGAACGAGGATCATCGCATGACTGATCTGAGTGATATAAGTGTCCACCCCATAAGCCACCGAACGGCCCAGCGAAAGCTGGCGTTGGGCAATTTCCTGACCGAAAATGAGCGCGTTGGCAGCAATCGCCGTCACCCACAGGATCATCAATGGAATGTACAACCTGAGAATGATCAGCCTGGTAAAAGTATTATTGAGCGAAGGTTTTTCTTTCGCTTCCATGCCATTCACCTGCCTCAACCAGTCATGGGCAGCAAGCCCCTGTTGTTAATAGCATAATGGATTTCGTGCGATATGACTACCCCTTGATGCTGACAGCTCAGACAAGTGATTGTCTTAATCGCTCATAATCTTCCGGTGTGTCCATATCCTCCAGGATAAGGGGGGTATCCACCACCACATATTGAATGGCATCTTTGTATTTCGTCAAAAAATCGCGCAAAGTCTGCGGCGGTTTAAGCGACCATATCTCCGGCCAGGTGTCACGCCGCAGCAGCCAGGGATGTCCGCGGCGCATCTGGTAGCTGGGCATGACCACTGGCGCAGGTTTTTGCCGATATGCCCCCAGAAGTGCCCGCACAGTGGTCGGATCAATTTGAGGCTGATCGCCCAGAGCCAGCAGCGCAGCTTCACAGGCCGCTGGCAGGCTTCGCAAACCTTCCTGCAATGAACATAACATTTCACCATTGGCATAATCAGGGTTGAACACCATCTGCACCAGTTTGCCCTGCAGGGCCTGTTCCACCTCGGCCTGCCAGCCCCCCGTCACCACCACCACCGGCATGCTGCCGGATTGAATCAACACATCCACCACCTGGCCAATCACCGTGCTGCTGCCCCAGGGAAGAATCATTTTGGGGCGGCCCATGCGTTGCGACAGGCCAGCCGCCAGCACCACCGCGCCAATCATGGCATGTCCTCCAGGTATAATTGATCGAGCTTTTGGAAATCTTCCGGCGTATCCAGGTCAACCAGTAAAGAACCATCCAGCCAGGGTAAATAATCCAGCTGGATGCGGGAGAAAATGGCCTGTCCACCCTGCTCGCCCTGCACCATCGCCAACTGCGAGAAAGTCCGCGCGTCAAACAGCACCGGTGTGGTGCGCTGTCCTTCCACCAGGGGCGCAATGGCTGCTGCCCCGGTCAGGCTGTGCCGCTCCATCAATGCCCGCAGCAGCCAGGGCGTTACCTGAGGCTGATCGGCTTGCAGAAAAATAGCAGCCCCAGTCTCAGGCGGCAGCGCCCCCACCCCGCAGCGCAGTGAGCTGCTTTTGCCTTCACGCCACTGCAAATTATCAACCAGCTGAACAGGCAGGTCAGTCAAAACCGCGTGCACCTGTTCCGCTTCTGCCCCCGTCACCACAATCACCGGGTCCAAACCGGCTGCCAGGGCTGCCGTGACCGCATGACGCACCAGGGGGGCGCCGCGCCATTGCATCACCTGTTTGAGCTGCCCCATACGTGTGGAACCGCCTGCTGCCATCACCACTCCGGCAGTGCGCACCCGCAAAGCCTTCACCTCTTCATCACTCTTGAAGCATGTGATGGCTACTCGCTCAAATTCTTTCAAGCAAACCTCTGACATGGTCTGCGCCTGGGCTGCCAGTTCAGGTGAATCGGCCTGATTCAAAACCAGCACACGCCTGGCCTTTCGCGGGATATTTTTCAGCCCGCCCTGCGGGTGCCGCAGCACCCGCGCCGCTGCCTCGGTAGAGATAGTCGATTCCATTTCCAGCCCGGAAAGCGCTGCATAGATTTCAGGCCGGTGAACCTGCCCGCTGTTAAGGGCTTGCCCCAAACCGGTCAGGCCGGCAACCACCATCACGCCGTCAACCCAGCCGGGAATGGCTGGTTCATGCTCAGCCGGTGCCTTCAAAGGCAGCATACGTGAACCATCAGCCTCCAGCAGCAGCGGCCAGCCGTGATCCTGAGATACGTCCTTGACCATCTGCAGCAAAAACGGCTCAGGGCCAAACCAGCGGTCTTCGCCAGCCGTTCTTCCGCCCACCAAAACCGTCACCTGCGGCAAAGGGCCGTCCAGTTCAGCCAGGTCCGCTGGCTGCCGCATCATGATCACCTTATCCGCCATGCTCAACTGGGAATCACCCAAATGGGTGGTGGTGCTCACCAAAACCGGCCCCTCAAGCTGGCGCGCCAGCCGGAATAAGGCGCTGGTTTTCCCGCCGCTGCCCACAATGGCCCAGGTCTGGGAACGCGGTGCGGGAAGAGCATCTTTCAGACGCACGGCTTCCTCCACAGCATTGGGATCAGTTCCCGACGCGATAAAATGGCTTCCAGCGCCCCGCCACCTATAGACAAAGCCTTATCTGAAACCAGCTCACATAGAGATGGATCACAGCGCGGATCCACATCCCCCACTTTCACGCCTGCTTTGACCCGGATGCCCGGCTGCACCAGGCCGCGAACCACGCCATCGAAAGGCGCAGTGATGAACTGGCCGTTAACTTCAGCCAGAATATCGCCACATTTCACCATCCCGCCAATAGCCACTCTGGCGGTCAGGATGCCATCTGCCGGGGCGCGCAGCACCCGCTCGCTCTCATATTGCAGCACTTTTTCAGGGCGGCCGGTATCTGCTTCTGCAGCACCCTGCCAGATCACCCTTCCCAGGGTATGGCCGCGCCGCGTTTCAATCACCGCATGACAGTTCTCACCGGCAATGAACCCCGGACCCAGGCCAATCACCAGGGGGGCGGCCGAGCGGTCGAACTCGGGCGGGCGTTTGGTCATTCGCCCATCCACCAGCACAGCAGGCTTCAACGCCGCCAGAGATTTCATCGCCGGATCCACCATCACGGCAATCAGGCCCCTTTGCAAACAATCTTCCGCTTCCGCGATGGTTTCCACGCGCTGAGCTGCCGCGCCTTCCACGCAGGTCTGACCATCATAGACGGCCTGCGAAAAAGCGACTGTCCGCCGCACTGTCAGCGGTTCCGGCAGTTCTGTGATCACCATTTGCAGACCTGCGCGGTGCAGCCGCAGGGCCACGCCGCTGGCCAGGTCGCCTCCTCCCCGCAATAAAACCAGAGGTTTCATTTTTCAATCCGGCCCAGGCCGTCCAGAACAGTCTCAGCAGTCAATGGAAAATGGCTGAACCATACTCCGGTGGCCGCGTGGACCGCCGCAGCGATGGTTGGCGCCAGCGGCAGGTAGGGCATTTCACCCATGCCGCGCGCTCCATAAGGGCCAATTGGGTCCGGATCTTCAACGATGATGGAATCCACTTTTTCCGGGATATCCAGGATGGTTGGAATCAGATAGGTGGAGAGCGTTGAAGTTAACACCCGCCCTTCTTTTTGCACAAAATTCTCCATCAGAGTATACCCCGCCGCCTGGACAATTGCGCCCTCAATCTGCGCCTGAACCTGCTGCGGATTGACCGCCTGGCCAACATCATCCGCACAAATCACGTTCAGCAGCTTCACCTCGCCCGTCTCGGTATCCACTTCCACCTCTGCCGCCTGGGCCACATAACCGTAGGCAAAGTTCGGCTCAGATTTTCCCGTCTGCGGGTCCATCGGTGTGGTACGCGGCGGCCGGTATTGATAAGTGGCCACGGCCGGGCGTTCTTCATTTCTCCACTTTTCCAGCGCCGCCTCGGCTGCGCCAATGATGGAATTTCCAGACATGAAAGTCATGCGCGAAGCTGAAACGCTGCCTGAATTTTCCGTTCGGGCAGTATCTGAGGCCACCAGATGCACCTTCTCAACAGGAATCCCCAGCGCTTCGGCGGCAAACTGGCTCATCACCGTGTGCACGCCCTGCCCCACCTCAGCGGCAGAATGGTATAGGATGGCTTCCTCAATTTCAGCTTTGCCACGCAGTTCAATTTTGGCCGTGCATTGCTCCGGTGCGCCAAACGAGAAGCCCACGTTCTTAAAACCGCAGCCAAAGCCAATCCCGCGTTTGAGATGCGTCTGAGATGGAGCAGACGGTTCCGGCGCCTGCCAGCCTTTCTCAGTCTGAATCCAGCCGGCCTGCAGAGCCGTGCGTTTCACCACTTCTGGCATGCTCACCCCTTTGGGCAGCGGCGTGCCGACAATCAATGTGGAACCTTCCTGCAAAATGTTGCGCATGCGAATTTCCACCGGGTCCATTCCCAGGGCTTCGGCCAGGCGGTTCATTTGCATTTCAGCGCCAAAAATGGCCTGCGGGCCGCCAAATCCTCTGAAAGCTCCATTGGGTATGGAATTGGTATAGACTGAATAAGCATCCACTTTAACGTTGGGAATTTCATAAGCCCCAACCGCCAGTACAGTGGCATTGCCCAACACCTTGGTGGAAGTGTACGCATAAGCGCCCCCATCTTCAATCAACTCCACTTCGGCGGCAATCACTTTGCCCTCGCGGGTGGCCCCCCAGCGCGTCCGGATAAAAAATGGATGGCGTTTGTGGTGGCCAATCATCGATTCCTCGCGCGACCAGATAATTTTCACCGGCCGTTTACTTCCCCGTTGGGCAAGCCGCCAGGCCGCCAGCGCCAGCACAATCTGAACCGACATGTCCTCGCGCCCGCCAAAAGCCCCGCCAATGGCCGGGTAAATGACGCGTACCTTTTCCAGCGGCAGGTGCAGAGCATGGGCAATTTGTTCCTGGTCTTCATGGGTCCATTGCCCCGCCACCACCACCGTCACACGGTCTTCCTCGTCAATGTAACTGATGCCGGCTTCTGGCTGCAAAAAAGCATGCTCCTGGGCCGGGGTCTGGTAATCGCCCTCAATGATGATATCCGCTTTTTTAAAAGCCTCTTCCACATCCCCGTGCCTTACCCGGTAATGGCAGAACACGTTCGATCCGCGGTCCGGGTGCAGCAAAACCGCATTTTCAGCCATGGCTTCGCGCGGGTCAAATACCGCTGGCAAATCTTCATAATCCACCTTAATCAACTTACAGGCTTCCGCTGCAATGGCTTCGCTCTCCGCCACCACCACCGCCACCTGATCAGCCCAAAAACGCACATGGTCGGCATAAGGTTTGGCAGAGCCCGGCCCGCACAGCACCGGCTGATCAGGCATGATCAACCCATATTCATTCACCGGCACATCTTTGGCGGTCAACACAGCCAAAACCCCCGGCAGAGCCTCTGCCGCGGCGGTGTCTATGCTGCGGATGACGGCATGAACCCGGCCGGCAAAGAGAATCTTCATCCAGGCCTGATCCGGCAGGTTGATATCCCCCGGGTATAGCGCCTCTCCCTTAACTTTGGACAAGGCGTCAATTCGCAAAACAGACTGTCCTACAACGGCCATGCTGCCTCCATGAACCTAGCGGTTGGGTTTGTAACGTTTCTTGATCTGGCGCTGAATGGGCGGCATATCTGTTGGGCCGTAGCGCGATGGACCAAAAAATTTGTATATGACAAAGGTGATAAAGGTTAACAGACCCCCGATCAGCACGGTCAGAGCCAGGGTGCCCATGAGAATCACCAGAATGTTTTGTGTGCGCATGAACGGTGGAAAATACTGCCAGCCCGGCCATGACAGCGGCACAATAAACTGCCTTGGAACCTGGATATTGAGGTTCTGCAATCCCAAAAGGGTCAGGCCAAAAGCCAGCAGCGGCACCACCACCATCAAAATACAGCCTACACCGCGCCAAATGGGATGAAATTCATCCTTATCCTCCGCCTGAACGTTTTTTCCATACGGTTGATAGCGTCCCATAGATCACTCCCTTTTGCTGGCTGCTTCTACAGCCTGGATGATGTTATAGTAACCCGTGCAGCGGCACAGGTTGCCCGTCAGTCCCTGGGCAATTTGCGCCGGGGTGGGCTGCGGCACTTCTTCCAGTAATTTTACCGCCGACATGATAAAACCGGGTGTGCAATAGCCGCATTGAACCGCACCAAACGACATAAAAGCCTTCTGAACCGGGTGCAGTTCGCCGCCAGCCGCCAGGCCTTCCACTGTCATCACCTCGGCGCCATGCGCTCGCGGCGCTGGCACCAGGCAGCCCATCACAGCCTTTCCATCCAGAAAGACCGTGCAGGCGCCGCATTCTCCTTCAGCGCAGCCTTCCTTGGTTCCGGTCAATTGTCCTTCTTCGCGCAGCAGATGCAGCAAAGTTTTCCCCTGCCCGCTGGTGAAGGTCACCTCACGCCCATTGATTCGCGTGGTGATGGCCTGGCCATCGCCGTTCAGGCTGCCTTCCACCAGGGTTGGGGTCCTCATGCGCTGCCCGCCCCACAGCAGCACCGGAGCCGCCGGCAGAACAGCGCCCTCTTCCCGGTTCATGATCGCCGTCAAAGCCCGGCGGGTCACCACGCGCACCATGGTCCTGCGGTAGGCTGCCGAACCGCGCACATCGCTGATGGGCCGGGCCGCGCCCATGGCCAGGGCGGCTGCCTGGGCAATGGTTTCTTCATCCAGCGAGCGGTTTTCAAGATAATTTTCCGCTTCGGTCGCGTGAATGATGGTGGGGGCCACTGCGCCCAGGGTGATGGCAGCTTTGCGAATGGTTTTACCTTCAAAGGTCAGCACCACCGCCGCGTTAACCAGTGAGATGGCCTGCGCGCGCCGCAAAGCGAATTTGATGAACATACCGCGCTGATTTTCGCGCAGGGCCGGAAAATGGATATCCACCAGCATTTCATCCGGCGCCATGATGGTGCGCCGCACGCCGGTATAGAATTGAGCCATCGGCACCACACGCTCTCCCCGCACCGAGCGCAGGGTCAGTTCGGCGCCCAGCGCCATCAACGGCGTGATGGTGTCATTGGCTGGCGAGCCGGTCAGCAGGTTGCCCGCCACTGTGCCGCGATTGCGAATTTGCGGCGACCCCACTTCCCAGGCGGCCAGCGCCAGCGGCAGGGCCGCTTCACGCGCCAGCTTGGAAGCCACGCAATGATTATGCGTCACCATCGGGCCCAGGTGCAGGCGATGGTCTTCATCCAGGGTGATTTGATCCAGACCGGCGATACGGGACACATCCACCAGCATTTCAATGCCTTTGCGCTGCCCGCGTTCCATTTCCAGCACCAGGTCGGTGCCGCCGGCCACAATGCGCGCCCGGTCTCCTTTTTCGGCCAGGACGTTCAGAACTTCATCTATCGAAGCCGCATTTATATATTCATGCCACATAGACACTCCCTACACTTTCATCCGCTGTCCCGTGCCGCCATTGCGCAGCATCATGATTTCCGCCATAATGCTCACCGCAATTTCTTCCGGGGTTTCAGCGTGCAATTCCAATCCAATCGGCGCCACCACCCGCTCCAGCTTTTCAGCCGGAATGCCGGCTTCCAGCAGCGATTTTCGCGTCATCGTCCAGCGGCGGCGCGAGCCAATCACACCGATGTAAGCCGCCGGCATATCCAGCAAAGCCGGCAAACCGGGCACATCCACCACCATGCCGCGCGTGGTCAGGACAACATAGGTTCGCGCATCACTTTTCAGGTGTTTTGGCAATTCAGCCATATCCACCGGGTAGAATTCATCGGCATCCGGGTTTTCTTCAGGGGTACAGAGTTCCACCCGGTCATCCGATACGGCCACACGAAAGCCTAGCCAGTGACCCAGGTGCGCCAGGGCTTTGCCCACATGCCCGCCTCCAATCACCAGCAGCAAGGGTTGGGGTAAAACCGGTTCCACATACACCTCCACCTGACCGCCGCAAACGCCCACATCGCCGCGGGCCGGATCAGTCATACTGTAGCTGAGTCGGCGGGTTTTCCCATCTTTAATAGCCGCCAGCCCTTCCTGAATCACCCGGTTCTCCACCTCGCCTCCGCCAACTGTGCCGGCGATATGGCCATCTTCATACACCAGCATTTTGCTGCCCGCATGCCGCGGGGTGGATCCATTGGTGGCAATGACCATGCAAAGGGATACTGCCAGGTGTTTCCTTTTAGCTTCGAGCAGTTGTTCGAAAATATCCACGTCTAATTCTCCAATAAACTGAGCACAATCGGCAAGAGCTGCTTCTTGCGTGAGACCACATCCTGCGCCAGGCGGGTACCGTCGGGCTGCGGCGGATAAGGCAGCTCATCCAACAACGGCACATTCCCCGAAAGGAGCAGGCGGCTCGAACTGCGCACCACATCCGTCACCATCAGCATGGCAAAATCGAGACCCTTTGAGTCGCGCAAATCCGAAAGCGCCTTGTTCAATGCCTCCAGGCTGCCGCTCACCTCGTAAAGATCGCTGACTTCCACCTGGGCAATGGCAAACTGATAATTGCCGGCCCGGTAAATCTTCATATCCGTGCTGACCACTTCATTGGCCGGCCGGCTGCGCAGGCCGGCGCTGGCTGCCAGCACTTTCTCCCCAAATGACTGCAGGGTTTCCCCGGCCAGGCTGCTGCCGCGAACAAAAGCCCACCGGCTCAGGCGCTGGGCAGCTTCATGGTCGCGGGGTGTGGTGGTGGGTGAATGCAAAATCAGCGTATCTGAGAGCAGGCCCGCCAGCAGAACCCCGGCGATGGCCGGCGGCGCGCTCAAGCCGGCATCCTCAATTTGTTCAGATACCAGGGTGCTGGTGCTGCCCACAATATCCACAATGAATCGGATGGGCGTGTGCGTATGGCTGTTGCCCAGGCGGTGATGATCCAGAATTTCCAGCAGTTCAGCTTCTTCCAACGAACCGACCGCCTGATGCGGTTCGTTGTGATCCACCAGGATAATCTTCAGCCGCGGCGGGTTCAGTGCATCGCGCTGGCGGCAGATGCCCGCATAGCGGCCCTGCTCATCCAGCACCCAGAATTCCTCGCCTTCCTCGCGTAAGATGCGGTGCAGCACATCGCGAATGCGGGTGGAAGCCTGAAACGCGGGCACATTGAATTCCACCGCCTGCTCGCAGGGCAGTTCCAAAAATTCGCTCAGGCGCATATCCTTGCGGCGCGGATGCGGACCGATCATCTTGCTCAAAGAGGTGATCAGGCTGCGGCCGGTCAGCAGGCCAAAAGGCTTGCCGTCCGAATCTACCACCGGCGCCACGCCACCTGTGCGGCTCAGAATGGCCCAGGCCTCGCTCAGCGGCCGGTCTGGCGCTGAAGTATCAAGACGGCGCATCACCGACTCAAAACGCGGGGAGGCATCCGTCAGTAAAAACGGTGGGTCTATTTGCAAATGCTTCAATACCCAGGTCGTCTGGGCGTTGATCGCCCCTGCGCGCGCCGCAACGGCGTCTGTGCCGTCGCGTTCACGCAGCAGCCAGGCATAGCCCAGGGCTGAGGCGATGGAATCCGTGTCAGGGTTGACATGGCCGGTGACATAAACCGAATTATGCATAAATGATCCAGACCTTACGCATCTGGCCTGCTGCTTTTCTAAGAAAAGCAGCAGGCCGGTGCTGAACACTTATTTCTTTAAGGCCCGCCAGACCCGTTCAGGGGTCAGCGGGTTGACCAGCAGGCTGGCGCCGCAGGCATCCAGCACCGCATTACCCACCGCCGGGGCCACGCCGTCCAGCGGAATTTCCGCCACTGCTTTGACCCCAAAGGGATGCGTGGGTTCATCAGTTTCAATAAACATGGCCTGCAGTTCCGGCATCTCATCGGCACGGAAGATATGATAATCCACCAGATCCACTTCACGCGGCTGGCCCGCCTCATCATACACCATTTCCTCGCAAACGGCATAGCCCAACGCCTGAACCATGCCGCCTTCAATCTGGCCCGAAGCCAGCACCGGATTGACAATGACGCCCGAATCCACCGCCATCAGCAGCCGTTCCACCGTCACCTGCCCTGTCTCCACATCCACCAGCACCTCGGCAAACTGCGCCGCAAAGGGCGGCGGGGCCGATGGTGATTTGTAGGAGGCCACGGCCATGATCTGTTCCTGATCATTGTGATGCAGAGCATTGCGCGCCACCTCGCCCAGGGTCACCGCCTCGCCGCTCGGGGCCGCAGCCTTGCGGTCGGCCAGGATGATCTCTTCAGGGCTCACCTTCACGCCGCGCTCACCCAGCATCGCAGCTGCGCGAATGCGAATCCGTTCGGCCACCTGTTCAGCCGCCTTCACCACAGCCGCGCCAGAAATGTAGGTGGTGCTGGAAGCATAAGCGCCCACATCAAAGGGGGTGAAATCGGTATCCGATGAATAAACGATGATATCTTCCAGCGGCACACCCAGCACTTCGGCTGCCATCTGGCCCAGCACCGTGTCTGAACCGGTGCCCAGGTCGGTTGCGCCGATCAGCAGGTTGAAAGAGCCGTCGTCGTTAATTTTCAGGCTGGCCCCGCCCATATCCAGGTAAGGGATGGCTGTGCCCTGCATGGCCAGGGCCACACCCACACCACGCCGCAAATGCGGCTTCCCCGGCACAGTGCGCCACTCGGCATTGCCATAACGTTCATCCCAGCCAAAAGCAGCCTTGCCCTGCTGCACGCACTGTTCCAGCCCCACCGTGTGAATAATCTCCGGACGGGGTTCGCGGCCTTCACTCCAGGCTGTGCTGAAGGGGTGCAGTTCGCCGGGGCGGATGGCGTTTTTCAGGCGGAAAGCAATCGGGTCCAGGTTCAAATCGCGGGCAATGTGTTCCATCTGACGTTCCACCGCCCAATAACCCTGCGGCACACCGTAGCCGCGGTATGCGCCGGCCGGCGGATGGTTGGTATAAACCACATCCGCATAAAACCGGATATTTGGCGATTTCCGGTATGGACCGTCGCCCACATACAGCGCCATCGCTTTGTGGCCGGTGTTGCCGGTCACGGTCAAAGCATGGCAGCCGTAAGCGCCGGTATCGGTGAGGCAGTGCATCTCGTTGGCCGTGATGGTGCCGTCGAGCTTTACGCCCGTCTTCAGACGAATGCGCATGGGATGGCGCGAGCGGCTGGCGGTGAATTCTTCCTCGCGGGTGTATTCATACCGCACCGGCCGGCGGGTGGCAATGGTCAGGTGGGCTGCCACATCTTCGATCAGCACCTCCTGTTTACCGCCAAAACCGCCGCCAATGCGCGGTTTGATCACACGGATGCGTTTGACCGGCAGTTCCAGCACCGGAGCCAGCATGCGCCGCACGTGGAAAGGCACCTGCGTGCTGGTGCGAATCACCAAACGGTCGTCTTCATCCCAATAGGTCACCACCACATGCGGTTCAATGTGCGCCTGCTGCACCTTCGGCACTTCATATTCCGCTTCGTAGATCCTGTCGGCTTCAGCAAAGCCCTTTTCCACATCGCCAATGTCAATGCGAATATCCGCCGCCAGGTTGCGGCCGGCGTCCGATCCGGCAAAATTGACATATTCCGGTTCATCGTGAATGCGCACCGCGCCTGGTTTCATCGCTTCGCGTGAATCAAGCAGCACTGGCAGGGCTTCATATTCAACTTCAATCAGGCGCAGGGCCTGTTCGGCAATTTCAGCGCTCTCGGCTGCCACAAAGGCCACCCGGTCGCCCACAAAACGCACCTTGTTATCCAGTGAGAAGGTGTCCAACGGCCCCGGGATCGGATCAGACTGTCCGGCGGTGGAATAGACGACCCGCGGAATATCCTGCCAGGTCAGCACAGCCGCCACACCCGGCAAAGCGCGCGCTGCGCTGGCGTCAATCCGCTTGATCCGCGCATGCGCTACCGGGCTGTGCAGCACTTTGGCCACCAGCATGCCGCGCATATCCAGGTCGGCAGTGAAGGCAGGCTTGCCCTGCGCCAGTTTAACGGCATCCACCTTGCGTTCGGGCTTGCCAACCACGGTTCGCCCATCTGTCTTTGGCAGGGTCCAGATTTTTGGCATCACCTGCGTATCCACCCCACCCGGAGTTTCGGGCAGCTCAGGCGCCGCAGGGGTCAGCGGAGTCCATTCAACAGAACCTTGAGCAGGGGCGGCCTGCAGGGGTTCCACCGCTTCACCGCGCAGGATGGCTGCCGCGCGCAGCACCGCCTGCACCGGTTTCAGGTATCCGGTGCAGCGGCATAAAATGCTGGCAAAAGCTTCACGTACCTGAGCTTCGCTCGGATGGCTGTCCTTTTCCAGCAGCGCCTGCGCCGCCAGCAGCATGGCCGGCGTGCAGTAACCGCACTGAATGGCGCCGCTTTCAATAAACGCCTGCTGCAACACGCTCAGACCATCCGTCTTGCGCCAGCCCTGTTCAGGATGCTGTCCGCTTGCTTCAATGGTCTGGATCGAATGCCCCTCGGCCTGTCCGGCCAGCAGCTGGCAGGCATTGACAGGCTTGCCGTCAAACAACACCGCGCAAACGCCGCATTCACCCTTCTTGCAGCCGCCGTGTTTTACCGAGAAATAACCAAGCCGGCGCAGCACATCCATCAGCGTTTCTGCGGCGCTGGCCTCGCAAACCATTGCATTACCGTTAATGTTCAATATCAGATTCATGCCTGCCCCTCTTTCTTTTCAAGGGCTGCCAGGCAGCGTTTCATCAATACGCCTGCCATTTCCTGGCGGTATTCCGCACTGGCCCAGGCATCGCCTGCCTGGGCATATTTTTTCCGGGCAGCTTTCACAATATCATGCCCATCCAATCCGTCATAAACCACCATCGGGGCATTCCCAAAACCGCCCAACACGGCCCGTATGCTGCCCGAAGGCCAACGCGCCGCTGCCGCACACACAATCGGACGGTCTTTCGGCGTGCGCGCCACCGCTTCAAAGGCCAGTTCCATGCCCGCCGACCAGGTCAGCGATGCCACCAACAGGCCCGGTTTCCTTCCGCCTTCCCGCATGGCAAACCATTCGGCAAGACCCACTTCCTGGCCCTCCGGCAGCCACACCAACCGCGCATCCATGGCCATCATCACGGTCGCCAGGGGTGAGCGTCCATCCGCGGTCATCATCCGTCCAGCCAGAGTGGAACGGTTGCGCTGATGTGGAGAAGCCTCCAGATCCAGGGCGCGTCCCAGCGCTGTGTCAGATCCAGCCTGGTCCATCAACCCCTGCAGGGTCAGGACTGCCCCGGCCGTAATGACATCCCCTTCGCCATTAAGGCCGTCCAGGCCCAGCCGCTGCAAATCGACCACTGCGCAGGTCAGGTCATGCATCTGCGTCAGGGTGGTTCCGCCGCCCAACGGCAGGGTCAGCGGCTGCGGCCGCGCCAGTAATGAAAGCGCCGCCGCCATTGTTTCAGGGCGGTGATATTCTATGATCATTGCACCTCCTCATCAGGATAAACCTTCCAACCCAGCGAATCAGGATCTATGTCCGGCTTCATATGAGCCGGAATATCCACCATCACTGCTTCAGCTTCAGCCAGCAAAACGCCGTCCTGGTTATAAATCTGCCCCGTGGCCCGCGCCACCCGGCCTTCGCGGCTGCCTGCCTGGCCAACCAGGCGCAGCGGCTGCCCCACCGGAACCGGTTTGCGGTAACGCACGTTCAATTGCGCCGTCACCATAAATTGCGGGTTTTCGCCGCCCCAGTGCGCCCGGCCGGTGATCTCATCCAGCATGGATGCCACCACGCCGCCGTGTACTACCCCGGGGTAGCCCTGAAAAGGTTCCGGCACAGTGCATTCAGCCTGAACCTCGCCCTCCTTCAGGCTGTAAAAATGCATTTTCAGGCCTGAAGGATTCTCAAGCCCGCAAACAAAGCAGTGGCGCGAATTGGGCTGTTTGCTCATGCCTGGGCAAAAGTATCAATCAAAAGTTTAACATCCCCGCCCACCGGGTAAAGGATCGGGCAGGTGCAGCCGTTCTTCTTATATTCCGCCACCTTGGCCCGCGCCTCATCCGGCGTGCCCGAGGCGGTGATGCGGTGAATCAGCTCTTCGGGAACCAGGTGTTTGGCTTTCTGGATCTGTTCGTGGGTGGCCGGCCAGCCCAGAATGGATTGGATTTTGGCCACCACATCCGGAGAAACGCCTGAGGCCTTGGCAATATGCGGCTGCTGCGCCAGGTATTGGGTCAGCAGGCCGCGAGTCGTGTCGATGGCTTTGTCGTGATCATGATCCACCGAGCAGACCACCAGCTGAGGGCGGTCAATCGCATCCAGAGTGCGGCCGCTCTTCTTTGCGCCGCTTTCCAGCAGTTCAAGGGCGCGCACATTGTATTCCGGCGGAACGCAGTAATTCAACACTGCGCCGTCGCAAATTTCACCGGTCATTTCCATCATCTGGTCGCCGGTGGCGCCAATGTAAATGGGCACATTGCGCGGCTCACGGCGCCCATGCACCACATCCAGTTCAATGCCGTCCACATGCACAAACTCGCCGTGGAAGGTCACCCGCTCCATCGCCAGCAGACGGCGCAGCACCAGCACGGTCTCTTTCATGGCCGTCAGGGGTTTACGCCGGTCAATGCCCACATTCTTCGCCAGCGGATCCCACCAGGCACCAATGCCGCAATAAACACGGTTTGGCGCCAGGTCATCCAGCGTCAGAAAGGTGGCAGCCAGCAGGCCAATGTTGCGCGTCCAGTTATTGATTACACCGGAACCAATTTTCAATTTTTCGGTCACTGCTGCATACGCGGCCATGGGCACAATGGCGTCACGCACCAGGCGGCTTTCGGCCTGCCACACGGCTTCAAACCCGCGTTTTTCGGCGTAGCGGACATAATCCAGCCCATCCCGCAAATCATGGGCATCCTGCAAATACAAAGCAACACGTTCAGTCATGATTCTCTCCTGTTTTCGATTGGATAGAGTCTCAAACCGCCGTCTCCGGCACAAACTGAGATCGCTTGATTCTATTGTACACCGACTCAGAGGTCGATATTCATTTCCTTTAGGGTGTTCATCATTTCGAGGTCTTCCGGCAAATCCAGGTCCAGTGCGATGGCAGGGATTTCCGCCACTTCAAGGCGCATACCCGCCGCCACCACCTGTTCACAGTGCCGTTTAAACGACCCCGGTCCGTAGTTGTAATCGCTGATCAATCCCGCCGGGTTCAGCAGCATGGCGTTGGTGCCGTCCCTGCGGCGGTCCGGCACAATCACCGCTACCGGCGGCTGGGTGGCCAGGGCCACCATCTGGCGGATGTGCTCCGGCCTCACCAGCGGCAAATCGGCCGGTAGCAGCAGCACGCCCTGGGTGGCATAAATGCGCGCCACCGCCGTGGCCCTTTTGAGGGCCGTGTTCAACTGCGGGGCCCCATCTTCCTGGACCGTGCGGGCGTTGTGCTCCCGTGCCAGCGCCAGCGCCGCCGAATCACGGCTGACCACCAGCACCTGCCCCACTTCAGGGACCTGACCCAACACATCCAGAATATGTTGCAGCATTTTCTGGTTCAATTCAGCCCGCTGATCTTCGTTCATCACCGAAGCCAGGCGGGATTTTCCCCTGCGCAGGGGTTTCACCGGCACAATTGCCCAAAGACTCATGCAGTCGATTCTTTCTGTGCGTTTAAAATGGCCTTGCAAAATTCCAGCACCTCACATCCCAGGCGGATGCGGCCTTCGGCGCCTGCCATAATGGTTTGTGTGGCATTTACGATTATACCCCAGCGGGAAAGTTCTTCAATATAGCACTCATCCATGCGGTCGAGAATAAAACCCGCCAGCAAATCCCGGTAATGGCGCGCCACCGCCAGGGCGGAAGGCGCAATGCCCAGTTCAGCATACATCTTGGCCGCCGGACCCTTCACTGTTTTTCCGCTAATAATCGGTGAAACCGCCGCCACCGGCTTGCGGCTCAGCGCGCCGCGCACACCTGGCACCGCCAGGATTGGATCAATGCTCACCCAGGGATTGGATGGGCAGAACACCACCACATCGGCCTCGTTCAGGGCTTCCAGCACGCCCGGCGCCGGTTGGCTTTGCGCCGCGCCTTCAAAGCGGAAACCTTTCACCACCGGCTGGCACTGGCGGTGTACAAAATATTCTTGAAAAGGCAGCTCTCCATCTTCTGTCAGCACCATCGTCGGCACCGGCTGATCGGAAACAGGCAGCACCCGGCAGGAAATGCCCCAGGCCGCGCAAAAATCTGCCGTGATCTGGCTCAACGGATGCCCCTCGCGCAGGCGGCGCGTGCGTTCCAGGTGGGTGCCCAGGTCGGCATCCCCCAGGCGAAACCAGGCCGGTCCGCCTAATTTTTCCGCAGCCTCAGCCGCGCGGTAGGATTCATCCTGCCGGCCCCAGCCGGTTTGCGGGCTTCCTATACCCGCCAGGGTGTAACACACTGTGTCAAGATCCGGGCAGATGCGCAGGCCGTAATGTTCAAAATCATCGCCAATGTTGACAATCACGCTCAGGTCGGCCGCACTGCCGCTTAAAGCCAGTCCCATAGATAACCCATGCGCCAGACGCGCGCCGCCCACACCGCCAGCCAGGGCTGCAATTTTCACAGCGCCTGCCCTTTCAGCGGCGAGGTGCCGCACATGCAGTAGCTGGCCTCCATGTCGCCCACTTCCTGGCCTTCCTGCGAAACCAGGGCCAGGGTGTCCACATGGATCACACGGCTGAAACATTCAAAGCATAATTCGGAAAGCGCGCAGGGCAGGTTGGCCGGGGTCACGTCGCCGTAAGCCAGGGTGATATGCGGCATCCAGATTCCCGGCGCGTAATACGGCACCGGAGAGGTGGTCAGCGGGTGAATGGCTTCCCAAATTTGATGGTGATAAGCCTGCATGGCGCTGTCATTGACCAGGGCAATATAAATGACGGGCGAAGGACCGCTGAACACCCCCAGGCCAGAGGCGCGCACCAGCAGAGGCGGCAGATGCTTGCCCAATTCCATCAGCTTGCGGTTGGCCACGTCCACATCCACCGCAGGGGCGACAATCCAGCTGAAATGCGGCACCGGAAAAATGCGCACACCTTTCAGGCCGCATTTATCCTCCAGCCGCTGCCAGATATCTTTGACCAGCTGGTTGGTCGGTTCATCCAGAAGAGAGACAGCACCATACATTTTCTTCTGCCTCCTCACTCAACGAAACATATCCTGATCCCGCGGCCGCAGCAGCTCTTTAAGGCTGCCTTCGCGCAAGGGGTAGGGAAAACCGCGCACATGCACGGCCGGAGTGCGTTCATCCGCCTGCCCCATCACCAGCGAGGCCGCCCCCGCCAGTTCATCGGCAGCTGCAATCTGCGTCACCCGCAGCTGGTAACCCAACATATCCGGTTTGCCGCGCATGTCCACCAGCCCAGGCATGCCAGCCAGGCCAATGCTGGCGCCCGTGATGCCGTTGCGCCAGGCCCGACCGTGCGAATCGATGATCAAAACGCCCACGGCAGCGCCGCTTGCCGCACGCAAAGCTGTGCGAATTTTTTCTGCCGAGCTATCCGCATCTTCCGGCAGCAGCAGCACCCAGTCCTCCGGGCTGCCGTAACTGCCTTCAACATTGGAATGGTCAATGCCCGCATTGGCGCAGACAAAGCCGCAGCGGTGTTCCACAATGATCGTGCCTGGCCGGGTACGCAGCACCTCTTTGCTTTCGCGCAGCACCAGTTCAATAAAGCGCGGGTCCTTTTGCACCTGATTGGCCAGCTCAACGGCTTTTGCAGATGGAGTCACCTCCGTCAGGTTCACCAGCCGTCCCTCGGCTTTTGAAACAATTTTTTGCGCCAGCACCAGAATATCCCCATCCTCAAGGCTTAAGCCGGCAGCCGCCAACCCTGCCAGCAGCAGTTGCGGCAGGTCATCCCCTGGTTTGACCAGGGGCAGGCCAGGCAGTGGGGTCAGGTGCAGCGATGTCAACGGTTAATCCCCGTGATTTTGATTCCAGCCGCATGCACGCCGTACTGCTTGTTAAGGCCGATCAAAATGGAGGTCATGCCTTCCACCACCACGGCATTTTCAATCGGACCGGCGTCCCAGCCCACCAGGCCGGCCGCCTCAACCAGTTCAAGGGCCAGGGTGCGCGCTGCTTTGGTGCCGCAAACCAGCACATCACATTGCACACCCGCGCCGCTGAGCAAATTTTCATAAGAAATATTCTGAAATGCCGCCGCCACTTCGGCGCCTTCTCCCAGCACCTGCAGGGCTTCCTGGGTGGCGCTGCCTGCGGGGGGCATCTGCACTTTGGTCACCTTGGGGGGCACCAGCGGCACGGTCACATCCACCACCACTTTGCCCTTCAGGCCGTCCTTCAAGCCTTCCAGGGTGGCGCTGTGAGCCGAGTACGGCACCGTGATAACGGCCACATCCGCCTGAGCCACCGCTTCCGCATTGGTCATGCCTTCCAGGCTGCCCTTCCCATCCAGCATGGCGCGCAGTTCATCCACCGCTGCCAGAGCTTTTTCCTGCTGGCGCGAACCAATAATCACGCGGTAGCCGGCCAGGCACCAGCGGTAAGCCAGCCCCTTGCCTTCCTTGCCCGTTCCGCCAACAATGGCAATCACTTTTTTGCTTGTTTCTTCAGCCATGGCATCTCCTCTCAAGACAGGTTTTGTTCCATCCGCCGGTTATAGCGTTCCCAGGTTTGAACCGAAAGCTGCCGCGCCTTGCGGGCAATGGCTTCTTCATCCAGCGTTTTTAATTCACGGTCATACATTAACACTTTCCCTGACACAATTGTAGCAGTGACCATGCTTTCATGGAAGCCAAAAAGGATATGCCAGGGCAGGTTGCCTGCCGTCAGGGGGGTGTAAGGATGATAATCGACAAAAATGAGGTCTGCCTGAGCGCCAGCGGCCAGAACCCCCACCGGGCTGCCGAACACGCTGCTGGCCAGGGCCGCATTGTTATCCACCGCCAGGCGCGTCACATCATATCCTCCCATGCGCCGCGGGTCGCGGTTCCACAGTTTGTGCACCAGGTAGGCGGCCTTCCATTCCTCCCACATGGCGTTGGAGAAACCGTCGTTGCCCAGGCACACCGGAATGCCCAGGCGCAGCATCGATTCGACCTGTGCCACGCCCACAGCATTGTTCATATTGGAACGCGGCTGGTGGGTCACCCGGCAGCCGCTTTCAGCCAGCAGCGCCATCTCGCGGCCGTCCACATGCACTGCATGAGCCACAATGCTGTTGGCATTCAGCAGCTGGTGGCGGGCCAGCCGGTCCACCACGCGCTGACCGCATTTGGCCAGGCTGTCATATTCATCCGAAATATCTTCCGCCACATGAATGTGAAAACCGGTCCCTTCCGGCGCTGCCTGCCGGCAGGCAGCCAGCGTTTCTTCCGAAAGACTCAGGCTGGCATGCAAACCGAAATGGGCGGCCAGCCGGCCGCCAGCCGGTTTATCGCGCTTCACCCGCTCAATGAAACGCACATTTTCTTTAATCCCTGCCAGGGCTTTTTCCGGCCCGTCACGGTCCGTCACCTCATAACACAAAGCTGCCCGCACGCCTGCCATATCCACCGCCGCGGCAATTTCATCCAGCGATCCCGGAATGGCAAAAGGCGAGGCGTGGTGGTCAATCAGGGTGGTGGTGCCGTGACGGATGGCATCCACAAGGCATACCAGCGCCGAATAGAAGACATCCTCGTTGCTCAAGGATTTATCCAGCGGCCACCATAATTTCTCCAGAATTTCAGGAAAGTTGGCTGCCGCCGGACCGGGAATGGCCATGCCGCGGGCAAAAGCGCCGTAAAAATGGGTGTGCGCGCAGATATTTCCCGGCATCACATACTGGCCTCTGGCATCCAGCCGCTCCTCGGCTGGATGGCGCGCTGCCATATCCGCCATCCCTCCCAGTTCTTTAATCAGTCCATTTTCAATGAGAACAGCCTGGTCTTCCAGAATGCGGTTGGGGCTTTCCCAGGTGATGAGATTCGCATGAGTGATCAGCATGGCATCTCCTTTCAAAACAAGCGCCCTGTGTCCAGGTTAATCAAAAACCGCGGGCAGGGTCATATCGCGCAGACACGCCTGTGCATCGCGAATGTAGCGCATTTGCGTCCGCGAGGTGGATAACGGCGGCAGGTCGTCCAGAGTGAAAAAGCCCACTTCAGAGGTTTCGTAACTGGTCTGTGCTTCACCAGCCACAATATCACACAGAAAAAGCAATTTATAAGCATGAAACACATCTATCGGTTCCTGGTCATGATTGGCTTCATAAACCCCCACCAGGCACCTCGCCCGGGCATGAAAACCGCTCTCTTCGCGGATTTCCCGCTCGATCATGGCCGATGGTTTTTCATTTACGTCCGCCCAGCCTCCCGGAAGCGACCAGTATCCATCCGTCCGTTCGCGCACCATCAGCAGTTTATCGTCGCGAAAAACCGCCCCGCGCACATCGACTTTTGGGGTGGCATAGCCGTTTTGCTGCAAAAAAATCCGCTCCAGGCTGGCGGCTTCTGCCTGGCTGTGGGCGGCCATGATCTCGCTGGCCAGAGAAACCAGCCGGCCGTAGCGCTGCCGGTCGTATTCCTGCTCAGCGTAATGCAGGCCGGTTTGCCCGATGGCCTGAATTTCACGTGCCCATTTCAACCACTGCGGATGGCTTGCCTCATTCATGCTTGTGCCTCGTCTGGTGTCTGCTCTGGATAAAAAAGCCTGAAGGATTGTCAGACAACCCGTCAGGCTCATTATACAATATTTTTCAGTCAGGGTGTTAAGCGAACCTTCCCATCTCGCGCAGGATTAACTCCTGATCCACCGGCAGGCGGTCCACCCGCACCCCGGTGGCGTTGAAGATGGCATTGGTGATCGCCGGGCTGGTGGGAATCAGCACCACCTCGCCCACCCCTTTCGCCCCAAAGGGACCTTCGGCCGTGGGGTGTTCAACAATAAAAGAAGTGATCTCCGGCGTGAGGGCGATTCCCGGCACCCGGTAGCGAGAAAGCCGGTCTGTCACCACCCGGCCGTTATCAACAATGAAATGTTCGGTGAGCGCATTGCCAATGCCCATCATAATCCCGCCCTCCACCTGGCCCTGCAGGCCCAGCGGGTTGATGGCGCTGCCCACGTCGTTGGCAGCCAGCATGCGCAGCACTTTGACCTCGCCCGTCAGGGTGTTGACCTCAATCTGGGCTGCCTGGGCGGCAAAGCTGTATGCAAAGTGCATATCCCCGCCCTGGCCCAGCGGCTTGGTGGCCGGCGCCCAATATTCAAACAGCGCCCGCGGCGGACGGCCATCTGCGCTCATTTCCGCAGCCACCTGCCCCACCGGAATGGCTTTAAGCCCGCCCGGAAGCTGCGCCAGACCCTCCACAAAGCGGATCTGGTCAGGCGGCAGGTCGTATTTTTCGGCAATATAGGCGGTCATCGCTTCGCACAGGGCTTTGGCAGCGCCGCGGGCAGCATTTCCCGTCACATAGGTCTGCCGCGAAGCCGTGGTCGGGCCGCCGTCGGGGGTCAGGTCCGTATCTGAAAGCAGCACGCGCACCTGCTCCGCTGGCATGCCCAGCTCTTCCGCCGCAACCAGCTGCAACACCGTCACCAGCCCCTGGCCCAATTCAGCCGAGGAGGTGCGCACTTCAGCCATGCCGTTGGGATAAACCTCCACCTCCGCCCCGGCCTTATCCGGCGCGCCGCCGCCCAGCCCGGTATTTTTATAGGCTGCGGCGAAACCCCAAACCCGCAGCAAATGCGGCGCTTCGGGCACGCTGACCGGCTTAAAAGGTTCCGGTCCGCCGAGGCGGCGCATTTCTGCATCCACCTTGTCAATGCATTCCAGCAGGCCCACGCTTTCGGTCAATTTCTGGCCGGTGTTGGTCACGCTGCCCACCCGCAGGGCATTCCTGCGCCGCAGTTCCACCGGATCCATCTTCAATTCGGCTGCCAGCATGTCCATGATGCTTTCCACGGCAAAAGCCGATTGCAGCACGCCAAAACCACGGAAAGCCCCGGCTGGCGGATTGTTGGTGTACATGGCGTAGCAATCGGCGCGCACATGTTCCACCTCATATGGCCCGGATGAGTGCGTGGTGGCGCGGGTCATCACCTTTTCGCCCAGCGAGGCATAAGCGCCCGTGTCGCCGTACAGCTCGGTTTCCACCGCGGTTAACTGGCCGTCGCGCAGCGCGCCCACTTTGACGCGAATTTGCGTGGCATGGCGCTTGGGATGTACCAGCAGGCTTTCATGGCGGTCATACAGCACCTTGACCGGCCGGCCGGTGGCCCGGCACAGCAGCGCCGCATGGATCTGGCCGGTGATATCTTCCTTGCCGCCAAAACCGCCGCCGATGAGCATGCCGACAATGCGCACTTTTTCTTCATCCCAGCACAGAGCGCGCGCCACCTGGGCCCGGTCTGAATAGGGAATCTGGGAACCCACATAAATTTCCATGCGTTCATCTGAACTGAGATGCGCCACACTGCATTCCGGTTCCATAAAGGCATGGTCGGTGATCTGCGTATGGAAGGTGTGTTCCAGCACCACTTCGGCGCGGGCAAAACCGGCTTCCATATCCCCTTTGCGGACTTTGATATGCTTGAGCAGGTTGCCGTTGGGGTGAATGGCTTCGGTTTCTGGCTGGCGCGCCTGCACCGCGCTGGTGATGGGCGGCAAATCCTCATAATCGGCCTCAATCAATTCAAGGGCTGCGGTCGCAATTTCGCGGGTTTCAGCCGCCACCAGCGCCACCGAATCGCCCACATAGCGGATCCTTTCCCCAATGCCCACCAGGGTTGGCCAGTCTGGAATCACCAGGCCGTGGTTATGATCGCCAGGGATATCCGCGGCGGTCAGCACGGCAGCCACCCCCGGCAGGGCGCGGGCTTTCTCCACATCCAGCCGCTTCAGGCGCGCATGGGGGTGCATGGCCCGTTTGGCGCGGCCGTGCAGCAGGCCCGGAAAGGTGATGTCGTCGCTGTATAAAGCATCACCCGTTACTTTGGCCACCGCCTCAGGGCGGATGTGGTGCCGGCCAACCTCGTTGCGCGGACGCGCCGATTGCGGCAGGCTGGGTGCCTGCACCGCCTGCCCGGTGCGCATGGCCAGGGCTGCTGCCTGGATGGCTCTTTCAATGGTCGGATACCCGGCGCAGCGGCACAGGGTATCTTTGAGAGCATGGCGGATCGCATCGCTGTCAGGGTTATCATTTTGCAGCAGCAGGCCGTAAGCCGTCATAATTTGGCCAGGAATGCAGAAACCGCACTGCACTGCCCCATGCAGCACAAAGGCTTCCTGCAGCGGGTGCAGATGCGGCTGGCCGTCCTGGCTTTTCATCAAACCGGCCAGGCCTTCAATGGTCAGCACCGATTTTCCATCGGCCCGCTGGGAAGGATAATTGCAGGAAAGCACCGGCAGCCCGTCCACAATCACGGTGCAGGCGCCGCATTCACATTCGTTGCAGCCAATTTTGACCCCGGTCAGGCCCAGGCGTTCGCGCAGCAAATCAGCCAGCATCTCGCCAGGAAGGGCCGGCAGGGTGTGTGGTACACCATTAACTATGAGGTGGATTTCAGGAGAGGAGTCCATGTTGCTTGCCTTTATCATTCAGGTTAAAGCACAAAACCGCTTTCAGCGGTTTGAGGGGATGGGCGGAAATGCCGTTCGATTCCGTTCATGCCTGGCCGGCAGCCCGGACCCACGCGCGCTGAATGATGTCTTTCATCAGCACGCCGCTGAGGTGATTGCGGTAGGCGGCTGTGGCGCGCTGCGGGCTGGTGCGGAAGCGGGTGTCTTCCAGCAGAGCCTTGCAGGCCAGTTCCACCCGCTCAGGGGTGAACTCGCCCGCGCACAGGCAGGTTTCCGCTGCGGCGCTGCGGTGCGGGCGAGGCCCGCCCGGACCCACCGCCACGCGTACATCCACCACCCGGCTGCCTTCCCGCCGCAGCCAGATGCCCATGTTTAAAATGGGCAGGGCCACACCCTGCGGGCGCATCACCCGGGCAAAAGCCGAACCTTCATTGGGCTGCCGCGCCGCCAGGTAAAACCCCACCAGCACCTCCCGGCGCCGGTCCAGGTTCGATTGCCCCGGTCCGGCAAACAGGGCCGCCAGATCCACCCGCCGCCGGCCTTCAGGCGCCGCCACCTCGGCCTGGGCGCCCATCGCCAGCAGTGAAATGGTGCCGTCAGCGGCCGGCAGGGCATGCCCCACATTGCCGCCCAGTGTCGCCACATTGCGCACCTGGGGGCCGCCAATCAACCCGGCAGCCTCCGTCAGGGCGCGGGCATGTTCCGCCACCAGCGGCGATTCCGCCACCCGGCTGAGGGGCACCGCTGCACCGATGAACAGCTCAGCGCCGCGCAGCTCCAGGCAGCGCATCTCTTCCACGCCGGTCAGGTCCACCAGCAGCTCCGGCGCGGGCATCCGCCCCTGCTGAATATCCAGCAGCAGGTCGGTTCCGCCTGAAACCAGGCGCGTTTCACCCTGCGTTGAGCTCAACGCCTGCAGGGCATCGTCTACCGTTTTAGCCAGATGATAGTGAGTCCACGTGTTCATAGGAATAGTACTTGGTAGCCTCCGTCCGAGATAAACTGGAAAGATGGCGCTTTTCGACGGGCCCATTCCAACCCGACGCCGGCGCCGGAACCTCCGGCGACGACCAGAAAGCGGGAAAAGGGACTCGAACCCTCGACATTTTGCTTGGGAAGCAAACGTTCTACCACTGAACTATTCCCGCAAATCAATGCGTTTATTTTACCCAGTTTCAATGTGCTTGTAAAGGAAACTGGAGCGCCATTTTTCACGGCGTGGGCGTCACTTCAGGCTGGAAAAATTCCACCCGCTGGTAACCCAGCATATAAAACAGGCGCGTCAGGTAAACTTCCGCATTGCGCTGTGCCATCTCGCGGATGCCGTCCGTCTCGGCTGCCTTGCGCATTTCTTCCTCGGCCACCCGCCGCGCTTCCGTCTCCAGATAAATGGAACCTTTCACCAGCAGCCCCTGATCGCGATTGTACACATACGATTTCTGGTTATCCAGGGTCACCGCAAATATTTCCGCAGCCGGCAGGCGCACCTTCAACACCCCGGCCTCCAGCGTCAGATCCTGCTCGTTGATCTTCGCCATATCCACCCCGGCAATCACCGTGCCGTGGGCCACAAACAGAATTTTGTCGCCAAACAGGCCGGCAAACAGCCCCTGGCGCTCTTCGGCAGTGATGATTTTCTCAATGGAATACTGGATGGTTTCAAGGCGCGCCAGGCTGCGCACTTCATGAATGATGGTGATGGGGTCGGGAATCACCGTCGGCGTGGGATGCATGAACTCCGCCACCTGGGTTTGAATGCCCGCGCTGGCCTGTTCCACCGGAGAGGCCATGGTGCGCATGGTGTCGCGCACGGTGCTGACAATGGCAAATGCGCCAATCGCCACAATCAAAAGAATCCCCCCGACTAAAATCCACGCCTTTTTCGCGTCCATTTCTCCTCCTCAACCATTGATCCGGGCAGAAAAATGCGTTACCCGTTGCATATAGAATAGAACATCCGTGCAAACCTGTCAAGCGGCAATCGGATCCTTCACCCGGTTTTTATATCCTTATGGTTGGATCCCAACGGCGCAGCGAAAACCAATATTCCAGCTGAAATCATCTGGCGTGCGATTTCCAAAGCGTTCGCTGATGGTGTAATAAGACCCTGTAAAACCGGCATCCTGCCAGCTGGTTCCCCTGGTGGATTTGAAGGTTCCGCTGGCAGGTCCGGTGGGATTGGAAGCTGGGGATGACAGGTAGTAGTAGTGTTCGTACCAATCAAACACCCATTCACTCACATTACCTTCCATATCCAGCACGCCATAAGGACTTGCTCCAGTCGGATAGCTGCCGACAGGGCTGGTATCGCCAAAGGTGCAGTATTTTTCATCATCATTTTGATAGTTCAGGCGGGAACAATCAGGAAAATCATCTCCCCACGGATAGGGTCTTGTTCCGATATTTCCGCGGGCAGCTTTTTCCCATTCCGCCTCTGTCGGCAGTCGTTTTCCCGTCCAGACACAGTAGGCATTGGCCTGCTCCCAATTCACCCAGATGACGGGATAATCTGCATAGGCTGCCGTACCGTAATAATTTGCTCTGATCGTTGATGCGGTGGAGGCCGGCACAGTGCAGGCTCCTGCTGTCACACAGGCCGCATAACGAACATTGGTCACTTCGACCTTATCGATGGAATAACCGCTCAGGTTAACCGTATGCAATGGCAGCTCGTCGCTGCTGCAAGTGACACCGCCGTTATTTTCACTCACGCACCCCATTGAAAAATCCCCGGCTTCAACATAAGCCATTGGCACCATATCATGGGTTTTAATTGCCCGTAAAGTATACCTCCAACCGGCATAGGTGCTTTCGATGGGATGATATAGTTGAAGATAATACCAGCCGGCTGCGCCTGAATATTTGATCAGGTTGTACGGAGCCGCATTCACCACCTGCGGCGTGTTCGCCACGCTGTTGTAATAAAGGAGCATCTGCGCGCCAGGTGCTGCATCTTCCAGCTGGATCGTAAAATCTGCCGGGTCTTTCAAATAAAAAGAAAAGTAATCCTTGGTGTCGTCCACCCATCCTTCATACTCTTTGCCAAAAACCAGCGCGCCGTTGGCCGTATTGTACGTGTTATTGGGTTCCTGTTCCCTGCTTCCTTCAAAATACGAAACCTGGCTGCGCACAACGGCTGGCAAATACACATCAAAAAAGCCCTCCCCCAACCCCTGAGCCGACTGCCTGGCCGGCGCAAGTACCAGCATGGCCGCCGTAAAAACAATCCCAATGAAATACCGGTAAAAAGATGAGTTTTTTCGCTTTTGCTGCATCATTTTGTCCTTTCGCTCTGACCATCTTTTAAATTATAGCCGACAATGCCATATCCAAATCGTAAAACATGATCCTTCAACGGCAAAAAACCGGAAGATGATCATATATTCTCGATCCTTCCTTTGTTATATAGTTGTGTTGTTGCAAAGCATTCCCTGTCTGACAATCCTGATCGTTCTCATTTTCCAATCATTTGATGGCCCAGCCCAAATTTCAAAAATAAGGAGAGTTCACTGATGGAGTCGGAGAAAGCCTTTCAATTAACCTACGCAACCATGTTCAATTCGCCAGAAGAATTGCACACCCGCTATGCCCAGGCCCTCGCGAAAATCAAAGCCACCCTGGGCAGGGAATATCCCATGATGATTGGGGGCAAGCCTGTTTTCAGCGAGCAGAAACTCGAAAACCATTCGCCCATCAACACCGATATCCTCCTCGGCATATTCCAAAAAGGCACCGCCGAACACGGCCGCGCCGCTATGGAAGCTGCCCAAAAAGCCTTCCCTGCCTGGAGCCGCACCCCCTGGCAGGAACGCGTGGCATTGCTGCGCAAAGCTGCCGCCCTGCTGGATGAACGCCTGTTTGAAATTGGCGCCGCCATGACCCTGGAAGTGGGCAAAAACCGCATGGAATCGCTCGGCGATGTCAGCGAAACTGCCGACCTCATTCGCTATGCCTGCAGCCAGATGGAAGCCAAGCATGGTTATATCGTCCAGATGGGCAACGACCCGTTGAGCGGCTTTCAATCAACCAATGTCTCTGTCATGCGCCCCTACGGCGTCTGGGTGGTCATCAGCCCCTTCAATTTCCCTGGCGCCCTCACCGGTGGCCCTGCCGGTGCCGCCCTGGTCACCGGCAACACCGTGGTAATCAAGCCCGCCTCCGACACATCCTGGATGCCCTGCCTGCTGTCCCAATGTTTCCACGATGCCGGCATCCCCGACGGCGTGGTCAATTTTGTCACCGGTTCCGGCTCTGTCATTGGTCAGGCGCTGATTGACAGCCCCTTGACTGCCGGCCTGACTTTTACCGGCTCCTATGGCGTTGGCATGAATATTTACCGTTCCTTCGCTGCCGGAAAATGGGTTCGCCCGCTGGTGTTGGAGCTGGGTGGAAAGAACGCCGTCATCGTGTCGCGTCACGCCAATCTCGATGACGCCGCCACCGGCATCATCCGCTCGGCCTTCGGTCTGCAGGGCCAAAAATGCTCGGCCTGTTCCCGTATTCTCATCGAAGACGCTGTTTACGACGACCTGGTGGCGCGCCTGGTGGAAGGTACCCGCAAGCTGGTTCTGGGCGACCCCACCGAGCGCACGGTGTACCTCGGCCCGGTCATTAATAAGGCCGCCTACCGTGATTACCAGGCCTTCTGCGAAGATCTGAGCCAGCACGGCCGCATCCTCACCGGCGGCAAGATCGCCACCGAAGGCCCCCTGGCCAAAGGTTATTTCTGCCAACCCACCCTGGCCGATCAGCTCCCCTTCGAACACCCGCTCTGGAAGCAGGAAATGTTCCTGCCCATCTCCACCATCGGCCGCATTAACAGCCTTGAGGAAGGCATGCAAATTGCCAACAGCGTTGATTACGGCCTCACCGCCGGGTTCTACGGCAGCGAGGATGAAATTGCCTGGGTTCAGGATCATTTCGAAGCCGGCGTCACCTACGCCAACCGCCCCCAGGGTGCCACCACCGGCGCCTGGCCTGGTTTCCAGCCCTTTGGCGGCTGGAAGGGCTCCGGTTCCACCGGCAAAAATGCCGGCGGCGTCTATTACCTGCCGCTGTACATGCGCGAGCAAATTCTCAACCGCGTGCGCCGCAGCAGCTGAGTCATCTGACTGGATTTTCCCCTGCACCGCCTGGTGCTGGGGAGTTTTTGTTTAATACCAAAAAGTTTTGCCTTTCAAGAAAAATATGGTTATACTGAGAATATCTCTGCATTGAGCCAATTCAAAAAAATGAACAGGAGTAAAACCATATGACATCTGCAACTGGTTCTCCCGCCAAGGCCGCCTTCCCCTGGTGGCTGGTGGGCTTTATTCTTTTATTTGTCATTCTGCCGCTGGCACTGGGCATCTGGTGCGCCGGGCAGATCAAGCAGCCGGTGGTCGGGGTAATTAAACTGGACGCTGCCATCGAGGCCTATTCCGCTTCCGATCTGCTCACCCAGATCAGCTATGCGCGTGAACATGACGAAATCCGCGCGGTGGTGCTGGTGCTCGACAGCCCCGGCGGCACTGTGGCCGATACCGAGGCGGTTTATCTGGAACTGCTGCGCCTGCGCGCCAAAAAGCCCGTGGTGACGGTGGTCAATTCCATGGCGGCCAGCGGCGCCTATTACCTCTCAGTCGGCACCGACTACATCTTTGCCAAACCCACCTCTGAGGTAGGCAATATCGGCGTTATCGGCTCCCTGCCCAGCACGCCCAGCATTGATGAATCCACCATTTCAACCGGGCCTTACAAATTGTGGGGCTCTCCCCGCGATTCCTACGCCCGCTCCATCGAAATGGTCAAACAGGGGTTCTTCCAGGCGGTGAAATTGGGCCGCGGTGATGCCCTGAAATTGACTGACGATGAAGTGGTCAGCGGAAAGCTCTGGCTGGGCACCGAAGCCCTGCGCAACGGTATCGTTGACGAATTGGGCACCCAAACCCAGGCTCAGGAAAAAGCTGCCCAGCTGGCCCGCATCAGCAATTACACCGTCTCTGACCTGCGCAAACTCTCTGGCCTGCCGGAACAGGTCTCCGTTTCCTTCTACTACATGGCACCGGACGGCACTTCCACCGGTCTGCCTGCCGAGCCCGGTCTCTATCTTCTCTACGTGCCCATGCCGGAGGTGGTCAAATGAAAAATAACAAACTTCTCATCGGGCTTTGCCTGGCGGTGGCGCTGCTCATCCTGCCAATCGTCATCCGCTACACCTCCTACTATCAGGGCAGCTACCAGCCTGCCAAAACCATCGCCACGCCCGATTATGCCGGCCTGAAACTCCCTGAGCCGCCCATCTCCACCCCAGCGGCTGTAACGGTGACCGCACAAAGCGACAAGACCATCATCCTGGATCAATACCACGGCAACCTGTTCTCCATCGATGAACTGGCCCTGCTGCTCCAGCCTCTCGAAGAGCGCGGCGTCACCATCGAACGCTACGATATGTACACCATGACCAGCCTGGAAGAAAAGCTGAAATATGCTGATGCCTATGTGGTCATTGCCCCCACCACAGATTTTTCTGTTTACGAAGTTCAGGCTGTCAAAGAATTTGTGGACCGCGGCGGGCGACTGCTGGTGCTCACGGATCCCACCCGCAGCTATTCCTACAATTACTACGATCCCTATTCCGGTTCCATGCCCTATGCCGGGCTGGCTTCAGCCAACACCCTGCTCGAGCCTTACAAGCTGGCCTTCAACAATGATTACCTCTACAATGTCAAAAACAATGAAGGCAACTTCCGCAACATCATCTTCACATCCTTTGGCGAATCTCCCGTCACCAAAGGACTGAGCAAGGTGGTGCTCTATTCTGCCAATTCGCTGCGCCGCGTTGAATCACCTCTCATCAAGGGCGATGCCGATACCCTGTCATCCAACACCGATACCGGCGGTGATCTGGCGGCGGCAGGCATGGGCGCAGACGGCAAGGTGGTGGCCATTGGCGATATGACCTTCCTCAGCACCCCCTATATCACTGTGGCTGATAACCAGGTGCTGGTCGGCAATCTGGTGGATTTCCTCCTGGGCGGCGAGCGGGTTCCCGGCCTGGCTGATTTCCCCTATATCTTCACCCAGCCGGTGGATGTGGTCACCACAACCGTTGAGATCAAGATCAATTCAGAAATGCTGGGGGCCTTCGCCAGCCTGCAAGCTTCGCTGGAAGGTCGCGGCCTTTCCATGGCTTATGCCACTGAAAGCGTCAAAGGCCACGACCTGATCGTCCTCGGTACTTACAGCGCCACAGACACCATCCAGCCTTACCTGGATGCCTTCGGCATCACCATCCCCACCAGCACCGAAACCGAAGATGGCGGCTTCGACTTTAACGATCCATTCTCAGCCCTCCCCACCCCTGAGCCAGAGCTGACTCCCACTCCCACGCCCCTCCCTGCGGGCGATGCCGGCACGGAGATCTTCCCCACGCCCACCCCCTACGTCGATTGGGGCTACAACAGCTCCAACTCCGGTTACGACACCTGGGGATACGATTATGGCTATAACAGTGATTACGGCGACACGGGCGCAAAAGTGATTACCCTCACCATTGCCGGCTTTGGCGATGTGGAAGCCCCCGGTGTGGGTCTGCTGCTGCTGAAAATCTCCCCCGAACGCACCACCCTGGTGCTGCTCGCTGAAGATGCCGCCAGCCTCACCAGCCTGCTGAGCCGTCTGCAAAGCGGCGATCTCAGCGGCTGCATGCGCCTGGAAAAGATGGCCATCTGCAGCCTGGGATATTATTCTTCGTCTTATGACTCTTACGGGACTTCCTATTAGGCTAAGTCCAGGTTAAATAAACCAGGCCCCTGAAGAAATGTTCTTCAGGGGCCTTTGATTTCAACTTGCGGTGCAGGATGATCCCAGTCAACTGCTTCCTGACCTGCAAAGCCAGCAGGGGAATTACTTCACCACCACCACCTGCGGAGCAGCTTCACCGTTCACTTCGGGATTGTAGTAATCATAAGCGCTGCTGGCCGGAATTTGCGCCTTGAGCGGATATTTGGCCCGCAGCCGGTAGCTGAAAGTGAAAGGCTGTCCTTCCACCAGGTTGGTCAGGTAGACGATCACCTGCCGGCCGGTCAGGCCGTAACGCTGGAAAATGGCCTGTGAACTGCCCTCAATTTGCACGCCATTGTATTCTTCCACCAGAGCGCTCAGGTCTTCTGAAAGCACTTCAAAACCAGGCGGCACCCCCAGGTCCACCATCGCCGATTGGGCAAAGCTGCCTTTTTCAGTGAGCGCCACTTTCACCTTCACGGTCACCGTGTCATCCACGGCCAGCTCGGTGCGGTCGTAGGTCACTTCCACGCTCATTTGCGGGTCAACGGTGAACTGCGGGTAGTTGGCCAGTTTCTCCCAGGGCAGATAGAAGCTGCCGGTAATTTGATACATCAGGCTGCCCTCGCCGTCCATGTTGATCTCCACCTGGTTTTCAACCCCCAGGCTGATATCATCGAAAGACACAAACTGCACGATATCGCCGTTGCTGGCATCAACCTTAATTTCACGTGTCTGCCCGCCGTTGAGGGAAATCTTCAAAGTGGCATCTGCTGCATCGCGGCCTGCTTTCAGGCTTTCCAGCAGCGCCGTCAGCGAGAGGACCGTTGCCTGGGTGTTGTACCAGGTGCCGAATTCATCCTTTTGCTGCACCAGGTAAGCCAGAGCCGCATTGCTCAAATCAAGGTGGCTTCCGCTGCGCATGAAGGCAATCGCCGCCAGCGCTGTGGTTTCAATGGACCCGGTCTGGCCCTGGCTGCCCATAAAGGTGGCCACATCGCTGCGCCAGTAGGCTGATTGCCCCTCCATCTTCACCAGCCCTGCCAGGTTATCCAGAATCTTTTGGGTGCTGCCGTCGATCCGCCCGCTGGTTTTGTTGTCATAAGCCACCAGGGCATTGGCGGCCAGCGCCAGCGCATAGGGGTCCTTGAGACCGGCGGCGTGTTCGCGCACATATGCCACACCCAGCTGGGTGCCGGTTTCTAGCCCATACCCCGCCTGCACCAGGCCCCAAACGATGTAAGCTGTCACGGGGGTTTTATCATTGAGGCTGCTCAGGCTCTGTTCATGCACCAGGCCGCGGTCATTTTCCCAGCTTCCATCCGGCTGCTGCTGCGCAAGCAGCCAGTAGGCCGCCCGTTCAATCACCGCCCGGTCCACGTCATGCACCCGGCTCATATCGCTGAATTCCAGCAACCCGTAGGCCGTCAGCATGCGGTCAGCCGGGGCGTCGCCAAACAGAGAGAAACCGCCGCCCGGTACTTCGAAGGTCAGAAGGCGCTGGTAACCGGTGTTAATGTAGCTTTCAGCCTTCATCTGGACTTCCGGCGACACGTTTCCGGTGGTCTTCAGGTAATCGAGCACCAGCAGGTTGGGATAATTGCTGGATGAGGTCTGTTCGAAACAGCCGTTGGGCATGCGCAAAATCGAATCGAGGCCTTCCACAATCTGGCTGATCACGCCCGGGTAAATTTTCACCATCACCTTCGGCGTCCCCGCGATGGCTTCCTTTGGGAAGGTCAGCTTCTGCTGGACAGGTTCGCCGGCGTTCAACCGGTCTGATTGGCTGAATGAAAGCGGCTTGCCATTCGGCACCACCTGCACCATCTTCTGAATGGCATCCGAAGCCTCGCCAATAGCGGTCACCTTGAAGGGCTGGTAGCCCCATTCCAGCACACGGATGCGGAAGGAATCCGCGCTGACATCGTTGGCCTGCAGGGTGAGCGTTTTCACCGGCTCATCCAGCAGTTCAAACCAGGGCTGCGGTTCCACGGTCAGTTCGATCGTTTGCGATTCGTCCAGATAATTGAAGATCCCGATCGGAATGGCAATTTCATCGCCCACAGTCAGCGCCAGCGGCAGGTCAATATCCACAAAGAAAGGCTGGAACACCTTCAGCGGTGCGTTGACGCTGCCCAGCCGGCCGTCTTTCGATGAAGCCAGGGCGGTCATGCGCCAGGTGGTGATGCTGTCGGCCACCGGAATTTCCACCTGCAGGAAACCCTGTTCATTCGTGACCAGGTCAGGCAGCCAGAGCATGGTCTCAGGGAAATACTGGCGCAGCCGCGGGGCGGCCGAAGCCTGCTGCTCCACACCTTTTGTTTCCGATCCATCTTCCAGGGATGCGGCCGCCATCGTTGGTTGAGGGGCCATCACGGCCTTTTCCACCAACACTTCCTCAACCACAACCGGCCCATTTGCCATATCCAGCCGGTTCATGCCGCTCATCGGCGCCGATGCCCCCCACTGGTCATCATCAACATGGGAAGGAAACCCACCGTCATGAACAGAGTCACCGGCAGGCAGGCCAGCACCGCCGCTGTGCGCTTCTGGAAAACAAAACCCATCGTCCGCACCCAGAACACCAGCGGGGTCAGCAGAAAGGCAACCAGAACGGCAATGATCACCCAATCGGGCGGCGTGGGCAAACTGCTGGCCGAAATGCTGTACACCAGCAGGCCACCCGTCAGGATATAGGCGCCCAACAGCCCCATTGACCAGCCCAGCAGGATCTCTTTGCGCGCTACAGCGATCACCACCAGGGCAATGAAACCAGCCAGGGTCAGCAGAAGAAAACCGAGCAAAACAGGCTCATCCTGCCGGGATATGGCGTCCATCAAATCCCCCAGAAAATTGAGCGGCGAATCGAAGGGCCTGCCACTGGACAGGATGCTCAGCACCCAGCCCACCAGGAAGAAACAGGCCAGGGCTGCCAGAGCCGTGCCCAGCGAGCGGCCAAAAACTTTCTGCTGCCAGAGCTCAACCACCGCCAGCGCCGCAATTCCAATCGGGATCAACAGAAAACCGATGAGCAGGATGCCGCTGGCCCGGCTGAAGAAATCGCGCTGCTGCTGGTAAACCTTCTGGCTTGTTTCCGCCCATGAATTGGCCACCAGGCTGTGAATTTGACCGCTGCGCATCAGCAAATCGCCTGCCGCCGAAGCCAGCGAAGCTTCAGCAGCCAGGTTGGCAGCTTTTTCCAGCTGCGGGTTGGCAGGCCGCTCGGCGACCAGGTCCTGGAAGGAATAATCGTGCAGATCGATCTTCGGGGTCATCAATTCTTCTTCCAGCATGAAGTACAGGCGGGCAAAGCCCGGATCCTGTTGGGCCAGCGCGAATACTGCTTCATCCACCACCGCCAGCCCCAGGGCCGATTGCAGGCCGCTGCCCTGATCGTCATTCACCTGCACATCCACCTGGGCGGTATCGCCCGGCCGGTAGCTGTCGTTTTTGGGCATGAGGGTCACCGACAGTTCATTGGCCTGATCCACCACTACCAGCCGCGTGTCGCGATAAATGCTGCCGTATTTATCGAGGAAATAGGCATGCAGTTCCAGCGTTCCCCACAGGTCTGGAGTCAGGTCAATGGCATCATCCGCCTTGCCCTGCGCCGGGGTCATCGCCCGCGTGCTTACCGTCTGGCCGTTGCGAATGATATCCAGATAAACCGACTGGCTGTTGCCTGAATAGATGGTGACCTTCATCGTCTCACCAACGCGGTAAATGGGTTTGTCTGTGCGCAAAACCACTCCCCCGCTGTTGTAATTGGCTGAGAAAACAAAGGTCTGCGCGGCCTGGTTGCCCCGGTCATCCTCGGCCGTGATGGTGACGCTTTCCCTGCCTTGCGGGTCGGCCAGCACGGCAATGCCGTAAGGCCCTGTCTGAACCGGCTCATCGCTGTCAGCGAGTTTGATGGAAGCGCTGGCCGGCGTGCCGTCAGGATAGCTGGTCATAACATAGATGCTGGTGGCCTGTCCGGGCCGCACCACGCCGCCCTCAGGGACGGCCTGAATCACCAGCGGCTGCTGCGACACCGGCAAAGAATATTGCCCCGTCTCGCTGTGATTGGCCTGGTCGGTGATCATGGCTTCCAAATAAACCCGTCCGCGTCCCTGATCCCACTCGCTGCCGGTCAGGTAACCGGGCAGGTCAAAGGAAAAGGTAAACCGTCCCATTTCATCGGTTGTCCCTTGCAGTGAGGCCACCACATTCTTCTGCACATCATAGGAGAACACCTCCAGCCTCACCTCGCTGCCACTGACCGGTTTACCGAAGAAATAGGCCGCATCCAGCGAACCCTTTACGGTTTCGCCGGGCAGGTAGAAGGTTTTATCGGCTGCAAAGGCGAACCTGAACTTGGGCAGAACATAAGGCTCCACCGTGACCGTTTTTTCAGATGAGGTGTTGTTGAGGGTGGCTGTGATTTTGTAATTGCCGCTGTTGACTTCACTGGCGAGTTGAAAATCCAGCGAGGCCACCCCATACTCGGATGTTTTCACCTTCTGGCGCATCACCCGGTTGCCCTTGCCGTCCGCAATGGTCAGTTCCAGTTCCTGGGCGTTGGCGGGCGCCAGGTCCATCAGGCTGAGGGCCAGCAGGCGCAAGTGGATGATCTGCCCGGGCTGGTAAATGGGTTTGTCAGTGGATAGCAGCAGGCGGTAATCCCGTTTAAGGGTGACCGGCCGTTCAACCTGGCTGGTATTGGCCGCTGAATGGCTCTCCACGCGCAAAATCTGGTTGGGATCGGCACTTTCAGGAACCTTGAAGTTGATGTTGGCGCTGCCGTCAGGTCCGGTTTTGCCTGTAAAGAGGACCACCGCCTCTCCGCCGGCAGCGGGGCGCATGGAAACAGTGAAATCCACATCCGCCAGTGAGGCACGGGTGTAGGCGTTTTGCGCCACCAGGCGCAAACCAGCCTGGGTGCCGGGCGTCAGGCTGCTTTGCCCGAAAATCATCAAGTTGTGATCCGTCTGATATTCAGGCAGACGGGTGTAGTGCACCGTCAGCCCGATGGCGCTGCCCAGGGCGGCGATGAGCAGCAAGGCCAGAACCATATTCACCAGCGTTTTTCGTGACATTTCTTCCTCCTCCAAGTCGTTTCGCCGTGCCGGCGATTTTTTAACCTGATCTTAGGACGGTCATATAAGCATTAATGTTCCCCGTAATTCTGCAAACAAGATGGAATGTGAATGCGAATTCTGACCGGTTATTTATTGCCGTCAACCGCATCATTCCATATCTCAAGCCAGCTTTCCCAGCAAACAGGATGTTGATTGAATATATTATGGCACAACCACGCTACTTTTAGCCGGTTTTCCTGTGAATTTTCTCAGAAAATATCCTCAAAATCTGCATTCGATCTGAACAACTTCTTCACATCTTTTCGGTATCCTATAAATAATCTCAGACAGAAAACTGGCTGAGCCACATAGCAGAAACAGGAGTTTTACCATGAACGCGAAAAATGCAATCACCAACTGGATCATCGATGCCCTCCTCTTTGGTATTTTTATCATTCTTTTCTTCCTTGACCTGACCGGTCTGGACCTTCACCAGTGGCTGGGCATCGGCGCTGGGGCTCTGGCTCTCATTCACCTCCTGCGCCACCGCAAATGGGTTGGCAGCGTCACCACCCGCCTCTTTGGCGGCACATCCAATGTTTGTCGTGCCTATTACCTGCTGGATCTCATCATCTTCGGCGGTTTTGGCGTCATGATCGGCACCGGCCTGGTCATCTCCACCTGGCTCAACCTGGCGCTGGATAACTACGAAATCTGGAAAGGCACGCATGTGCTTTCCTCGGTCATCACCCTGCTGGTGGTCCTGATGAAGGTTGCCCTGCACTGGAAATGGATTGCCAACGTAGCCGGCCGCTTTTTCAAGCAGCCTGCCCAGCCCACCGCAGTCCCTGCCCCTGTATGCCAGCCCGCGGCCGTGAAAAACCCTGGCCGCCGCGAATTTCTCAAAGTGATGGGCGTCACCGGCGCAGCGGCTGCGTTTGGCCTGGCTGGCGGCTTGCGCAGCCTCAGCCAGCTTAATCTTGGCAATAACAGCCTGGAGCAAAATGGTTCAGGCCAGTTCCAGATCGTCACCAACACGCCATCGGGCGCCGCGGTTACCTCAACGCAACCCACCGCCGCATCACAGACGACTGTGATGCAGTCCACGGCCGCCCCTTCTGCCGCCACCGCAGCCACCGCCACCGCTGAGCCAGCTGCCGTCCCCACTGCCACCGCCGTGCCTCAGCCTGTCACCGCCTGCACCGTGCGCTGCAACCGCGGCTGCTCCTTCCCGGGTCGCTGCCGCCGCTATACCGACAGCAACAGCAACAATCGCTGTGATCTGGGCGAATGCATGTAAGTCCAATCCCTGAGCAGCAAAGTGCGGGGTCATGCTCATCCCTGAGCCAATCAACCAGAGGCGGGCAATAGGTTAACAGCTTGCGGAGCAAAAAGGATGATCACAATGGGCAGGCGATTTCTCGCCTGCCCATCACTTTTTCTTGCTGGCATTGCCTTTCAAGCTTCACCCTCACCAATACTCAGTTTCCCCATATCATCCTATAGGTACACATAGAAAAAGACAGGTGAGTTTCTCACCTGTCTTTTTTCAATCAAGTCAAAGCCTAGTATTCAGGCGGGGGCATGGGGGCCGGTTTTTCTTTTTCCGGCACATCGGTGACCAGTGCTTCGGTGGTCAGGATCATGGCAGCGATGGAAGCTGCATTTTCCAGAGCGCCGCGGGTCACTTTGGCAGGATCAATGACGCCGCCCTTGACCATGTCGCCGTATTCTTCAGAGAGCACATCGTAGCCGAGGCGGTGGCTCTTCTTGCTCTTCTGCAGTTCGCGCACTTTTTCGACCACAACCGAGCCGTCCTTGCCCGCATTTTCAACGATGCGGCGCATGGGGACTTCGAGGGCCTTGCGCACAATGTTGACGCCGATTTGTTCGTCTTCGTTGGCCATCTTGAGACCATCGAGAGCAGAAATGGCATTGATGAGGGCCACGCCGCCGCCAGGGACAATACCTTCTTCAACGGCCGCGCGGGTCGCAGAGAGGGCATCTTCCACACGATGCTTCTTTTCTTTCAGTTCGGTTTCGGTCGCAGCGCCAACGCGGATGATGGCCACGCCGCCAGACAGTTTGGCCAGGCGTTCCTGCAGTTTTTCGCGGTCGTAATCGCTGGTGGTGTTTTCGATTTCAACACGGATCTGATCGATGCGGCCTTTGATGGCAGACGCATCACCCTTGCCGCCGACGATGGTGGTGTTATCCTTGTCAGATTCCACTTTTTCGGCGCGGCCGAGGTCGGCCAGGGTCACGGTTTCCAGCTTGCGGCCGGTCTCTTCAGAGATCACGGTGCCGCCGGTCAGGATGGCAATATCCTGCATCATGGCCTTGCGGCGATCACCAAAACCGGGGGCTTTGATGGCCAGAACATTCAGCATGCCGCGCAGTTTGTTCAGCACCAGGGTGGCCAGGGCTTCGCCGTCCACGTCTTCGGCAATGATCAGCAGTTCGCGCTTGCCAATCTGGACCAGCTTTTCGAGGATCGGGACGATATCGGCAGCGGCAGAAATTTTCTTGTCGTAGATGAGAATGTAGGGTTCGGTGATGACGGCGCGCATGTGTTCGGTATCGGTCACAAAGTAAGCAGAGATGTAACCGCGGTCGAACTGCATACCTTCGACATATTCGGTTTCGAATTCGAGACCCTTGGATTCTTCGACGGTGATGACGCCGTCTTTACCAACTTTGTCCATCACTTCAGCGATCAGGGCGCCGATCTTGGTATCCTGGGCGGAAATGGTGGCCACAGAGGAAATTTCTTCCTTGGTGGTGATTTCAATGGCCTGTTTCTTGATGGCTTCAGCCACGGCGCGGGCAGCGGCTTCAATGCCGCGCTTAAGTAGCATGGGGTTGGCGCCGGCGGCCAGGGTCTTCAGACCTTCGGTCACAATGGCGTGCGCCAGAACGGTGGAGGTGGTGGTGCCATCGCCAGCGATGTCATTGGTCTTGGTGGCAGCTTCCTTCAGAAGCTGAGCACCCATATTCTCAAAGGGATCTTCCAGTTCGATTTCCTTGGCCACGGTCACGCCGTCATGGGTGATGGTGGGTGAACCGAACTTGCGATCGATCGCCACATTGCGGCCCTTGGGGCCCAAAGTGGTGGCCACGGCATTGGCCACAACATCAATACCGCCCTTCAAACGGCGGCGAGCTTCTTCACCGAAAACGAGTTGCTTGGCTCCCATTTTAGTCTTCCTTTTTTTTCAATGATTATTTTTCAACAATTGCAAGAATGTCGCTTTCGCGCAAAATCAGAACCTTCTTGCCATCGATTTTGATTTCAGTGCCGGAATACTTGGCAAAGAGGACAACATTGCCCACTTCCACATCCATGGCAATGCGTTCGCCCTTGTCATTGCGATCGCCAGGGCCAATTGCCAGAACAGTACCCTTCTGGGGTTTTTCTTTGGCGGTTTCGGGGAGAACGATACCACCAGCAGTCACTTCTTCCTGCTCGATGGGTTCAACAACCAGACGGCTGCCGAGGGGTTTTAATGAAATGCTCATACTCATCTCCTTTATCGAATATGGTATCTTTGGGCTTGTTTTAGCACTCCGCAGTTCTGAGTGCTAACACTGGCCAAATCATACCCGCCTTCAAAAGAAAAGTCAAGAGTGGATTAACGATTCTAACAAAACTCTGATATACCCGTCATGTGTTTCCGCAAATATCCATGCCCACATTCACAATGCGCATGATCGCTTCATCATCCCCATATTTGGCGCGTATTTCATCAAACACCTGCACCGCCTGCACGCAGTAATTATCCCCCTGTTTATGCAGGCCCGAAAGCACCGAGCCGTAAGTGTAATAATACACCACTGTGTTATCTGAAAGCGGCAGGCCGGGCAGCGTGATGGCCGGATTGTTGGCGTCATCGCACATACGCACTTCGCAGCTCTTCACCGCGTCGCAGCCGCGCAGAGCGCATTCAAACGCTGGAATGGCGCCTTCATAGTTCCTTGCCCGTTGATAGACTATGCCAAGCTGGGCATAAACATCCGGATTGCCGGGGTCGAGGCTCAATGCCTTTTGCATATTCATGGAAGCCTCACGAAAGAAGCCCTGCTGGGTGTAGGTGTTGGCCAGCGCCAGATAGGGAATAGGGTCATTCACCCCAATCTGTTGATTGATGGAGGCGGCCTTGGCAAAATAGTCCATCGCCTGCGGCCAAAGCTGCAGGTGGCGGTAAATCTTGCCGATGGAAATATAAATAAAGGTCATGTTCGGCATGATATCCACCGCCAGCTTGTATTCCTGAATAGCCAGAGAATACTGGCGCAGGGTTTCCCAAACATACCCCTGAATTCGGTGCACGTCCATCTGCTCCGGCGCTGCTTCCATCGCCATGGCAATATATCGCTGCGCCTGGTCCATCTTCAACTGATCGGTGGATATTTCGGCATAAAAAGCCATTGCCAGACCGTTCGCCGGGTCAATTTGCAGGGCTGCCAGAGCCTCCTGTTCAGCCCGGGTCAACATTTTCTGCGCTTCTTCTGCCCCCACCAAAGAAGGATTCGCATTCCAATCCAGAACGAAGGCCCTGAAGGCATGCGCATTGGAACTGCCTGGCGCCACCTCCACAGCCTTATCCGCCGAAGCCAGGCCGGCCTGCAGCGCCGCCAGTTTTTCTGCATCCGTGCTCTTCATGGCCGATGAGTATACCTGAATCCGTGCCAGCTCCGCCCACAAATCAGCATTGTTCGGGTCAAGTGTGGTGGCCATCTGGTATGATTCGATGGCTTTTTTCAGATTGCCCACTTTAAAGTGCACTTCACCCTCCTGGGCATACGAATTGAAAGTGCGGGTGGGCGTGGGGGTGGCCAGAAACAGGGGTTTAATATCGCCCTGCTCAAAACCGCGCAGGACAACCAAGCCGAACACGATCAGCACCACCAAGACCATGATCCGGTATGGGTTAGAATGTTTTCTTACAGGTCGGAACTGTATCTGTTTTCCGTCTAGATTCATGATATTTACATGGAGCCGGCGCGGCTGCAGTGGTCTCTTAAGGCGCCGTGGTAGACCTACCGCCAGCGTTCTGCTGGCAGATGTTGATCATTTCACCCGCGTTGTAAAGTGCGGTTTCATCATCCGGCAGGTTCTGGGTGATGGATTGGGATATTTGGGCAGCCTCATCACACTGGTTATCCTTGGCCAGGGCCAGTCCGTAGCGAGAGAAAAATTCGATCACGCGGTTGGTATTGTCCAGGGGAATCCCCTTCACCACCACCCCTTCCGAAGTGGTTCCGCCGCGCACCGCCAGCCTTAATTCGGTGATGGCTTTCTTCAGTTCACCTGTTTTATAATACATGGAACCCAGGTTGCCGTGCAAAAACGGGTCTGAGGGGTCATCCGCCACCGCCTGTTCAGCATACTGCGCTGCCTTGGGAAATTCCCCCGCTTTGGCGTATGTGCGCGAAATCATATAATCAGGCATCGGATCCTGCGGGTTCAGTGAATTGGCGGTGATATACTCGTTGATCGCCTCGGTATAGCGTTCCAGCACATAGTACGCATCGCCCAGCGAAAGGTGCAGTTCAGCGATATTGTTGTTAAGCTTCACCGCTGCCTCAAATTCAACCACAGCCTCTTCTTTGTTATCGGTGGCCTGCAAAACAATGCCGCGCGCCCGGCGGGTTTCCAGCAGGTTGGGGTCAATCTGCACAGCCTTGCGCGATTCCTCTGCTGCTTTATCCATCACATTCAAGCCGCCGGCATTGTTCTCTGCCATCAAGGTCAGCACCTCGGCATAGTAGGCATGGGTCAGCGCATTGTTGGGATCCAGCTCCAATGCCCGCGTGAAAGCGCCTTCTGATTGCAGGTAATCGCCCTGCAGCCCCAAAACCCAGCCCAATACGGCCTGGGCCAAGGCGTTATCCCGGTTGAGCAGAATGGCGTTCTGAATGTTAGTGGTGGCCGCTTCGAGCTGGCCGTTAAACACCTGCAAACGTGCCAGAGCAATATAATTGGTTTGATCTTTGGGGTTGGTGCGAATGGCTTCTTCGTAAGCCTGCATGGCCTGGGTGATCTTGCCCTTGCTGAACAGGTCCGCGGCTTCCACCGCAATCATACCCGGGTCGCGGGTGGGGGTGGCCGTGGGGACAAAAAGAGGCGGCGTTTCTGGAATCACCACCAGGTTAACGTAAACCATGGCTGCAATGCCCATAAGCACTGCCACGATTAACAATGGGTTGGAGCGCCGCCGCCGGCGGTTCATGCTCCAGTTGCTGCCTTTCAAATACATGCTTTGATCTTATCACGCTGGAGTGAAACACGTCAAGGTGCCCCCTGCCGATTCAGACCAATTTTCCACAAATTTTGTCAAACCGGTTGACAAATGGTTTTCAACGTGCTATAAACATACCATGTTACAAAACTGTCCCTTGCTCGAACTCGATCCTAAGCGCGGCGCCAAGCATATCCGTCTTCCATTGGAAGGTACGGGCATTTCTGCTTAACCCAAATTCGTTTTCGGGCATAAAGTAAATGCAAACAGGCCTTCCAGCATATGGAAGGCTTTTTTTGTTGTTCTGACCTGAAAGTCAGAGGAGGTGTATCAAGAAAGCCCCGTTCTTCTCCAGGGCCTGAAATAGTCCGCCGCCGCCGCTCAAGCCAGGTGGGCCTATTTCGCCCAATTGTATCCTACATGACCACTGTTCTGGCTGTCTGAGCGGAAACAATTCTATGATTGTTCCGGATCTATTTCTGCTGCTTAAAACTGGAGTAAAACAACATGTCTCGCCGGCTTTTCATCTCTCTTCTGATCGCTGCTGTCCTTCTGGCAGCCTGCACTTCCCCCTCAACCGCCCCATCCAACGCCGCTTCCACGGCGGCTCCCGCCGCCGCTGAACCGCAGGGCTGCCTGGGCAGCGCCAGCACCGCCCTCGTGGACCTGCAGTGCCGCGAGGTGACCATTGCGGTAGAAAACGCCTACCTGCCCTTCAACTACATCCTCGTCAGCACCGGACAGGCTGGCGGCTGGGATTATGACGCCTGGACGGAAATTTGCACCCGCCTGCACTGCACGCCTAAATTCGTCGAGGTGGCCTGGGACGGTATGATCCAGGCCGTGTCTGACGGGCAGTATGACGTGGCAGCCGATGGCATCACCATCACCGCCGAACGCGCCCAAAAGGCCGATTTCTCCACTGGATACATCAAAATTCAGCAGCGCCTGCTGGTGCGCAAAGGCGAAACCCGCTTCAACTCGCTCGAAACCTTTGCCGCCAACGAAAGCTGGGTGCTGGGAACCCAGGCCAACACCGCCAATTACGAGGCCGCCCGCAAAATCCTGCCCGAAACGCGCATTAAAGCCTTTGAACAATTCCCCTTTGCCATCCAGGCTCTCATCACCGGCGACGTCGATGCGGTGATCATTGACGAGGTGGCTGGCATGGGCTATCTTGGCGAAAATGGCGAAGCCCTTGAACTGATGGGCCCGGCCATCGCCGGCGAGGAACTGGGCTTTGTCTTCCCCAAAGGCAGCGCCCTGGTGGCGCCGGTCAACCAGGCGCTGGCCGCCATGCAAAAAGACGGCACGCTCGAAAAGCTCAGCACCCGTTATTTCAGCCCCACTTTCAAAATATCCAACGCGGACATCAAAACCACCAACTGATTTTTTAACTCTGGGCTGGCCTGTGTGAATCATACGGGCCAGCCCAGAGCCTTTATATTTGAAAGGCATAATCATGTATAAAGCAACCTCTCCCGTCACTCACCCCCTCCGCCCTCCCCTGGCCCTGCGCAGACCCGCGATTCTCTGGCCTGCCTGGGTGCGCACTTTCCCCTGGTGGCTGGCTGCCATTTTGCTGCTGGCCGGGGCGGTGGGGCTTTCGGTGGCCACCCAGCCCTCCTTCCAGCAGGCCTTCCGCTTCATCTCTGCCGGCCTGGCCATGACCGCCCTCATCAGCGTGTGTGCCTTTGCCCTTTCGCTGATCTTTGGTCTCCTCACCGGCATTGGCCGTCTCTCCAAAAATGTGGCCGCCCAAAACGCCGCCACTTTCTACGTGGAAGTGGTGCGCGGCGTGCCCATGCTGGTGTTGATTTTCTTTATCGCTTTCGTGGGTGTCAGCGGCTTTGTCAGCGTGCTGAATGCCGTGGGCAGCGCCGCCGGCATCGCATGGCTCTCAGCCCTGAACAGCAAGGATATCCCCATGGAAGTGCGCGCGGTGGCTGCCCTTTCCATCACCTACGGCGCCTTTCTGGCCGAGGTGTTTCGCGCTGGCATCCAGTCCATTCCGCGCGGCCAGATGGAAGCCGCCCGCGCCCTCGGTCTCAGCTACCCCCAGGCCATGCGCTATGTCATTCTCCCCCAGGCCATCCGCAATGTGCTGCCGGCCCTGGGCAACGATTTTATTTCCATGCTCAAAGATTCTTCGCTGGTTTCTGTGCTGGCCATTCGCGACCTGACCCAGACCGCCCGCCTGTTCGCCGGTCAGACCTTTCAGTTCAACGAAGCCTATACCACCCTGGCTGTCATGTACCTGCTGCTCACCCTGATGCTGTCGTTGCTGGTGAAATGGCTCGAAAAGCGCATGCAGCGCGCCTGATCAGAACCGGTCATCTTCCTCAATGCGCGGCAGTGAAAAACACACCCGCGCTCCTTCACCCGGCCGCGGATCCACCCAGATGCGGCCGCCGTGCGCTTCAATGATGGCGCGCGCCAGGTAAAGCCCCAGGCCGGTGCCTTTGGTGCGCCGGCTGGCTTCGGGCGCCCGGTAGAAGCGGTCGAAAATATGCGGAATATCCCCCGGAGCAATGCCCGGTCCCTGGTCGCTGACGCAAATGATCACCTGGTCGGGCAGCGCCTGCCCGCTGATGCGCACCTCGCCGCCCCTGGAATACTTGACCGCGTTGGCCACCAGGTTGATGAGCACCTGCCTCAGCCGGGTGTCATCCGCCAGAATCACCGGCATGTTCTCCGGCATGTCCAGCACAATGGTGTGTGCGCTGGTCTGGGTTTGCTGGCGTTCAACCACCGAGCGCGCCAGTTCCACCAGGTTGACGTCGCATTTCTTGATCGCAAAGCCGCCCGCCTGCAGGCGCGACGCATCCAGCAGATTTTCAATCAGCTCCGCCAAGTGATCGGCCTCTTCTTCAATAACCTCCAGGCTGTCGGCTACAATGGCGCGGTCCCATTCTGCATCTTCGCGCCTCAGGGTTGAGACATAGCCCTTGATCAACGCCACCGGGGTTTTCAGTTCATGTGAAACAATGGAAATGAAGGTGCTCTTGATCTCTTCAGCCTGCCTGAAACGCGTGATGTCGCGCACAGTGGCAATAATGTTCAGCAGCCCGCCTTCTGCTGAGAGCAGCGGAGCATAGGTGATGCCCACCGGCAGGGCGGTTTGCCCATTGCGTTTCAGATCCCCTTCCACATAAAGGTGGGCATTGGCCGTCAGCGGCCAGCCGCCGGCTTCAGCTGCTTCCAGGGTCAGGCCCTGCGGTCGGCTGTTCCAGACGATGATTTCATCGTGCAGTTTCTCATTAATTTTGTCCGCCGGCAGGCCCATCAACCGGCAGAAAGCCGGGTTGGCTCGCTGAATGTGATGGTCGGCCCGCAAAATGAGAATGCCGTCGGCCGCCGAATCGAGCAGGGCATTCAGCCGTTGGCGCTCCTGGTTGGCCTGGGTGAACAGGCGCGCATTGCGCACGGCAATGGCTGCCTGGTTGGCAAAGCTGCTCAGCAGGGCCCGGTCGTTGCCCGAGAACATATCCGGGTAACCGCGGAAGATGTAAATGGCGCCAATCACCCGTTTTCCTTCCACCAGCGGCAAACCCACGCTGTTGAGCAGGCCCAGGCTGGCGGCATAGGTCAGTTCGTTCAGCCGCCAGTTGATATCCGTGATCTGCTGCACGGCGCTCTCTTCTTCATCTGGAATCTGCGCCATCCAGGTTTCAATAGCCCTCAAAAAGGGCTGCGGAATGTTCTGCGATACTGCCGCACGCCAGACCCCGCGCTCTTCGCGCAGAGCAATCAGGCCGGCCTGCCCGGCCAGCATTTCAATGGATACGGTCAGAATACGCCCCAAAAGCTGGTCAAGGTCCAGCTCCTGGGTAATGGCGCGGGATATTTCAAGCAGATAATCACGTTGGCGGACACGAAAATCAGGTAACATGAGGTAATTATAACCCAACCCGGCAGATTGTTCCAATTCCGGCAAAAAGGGTCCGGATGAGCCCGTTGAATCAAACAGCCGGAAGAGCGACTCTTCCGGCTGCTGTGAGGTACAGAAAGCTTATTTCAAATGCTTTTCTTCAGCCACTGTGATGGCCTCATCGAAGATGGCCAGGCCTTCTTCCATTTCAGATTGGGACATGCACAGGGGCGGTGAAATGCGGATGGTGCTCTTGCTGCAGCCCAGGGTCAGCAGGCCGCGTTCAAACGCCGCGTCCACCACATCATCGCGCAGAGCAGGCGCAGGCTCGTGAGTCTGCTGGTTCTTGACGAATTCCACGCCCAGCATCAGGCCGATGCCGCGCACCTGGCCAATGGAAGGATGGCGGGCGGCCATTTCTTCCAGTTTCTTCTTGGCAAAGGCGCCCACCTTTTCCGCATTGGCCATGAAGCCGGTTTCCAGCAGGTGGATGGTGGCCAGGGCCGCCACACAGGAAACAGGGTTGCCGCCGTAGGTATTGCCATGCGAACCCTTGGGCCATTTGACGATATCCTTGCGTGCCACCATGGCGCCCAGCGGCATGCCTGAGGCAATGCCTTTGGCCGTGGTGATGATATCGGGCTCAACGCCAAAATTCTCAATCGCCCACCATTTACCGGTGCGGCCCATGCCCGACTGCACTTCATCAGCAATGAGAAGAATGCCGTATTTATCGCACAGTTTGCGCAGCGCCGGGAAGAAGCTGGCTTCAGGCATCACATAACCGCCCTCACCCTGGATGGGTTCCACCAGAATGCCCGCAACTTGATCGGTCGGGATGATGCGTTCAAGCACCTGATGTTCAATGTAATGCACCACAGTCTCGCCATAAGGTTCGCCGGCATAATTCGGCGCCAGGATCGGGTGATAGGTGTCGGGGAAGGGCACATGGGCCACGCCGCTCAACAAGGGGAAGAAGCCGCGGTGATAGGCCGCGCGGCTGGCAGTGAGCGAAACCGCTCCCATGGTGCGCCCGTGAAATGCGCCAAAGAAGCCGATGAATTCAGAGCGGCCGGTGTAGTGGCGCGCCAGTTTCAGCGCCGCTTCCACGCTTTCCGTGCCAGAATTGGTCATAAACGCGATCGCCGGATCCTTGAAAGGCGCAATCTCGTCCAGCTTTTCACCCAGTTCCACCCATTTTTCGTGATAGAAATCAGAAGAGATGTGAATGAACTTGGCGGCCTGTTCCTGGATGGCCTTCACCACTTCAGGGTTGCAGTAGCCGGTAGAAGCAACCGCGATTCCAGCCATGAAATCGAGGAACCGGTTGCCGTCCACATCCCACACCTCGCAGCCAAGCCCGTGATCCATCACAAACGGGTAACCACGCGGGTAAGAGGGCGAAATCACCTTGTGATCGCGTTCAATAATGGCCTTTGCCTTTGGACCGGGAACGTTTAAGATTTTCATAGGGCTCCTTCATGGGTTTAAAGTATTGAATTTGGCTGTTGACCGCTGTTGCGCTGGTTTTGCTCCATCACGCATCCTTCACCGCAGGAAAACCTTCCTCCCCCCTGCCGCTTCTTTCAAGGCCGTGCTAAAAACCTGAACAGCTATAACATTTTAATGATAGCATACCCATCCCTTTATAAGCTAGTGATGGAAATCCGCTGTCGGTCATGACAGGCGGCCAGGGTTCTTTCCTTCAGCAGGAGAAAAGCCGCTTTTTTCTTTGCGTCTGGACCAATTGGCGATACAATTAAGCTGTTGTCATAATTCTGCCTCAGGCAGTTAATCCATCTTATGAAAGGCAATGAACCATGTATAAAGTTGTTTTACTCCGCCATGGCGAAAGCATCTGGAACAAAGAAAACCGTTTCACCGGTTGGACCGATGTGGATCTTTCAGAAAAAGGCATCGAAGAAGCCAAAAAAGCCGGCGTGATGATGAAAGAAGCCGGTTTTGTTTTCGACATCGCCTACACCTCCGTCCTCAAGCGCGCCATCCGCACCCTGTGGCTGGCCCTCGATGAAATGGACCTGATGTGGATTCCCCAGTCACGCTCATGGCGCCTCAACGAACGCCATTACGGCGCCCTCCAGGGGCTGAACAAGGCCGAAACCGCCGCCAAGTTCGGCAATGAGCAGGTTCACATCTGGCGCCGCAGCTACGATGTGCAGCCCCCGGCCCTCGAAACCGAAGACCCCCGCTACCCAGGTCATGATCCCCGCTACAAGGGCCTGACCAAAGAAGAACTGCCCCTCACCGAATGCCTCAAGGACACGGTTGCCCGCTTCCTGCCCTTCTGGAACGACACCGTCATCCCGGCCCTCAAGGAAGGCCAGCGCATTTTGATCGTGGCCCACGGCAACAGCCTGCGCTCTCTGGTCAAACACCTCGACAACATTTCGGATGAAGACATCATTGAACTCAACATCCCCACCGGTGTGCCGCTGGTGTACGAACTGGACGACAACTTCATGCCCATCCGCCACTATTATCTCGGCGATGCCGATGAAATTGCCAGAGCCCAGGAAGCCGTCAAGAACCAGGGCAAGGCCAAGTAATTTTTCTGTTCAGAATCCCCTTCCAGTTAACGGAAGGGGATTTTCTTTTCATAAGGATTTTCCCATGACAGAAAACGCGAAACGCCGCATCACGCTTGAAGATCTTTACCGCTTTGAGATCATCACCTCTGCGCAAATTTCCCCCGATGGCCAGAAAGTCATCTATGCTGTGCAGCAGGTGAACGCCGATAACGAGAAAAAATTTTCCAACCTTTGGCTGGCGCCAGCCGCTGGCGGCAAACCCCGCCGCTTCACCTCCGGTAAAAACAAAGACGGCAGCCCCAAATGGTCACCCGACGGCAGCCAAATTGCCTTCATTTCAAAGCGCAGCTCCGATGAAACCGAATCGCCGCAGATTTTCCTCATTCCCGCAGATGGCGGCGAAGCCCAGCCGCTCACCCGTTTGCAAGGTGAAATCCGCGATTTTGCCTGGTCACCCGATGGCAGCCAGATTTTGCTGCAGTTCCGTAAAAAAGACGAAGAAGTGCTGGAACGCGAGCGTGACCCCAAGAAAAAAGAACTGGGCATTGTAGCGCGCCATATTGACCGCGTTTACTTTAAACTGGATGGCGAAGGCTACCTTCCCAAAGAACGCTTTCATATTTGGGTGGTGGATGCCCACGATGGTTCAGCCCGCCAGCTCACCGATTCCGCCGTTTACGATGAATCCGACCTGAGCTGGTCGCCGGACGGCAAACAGGTGGCTTTTGTGTCCAACCGCACGCCCGATCCCGATTTCGACAGCGACCGCCAGGATCTGTTTGTGCTGGATGTGGAAACCGGCGAACAGCGCCTCATCCCCACCCCGGCCGGCCCTAAGGGATTTACAGCCTTCTCGCCGGATGGCAAATGGATCGCTTATATCGGCAAGGAAGGGCTGGATCAGAGCTGGAAGAACGACCGCCTCTGGTTGGTCCCGGCTGATGGCAGCGCGGCGGCTCACTGTCTCACCGCCGATGTGGATATCAACCTCTGCGGTTACACCATCAACGACATCGGCGGCGCGCCCGGTCAGGCACCTATCTGGGCTCCCGACAGCCAATCCCTCATCTTCCAGGTGACCCGCCTCGGCGCCAACACCCTCTACACCATCTGCGTGGACGGTTCGGGACTGCGGGCTGTTTTTGGCGACCAGGCTGCCGTCGGGCATATCTCACAGGATGCCGCCGGCCGGTTCGCCGCCTGCCTGAAAGGTACCATGACCGACCCCGGCCAGATCTGGCTGGTCGATCTGAGCGGTCAGCAGGCGCCGCGCTGCCTCACCCGCCTCAACGCCTGGCTGGATGAGGTCAATCTCTCGAAGGTGGAAGAAGTCTGGTTCAAGGGCAGCTCCGGCAACGATCTGCAGGGCTGGATCATGACCCCGCCCGATTTTGATCCTGCCAAAAAATATCCTTCCATTCTTGAAATTCACGGCGGCCCTCTCACCCAATACGGCTGGTTCTTCATGCACGAGTTTTACTTCCTGGCCTCACTGGACTATGTGGTGTATTTCTCCAACCCGCGCGGCGGCCAGGGCTACGGCGAGGAACACGCCCGCGCCATTTATGATGGCAAATGGGGCACGGTGGACTACGAAGACCTGATGTGTTTTGCCGATCTGATGGCCGGAAAACCCTATATCGATACCGAAAACATGGGCGTCACCGGCGGATCTTACGGTGGCTATATGACCAACTGGATCATCGGGCACACCTCGCGCTTCAAAGCGGCTGTCACCCAGCGCAGCGTCAGCAATCTCATCAGCATGTGGGGTTCCAGCGATTTTAACTGGTCCTTCCAGAAAATTTTTGGCAATAAAGCGCCCTACGAAGACCTTGAAATTCTCTGGCGCTGTTCGCCGATGAAATACATCGCCAATGCCAAAACCCCCACCCTGGTGATTCACAACCTCAATGATCAGCGCTGCGATCCTGAGCAGGGCATTCAGGTGTTTGTGGCCCTCAAAAAACTGGGGGTTGAAACCGGGCTGGTGCTCTTCCCCGATGAACCCCACGGCCTCTCGCGCATGGGCCGCACCGACCGGCGCATCACCCGCCTGAAGGCCATCTCTGGCTGGTTTGAAAAATACCTCAAATGATGAATCCGGCGTCCCTGTCCGCGTATCTCCGGACAGGGACGCCAATCCGGATATGATATGCTGACACCCCACCGCCGCCTTTGGCTGGCCCGCCTGCTGATTGGCCTGGTCTTCTTCATAAACGTGCAGTGCGCTGTGCTCTTTCTCATCTGGCCAGAAATTTATGCGCCTGGTTTTGAAGTGGCCGGCATTCCCGGCCGGGCTGCTGTGCAGGGCATGGGCATCCTGTTTCTGATGTGGAATGTGCCCTATGCTTTTGCCCTCTGGCACCCGCGGCGTTTTAACCTTTCGCTCTGGCAGGCGGTCATCATGCAGGCTGTCGGCGCCGCCGGCGAAACCCTGCTCTGGCTGAATCTGCCGGCGGACTATCCCCTGCTCAGCCAATCCATCTTGCGTTTTATCCTGTTTGACAGCGCCGGCCTGCTGCTGCTGCTGTTGAGCGCCGCCCTTGTTCACAACCATCAAAAATAACCGGAGGTTCCATGTTTTCTACCATTATATCCACCGCTGACCTGGCAGAACATCTTGATGATCCAAACTGGGCGGTCATTGACGCCCGCTACGACCTGGCCAGGCCCAACTGGGGGCATGAAGCCTACCTTGAGGCGCATATTCCCGGCGCCATCTATGCCAGCCTGGGGCATGACCTGGCTGCTCCCGTGCGGCCGGAAACCGGCCGCCATCCCCTTCCGGATGATGCCGCCTGGCAAAAAACCGTGTCAGGCTGGGGCATCACCCCCGAAACCCAGGTGGTGGTCTATGATGCCAATGGGGGCGCCTTTGCCGACCGCACATGGTGGATGCTGCGCCACAGCGGGCATGCAGCTGTGGCTGTGCTGGATGGCGGCTTCCCAAAATGGACTCGCGAAGGCCGCCAGACCGCCAGCGGGGCTGAAACCCGCCCGCCTTACCCTTTTCACGGCGTGATCGATGCCAGCGCAGTGGTCAGCGCTGCCGAAGTGGACCGCCTGCGCCTGGACCCGGCCTGGAGGCTGGTGGATGCCCGCTCTCCTGAACGCTACCGCGGCGAAAGCGAGCCCATTGACGCCATCGCCGGGCATATTCCCGGCGCCGTCAACCGCTTTCACGGCTTAAACCTGACCCCAGAGGGCGTCCTCAAGGCCCCGGATGTGCTGCGCGCTGAATTTGACGCTTTGCTCGGCGGCACCCCGCCCGATCATGTGGCAGTTTACTGCGGTTCTGGCGTCACCTCCATTTTTCACCTGCTGGCCATGGAAATGGCCGGTTTGCCCGGCGGCAAGCTCTATGTGGGCTCATGGAGTGAATGGATTCGCGACCCCAACCGCCCGATAGGTAAAGCATAAGCCCAGCCATTTTCCCCCATTCCTGCCGGCCGGATTTTCCTCCGGCCTTTTTTTTTATTGCAATTGCCGTCCCGAGCGTCTATAATTTTAATATCGTGATTGATTCTGCGGGGATCCTCATCTGGTAGTGCACAATAGGGAGTCATATGCGATCACATGGTTTACGTTTTCTCAATATCGGCCTGATCTTCATCATTCTTCTTTCCGCTCGCATCCAGCCCGCCGCGGCGCAAAACAGCCTGCCAGCCGGCCGTTCAGCAGACCCCATTCCCCCTCGGCAGGCGGCAGCGGAGGGTGCTCCGCAGCAGCCTCAGGCCGCTGGCGGGCCGGACGAATTCGGTTACACCTGGGATGACACGGCCGCCTTCAATTGGATCGACGCCGCCACTGGCACCGATCGCTACCTGGTGGGCAATGATCTCTACAGCCAGATCGAGATTGGCTTCCCTTTCAAATTCTACGAAAACACCTACACCGATCTCTATATCAACACCAATGGGCTGATCACTTTTGGCGGCACCCACCCGGCCTACGCCAACCGTCTCATCCCGCAGCAGGCCGCTCCCAACAATCTCATTGCCGCCTTCTGGGACGACCTGGCCATCAACCAATCTTACAATTCAGGCAAAGTCTATACCCTGCTGGGCGGCGCGGCCCCTGACCGCTTCCTGGTCATTGAATATGCCGGTATCTCGCGCTGCTGCGCGGCCAGTTCCGCTGAAACCCTCACCTTCGAGATCATCCTCCATGAAAACGGCGATATCATCCTGCAGTATCTCAGCCTGGCGGGGAACCTGGAAAGCGCCACCGTGGGCATTGAAGATGCCTCCGGGATCTCCGGCCTGACCTATCTGCACAACAGCGCCGGGCTGGCAGATGGAAAGGCTGTGCGCTTCACCCGCCCGCCCGCCGCGGCCCGCCTGCAGGTCAATCCGCCTGTGCAGGGAGCCTTCGTCCGCGCTGGCGAAACCCGCGATTTTTTCCTCACCATCCGCAACACCGGCGATACGGGCGCTGATGTGTTTGACCTGGCCACCTCATCCGTCTGGCCGTTCAACCTGTATTATGCTGACGGCGTCACCCCGCTTTCCGATACCGACAGCGACACGGTCCTGGATACCGGCTGGCTTTCTCCCGGCAGCGCCCTCACCATCGTCGCCCGCGTGCAAACACCGCCTGGCGCCGCCGCCGGTGACGCCAATGCCGCTGCCGTCCTGGCCCAATCTTCGCTGAACCCGGCAAAAAATAAAACCATCACCCTGCAAACCGCCGTTCCGGCTCCGTTTGCCCTCGCCTTCAGCGACGAAGCCGACGGCGTGATGAAGCTCTTCCTCTCCCAGCCCGCCGGACAGGCGGTCAGGCCGGTGAATGACCTGTGGACGTGGGGCTATGAACCGGCCGTTACCCAAACACCCGATGGCAGCTTCCTCTACCTGTGGGACCGGTGGCGCTGTGTAAATGTAGATTGCAGCCTGTCCACATCAGAAATCGAATACGCCCTTCTGGATAAGGTGGGCCGGCCCCTGCGCCCGGCGGGCAGGCTCACCGATCACAGCACTGCGGGTCTGTCCACCTATGATTACAGCGCGGTGGCGGCCGTCACCCCTGATGGACATATCGGCGTTTTATGGTATCGCGAAGTGGTCCAATCCATCAACGGCGAAATGCAGTCCAATTTCAATGTCTATTTTGCCGTGCTGGATGCCGCCGGCGACCTGGTTGCCGGTCCGGTCAACCTGACCTATAACACCTATTGGGGCACAGCGGCCACCCCCAATGTGCCTCAATATTACTCCACCCGCCTGGCAGCCACCACGGATAACCGGTTTGTGCTGGCCTGGCAGCGCTATCACCGCGCCCCAAACTGCGCTTTCAACGATTGCAAAATCAATGATATCTATGTTGCGGTGGTGGATGCCAGCGGAGCTGCGGTCAGCGGTCCCGTCCAGTTCACCCACGATACCATTGGCGACAACTGGGAAGGATACGACCTTTCAGGTGTAAATACCCTGAGCGGTGGGAAGGCCCTCCTCACCTGGCAGCGCGCCAGCGACGGAGATCTGTATTATGCGGTCATGGACAGCGCCGGAAACCTGATTAAAAACCCGGCCCGCCTCACCGAGGACGGGTGGACCTATGATGATAATTACGCCGATGCGGCTGAGCTTTCAGACGGGAAAATTGTCGTTGCCTGGACCGGCAGCGGCATCACCCGCTTTGCTGTGCTCGATTCCAGCTTCACCCGCACCGTGGCCCCCACCCTGCTGCCGGCTCCCGCTGTGAGCGCCGGAACCAGGCATGTATCTGTCACCGCCGATGCCGCCGGGCATGCCGTCCTCACCTGGATGGACGCGGACTACAGCCAGCGCTACCATCTTTACTACGCCCTGGTCAACGGCGGCGGGGGAATTCTCACCCCGGCGATGATTTTCCGCTCCGGTCAGGCCCAATCGGCCAGCCTGCAAACCAGCGCCACTGGTTTTGGCAGCACCACCTACAGCGCCATCAGCCCTGGTGTGGATATGGCCATCTGGCCGTCTGAAGCATTGGCCCTGGGAACCCCCGGCGGGGCCGCACCGGTTGAAATAAACTATGCGAATTACGGCCTGACCACCCCCGCCAGCATCACCATCGCCGCCACTCTCGGCGCTGACCTGACCTATGCCGGCGACACGTCCGGGGTCAGTCCAGCCGTCAGCGGCAGCGTGCTCACCTGGGAACTGCCCGGCAGCGCCTTCCTCGATTCTCAGTCCTTCCTCCTGCTTGCGGCGCCTTCCCCTGCGGCCCCTTACGGCGCGCATTATCCCGTCACCCTCACCATCACCACCGCCGAAACCGATGCCGATCCGGCTAATAATGCCGTCCTGCTTGAGGTGATGGCCGCCATGCTGCTTTACCTGCCGGAAATATTCAACTGACCGGCTTTGCCCCAAACCGTTTTTCAACAAAAAACCGCCTTTGCAGGCGGTTTTCTATTTCAAATTTTCAGTTTCTCCACCTCAAATGCCGCGCCGTGCGCCGGGTGGAACACCCTGGCCCCGGCCTGTTTGAGCTTAACCCAGCTTTCCTTCACCTGTTCAGGGTTCTCCAGCACAAAAGGCCGGTAAGCTGTGCCCAGCACATGCAGGGAATTCGAAGCCGCATCGCCCACAAAGGCATGTCCATCAGCCAGCAGCACGGAAATCGAATCGCGGGTGTGGCCGGGGGTATGCAAAATGCGCCCTTCAATACCGATGGAGGCCAGCAGGTGGTCGTCATCGCCCTCAATCACCACATCCTCCGCCCGACCGCCCAGCGCCGGCAGGCGCTCGCGGCCGCCAGCGCTGATCATCGCTGAAAGCAGGCGCATGCGCCGGTTGACCGGCCTGTGCGGCGCCATGACGCCGCTTTTCAACTGCTCAACGCCAGCGCGGTGAATGATCAGGCGGGCGCCGCTTTCCTTCAGGATCTCTTCGGCAAACCCCACATGATCGAGGTGGTGGTGCGTGATCAGCAGCCAGCGAATTTGCGGCACCGTCACGTTCAACCCCTGCAGGGCTTTCAAAAAGGCTGCCTTGCTGGCAGCCATGGACGTATCAATCAACAAATAACCATCCTGGCAGGGCAGCAAAAAACAGCGGCTCAACCCCAGGTTGATCTCAAGAAAAGTCATTTGGAGTCCTCTCAGCGGATCTGTTTGAAATTCACCAGAATCAGGTTCTTTTCGCAGTCATCGAAGGTATCGAAGTAAATGCGGGTGGAAATTTGCATCCCAGCCTGGTCCATCAACTGCACCCAGAGGGTCTTCTTGGAAGCTATCGGCCGGTCCGTGATGGTGAATTCATAGCCGCCCGAGCCGTACTGCAGGGCTGTGCCGGTCAGGCTGAGCATATCCACCGGGGTGGAAGCCAGCGTGCCGCCAAGCTGGATGGTGTAGCCCACAATCGGCGCTCCCTGCATATCAAACACCTGTCCGCCCACGCCCATCCAGTTGCAGCCGGAATCGGGGCGGGTGACGTTGCTGGAAATGGCCACAATGCTGCCGCGCAGGGCGAAGGGCAGGTTGGAAGCCTGGGTGGGGGTGGCGCTGGGCTCAGCCGTCGGCGGGATCGCCGTGGGCGGGCCCTGGATCACAAAAATGGTCGGGGTGATGGTCGGGGGTTTGGGTGTGTTGGTGATGGTCGGCGCCGTGGTGTTGGTGGGCGTCCAGGTGGGCGGCAGCGCCACCGGCACGCTGGTGTTGGTCGGCCAGACCTGAATTTGCGGGATTTCCGCCGCCGGGTTGATCTGCGGGGGGAACGGGTTGAACATCTGGCTCGGATCCAGGAAGATAAGCGCAAACCAGCCAATCATGCCGCAAATGCTGAATAGTACCAGCAGGGTCAGGAAATTCCAGATGATATCAAAATTGAACGGGCGTGATTTCCGGCGTGGGGTAGAAGATAGGTTTTGCGGCTGTCCTGATAGCATGATATTCTCCCGTAATTTTTTGGTTTATGGCACGGTGATGGTGATGCTGCTTTGGGCGCGGCGGTGGTCAATCCAGGCTTTCAGGGCATTTTTCTGCAGCACCTGCCGGGCGTCCGGCGAGAGAGGGTGCAGCCCTCGTTCCAGAACCTTGACCATATGATAACCTGCCGGGCTTTTGACAATCTCTGTCATCTGTTCCGGCTGCAGGGCAAACACGGCTGCTTCAACTTCTTTCGAGAGCAGGTATCCCTGTGGAAACCAGCCCAACTCGCCCAGTGAAACCGGATCGTACCTCTGCGCTAAGGTTGCAAAATCTGCGCCAGCTTTTAACTGAGCATAAATTATTTTAGCATCATCTTCATTATAGATCAAAATCTGACGGGCATGAATTTGTTCCATTTCCGCTGGAATGGATGCGGAAATCTGATCGCGCTGCCAGGCAGCCGCCATTTGCCGCGCCAGGGCCGCCCTGAACGTCTCAGGGGTGTAAAAATTGGCCGCCAGCCAGGTGTTGAAGGCTTCCTGCCCGCCTCGATCGGCGATCACCTGATCCACCCGCGCCTGCAGGTCGGCTTCATTCAACACAAAACCCCCTTCAGCCGCGGCCTGCGCCAGCAGTTCCTGATTGATCAGGTCGTCCAGCACTGCCGTCTTTGCATCCGCTTCAGCAGCCGGGGTGCGCTGCAAAAGGATTTCAGCGGCGCGGTAGCGCTGCAGTTCAGATTGATATTCCGCCAGGGTAACGCCGCCCTGGTTCACCTGGGCCGCCAGCGGCACCGGGGTGGCCGTGGGGGTGGGTTCCACCGTGGGGGTCAGGGTCAGGGCCGGCGCCGCCGTTTCAGTCAATGCCAGCGGCGCCTGGCTGGGGTTCACCACCGGGCCTGCCGTGGGGGCGGGCGAAGGAGGCGTGCAGGCTGCCAGCAGAACAGCCAGAGTCAATAAGCCAAAAATCATCCACCCGCTGTGTGCGGCGCGGCGGAAACGAGTATGCAGTGAATGTGAATTCAAATTTGAAAACCTTCCCATGTGAGCGTCAACCTGCCTTGCGGCAGTCTATGCCGTTCATTATACCCCATCCACAAATATAAAAAAACCCTTCTCTGTGGTAAAGAAGGGTTTGATGGTCAAAAAAGGGATCAATCAGGCGGCCTGGGCTTCCGGATTGGAGCGCCGCACCAGGTTGTTCAGGTGGGCAATCAGCACCCCGCTCGGCACCGGCTTGATCAGGTAATCATCGGCCCCTGAATCCAGGGCGCGTGCCACCATCCCCGGTTTATCCAGCGCCGAAAGCACCAGAATGGGCAAACGGCTCACCTTGCGGATGCGCTCGCACACTTCCCAGCCATCCATTTCGGGCATCATCAGGTCCAGAATCATCACATCTGGGGGGGCTTCTGTCACCAATTCAATGGCCTGCATGCCTGAGTTGGCTGTCACCACCTCGGCTGATGCCTGCTGCAGCAGCAGCTTAAGCAGTTCTGTCATGGCTGGGTCGTCATCCACCACCAATACTTTCATAGGGCCTCCGATGTTTAGATTATATCATGAATCGTTTTGGGGATGACAAGCGGGAAAGCCATCCAGTTCTTAATTATGCCCGTCTTTTGCCCAAAAACACCTTGCAAACACCTAACAAATCACAGCCGTTCCCCTTGGGGGTTTTCCATTTTCGATCAGAAGCTTAACCACATGGGGTGTTTATGTCTCTCTTTGCGGGACATAAACACCCCAAAATTAACTTTCACCCCCGCAGTAGCGCGGGCAGGTCCTTCGCCTGGGCAAAGCCGGGGGGAGCCTTAATGTGACCTTGTTGAATTAATCAACCAGTTGAGCAAATACTGCAGCCTGAATCCGTGGCCTAACCTGCTGGCGGGGTAAAGAAGGTGTAATGATAGGAAATCTGATCGCCCATCAAACCAAGGGTATCCGAGCCGTTGGTCACCGGGCCGCGGTCGCTTGTCGCCTGCCAGGTGAAATGGCGCGAATTGCCCGTGCCGCGAATGCCGGTGATGGTGAAGGTGGCATTGGGCAGCACCGTCCCCAGCAGGTTGGTGTAATAGGCGCGCACCGCATCCAGTCCCTGCACCGTGCGGCTGGCGCTGACATGCACCGGGTTTGTCCCATAAAGAGCCGCCACCTGGTCTACATTGTGGCTGTTCAGGGCGGCTGCCAGGCGGTTGGGCATCTCCTCTGGCGGCGGCACCGCATCCCAGCTGTAATCGCGGATCGTATCCCAAAGCCCGGGCAGATCGCGCCGGCATTCATCCCAGCTGAAAAAGCTGGCTGAGGCCAGGTGCAGGGTGTTGCGGGCAGTGTTCAAAAAACGGGTGATTTCATCAGACGAAGGCGCCCACCCCCCATTTTTATAGGTCGGCCCCACCGGATAAACCGGCCGGGAGGGCGTCAGGTTGAGATATTCATTGGTACTGCGCGTGAGCTGATATTCCGGATTATCCGCCCCCTCCCAATACACCTGGGGCATCGAAAAATCGCACTTTTCAAGAAAAGCCGTCCAGGGAAACTGGGTGTCCCAGGTGGGGAAACGGTAGGCCGAAAGCCCGACCGGCAGAGTTGGCAGCGCCCCGCGCAGCAGGTTCATAAAAACCCGCGCCTGGGCTGCCTTGTTGCGGTATTCCACCTCGGCGTCAATCACATAGCCGTCCAGGTTCAGCCCCTGCAGACGCTGAATGGCCGTTTGTGCCTCCAGTTCCGGGGTATCCACATCATCGGCGTACACGTAATGCCAGCCGTAAACCAGAATGCCGCGTGCGCGCAGCGCAGTCACCAGCGGCGGCACCAAGTCCGTCCCCGTGGTGGTGACGTTCATATAGCGTTTGCCGTCAGCAATCTTCACCAGCACATGGCTGAGATGCGCGGCCTGCGCCAGGTTGGCAATGCTTTCCACATTGCTCGACTCGCAGTTTGGAATTTTCCAGATCCAGAAACCCTTACCCGTTAAACCCATGCAGCACCTTCACATTCTCTGGACAAGGCTGCCGCGGCCGGTTTTTATGCCGGGGTAAGGCTGCCTTCCAATCCAAGTTGGGGAGCAATCTGGCGCATGGCCAGAATGACATTATCCGTGTGTTCCCACAAATCCACACCGAATTCGGCCACGGCCTGAGCCATTTCTTCGCGGTTGGTCCCGGCGGCGAAGGCTTTATCCTTCCACTTCTTCTTCACGGATGAAGCCTCAAGATCATAGAGAGATCGCGAAGGCCGCACCAGCGCCACCGCCGTCACCAGGCCGGTGATTTCATCGCAGGCAAACAGCGCCTTACGCATCAGGGTGTCGCGGGGCACGCCGGTGTTCTGCCCGTGGCTCACAATTGCCAGCACCACTTCCTCGGGCACGCCGTGCTCCCGCAAAATCGGCGCGCCAGCCACGGGATGTTCCTCAAGGGAGGGATGAATCTCCCAGTCAAAGTCGTGCAATAATCCTGCCAACCCCCAGCTTTCCACGTCTTCTCCCAGTTTTTGCGCGTAAAAACGCATGCAGGCTTCCACGCAAAGCATGTGGTTGACCAAACCGGGCGCTTTTACATACTCTGTCACAAGGGCATAAGCCTGGCTGCGATCCATAAGCCTCCTTCAGATCAATCGTAAAAAATGGGTTCCTTGTCACCCAGCACCGGTTCCGGGTGGGTGATATACGCTTCGATAAAGGCCACCAGGGTGGCCGGCAGTTCGCGGATCTGCCATACCAGCTCCGTGCTGCGGGTGTAATCGCTGATATCTGAAGCCACGCCGGTGGCCTTCAGGCCCATCGCATTGCACAGGATCAGCGCGCGCGGCAGGTGAAAATTCTGTGTCACCAGAATGGCCTCCGTGACACCGAAAATGTAGCCCGCCCGGTAGCAGGTATCGTACGTGCGCCGCCCGGCGTAATCGAGCACAATGGCTTCCTCCGGCACCCCCAGGCCAATGGCATACTGGCGCATGGCCTCCGGCTCATTGTAATAAACAAAACGGTTGTCACCACTCATCAGCAGGCGTTCCACCTTGCCGTCAAAATAGAGCTGCGCTGCAGCCGCCACCCGGTCGCGCAGCACCAGGCTCGGCCCTCCGTCGCGCGTCAATCCGGCTCCAAAGACAATGGCCACCCGGGCTTTGGGTGCAGCCTCAGACGTGGTAATCTGCCCGCCGGTCATCAAAATGGCAGCCAGGCGGGAGATGCCCAGCACCACCGCCGCCGCAATGGAGAGATACAGGCACAGGTTAAACAGCATCTTGCCAAATTTCGAGAAAAATATGCGAATACGTTTGATCATATCTGGGTTTCATTGTCCGATGAAAGGCTCCAAACTCAGCCCCGATTCAAGCCAGAGATCCCGCAGAGGATCATAAAGCGCGTCCTCAGCTTCCTGGAACCCTTCAATATTATAATCATTGGCTGTGCTCAACAGCGCCTTGCCTTCGTTCGTTCCGGCAATGGCAATCAGAGCCGCCGTCAGGCGTGACCGCAGCCCCACCGCTGCCGGGTTGGCATTGTCAAACAGGCTGGGTGTGTAGGACACGTTCAGGTTAGGAATGATAGCTTCTGTGCGCCACAAGATCATCACTTTTGAAAGCACATCTGGAAACTGTTCCAAAATAGACGAAGCGGTGCGCGGATCGCCGGAAATGGCATAGGTGGCGCCAAAATCGCAAATGTCTTTGGCATACACCGCGCGCACCACCCCGCCCGATGACTGGGCAAACACCGGCTCGCGGGTCGGCGCCGAAGCCTTGCGCATCAGTCCGGCCGGCACCAGGTACCCCGAAACCGAGGTTTCGCTCACAAAGCACGGCCGCAGTCCGGCCAGCTGCTGCATGGCCGCATCGCCTGGGGCCGTCACCTTGTCAGCCTTGGGGTCATAGTAAGTGGACATGCCCGAATCCACCCGCGCCATAAATTGCGTCCCATAAGCATACACCCCGTAATGATTCGTCACCAGAGCCACCGTGGCCAGGCCGCGTTGGTGAGCATAAACATAGGTGGCAGGCGGCATCCAGGCCATATGCACGCTGCCCATTTCCAGCTTTTCCAGCAGTTCCTCATAAGAGGCCAGGGTCAAAACCTGCACCGCCGCTCCGGTCTGGTCGCCCAGGCGCGCGGCAATTTCGATATAATTGGATTCGCGCAGGGCGTCCATCTCCGGCAAAACAATCCCCATGACCAAAGGATTGGCTGTGCTGCCAAGAGGTTCTGGCGTGGGGGTGATCGTCGGGGTGGGAGTCGGCGTGATGGTGGGGGTGGCTGTCACCGTGGGCGTCAGCGCTGCCGGCGATGCCGGTGAGGCCGTCAGGGTCAGCGATGGCGCAGGCGTGAAACTGGCCGTCGGGGTGGCCGTCGGCGCTGGCGCGGGCCGGCCGCAGGCCGCCAAAAGACTAACCAGCAGCCCCGTCAGACCCAATAACAATACCAATCCAAAACGCTTCATGGGTTTTATCATAATCCACAGCAGGCCAAACAGGCAAGAGATTTCGGCCTGTTTCTCAGCCAGATCTCATTTTGTCCCTTCTGGCAGCATGCGCCGGGCACTGTGCCAGACATAATGCTGGCTCAAATCCGCCATGGGGTGCAGGGTCAGGCCCAGTTCCGGTTCCGCATCCATCACCTGGCCATCGCCCCAATACATCACCACATGGGTCACCGGCCCGTTTACCACATCGCTGTAAAAGAACAGATCCCCCATGCGCCAGGCGCCCGCCGGCACAGCCTGGCCTTGCAGCGCCTGGTCATTGGCATCGCGGGCCAGCGCAATGCCGTAAGCGTGAAACAGACGGTAGGTAAAACCGGAACAATCAAGCGAATAGCCGCTTGCACCGCCCCACAGGTAGGGCCGCCCCTGCAGGGTCAGCGCCGTATCCCAGATGCCGTCCAGTGGCGCCGCAGCATCCGGGTCGGCTGCCAGGCGCAAGCCTGCCCGCGCCGCCCAGCCCGAGCGCCCGCCCGGCAGGCGCAGCTGCACCCATTGCTCATCCGCGCTCATCACTGGCAGGCGCACATCCAGGTGCAGGCGCAGGATGATTTTCGCAGCTTCATCCGCCTCTGCATACAGGGGAACCGTCTGCATCATCACCACCGCCCACTGCGGTCCATCGCTCCACCCGGCCGAAAGCGCCTCGCGCCGCACCCAGCCCGGATAACCCTGCTGGTCTTTGGAGGAAGGCTGCTGCACCGCCACAATTTGCGCCCAATCGCCGGCTTCAGCCACCACGCGCACCCGCTCCCCCAAAAGCAGCTGCGTCTGCCGGTTCCAATAGCTCTTTTCTTTGGCCGGGTCATCCCAAACATCCGCCCATTCCACCTGCACTTCGGCCGGCCAGGTTTTCAATTCAAGGTCCAGGGTGGGTTTGGGTGCGGCCGTTGGAACCGCCGTGGGTTCCACCTTCATTTCAGGCGGGGTGGCCTGAATCTCCCGCGTTGGGGCAGCCGTTATGGTGACCCGCACCTGTGCCTCAGTGGGCTGCGGGACAGCCGTCTCAGGGGTGGCCGCAGGGGTTGTCACGCCGCAGCCAGCCGCCAGCACAGTCAGCACTGTAAAAATGATCAGGAAACGCCACTTGGAAAACATGGCTTGATTTTAACCCATATTTTCAAAAAAGCCGCCTCTGAAGGTTGAATCTGCAGGCCGCTTCAGTCTATAATTACTTCATCTGTGTTTGACAGCGGCTGCTGAATGTTTTTTGCAAATGGCCGCCCACTCTTATTGATAAGGAGGTTTCATGCTTTTACAGGTAGGACAAAAAGCCCCAAATTTTACCCTGCCCGGCCACCTCGACAAATCTGTCACCTTGAAAGATTTGCGAGGAAAAAACGTGGTGCTGGCATTCTTCCCCCTGGCCTTCACCCCCATATGAACCAGCCAGATCCCGTCCTATCAGGCCAATCTGGCCCGGTTCGCGGGATTAAATACCCAGGTTCTGGGTATCTCTGTGGATCACATTCCCTGTCTCAAAGCCTGGGCAGCCAGCCTGGGCGGCATCACCTACCCGCTGCTGAGCGATTTTTGGCCTCACGGCAGGGTGGCAAAAAAATACGGCGTGCTGCGGCCGGATGGCTTTACGGAACGCGCCATCTTCGTGCTCGATAAAAAGGGCGTCATCCAATATATCGATATCCACGAAATTTCTGACCAGCCCGATAACGAAGTGCTGTTTGCCGTCCTGAAACAGGTGGACCCCTCGGCCGCCAAAGTCTATGCTGCCATTGAAAAAGCAGATGCTGAATTTGAACTGCCGCACGGCGGCGTGGTGATGTATTGCACGCCCTGGTGCTCCGACTGCCGGAATGCCCGCGCCTGGTTGAAGGAACACCGCATTTCCTACACCGAAGTGGATATCTCAATCAACCCAAAAGCTGCCCGCCAGGTGCGCGAATGGGCCAACGGCAATGAGACCACACCCACTTTTGATATTGATGGGACGATCCTGGTGGATTTTGACGCCAAAAAACTGGCAGACCTCTTGATAATTTGATTTCCGGCTCTCCGCCCGCTCGCCTGACCAACAGACCAATATCAATCTGGCACGGCGCCGAGTTTCTTACAGTTCCCGCCAGAAACCTTTTTGAAAAAATGAGAAACCCCATGGAACAAGAAGAAAACCAGCCCTTTTGAAATCGCCGTTGCCATTCTCATTGCCGTGGTAGTGGTGATTGGCGCCGTTGTTGTCTGGCGCGCCTCCGTCGTTGAAGACGGCTCAGGCGATGCCGAAGAAACGCGGGCCCTGAATGCGGTTAACGCCTACGAGTCGTGTGAAAATGATGTCAATTACTGGCGCAACAAACGGCTTGCCCAATGTTAGCGCGGAATAGGAAGCTGCCCTGACAGAACAGATGAAAATCGCCAATGACATGGCAGTTACAGCGTGGAACTCTATGTGAATTACACGCTGGTGCAGCGCGGTTATTTCTCTGTCGAAGAGTAGCGTATGTAGAGTATAATGTGATGGATGGCAGATTTTTTTACCCTGCCATCCATTCTGGCATCATTATCTTTATAGGATTAGTCATGGAAAAAATCACCTACGGCAACTGGCCCAATTGTTACCGCCTTTCCAACGGCCTTATCGACCTGATTGTCACCGGGGATGTCGGCCCGCGCATCATCCATTTTGGTTACACCGGCAAGGAAAACGAATTTGTCACCTTTCCCGAACAGCTCGGTCTGACCGGCGGCAACCAATGGCACAGCTACGGTGGGCATCGTTTCTGGGCTGCCCCTGAAGCCCTCCCCCGCACCTACCACCCCGATAATGATCCAGTGGACTGCCGCGAAGTGGATGGTTTTTTCCGCGCCACCGCGCCGGTGGAAAGCACCACCCTGCTGCAAAAAGAAATCGATATCTGGGTGGAGCCTCATGCGGCCCATGTTTGCGTCACCCACCGCCTGAAAAATGCCAGCCTCTGGCCGATCACCCTGGCCCCCTGGGCGCTTTCAGTCATGGCAGCCGGCGGCACGGGCATCCTGCCGCTGCCGGAATACGGCCGCCACGGTGTTCCCAATCTGCTCCCCAAAACAGCCCTGGCCATGTGGGCCTACACCGATCTCAGCGATCCGCGCTTTAAAATTGGCGCGCGTTATCTGTTGCTGAGTCAGAGCGACCACACGGTTGAACCGCAAAAAATTGGCGCCTCCGTCCCGGCCGGCTGGACCGGATATGTGCGCCAGGGTCACTTCTTCCTCGTCAAAACCGCCTTCCAGCCCCAGGCCGTATACCCCGACGCCAACTCATCGGTGGAATTCTTCACCAACGAGGCCATTTTTGAGGTTGAAACCCTTGGCCCCACCGTGGAACTGCAGCCCGGCGCCAGCGTGGAGCATGTGGAAGACTGGTATCTTTTCGATCAGGTGCCTTCCCCAACCTGTGACGACGATGTGAAACAGCACATCCTCCCCCTGGTCCGCAGCGTCTGACGCCCTTTTTTACACCTCAAAAAACGTTTTGCCTGCATACAACGGCAAAACGTTTTTTCTTTTCCACCGTCTAACAAACCATCATCGCCCCGCAGGTGCAGGTCAGGATATTTCCATTTTCCCTCTTCTCCACCTGCATGTCTTTGCCACAATCACTGCATACACTCACCGGATTCTGTTCAAAGCCCCCGATAAACCCGTCAAAATCCGGGATATCCGCGAGGCGTTGATTGAATGAGCCCAGGTCGATGGTATGGGTGTATCCCCATGGCCCCTCTTCGCTGTTATAAGGCAGCCAGCGGACCAGTTCCGGCATGGCCCGGCACATCCGTTCAAATTGCGCCGCGGTTTCCACCCGCGAATGCAGCAGCCGGAACAAATCGGGCAGGGTCCACACGGTGGCTTCATAATGAGCGCTGTAACCAAAGGACCCGCGCTCCAGGCAGGCCCGCCACATGCTTTCAACAGCCCGCTCAAAGCGACCTTGTTCCTCTGAATTTTCAATCCGGTCGGCATAAATACTCAAAAGCATTGATTTCAACTGGGCATCCATTTATTCCGGTCCTCCTGTCATCATTATAGGCATTTTCCCGTTTTCTTGCTTTGAGAATGGCCAAAAAGGTCTATAATCATTTTACAGGCGAATGATTCATGATCTCTGTCTTCATTCCGTTCGATGGTCCAGTTACGATAGGAGAGAAGATGGCTAAAAAAGAAAAAGAACACAAAAAAGAAAAGCGGGGTGGAAAAAAACAGGCGGCGGCTGCCGTCCCTGAAAAACCCGTTGAAATCACCCCCATCCTTACCGGTCCCGACCAGGTGCCGGTCAACCCGGCCGCACTGCATGTCAACCCGGCTGCCCCTGCCGATATCTTTCACGTCACCAAGCGGAACTACATGAAAGAATTGCGCCGCCTCCAGGTGGAACTGGTCAAGCTGCAGGAATGGGTGCGCTTCAAAGGGCTGAAAGTGGTGGTCATTTTTGAAGGACGCGATGCCGCCGGCAAGGGCGGCGCCATCAAACGCATCACCGAAAGCCTTAACCCGCGCATCTGCCGGGTGGTGGCCCTGCCTGCCCCCACCGAGCGCGAGAAAAGCCAGTGGTATTTCCAGCGCTATGTGGCCCACCTGCCGGCCGCTGGCGAAATGGTGCTTTTTGACCGCAGCTGGTACAACCGCGCCGGAGTGGAACGGGTGATGGGGTTTTGCACTGAGGAAGAATACCGCGAGTTTCTGCGCTCTGTGCCTGAATTTGAACGCATGCTGGTGCGCTCCGGCATCATCCTGATCAAATACTGGTTCTCGGTCAGCGACAAGGAGCAGGAACTGCGCTTCCAGGCGCGCATTTCAGACCCCACCAAGCGCTGGAAGCTGAGCCCCATGGATTTGCAGTCGCGGGCGCGCTGGGTGGAATATTCCCGCGCCAAGGATGAAAATTTTGCCCACACCGATATCAAACAGGCGCCCTGGTATGTGGTCAACGCCGATAACAAGCTCTGCGCCCGCCTCAACTGCATCCGCCACCTGCTCAGCCTCATCCCCTATGAAGACCTCACGCCCGAACCCCTTGTTCTCCCGCCCCGCCAGCCCGATCAGGGCTATGTGCGCCCGCCGATGAGCGATCAGAATTTCGTTCCCGAAATCTATGTTCCCAAAAGCCCCGAAGAGGACGAACCGGATTAGCCCGCCCGGAATCAAAACAGGCCCCGGCCTGATCCGCGCCGGAGCCTGGTGCAAAGATATTCTATAATCTTAACTGCTCAGGGGTATTATTTAAGACATCATATGATGTCCCCCCCTCGCAATTCCCGTTTGCCCTCACCGCGTGAGGGCAAAAAAGTTGCACAAAGACAGCCGTTTCTTCGCGTGCTTTGCGGTTCAAAAAACGACACGGCTGAGCAGTTATCGTAATTCTAACCCTGAGCCGCCCGTTCAAAAAGCGGGTGGTTTTCATTTAATTGCAGCAAATCCCAAAGGTTGCCGTATAGATCTTCAAAAACAGCCACCGTCCCGTAAGATTCCTCTTTGGGAGGGCGGATAAACTTGATTCCTTTGGCAACCATCTCGTTATAATCACGCCAAAAATCGTCGCTGTTGAGGAACAGGAACACCCGGCCGCCAGCCTGGTTGCCGATGAAGGCTTCCTGTTCCGGTTTGGAAGCCCGCGCCAGCAGCAGGGTTGTGCCATTTGAATTGGACGGCGCCACCACCACCCAGCGTTTATCCTGCGCCGGCTGGTAGGTGTCTTCCACCAGGGTAAAATGCAGTGTCTGTGTGTAAAAAGCGATGGCCTCATCATAATCACGAACCACCAGCGCAATGTGAACAATGGATTGTTTCATGCAAGCCTCTTTTAGGATGGATAGGGTATTTCCGGGTGTATTTTACATCCTGCCGGGGGATTCGGGGTGAATTTCACCCCTGGCGGCGGCGTTTCTGGCACATTCCTTGCTCGCCTTTCGTTGATAAGGCGGGCGTTTTTCCGCGCCTTTGGGTTATGTTATAATTCAACCGGAGATACCCATGACCACTCGCAAAAAGCCAGAAGCCCCTCCCGCCCCCGCCAGCCGCGGCAGCAAGCCTGAGAGCAAGTCTGCTTCCAGCCGCTCCAGCAGCGCCAAGCCCGATCCCAAACCCGCTTCTTCCCGCGGCAGCGCGCAGTCCAAGCCCGCTGCCGCTCCCACCTCGCGCAGCCACAGCAGCGCGCCCTCATCTCACAAATCTTCCCAGCAAAAACCCCTTTTTCAGGTGTCTCCTGAACGCAAGGTGGATCTGATTGGCGTGGGTCTCGGCCTGTTGGGCCTGCTCACCCTGCTGGGTCTCATTTCACCCTCCCGCGGCAACCTCATCGGCATCTGGCTTGAAGCCATCAGCGGCCTGTTCGGTTGGGGCGTCTATGTGCTGCCCCTGGCTCTGCTGGCCGTGGGCATCTGGCTCATTTTGCGCCACACCGACCGCCTGCCCCCCATGTCGCTGGAACGCATGGTGGGTCTGGGCCTGGTCTTTTTCAACCTGCTCGCCTGGGCCGAGCTCTTTGGCGTGCAATTTAAAGGCAAGCTGTGGGGCGGCTATGCCGGTCAGTTGATCTATAACCTGCTTGCCGGCACCCTTGGTGTTGGCGGCGCAGCCGTGGTGCTGGCAGCCTGGCTCATCATGTCTCTGGCCTTTTTCTTCGACCTTTCCATAGCCGAACTCTTCCGCTGGCTCGGGCCCATCTGGGACCGCCTGCGGCGGCGCCGGCCGGTTGAACAGCCTTACCCCTACCATCCCATTTCGGCCGGGCTCACCGATGCGCCCAATGACCTGCCTTCTCCCGACCCTGTGCGCATTGCCCTCACCCAGGCGGCTGCCGCTTCCAGCGCCCAGGCAGGCACGCCAGCTTCCTCCGCCGCCGCTGCGGCCGGACAGGCGGCTCCTGCTGCCGCAGGTTTGCCCGCTTCCGCAGGCCTTCCCGGTGCAGCCCAATCTGCTTTGCAGCCGCCGGTTCCGGCAGTTCCAGAACCGCCCGCGCCGGTGTGGGTGCTTCCCAACCTGGATGATATTCTCGACCCCTCCCTGCCCGGCTCCAGCTCCGATAACAAGGAGCAGGAACGCGCGCGCATCATTGAAGAAACGCTTAAATCCTTCGGCGCGCCTTCTCATGTGGTCGAAATTCAACGCGGCCCGGCCATCACCCGCTACGGCGTGGAACCCGATTTCGTTGAAACCCGCAACGGCAAAACCCGCGTGCGCGTCAGTAAAATTGTCTCGCTGGCTGATGACCTGACCCTGGCTCTTGCCTGCCCCCGCGTGCGCATCCAGGCCCCCGTGCCTGGCCGCTCCTATGTTGGCATTGAAGTGCCAAACCTTGAAACCAGCCGTGTCACTCTGCGCGATGCCATTCTCAGCGAATCCTTCAAAAAGCAGAAAAACAGCCTGCGCTTTGCCCTCGGCCAGGATGTGGCCGGCACGCCCATTTCCACCAGCCTGCCCTCCATGCCCCACCTGCTGGTGGCCGGTACCACCGGTTCCGGTAAATCTGTATGCGTCAACGCCATTCTCAGCTGCCTGCTGCTCAATAATACCCCCGATGACCTGCGCCTGATCCTGGTGGACCCCAAGCGCGTGGAATTGACCGGTTACAACGGCATTCCCCATTTGCTGGCCCCGGTGGTGGTGGAAGCTGAAAAAGTGATCGGCGCCCTGCAGTGGATGACCCGCGAAATGGACAGCCGTTACCAGAAATTTGCTGAAACCGGCGTGCGCAATCTCAACGAGTTCAACGACCGCATGCGCAGCCGCAACCAGAAAACCCTGCCCTACATTGTGGTGGTGATTGACGAACTGGCTGACCTGATGATGCTGGCCCCGGATGAAACCGAAAGCACCATCAGCCGCCTGGCCCAGCTGGCCCGCGCCACCGGCATCCACCTGGTCATCGCCACCCAGCGCCCCTCAGTCAATGTCATCACCGGTCTCATCAAAGCCAACTTCCCCGCGCGCATCGCCTTTGCCGTGGCCTCCAACACCGACAGCCGCGTCATCCTCGATCAGCCCGGCGCCGAGCGACTTCTGGGCCGCGGCGACATGCTTTTCCAGGCGCCTGATGCCCCGGCGCCGGTGCGCCTGCAGGGCGTCTATGTGGCTGACGGCGAAATCCAACGCCTGGTGGAATACTGGCGCGCTGCTGCCGCCGAAGTGGCTGCCGCGGCCCTTGGGCAGGTACCTGCCCAGCAGCCCACCCGCACCGCAGTGCCCTCAGCCCAGAATTTGCCCGTCGGCGCGGCGCTCAAGCAGGTGCCCCTCTGGGAAGAAGAGATGGCCCCTCAGCAATCAGATGACCCCCTTTACAAGGACGCGGTTGAACTGGCTCGCCGCGAGGGCCGCGCCTCCATTTCCATGCTGCAGCGCCGCATGCGCATTGGCTACACCCGCGCCGCCCGCCTGATTGACAAGATGGAAGAAAAAGGCATCATCGGCCCGCTGCAGCCCAACAGCCAGGTGCGCGAAATTCTCGATTACGGCCAGACCAGCCCTCCGGCTGAATAAACCGGAACCTTTGCAGACCGCTCAACGTCCATAAACCATGAAAACTTTTTAGAAGGAAAATCCAGTATGACAAAACGGTTCTTCATCGCCATCCTGCTTATCGCAGTCTTGCTCACCGCCTGCAACAGCACCCCCACTCAAACCCAGGTTGCCCCGCCCGCGCCCACCCAGGCGCCCGTCAGCCCGGCTCCCACCCAGGCTCCCGCCGGCAATACCTCTCCCACTGCCTACCCGCCGGCCCAGCCTGACCTGCCAGCGCCGACCACCGCGCCGATGGCCTACCCGGCCCCCGATCCCAGCCTGCCCTATGTCATTGCCGGCCGCGATGCCCTCGCCAAAGCCCTCAGCCTCAATCCTGATACCGTGAAAGCCATCGCTTTTGAAGCTGTCAATTGGAATGACGCCTGCCTCGGCGTGGCCAATGCCGGTGAAGTTTGCGCTGCCGTCATCACTCCGGGCTTCCGCCTGACCTTTGAAGCTTCGGGCATGCGTTACGAAGTCCGCACCAACGATACCGGTGAAATCGTCCGCGTCATCAAATAAGGTTGCCTGCAGCCGGCCGGACAGCGCTGTCCGGCCGGTTGTTTTTAAGCGCCCCGCACCGATTTTTGTTATAATGGATTTAATGCTATAATCTTTACAATTATGTGGTCTGGCTTAAAGCGGGCCTGGCGGCCGTATCTTTTGCTGATCCTCATTACCGGTTGGATCGCCGCCTGTACAGGCAGCACTCCCCCGGCATTGACGGCTTCCCTGCCTTCTCTCACCCCCACGCCGCCGCCGTCGCAATCCACCCTGCTCCCAACGCCCAGTGAAACACCCCCGCCCACCCGCACCGCCACGCTGACGCCAACCCGCACGCCCACGCGCACCTTTCCAGCTCCCAGCCTGCCGCTCATCACTGCGCAGCCCCCGGCTCTCACCGGCCTTGAGCTGCCCGATGAAGTGCAGACCTACCTGCTGCTCGGCGCCGACCGCGAACCGCCTTTTGTTGGCCGCACCAACGCCGTTCACCTCGCCATTGTGCATCCGCGCCTGGCCAAGGCCAGCCTGATCGCCATTCCGCCTGAGCTGCTCGTCTATATTCCCGGTTACACCATGCAGCGCATCAATACGGCTTACGCCGCCGGGGATATTGAAGGGGTGCTGGAAACCTTCCGCTACAATTTCGGCCTGCGCCCCGACCACTGGGTGGTGGTGCCGCAGCAGAACTTTGAAAGACTGATCTTTGACCTCGATGGGCTGGATGTGCCGGTAACGGTTCCTTTCTCTGATGAACGCTGCGGAGAATTCAAAGAAGGCCTTCGGCACATGGATGGTTTTGAAGCCCTGTGCTTTGTCTCGGTGCGCAATAGCCGCGATGAAATGTCGCTGGCGTTGCGCCAGCAGCAAATGCTGCGCCTGGTTTTCCTGCGCATGGTGGAAGGCGGAAACCTGGCGCGGCTGGAGGAACTTTATGTGGCTTATCAGTCCACAGTGAAAAGCGACTTGACCTTGGTTGATTTGTTGAATGCCATTCCCCTCGCTCTCCGGCTGGGAGACCCCCAGCGCATGGCCTATTTCCAGGTCACCTGGAATGACGTCACCCGCTGGCAGCTCCCTGGCCAGGCCGAGGCAGCGGTGTTTATCCCCAAACCAGGAGCTTTGCGCGCCATCATGGAACAGGCCATCGCTTTCGTCAGCCAACCTGCACCCATGTCGGAACGCTACGCCACCCTGGTGTATGAATTGACCGTCTCGCCCACGCCCAGCATCACCCCCACCCAAACCCTCACCCCCGTGCCCACCGCCACCCTGGCGCCCACCCTCACGCGCACACCCACCATCACCCTCACGCCGACCATCTCGCTGACGCCCACCATCAGCCTCACCCCCACCATCACCGAAACCCCCACCGTGACCCCTACAGAAACGGAAACCCCTGAACCATGAGCCTCCGCCGCGCCCGCACCCTTCTGATTGCCCTCAGCCTGATCGCCGTCATGCTGCTGCAGGCTGCGGCATCCTTTAAGCCGGTGCGGGCGGCTGAAGAACCCGGCAAACGCACTACCACCATCCAGATGGCTTACACCACCTACGAATGGTGGCTGCTCACCTGGGCGCACAGCCAGGTGGTCTGCCAGATCTATGCCGAACACGAAGGTTATCCCGCCCCGGCAGAAGTGCTCTACTTCTGCGGTGAAGATATCCTAAACCAGTGGAAGGCCACCCCCACCTGCACCGCGGCCGAAAACGGCCAGAGCTCCGAAGGGTGCACCGGCCTTTATTTGCATCTGGCTCATGTCACCCCCGGCGAGCGCGAAATCACCGTCAACCTGGCCCCGCCCACCGTATGGCTTTCGCTGGAAGGCTGCACGTCAGGTCAGCAGGCCGATCAATGTGAAAACCTGCCCAACCTGATCCTCACCGGCGAAGAACCCTTGCCCAGCGAATCCATCATCCGCATTCAGGGTTATGTGGACGACCTGCCCTTCTCCTGCGCAGGCGCCACCTGCACCGTGGCACTGCCGGTCACCGGCCAGGGCGGCGCGCGGGTTGATTTCTGGGCTGAGTCGTCCTTTGGCGACAGCTCCGAACACTACACCGCCCAGGTGCGCGTGGTCAGTTGGGGCAATTTTTCTGCCCCCGACGGCGAAGCCTCTGACCGACCGCTCTACTACGCGGATGTGCTCAGCACCCAGTGGCGCGGAGAGGGCCAATCCACCTGCGCCCAAAGCTGGGAGGCTTTCCCCGAGGTCGGCGGTCCGGCCCCCTGGCTGCAGACTCCCGACACCGTAGAAGGGTTGAAATCATCCGCCTCATATTACCTGCTGGCGGGCAATATGATCGAACAGGGACTGGTCAATGCGGCCGATTGCCCCAACAAGGGACTGGAATCGGCCGGCGTGGCCAATGCCTGCGGCGTTGAAAAAGCCCGGCCTGCCGTCGTTGAATGGCAGAACAGCTTCGATGCAGAGATCATCCGCGTCGCCCAGGATACCGGTGTTCCGGCCCAGTTGATGAAGAACGTCTTTTCCCGCGAAAGCCAGTTCTGGCCCGGCATGTTCACCAATTACAAGGAAGCCGGGCTCGGCCAGCTGACGGAAAATGGCGCCGACACCGTGCTGCTGTGGAATCCCGATTTCTTCCGCCAGTTCTGCCCGCTGGTCTTTGATGGCGAGGTCTGCCAGGCTGGCTTTGGCAACCTTTCTGAAGAGGAACAGGCCATGCTGCGCGGCGCCCTGGTCACCAAGGTCAATGCAGCCTGCCCCGATTGCCCGAACGGCATCGATCTTTCCAAAGCCAATTTCAGCATCAGCGTGTTTGCCCGCAGCCTGCTGGCCAACTGCGAACAGACAGGACATATCATCGCCAGCGCCTCCGGGAAAAATGCCGGCGACGCAGCCACCTATGCCGACCTGTGGCGTTTCACCCTCGTCAATTACAATGCCGGCCCCGGCTGCCTGACTGAAGCCGTTCAGGAAACCCTGCGCGAAGGACTGCCCCTCAACTGGGATACGGTTGCCACGCGCCTGGAACCTGCTTGCCAGAATGCGATTAATTATGTTAATGATATCAGCACGGTGGCCGGTCTGCCCACACCTACTCCCGCCGCGCCCATTCCCACCCCGGTGGTGATTGCCACAGAACCCACCCCGCAGATAACTCTGCCAGTTAATGAAACGCCCACCCCCGGCCCCACCGCCACCCCCGGCCCCACGCCCACCGGTCAGGCTTACCCTGCCCCGGTCAACTCGCCCACGCCCTTCCCCACCGCCACCCCGGTTGCCTACCCTTAGCCCCGCCGCCCTATCCCATTCTGGCACAAAAATTGCATGCTTTCTTCTGATTCCGGTATAATGGATTTACCGGTGGTTTGGCGTTGCCGGGCAGTTCATCGCTCTGCGCCCGTCCACCCCAATCCCACCGGTTCAACGGCTGATTGGTATGCCGCACCTCTTATAAAGGTTGGTTCTTTATGAAAAAAGCTCTTCTGGCCATGCTACTCTTTATCCTCCTCATGGTAGCCGGCGCCCTGACCCTTCCGGCTGTGCTGCAACCGGCAGCTGCCGCTGCGCCGTCGCCCACGCCAGCGCCGAACCCCGAAGTGGAAGCGGCGCTGACCGAAGCCGCGCAGGAACTGGCTGCCCAGCGCATGGATGTGATGCGCTTTGCCATTTACGGCACCCGCGTCAACCATATCACCTATTCGGATGACGGGAAATCGGCCCTGGTCTGGCTTGAGTCGGTTGACCTGCAAAACGGCAAAGTGATGGGCAGCGAACCCATCCTGGTCATTGCCACCCTGGATGCCAGTGCCAAAGGTCTGGCTCCGGCGGAATGGAAGCTCACCCTACAAACAGACCCGGGTTTCATGCAGGCCATGGAAAACCTGCCCGAAGAACTGCACACCGAACCCATGGTGGACCGCTTCGAAAGTGCCTCCCAACTCGATCAGATCAAGGCGCCCAACATCACCCTCGGGGGTTATTACCTGCCCTGGGCAGCAGGCCTGGCCAAAGACCTGGAATGGAGTGTGGCCCACGCATCCTGCTACAACAATGAATGCAAATATGCCTTCGATTTTTGCGACGGCACCATGTTCCCCCTGCTGGCCGCCAAAGGCGGTACGGTTTTCTGGTATAACGACGAATGCCCCAACGGTTCTGAAAGCTGCACCAACCGGCTTGTGCTTGAAGACCGCTCCACCACCCCCATCTCCTATCAGGTATATTACCACCTGGCTCAAAACAGCATCCCCGCCGAATTAAAAACCATCGGCGCGCCGGTGCGCCAGGGCCAGTTCATTGGCAATGTGGATGACACCGGCTATTCGACCAACCATCACCTGCATTTCATGGTCCACACCACCTACGGCCTGCGCTGGGGCCCTTCGGTGGACATCACCTTCAAAGATGTGTTCATCAATTGGGATGAAGCCACCCAGGGCGGCCGCCCGCGCATGAAAAGCGAGGCTGCCTGGTATGGCGGCGAAGGCCAGGATGTTTATGTTTCTGGCAATGTGGGCACCAACCCGCCCACCGGCGAACTGCTGCTCCCAGCCCCCAATCAAACCATCACGGCCCCCTTCATCACCGGCGGATGGGCTTCAGATGACCGCGGCATCGCCCGCATTCAACTCATCGCCAACTACGACGGCGCCTGGCGTGAAATTGGCCCGGCTGCGGCTGGCACGCCTTTCGCCTACGAAGTGGATCTCTGCTCAACCACCGTCCCCGACGGCCCCTTCACCCTGGCCTTGAAGGTCTGGGATGTGGAAGGTAACATGACCTTTCCCATCGGCGCCCGCCAGATGGTCAAAGATACCCCCTGCAAAAACACCCCGCCCCCCACCTGCAATCCCACCTCCAACCAGGTGGCCATTTATTCAGAACCCAACTACGGCGGTGTTTGCAAGCTGCTGGAAATCGGTTCTTACCCGCTCTCTAACCTGCTCTCGCCGCTGGGCGACAATACCATTTCTTCCATCAAGGTGGGCAGTAATGTTCAGGCTGTGGTTTATGATGAGGTCAATTACGGCGGACGGACTGAAACCATCGCTGCCCTAGAGCGCAGCCTCGATGACAACCGCATCGGCAGCGACACTATTTCGTCCATCAAAGTTAAGAAGCGTTCAGATACACCTTCCAACCCTGAACTCACCCTGGCCACCGGATCAGGCGGCGGTTCCCCCTCCAGCCTCGATTCGCTTGTGCTGGGCTGGAATGGCGGCGGCGCCACCAAATACCAGGCTGAACTCTACCAGGGCAGTATCAGCGGTTCACCCTATATGACCCGCACCTTTGGGGTGGATACCTTCTGGTCCATTGGCAGCCTGCCGGCTGGCAGCTATGCCTGGCGCGTGCAGGGCCGCATTGTGGATGCCAGCAGCACCCAACATTTCAGCGAGTGGCAGACACAATCCTTCACCGTCACTGCCAACACCCTGCCCCCTTCCGGCGCGCTCAACCTGCCCATTTATGAAACGGCCGAAAGCGGCGCCAATGGCTGGGTTGCCAGCGGTTTCTGGCAGCAGGCCGCGGATCCGGCTAACAGCGCCAACCATGTCTGGGAATTTGGCGGCGCAGGCGGTTATGGCACCGGCCTGGTGGCCCGCGGCGACCTCACCTCTCCGCCTGTGACCATTCCGGCAACCTCCACGGCCTACCTGCGCTTTAAGTACCGCAGCGAGACCGAAACCACCTATACCCACTGGGACCAGCGCTGGGTGCAAATTTCCCGCAACGGCGGCCCCTTCACCAACCTGGTGCAGCTCACCTACGATCCCCAAAATGAATGGATCAGCAGCCCGCCCATCAACCTCTCGGCTTACGCCGGCAGCACCATTCGCATCCGCTTCCATTTTGACACCGTGGATGACAATTACAATGCCTTCTACGGCTGGCTGGTGGATGATATCGCTATCGATACCAATGCACCCGAAACCTGCACGGCTGAAAGCCCCTCCAACAACACCTTCAACAGCGCAACCGTCACCGCCATCGGCAAAACCGTCATCGGCGCCATCTGCCCGGCAGGCGACCTGGATTACTATACCTTCAGCGCCACAGCCGGAGACAAACTCAGCATTGATGTGGACGCCCAGACCCTCGACCCAGTTTCCCTGCTCAACAGCCGCGTCTATCTCTACCAGGGCTCCGATAACCTCAGCGTCATCGCTGAAAATGATGATGAAATGCCCGGTCTGCTGGTGGATCCTTTCCTGGGCTTCACCATCCCCACCACCGGCACCTACACCCTGCGCCTGCAGGCCCACAATCCAGGCGATGGCGGCGCAGATTATTTCTACAAGATGACCCTGCGGAAAGATACTGGTTCCTCTTCAGATCTGACCGATCCCACAGTATCCTTTATCTCGCCGGTTCAAGGCAGCGCAACCAATGCCTCTAACCTGACTCTCAATGTGGCTGCGGCTGATTCAGGCAGCGGTATGAGCCGGGTGGAATTCTGGATGCACAACGCTGATTGGACCAACGGCAAATGGACCCTGATTGATACCGATTGGAACGGCAGCAACGGCTGGCAAACTTCCGTGGATATCAGCGGCGTTGCTGAAGGTCAGAAGCTGGCTTTCATGGCCCGCGCCTATGACCGCTCTGAAAATACGGCTGTGGCCGTCAACTGGTCGGTTGTCATTGACCGCACCTCGCCGGTGGTTTCCTTTGTGAACCCGCCTGCCAGCTTCGATAGTACCGCCATCCGCCTCGATTGGCATGCCCAGGAAGCCAGCTCGGGTATTGCTCATTTCACCCTGCAGGTGAATGTGGACGGCGGCGGCTGGCAAGCCCTGCCCCAACCCTACAACGGCGGCACCCGCCGCACCTTCTTCATCGGCGAATGGAACCGCACCTATGCCTTCCGCCTGCAGGCCATGGATAATGCCGGCAACCTCAGCAATGTGGCTGAAACCAGCACCGCCATCTCCGGCGGGTGCCAGGGCGATGCTTATGAGGCCAACCTGGATGATGAACAGGCCAATGCCACCCCGCTGGAAAACGGCGTCAGCCAGGCGCACAACTTCTGCGGCAGCGGCGACCGCGATTGGGTCACCTTCACCGGCCAAGCCGGTGTGCCGGTGCTCATCAGCGCCCTTCCCGATGATCTCAGTGCCGCCGCTGCCATCATCCGCGTCTATGCGCATGGCGACAGCACCGTGCTGGCTGAAGCCGCAGCCCCCGGTCTGACCTTGCCCGCCACCCTTATGTTCATCCCGCCGGCCGACGGCGCCTACGATGTCAGCTTCAAATCCATTGATCCTAACACGGCTGGCACTGATGTCACTTACCGCCTGCGCGTGGGTCCGGGTTACTGGATCTACTTCCCGGTGATTTTCAAATAACCCTTCAAGCATAACCTCTGCTGCCCCGGCGTGAAATCAACCCCGTCGGGGCATTTTTTCGGCGCGGTGATTATCGCAACTGCGTACGGCAGGATTCAAAAAGCCTTCTTCCGCATTTTTAATGGCATTCCCAATTTTCTTTCAGGTGCAGCCCCATTTTTGCCAAATATTGTGGTAAAATCCTTCCGCTGAAAGAAGCCCCGTCCCGTTTCATCACAAAATCGGGCATCTTAAAGAATTGACTCTCTGACCTGTCAGGAGTATAATATCCATTCGCGCCTGAAGAAGGCGCCATTATCAACCCCAAACTTCCCCGCCAACCCGCGACCGGGGGGCGCTGGCCAACGGTGAAGTGAAGATTGGAAGGAAAAAATATGAAGTACGCTATTATTGAAAGCGGCGGCAAGCAGTACAAAGTCGTCGAAGGCGGTACAGTAGAAGTGGACCGCCTGCCCCTTGAAGCGGGTCAGCCCGTCGAAATCGACGCAGTGCTCCTGGTTGTGGATGGCGACAAAGTCGTCGTTGGCAGCCCGAACGTCGCCGGTGCGCGCGTCAGCACCAAGGTCGTGGACCACACCAAAGGTCCGAAAATTGTTGTGTTCCGCTACAAACCCAAGAAGCGGATCCGTGTGAAAACTGGTCACCGCCAGCAGTACACCCTGCTGCAGGTTGAATCCATTCGGATGGAGGCGTAAGCAATGGCTCACAAAAAAGGCGGCGGTTCATCCCGCAACGGTCGCGATTCGAATGCACAGCGCCTGGGCGTGAAAAAATTCTCCGGCGAATTTGTGCTCTCTGGTAATATTCTCGTGCGCCAACGTGGCACCCGCATTCATCCCGGCGCCAATGTCGATATCGGCAAAGATGACACCCTCTTCGCCGTGGCGGATGGCATTGTGGTTTTCGAAACCCTGCCCACCGGCCGCAAGCGCGTCAATGTCATGCCGATTGAACTGATCGAAGAAGAGCTCGCCGACGCATCGGCCTAACCTTCTTTCCCTCAGATACCGAGCCAGGCAGCCCCGCTGCGGTTCGGATTATCGAAAAAGGACACTATGAAAGAAAAAATTCACCCCACTTATTATCCCGATGCAGTTGTCACCTGCTCCTGCGGCGCCACCTGGACCACCGGTTCAACCCGCAAGACCATCCGCACCGAAATTTGCTCCAACTGCCATCCCTTCTTCACCGGTCAGCAGCAGCGCCTGATCGACATTGAAGGCCAGGTTGACCGCTTCTACAAGAAGCTGCAGGCCCGCCAGAGCTTTGTCGAACAGCAGAAGGCTCGCGAAACTTCTCGCACCTCTCCTGAACGCCCTGTGTCTGAACTCAACATCGGCGGCAAGGCCACCGAAGCCCTCGCCAAGGCTGGCATCACCACCGTTGGTCAGGTTCTGGAAAAACTGGCCGCTGGCGAAGCTGCCATGCTCGAGATTGAAGGCTTTGGCCGCAAATCGCTCATTGATATGAAGAAGCATCTGCGCCAGCTTGGTTACGATCTGCCTGCCGCCGCTGAAGAAGTCAGCGCCTAAGCAGAACGCACCGCCTTCTCGCATCGTATAGATTGACCAACCGGCAGATGCACCCCGCGTCTGCCGGTTTTGATTTAATCGCTCTTTTTTATTATAATTGCTCATGATGAGGTCTTTTTCCACCTTTCTTGCGCCTGGCTTTTTTTCAGACGCTCATTGCCTGAGCGCATGAAGGTTATCATCTGACCCTGTCAAATGGCCTTACATTCCAACCTTTGAGGTAAGCATGAAGCACCATTCTGGTATTATTGAAGTTGTTTGCGGTTCCATGTTCAGCGGCAAAACCGACGAAATGATTCGCCGCCTGCGCCGCGCCACCATTGCCCGGCAATGCGTTCAGGTGTTCAAACCCATCATTGATAATCGTTACGCGGTGGAAAAAGTCACCTCTCATGCCGGTTCTGCTTTTGATGCCATCCCCATACAGAAGGCTGCTGAAATTTGGGAGCACCTCAACCCCCACACCACAGTGATTGCCATTGATGAAGCCCAGTTTTTCGATGACGAAATTGTACCCATTGTGCAAAAACTGGCAGACCAGGGCAAGCGCGTGATTGTGGCCGGCCTCGATACCGATTTCCGCGGCGAACCGTTTGGCTGCATGCCCGTCCTCATGGCCCAGGCTGAACGCGTGGATAAACTTCAGGCCATTTGCATGGTCTGCGGCGAGCCCGCCTGCCGCACCCAGCGACTGGTCAATGGGCAGCCTGCCCATTACCATGATCCCATTGTCATCGTCGGCGCCGCCGAAATGTATGAAGCTCGCTGCCGCACTCACCACCAGGTTCCCCGCGATTAAGAGTAGAGAGGAAAAAATGCAAAAACTTCAGGAAATTCTTAAGAAAGTGCTCATCTCTGAGGCCGATCTTCAGAGCCGCATCGCCGAACTCGGCGCTCAGATCACCCGCGATTATGCCGGCGAGCCGGTGCTGATGATCTGCATCCTGCGCGGCGGAGTCATGTTCCTCACCGACCTCATCCGCCACATTGACCTGCCCGTCTCCATCGATTTCATGGCGGTGTCTTCCTACGGTGCCGGGCGGTATGAGTCCAGCGGCAATGTCAAAATCACCCTCGACCTCAATTCCAACCTGGCCGGTCAGCATGTGATGATTGTGGAAGATATCATCGACAGCGGCCACACCCTCTCATCTGTGGTGGCCATGCTCGAAACCCGCCGCCCCAAGAGCCTGAAAATTTGCACTCTGCTCGATAAAGCTGAACGCCGCGAGGTAGATGTGAAGGTGGATTACGCCGGCTTCGTCATCCCCAACGAATTTGTCTTTGGCTACGGCCTGGACCTGGATGAATACTACCGCAACCTGCCTTATATCGGCGTGGTGGACCTGGAGAAATATCATCCTGAAAGCTGACCCCTCCACTCCCCCGGAAGCCTTTCCGCCCGTCTTTGAAACCATCCGCGAGGTGCTTCGCGCCTTCCCCGAAACCTATCTGGTGGGCGGCGCTGTGCGCGATCTGCTGACCGGACGCCCCGTTCACGATTTTGATTTTGTCCTCAAGCAGGATACGGTCAAAGCCGGGCGGGCTGTGGCGCGCGCCCTGGATGCCCCGCACTTTATTTTGGATGACGAGCGGCAGACCGTGCGCGTCATTCTGCAGCAGGCCAATTCTCTGCCCTTTTATATTGATTTTGCCGTCTTTCAGGGCCAGACCCTGGAAGACGATTTGCGCCTGCGCGATTATGCGGTCAATGCCATGGCCCTGCCGGTAGCCGACCTGACTGCCCTGCGCGATCCCTGCGGGGGGTTGGCTGACCTGCGCAGCCGTGTGCTGCGCGCCTGTTCAACCGCCTCTCTCACCGCAGACCCCATCCGCACGCTGCGTGGGGTGCGCATGGCGCTGAGCTATAACCTGGCCATTTTACCCGAAACCGCCGCTCTCATCCGCCAGGCCGCCCCCCTGCTGCCTGCCGCCAGCCCCGAGCGCCGCCGCGATGAGCTGTTCAAGATCTTCAACCTGCCGCGCGTCACCACAGCCGTGCGCCTGATGGATCATCTGGGCCTGATTCCGCAGGTTTTTCCCGAACTGGAAACCCTCAAACACATTCCCCAGTCGTCGCCGCATGTTTTCGATGTATGGGAGCACACTCTGCACACCCTGGAAAGCCTCGAAGACCTGCTGAGCGTGCTGGCCGCCCCGCCCGATCAGGAAAACGGCGGCAGCCTCATCCTTGGCCTGGCCTCGCTGCGCCTGGGCCGCTTCAGGCAGCCGCTGGTTGAACACCTGTCCCAAGAAATTTGCCCCGGCCGTCCGGCCCGCTGGCTGCTGCTGCTTTCGGCGCTGTATCATGATGCCGGCAAGCCCGCCACCCGCAGCCAGGGCGCTGACGGCCGCCATCACGCCTATGGGCACGAAATGCATTCCGCCAAAGCCGCCTTCTCGCTTGGCGAAGGTCTGGCCCTGGCCAATGCCGAAACCGCGCGCATTGAACTGACCACCCGCAACCATATGCGCCTGCACCATCTGGCCTGGCGCGGTGAGCATGCCTCGCGGCGCGCCATTTACCGCTACTTCCGCGATAACGGCGAAGCCGGGCTGGATATCGGGCTGCTCAGCCTGGCCGATACCCTGGCCACCTACCACACCACCCTGCCTGTTCCCACCTGGGAACACGAACTGGAGTTGGTGCGCAGCATGTTTGAAGCCTGGTGGGAACGGCCTGAAGAATGCGTGCGCCCGCAGCCCCTGCTGAACGGCAATGATGTGATCAAGGCCTTCTCCCTCACCCCCGGTCCCCTGGTTGGCCGCGTGCTTGAATCGCTGCGTGAGGCCCAGGCCACCGGGCATGTCACCAACCGCGAGCAGGCCCTTGAACACGCCCGCCACACCATCCGCGAACTGGAAAAGAAAGACCGCCCGGAGGAGAAATGAAAATTCAGGTCAACGGCCTCCACATGAACGTGGAAGAAAGCGGCAGCGGACAGCCTCTGGTGCTGGTGCACGGCTTCCCCCTGGATCACACCATCTGGAAAAAAACCGCCCAACATCTCAGCCCTTATTTCCGCGTCATCACCCCCGACCTGCGCGGGCACGGCGCTTCAGATGCCCCGGAAGGGATCTATCACATGGATTTGCTGGCTCAAGATCTGCTCGGCCTGTTCGATGCCCTGCATCTTGAAAAGGCCATCCTGGCCGGGCAATCCATGGGCGGTTATGTCAGCCTGGCTTTTGCCTGTGCTCACCCAGAGCGCCTTTCTGGGCTGGGATTGATAGTTACCCAGGCGGCAGCCGATGCCCCGGAACGCCGCGCCGGCCGCTACGCCCAGGCGCAGCAGGTACTGACAGAGGGCGTCGCCAGCCTGGTGGAAAGCATGACCCCCAAAATGGCCGTTTCGTCAACCGCCCGCCTGGCCACCCGCCGTGTGATGCTTAAGACCAGCCCGGCTGGCGTGGCTGGCGCCCTGCAAGGCATGGCGGAACGCCCCGACCGGACAGCCAGCCTGGCGGAGCTGCGCATGCCCGCCCTGGTCATTGCCGGCGGCGCTGACCCCATTATCCCATTGGAACGCGCTCAGGAAATGGCAGCGCTCCTGCCGGATGCCGTCTTAAAAGTGATTCCCGGGGTGGGCCATATGCCCATGCTGGAAGCGCCGGCTGCCCTGGCCAGAGCCTTCATCGCCCGCTTTGCAAAATAAAACGAAAAATCCCCGCCGGAAGAAAATGGCGGGGATTTTAATTTCAGATGAGGTTCAGGCGTGAATTTTCACCACCTGCCCGCCGGTCATAACGGGCAGATCGGCCGGCTTGAGGCAAAACACGGCATGCGGCGTGCCGGCTGCCGCCCAGACCTCCGGATACTGCAGCAGGTCTTCATCTATAAACGTCACCATTGGTGAAGCATGTCCCAACGGCGGCACCCCGCCGATGACATAACCGCTGCGCTCGCGTACAAAGTCTGCATCAGCCTTGCCAATTCCTTCGCCCAGCAGGGCGCTGATCAGCGCTTCATCCACCCGGTTTGGACCGCTGGCCACCACCAGCACCGCCCGGCTGCTTTCCAGCGTGCGAAATACCAGCGATTTGACAATTTGGCCCAGCTCGCAGCCCACTGCCTGGGCAGCTTCCTTTGCGCTGCGTGTGGAATCCGCCAGTTCCACCACTTCGCAGGGAAATCCCCGGTCTCTTAAAATATTTTGGACTTTCTGTGCAGATGCGTTCAATGTCATTTTTCCTCCGCCTATGGGTTAATCATTTTCCAAAATCCAAATCCGGCCGCCGCAAGCACACCAGCCCAGATCAGGCCAATCACCAGGGCAGCAGTCCAATTTTTCGGTTTCTTGTCCATTTCTGCCGCTGCAATCCGGCACTCGGCCATCACTTCCGGCGGGATCATCTTCAAAGCCAGCGCCACCCCTGCTGGAATCAGGATCAGGTCATCCAGATATCCCAGCAGTGGGATGAAATCAGGGATCAAATCGATTGGGCTGAAGGCATAACCCACCACCAGCGCGGCAAAAACGCGCGCCTGCCACCCCACCCGCGGGTCGCGGTAGGCCAGGTAAAGCGCCAGGGTATCCGTTTTTAGCTGCCGCGCCTTTGTTTTCCAGTTCTCCAACAAAGAAACCTCCCACGAAAATGCGTTAAAAATCTTGCGCCAATCAGCGCCTCGTGATAAAATACTGCTTCGATATGGTGGCTGTAGCTCAATGGCAGAGCACTTGACTGTGGATCAAGGGGTTGTGGGTTCGACCCCCATCAGCCACCCCAGAATAAAAGACCTCGCTTGCGCGAGGTCTTTTATTATCTTCCCGTCTCTAAAACCAGTCGCGCCGGACAAAAATAATCGTCACCAGCAAGCTGAGCAGGGTGAAAATGCCAATCACAATGAGATAGGCTTGCGGATGTTCCGAAAACGGCAGGTTAACATTCATGCCAAAAAAGCTGGTGACAATGGTGGGCAGGCTGAGGACAATGGTCATCGAGGCCAGGAATTTCATCACCACGTTCATGTTATTGGAAATGATTGAGCCAAAGGCATCCATCATGGAGGTGAGAATGTTGTTGGAGATGTTCACCATTTCCATCGCCTGGGCGTTTTCGGTGATGACATCTTCCAGCAAATCTTCATCATCTGGATAGGTGTGGAAAAACTGGCTGCGCTGCAGGCGCTCAAGCATCAATCCGTTCGATTTCAGCGCTGTGGTGAAATAAACCAGGCTTTTTTGATACTTGAGCAGATCAAATACCTCTTTATTCCGCATTGAGGCCTGCAGCTTGTCTTCCAGATTATCCACTGTTTTGTTGATTTCGCGCAGGTAGGTCAGATATTTATTGGCCGTGCTGAGCAGCAGGCGCAGCAAAAAGCGGTTGCGTTTACCCGTGGAAAAATTCCGCATCCGCCCTGAGGCAAATTCCTGCAAAATATCGGTTGGCCGGCGGCAGACGCTGACAAAATACTGCCCGGTCAAAATGACGCCCAGTGGAATGGTGGCATAAGGCACATCCACGGTCAATCCCTGAAAATAAGGGATGCGCAGAATGACCAGCATGGTGCCGTCATCCTCTTTTTCCATGCGCGGCCGTTCATCCACATCCAGGGCATAGGTCAGAAAATCAAGCGGAATCCCCCAGGCAGTCACCCGGTCCACTTCATCGCTGGTGGGGTTAATAATATTAATCCAGCAGCCATTTACCGGGTTATCCAATTCTTCAAGGCCGAGTTCGGTATTTTTGTAGATGCTGATCATAAAGTGCCTCCTTAAGGATATGGGATGTTTGGCACAGGGCCATATCAAGAAGAACCGCGTGGCGGACTTTGATTGCAATTAATTATTGAGGAAGCGCAGCCAGGTTCCATAGAAAAGCCCTTCAGGCTGGCGCCGCATACTGACGTGCGTGGTTACGGCAATATTGCTGATTCCGATGCAATCAAAGTGATCTGAGGCAAGCAAGGCAAGCGAAACACCGGCAAAGGCTATTTTATACCCAAACAGCAGAATCGCGTTAAAATTGGCGGGTGTTTTTGAAAATTGGTCCTGTCATCAGAAGGATTAGATGAACAGCCTGCTGCTCGCCTCATTTGCCGTGATTTTATGGAGCACCCTGGCCCTGCTGGGTTCACAGGTGGCCAGCCTGCCGCCTTTCCTGATGCTGGGGGTGGTTTTCACGCTCACCGGTCTCACCAGCCTCTTTCAACCCCGCGCCTGGCGGGTGCCTTTTCGTACCCTGCTGGTGGGGGTTGGCGGTATTTTTGGCTACCATTTTCTTTATTTTCGCGCTTTTGCCCTGGCTCCGGCAGTTGAAGCCAACCTGATCAATTATCTCTGGCCGCTGCTGATTGTGGTGCTTTCTCCCCTCTTCATCAAAGGCATCCACCTGCGGCTTCAACATATTTTAGGCGGTTTGCTGGGGTTGGCTGGCGCCGCTCTCATCGTCACCCAGGGACAGATCACCTTCGATACCCGCTACCTGCCCGGCTACCTCCTTGCAGGCGGGGCTGCTGTCACCTGGGCAGTCTATTCGCTGCTCACCAAACGCCTGCCGCCCTTCCCTACCGGCTCCATCAGTGTTTTCTGCCTGATTTCCGGCCTGCTCTCCTTTACCGTTCACCTCGCTCTGGGCGGGTCGCTGGATTTTCTGGTTTCACCGGGCTGGCACAAGGTTCTTCTGCTGGTTCTCATCGCCGCCGGCCCCATGGGGGCTGCATTTTTCTTCTGGGATGCCGCCCTCAAGCGCGGTGATCCGCGCGCCATCGGGTCGCTATCTTATCTCACCCCCCTCCTTTCCACCCTCAACCTGATGCTGTTCAGCGGCTAGCGCCTGACCTGGCTGACCGGCCTGGCCATGGGGCTGATCATTGGCGGGGCCATCCTCAGCAATTGGAAGGCCAAGCCCTGAACCTGGTCTTCACAAGCAATGGACCGCCAGAGCAGGCTGCCCTGGCGATGGATACTGTTATGATGATGCAAAAAGGGGACAAGCCCATCATCTCGTAATGGTATTAAAAAAAGTACCATTAATCAGTTGCATTATATGATCTTTATACTATAGTTAACCCGATAAATCGCACCTTTCTTCTTAATCCGGATGAAAATCTGGTTTGATTACCGGACACTTTTCGGCTCCAGGGTAAAAGAGACTGGAATATCCAGCTCCTCGTTAAGGAGATAATCCAACCAAGCTAGACCTAACCGGAAAAGGCTCCAGTCACACCGATCTGCACGATGGATTACCTTGATCTGGTCCTTCCGAACAGCCGTCTGTCCCAAGTAAACGATCCAAAGATAAGCCAAACACGTCGCGATCATGAGAATGCCCAGACGATCTGGCGTAGACAGATGGCTTTTGTGGAGGTGGAATCCACGACTTTTCTGGTCAGAAAAAAAGGTTTCAATCAAGAAACGTTTTTTGTACCAATGACAGGCTTCATAGGGTAACTCGAAGTTAGTGACCAGATAGATGGGTTCTGAATATCCTCTAGCCCACCAGGCAATCACCTGCACTGGCCCATAACCTTCCCGAGTAAACCAAACATTGGGAATAGCAATCAGATCGCCCGGCTGAACGAACAAGTCAGTGAAAGTGAAGTTTTCATCGTCTTCATACAATTGAGCATTCTTGGCGGTTCGACAGACATACCGCAGTCCCATCGTCTCTGCTGCCGCTTGCAGCTCGATCCCGTCAAATTCTCCATCTCCCAAGAAGATAGCCCGTGCGCTGGGCGGTAAAATATCTTGCAGTTGCCCCAGGAGTTCCATATGAATGTGTTCCGGCAAGTGTCCCTTAGAGCCTTTGACCACCAACCAGGTGATCGGCAATGCCCGCTTACCGTACAGTAGGCTGATCATCAAGGTGATACAACCGTGTCCCACTTCGCTGCCATCTATGATAAACACCAACTCACGAATGGCGGCCAGGCGATGAAGCAATTCAGCCACAAATGGAAAGTAATAGGTTTCGTAATCGACCCGTTCATTCTGTATCCAGCGCGTATAACGTTTCACCCGGCTGTCGGCTTTGGCCTGATCGGGGGCTTTGCGGGCAATTGTGGGCAGTTGGCAGGTTTTGCCCAGTACAATGCCGGTGATCATTGCGGCCAGGGTGGTCAACATGCGCATGGTATTGCCTTTGGGCTGTCCGGGATACAATTGCATAATTGCCTGTTTGATGGTACGATAAACGCGACGATTGTCACTCATGGTTCACTCCTGTTCTTCCTTGGACGGAATAAACATAAGTGTACCTCATGTGCCAGTCGTCATTTGTTAAAGTGTCCGGTATTCAAAATCTGGTACATTTTGGGTTTTGGTTCCGCTCTCCCTTATCATCCACGATCATGTGAAAAACAAGGAGGAAGCTTTAAGGTACACCTTTTTCAGGTGATACCCTTTCTTATTATATATATTTACAACTTTTTGCAACCGATTGCATTGTATTCAATGCCTGCCAAAAAATGGAAAGGTTCGGGAATGCGGCAAGCCTTTTAAAAAGGCCCAGCATCAGCCTGATAACATCATGATAAGGGCGTGGAAAAAGCAGGTGTTGAATCATATCCTTATCCCGCTGGCAATTTGAAAGCTCATCCCCGCAGGGAACTTCGCCAGCTCACATAGAAAAGGTTTTTTATTATGTCCCCCCATAAAAAATTATCATCGTTGTTTTCCATCATTCTCCTGGTGGGAATCCTGTCCAGCATGGTTCAACCGGTCAGTGCTGATTTTTCTGCCGCCCCTCTTCAGGACGGTTTGAAACCGCAGATCAGCTACGACCTGCACCATGACCTAAGCGCCCCTCTGACAGCCCTGGCAGCCGCCCAACAACCGCAAATGGGCGCCTACAATGAAGAAATTCCCATGCTGCCCTTGCCCAAAGTTTTGAATTCAGCGCCCAAAGTCACTTCTCCTGACGCCGCGCTGCAAAACGCCCCCCTCGCCGGCAGCATGCCTGAGTTAATCACCAGTTTCGATGGGGTGAACAATATTGGCGGCGTTGCCCCGCCCGATACCCAGGGCGATATCGGTTATGACCCCGGCACAGGCAAGAAATATTACATGCAGTGGGTCAACCTGCACATCCAGGCCTGGGATGTGACCGAAGCCACGGCCCCCGTGGCCCTCTTCACCAGCCCCATCGCCGGCAATTCCCTCTGGGCCGGTTTTGGCGGCCCGTGCGAAACCTCCAATGATGGCGACCCCATCGTTTTGTACGATGAAATTGCCAACCGCTGGATGATCAGCCAGTTTGCAGTGAACGGCCCTTACTACAACTGCATGGCCATCTCGCAAACCAGCAACCCCGCCGGCGCATACTACCGCTATGCCTTCCTCTACAGCAACACCAAGATGAATGACTACCCCAAATTCGGCATCTGGCCCGATGGTTACTATATGACCGTCAACCAGTTCACCGGTGGCTCTTCATGGGGCGGCGCTGGTGTGGCTGTATATGAACGCGACCAGATGCTCACCGGCGGCACTGCCCGCCAGGTCATCTTTGACCTCGAAACGGCCAACAGTGCCTTTGGCGGCATGCTCCCCGCTGATTTTGAAGGCACTCCCCCGGCTGCCGGCACCCCCAACTACTTCGCCGAAGTGGATGACTCCTCCAACGGCCTCGGCACGGTGGATGAAATGCGCATCTGGCATTTCCACACCGATTGGGCCGGCAACACCTTCTCCTTTGGCAATTCGGGTCAGCCCGATCAGGTGCTAGTAGTGTCCAACTTCAACCCCATCTGCACTTCCACCCGCGATTGCGTCTCCCAGCCCAATGCACAGAAACTGGATGCCATTGGCGACCGCCTGATGTACCGCCTGGCCTATCGCCAGCTGGAAGACGGAACCACCCGCATGGTGGTCAACCACACTGTGGATGCCGGTTCCACCCGCGCAGCCGTGCGCTGGTATGAACTCCAGACCTCTGGCGCAACCTGGACCATCACCCAGCAGGGCACCTATGCTGGCGACGTGGCCGATGCCACCCACCGCTGGATGGGTTCCATTTCCATGGACCGCATGGGCAACCTGGCCCTGGGCTATTCCATGTCCAGCACCACCATGAATCCCTCCATTGGCCTGGTGGGGCGTCTGAACACCGATCCGGCCAATGTCATGGCCCAGGGCGAACGGGTGGCCTTCAGCGGCACCGCCGCCCAGAGTGGCGTCAACCGCTGGGGCGATTACTCTTCCATGAGCATTGACCCCCAGGACGGCTGCACCTTCTGGTTCACCACGGAATACTCCACCGGCAGTTGGGATTGGGCCACCCGCATTGTGGCCTTCAAATATCCAGGCTGCTTTGCGGTTCCTACCGGCAAAATTTCTGGCACTGTTACCAATGCCAGCACCAGCAACCCGGTTGCCGGCGCCCGCCTCACTGCTGGCATTTACGGCGGCATTTCGGCTGCCGATGGCGCTTACACCATCACAGCCCCCGGCGGCACCTATGACATGACCGTGTCTGCTTACGGCTACCTGCCGGCATCCGCCACGGGTATCGTTGTGGCCACCGAAACCACCACCACCCAGAACTTTGCCCTCACCCCCGCCCCCATGCATACGGTTTCGGGCACGGTCACCGATGGCACGTCCAGCGGCCACACCTGGCCCCTCTATGCCCGCCTGACCATTGCCGGCTACCCGGGTGGCGATATCTACACCGATCCCGAAACGGGCACCTACAGCGTTTCACTGCCTGAAGGCGATTCTTTTGACTTCAGTGTGCAGGCCATGCTCCCCGGTTACAACGTGGGCACCGCCACTGTTCTGGTTCCCGCTTCCGATTCCGTCCAGGATTTTGCTCTGACGGTCAATGTGGATACCTGCCAGGCTCCGGGGTATGCCATCGTGGGCGGCATGAAGGAAAACTTTGACGGTGTCACCGCCGGCTCTCTGCCCGCCAACTGGACCACTGTCAAAACCGCCGGATCCGGCACCCCAGCCTGGTCTACCAATGCCGGCACCAGAAATCCCTCCGGCGTCGCTGCGGTCAGCGCCCCCAATGTGGCTTACTTCAACTCATATGATGTCACATCTGGCAACAAGGCCCGCCTGACTTACAGTCTGCCTCTGGATATGACCAGCATTGCCACCGACCAGGTCAGCTTCCAGGTGTACCATGACACAGGCTTTAATATCAACACCGACAGCGTGCAGGTGACCGTCTCAACAGATGGCGGCGCCACCTGGACGCCAGTGGGTTCTCCCATTTTTCGCTACACGGGAATAGCCAATTGGAAAAATCACATTGTCAATTTGAGCGCCTATGCCACTGTTACCAATCTGTTGATTGGCTTTGAGGGCTTCAGCGCTTACGGCAACGATGTGCATATTGACGATGTGGTGGTGGGCAGCGCCCCCGAATGCGTCGCGAAAAGCGGCGGCCTGCTGCTGGGCAAAGTGGTGGATGCAAACACGACCCTGCCTCTCGATAAAGCAACCATCGTCTTCCCCGGCGGCAGCCTGACCACCGCCTCAACTCCGGCCGACGCCAGCCTGGCTGACGGCTTCTACTACGGCTTTGTGTCTGAAGGCACTCAAACGGTGGCTGCTTCCAAAGCCAACTACGCTGAAAGCACGGCCGAGGTGACCGTCACTGATAACGCCGTGGTCCGGCAGAATTTCTCCCTCCAGGCCGGCATCCTCAGCGCTTCTCCCGCAGGCTTCTCAGTCTCCCTGCCCATGAACAGCGCTGCCACCCAAACCCTGACCCTTGGCAACACTGGCACGGTTTCGGTGGATTACGAAATCAAAGAAACCAACCTGGCTCCCAGAACGGCTGCCTATACCTCGGTCCTTGCGCCGTCCAACCGCCATCTGGGCCCCAAGAATTTCAACAAATACACCCTGGAAGGCGTGGCCTACTACCTCTTCCCAGACCGCTCTGCCCCGCAGTTTGAAAACGCAGCTGCCGGCACCGTCATCTCCACCATCACCACCGGCCTGACCATGCCATGGGGTGTGGGCGTCAACCTCGATGATGGTCATATCTGGACTAGCAACATTAAAGCTGGCGGCGGCGATAACCTGGACTATGAATTCACGCCTGCCGGGGCCAAAACTGGCCGCACCATCGACACTGCCCCCTGGGTAACTGCATTCGCAGCGGATATGACCTATGACCCTGCTGCGGGCACCCTGTGGCAGATCAACGTCAACGGTGATAACTGCATCTACGAACTGGATCCCGCCTCGCTGGCAGCCACCGGCCAGAAAATCTGCCCATCCTTTGGCACCAGCCAGCGCGGTCTGGCCTATGATCCGGCCAGCGATACTTTCCTTGCCGGTTCCTGGAACGATTCTATCATCGTGCGTTTCAACCGCTCTGGCGCCATCCTTGAACAGGTGAATGTCAGCCTGCCCATCGCCGGCCTGGCCTACAACCCCGCCACCGGCCACCTGTTCGTCACCAACAGCGGCATCAGCGCGGCTTACGATATCAGTGTTCTGGATGCCAACAACAATTATGCCAACCTGGGCGGGTTCAATGTCACCGGTCTCCATGGCGGCGAAGCCGGCCTCGATATCGACTGCAATGGCTATCTCTGGGCTGCCAACCAATCCACCGGGAACATCTTTGAGGTCGATTCGGGCGAAACTGGCGTCTGCAATTACCTGGATATCCCCTGGCTGAGCGAAAGCCCTGTCTCCGGTGCCCTCGCCATCAGCGCCACCGAACCTGTCAGCCTGTCCTTTGATGCCACTGGCCTGCAGCCTGGCACCTACACCGCCCAGTTGAAACTGAGCAACAACACGCCCTACCGCGTGGCCAATGTGCCCGTCACCCTCACAGTCACCATGCCGGCCGCTTACGGCACCGTTGAAGGCGTCGCTTCTGGCCTGGGTGTGTGCGATGCCACTCCGGGTGCGCCTTTGAAGGGCGCCACAGTGGAAGTGCGCAATACTGCCAGCGTCGTGGTGGCCACTCTGACCACAGGCGCTGACGGTCACTTCCAATGGGCGGACCGCGTGGCTGATAACGACTACACCCTCACCATCAGCAAAGCCGGCTACATCGCCCAAACTCTCACGGTCACATTGCAGGATGGTTTGGTTGTAACTCAAAATGCCACTCTGCGGTTAGATGCGCCATGCCTGGCGGTGAACCCTGCCAGCATTGAACTGAGTCTGCCTGCCAATGCCAGCTCAGTCAAGACCTTCACTCTCACCAACTCTGGCGCCATCGCTTCTGCATTTGAAATGTCAGAAGTGCTGGTTAAAACCAACCAGCCCATCGTTCCGGGCCTGAAACCAGCTGAAGTTCTGCTTTCAGAAGGTTTTGAAGGCGCCGCCTTCCCGCCCGCCGATTGGACTCTGGAATCCAGCAGCACGGTGGAAACCTGGAAACAGAGCACCTCTTCGCACAGCGGTTCATATAGCGCGCATGTTGAATATGATTACGACCAGGATGAATGGCTGCTCACCCCGGAATACGCCCTGGCCACCGGCACTTTGAGTGTCTGGTCAAATGGCAGCGTCTATTGGTGCAAAACCACCTTCGATAACTGCGATCTGAATGTCTGGCTGGTGGTTGGCGAAGTGGGCGGCGGAGACGATGTCTTTGTTGGCAAGCTCGATGATGTCTGGACTACCAACTGGGCCTGGGCGGAAAGCATCTTTGATCTGACCTCCATTTTGCCCGGCCAGCCGGTGCGCATCGGCTTCCAATACCTGGGCAATGATGGCGCTGAAGTGACCATCGATGATATCACCCTGAACGGCGAAACGGGCCTTGATGTGGCCTGGCTGAACGAAAACCCGGTCACCGGCACGCTTTCCGCCGACGGCGGCTTCACCACGGTGAGCGTCTCCATTGATTCAACCGGCCTGACCCCCGGCACGTACACGGCGGAAATCCGCATCACCGATGCCGCCAAACGCAAAGTCAGCCTGCCTGTGAAGCTGAATGTGAACGGCGCCCCGGTCGCGGTTGCTGATGCCTACCTCACCGATCAGGATACCACCCTCACTGTGAACGCAGCTGCTGGCGTGCTGGCCAACGATGTTGACAGCGACAGCGTCAGCCTGACCGTATCGCTGGTCACGGATGTGCAGCATGGCAGCCTGACGTTGAACGCGGATGGTTCCTTCACTTATACCCCCGCGCCCTTCTTCTCAGGGGCCGATACCTTCACTTATAAAGTCAATGACGGCTTCTCTGACTCCAATGTGGCCACCGTCACCATCACAGTTGACTTTATACCCAACAAGATGATCTTCCTGCCGTTTATCATCAAACTGTTCCCCTAAACCAGGATCAGATCTGAATTCCGGTTCCCCCTTCCCTCTGGAAGGGGGAACTCTTTAAAAAAAACCTGTCCCTGTTAATGCTGCTATGAAATGCCCCCATCTGGATTCATTTCCGGGTTATATTTGATGGGCGAAATAAATGGACGCAGTGGGTAAAAATATGATATATTTGAGGGGCAGGAGCGGTTTTCCGTAAAAACACCATTCTTTTTTTAGTTACATGGTATAATCTTGCAAAATTTCAATTCTACACTCTAAGGTGTTTTCAGGAGTAAAAGTATGTCTGGACATTCACATTGGGCTACGATTAAGCGCAAAAAAGGCGCTGCCGATGCCAAGAAAGGTCAGGTCTTCACTCGCCTGGCCCGCGAAATTGTTCTTGCAGCCCGCGAGGGCGGCGGTGACCCCGATAACAATGTCGGTTTGCAACTGGCCATCGAGCGTGCACGCGCTCAGAACATGCCCAAAGACGGCATTGAACGCGCCATCAAACGCGGCACTGGCGAAAGCAAAGACGGGGTCGTTCTTGAAGAAAACACCTATGAAGGTTACGCCAGCAATGGTATCGCCCTGATCATCGAATGCGTTACTGAAAACCGCAACCGCACCGTGGCAGAAATCCGCCACATCCTCTCCCGCAGCGGCGGCAGCATGGCCGAAAGCGGCTCGGTGGCCTGGCAGTTCACCCGCAATGCTTATTTCTCCTTCCCTTCCAAGGGCCTTGATTTCGACAAGGTTTTCGAATTGGCTGTTGAAGCTGGTGCTGATAACATCGTCGAAGAAGACGGCGAAATCGAAATTTTCGCTCCGGTCGAATCCTTCAAGAAGATCAGCACCGCCCTACACAATGCCAAAATTCACCCCGATGAAGCTGGCTTGCGCATGTTCCCCAACATGGAAGTCGAACTCGATGTAGAAAAGACCATGCAGGTTCTAAAAGTCATTGAAGCCCTCGAAGAGTTTGACGACGTGCAGAACGTCTACTCGAACCTCAAGATCTCTGAAGAGGCCATGGCTGCCCTCGAATCAGAATAGATATGACCATTCTGGGGATTGACCCCGGCACAGCCACCACAGGCTATGGATTGGTGCGGGAAAACGCTTCCGGCCAACCTGAAGCAGTCGCCTACGGCGTCATCACCACGCCAGCTGGCTTGCCTATGCCTGAACGGCTGGTCCTGATTTATCAGGAATTGAAGCAAATCATCCTTCTCCACCGCCCTGCCAGCAGCGCGGTGGAGAAGTTGTTTTTTCATCGCAATGTCACCACGGCCATCGCCGTGGGACAGGCCCGCGGCGTGGTGCTGCTGGCCCTGGCCGAGGCAGGTATCAGCGTGTTTGAATACACCCCGCTGGAAGTGAAGCAGGCAGCCGTGGGTTATGGCAACGCCGAAAAGAAGCAGGTGCAGATGATGATGAAAGCCCTTCTCAACCTCGAAGATATCCCCCGCCCCGATGATGCTGCCGATGCTCTGGCGATTGCCTTTTGCCATCTCAACAGCCTCCGTTTTCGCTCCCTCACCTGATGCCATGTTAACCAGTCCTGCCAACCCAAAAATCAAGCAAATTCGCAAACTGCGCGACCGCAAAACACGCAGTGAAACCGGCCTGTTTTATATGGAGGGTCTGCGCATTGTCGGTGAAGCCTTTGAACAGGGTATTCAAATGGAATACCTGGTGGTGGCGCCCGATTTGCTCGTCAGCTCTTACGGCCAGGAATTGGCCAATCTGCAACAAACCCAGGGCGTGCCGGTGCTGGAAGTGAGCGCCGATACCTTCAACAGCTTTGCCCTCAAAGATGGTCCCCAGGGCATTGGCGCTGTGGCCCGCCAGCGCTGGGCCAGCCTGCCCAAAACCCGTCCGGCTCACGGCCAGCTGTGGATCGCCCTCGATTCCGTGGCCGACCCCGGCAACCTGGGCACCATCCTGCGCACCAGCGATGCCGTCGGCGCGCAGGGCGTCATTTTGCTCGATCAATGCACCGACCCCTACGATCCATCGGCTGCCCGCGCCAGCATGGGCGCCCTGTTCTCGCAAAAATTGATTAAAACCAGTTTTGCCGAGTTTTCTGCCTGGAAAAAACAGGTGGCCCTGCCCCTGCTGGGAACTTCTGGCGGGTCCGACCAGGATTATCACACCTTTGTTTATCCCGATCCCTGCATTGTATTGATGGGCAGCGAACGCCAGGGACTGCTGCCGCAGCACCTGGCCCTGTGCGATGCTGTTCTGCGCATTCCCATGACCGGACGCAGTGATTCGCTCAATCTGGCCGTGGCCACGGCTGTTGTACTTTATGAGATTTACAATCACCGCCGCGATAAGGAGAAACGATTATGATCGCTTCGCTGTTTGGGGAAATCACCGAAATCAGTTCCGCCGGGCTGGTGGTACGCGTGGGAGGGGTAGGCCTGCTGGTCAGCGTGCCCGCGCCGCTGCGCGCCCGGGTCAAGGCCGGTGAAACCATCAGCCTCCACACCTACCTGGTGGTGCGTGAAGACGCCCTCAGCCTTTACGGCTTTGATACTGCCGAAGAACGCGAATTTTTTGTGCTGCTCCTCGGCGTCAACGGAGTCGGCCCCCGCACTGCCCTGGCCACCCTCTCGGTCCTCACACCCGATGCCATCCGCCGCGCCGTGGTCAGCGAGCAGGCAGACTTGTTTGCAAAAGTGCCTGGGGTAGGCAAAAAAACCGGGCAAAAAATCCTGCTGCAATTGCAGGGTAAAATCCAGGACACCGAAGTCACCGGCCTGCCGGCGGTCATCACCAACCTCGACACGGAAGTGCTCGATGCCCTCACCGGCCTCGGTTACAGCGTGGTTGAGGCGCAAACCGCCATTCAGGCCATTCCTCACGATGCACCCCAAGATGTGGAAGCCCGCCTGCGCCTGGCCCTGCAATATTTCCGCTGATCATTTTTCCCTCGCCGCGAGGCACTGCGCGCGCCTCCTTCGATCACCTGAAGCAATTTTTTTTGGTGAGTAACATCACCCTGAAAAGGCCGGGTATAACTGGACAATAAAACGGCTTTCTAGTATGATTTAACCAATGATGCAGCCCACCCACTGGGCGAGTTTTCTATTTCATATAGAAGGGATGGCTCATGGACGAAATCGAAAAGCTCTTGAAGGAAATAACCGAAGCGCACGGCGTTCCCGGCTATGAAACCCCTGTTCGCAGCCTGGTGCGCGACTATTTTGCCCCCCTTGGCGAACTGTCGCAGGATAAAATTGGCAGCGTCATCTGCTGCAAAACAGGCAGCGCTCCCGCCCCCCGTGTGATGCTGGCCGGCCATATGGATGAAATTGGCTTCATGGTCAAGCACATCACCAAAGAAGGCTACATTAAGTTCCTGCCTCTGGGCGGCTGGTTCGACCAAACCCTTCTCGGCCAGCGTGTCATCATTAAAACCCGGCTGGGCGATGTGATCGGTGTGATTGGCGTCAAACCGCCGCACCTGCTCTCATCCGAAGAACGGGCCAAAGTGATCACCCGCAAAGAAATGTATATTGATATCGGAGCCACCTCTCTCGATGAAGTGACCGCTGCCGGTGTGCGCGCTGGAGACCCCATTGTTCCCCACGCCGATTTTAACATCATGGCCAGCGGTAAAACCTATCTCTCAAAAGCCTTTGATGACCGTGTCGGTGTGGCCATGATCATTTCAGTGCTGCAAGAGCTGCAAACCAAGGAGCACCCCAACACCATTTTTGGCGCCGCCACCGTGATGGAAGAAGTGGGCGTGCGCGGCGCCACCACCGCTGTTGAAGTGGTGAACCCCGATGTTGCCATCATTCTGGAATCAGACATTGCCGGCGATGTGCCGGGCGTCAACCCTGAAGAATGCGCCAACAAGCTGGGCCAGGGTCCCACCGTTTTGATTTATGATGCCCGCATGATCCCCAACCTGAAGCTGCGCGATATGGTGGTGGATGCAGCCGCTGAACTATCCATCCCCATTCAACTCTCTGCCATTGAGGGCGGCGCCACCGATGGCTCTGTCATTCACCTGTACAAAACCGGCGTCCCCACCGTCGTCATCGGGGTGCCGGCGCGCCATATCCATTCCCACAGTTCCATCATCCACCGCAGTGATTATGACAATGCTGTCCGCCTGCTGGTTGCCATCCTTACCCGTCTGGATGCCAGCAAGGTGGCCGAATTTACCGCTTAACCGGAGGCCGCATGACCAATTTGATCCAGCAAATCTCTCAGGAACTGCAAGATAAAATTTCTGCTTTCCAGCCCGGATTGCAAATCCGAGATACCGGCCGGGTGATTGAAGCCGGCGACGGCATCGCCCGCGTTTCCGGCCTGCCCGGGGTGCGTTCACAAGAACTGCTCGAATTTGAAAACGGTGTTCCGGGCGTCGCCTTCAGCCTCGAACAGGACAGCGTCGGCGTCATCATCCTCGGAGACTACTCCGGCATCAGCCAGGATATGGCCGTCTATACCACCGGGCGCATCGCCTCGGTGCCGGTGGGCGATGCCCTCATCGGCCGCGTGGTCAACGCCCTGGGGCAGCCCATCGATGGCAAAGGTCCCCTGCACGCCACCACCTACCGCCCCATTGAACGCATTGCCCCCGGCGTGGTGCAGCGTCAGGATGTGGATACCCCCGTTCAGACCGGCATCAAAGCCATCGACGCCATGATCCCCATCGGCCGCGGTCAGCGCGAACTGATTATTGGCGACCGCCAGACCGGCAAAACCGCCCTGGCCATCGACACCATCATCAACCAGAAGGGCAAAGACCTGATTTGCATTTACGTAGCCATCGGACAGAAAAAAGCGGCCATCGCCCGCACCCTGGCTCTGCTGGAACGCCATGGCGCCATGGAACACACCATCATCATGGTGGCGTCTGCCGACGACCCCGCCGCCCTGCAATACATTGCCCCCTATGCCGGCTGCGCCATCGGCGAAGAATTCATGGAAACCGGCCGCGATGCACTGGTGGTCTATGATGATCTTTCCAAACACGCCTGGGCTTACCGCCAGGTGTCTCTGCTGCTTCGCCGCCCCCCGGGCCGCGAAGCCTACCCCGGCGATGTCTTTTACCTGCATTCCCGCCTGCTGGAACGCGCCGCCCGCCTGGCCAATCACTTTGTCATCGTCCCCAAAGCCTTCGATAAACCCCTGGCTAAAAAAGAGGATGCAGTGGATGGAAAACTTTTCACCGGACCGCTTTCGCAGCATGAAGCTGAACAAGCGCTCAAATCCATGCCTCAGGCGGCTGATTTCAAACTGGCGCGGGTTGAAAACACCGGCGGTTCCCTCACCGCCCTGCCCATCATTGAAACCCTGCTGGGCGATGTTTCAGCCTATATTCCCACCAACGTCATCTCCATCACCGACGGCCAGATTTATCTTGAAAGCAACCTTTTCAATGCTGGCATCCGCCCGGCCATCAATGTGGGCATCTCCGTCAGCCGCGTGGGCGGCTCTGCGCAGACCAAAGCCATCAAACAGGTGGCAGCCCGCCTGCGCCTCGATATGGCCTCCTACCGCGAACTGGCTGCGTTTGCCCAGTTCGGCTCTGACCTCGATAAAACCACCCAGGCCCTGCTTAACCGCGGACGCCACCAGCAGGAAATTCTGAAACAGCCGCAGTATGAGCCCATGTCTCTCGAAAATGAGGTCATTTTGCTCTTTGCTGGCGCCAACGGCTACTCGGATAATGTGCCGGTGGAAAAGATGCGCGCCTGGGAAACCGCCATGCTGCGCTACATGGAAACCACCCAGGCTGAAATCGGCCGGGATATTGCCGCCCAAAAACGCATCACCCCCGAAACCGAAAACAAGCTGCGTGAAGCCCTCAGCAGCTTCAATGCCGGTTGGACGGCTTAAACTGAGGCAGGCGACCCATGCCATCAGCCCGTGAAATGCGGCTCCGCATCCGGAGCGTCAAAAATATCTCCCAGGTGACCAAAGCACTTGAGACGGTTTCAGCCAGCAAAGTGCGCCGTGTCATACAAGCCGTCATGGCCTCACGGCCCTACGCTGAAAAATCATGGAAAGTGCTGCTTCACCTGGCCCGTCAACCTGGCCACGAAAGCCTGCACCCCCTGCTGAACGAACGGGAAGAAATCAAATCGGTGCTGGTCATTCTGGTCAGCGGCGACCGCGGCCTGGCTGGCGCTTACAATATGAATATTGTCCGCGCCACCCTCCAGCAGTTCAACGACTTTCCCTGCCCGGTGGAATATATCACGGTCGGGCGCAAAGGCCGCGATATGCTTCTCCGCCGGCGCAAGAAGGTCATTGCCGAATTCAGCAGCCTGCCAGCCATGCCTTCCTTTATGGATGTTTCCCCCATCGGCCGCATGGCAATAGAGGAATTCACTTCAGGCCGGGCCGACCAGGTCTACCTGGCTTATACCAATTTTAAAAGCATGGTGGTGCAGGAACCGGTCATCCGCAAACTGCTGCCGCTGGAGATCTCTCACAACGAGGGCAAACTCACCGCACACAATGTGACCCACACCACCCATTCGGTGTTCACCTATGAACCCGATCAAAACGAAATCCTGAATCAGATCATCCTGCGCTTCACCGGTGTTCAGGTTTATCAGGATATTCTCGAATCCCTCGCCTCTGAACATGCCGCGCGCATGGTGGCCATGCGACATGCCACCGACAACGCCATGGATTTGCTCAGCGGCTTGCAGCTCGATTATAACAAGGCCCGCCAACAGGCCATTACCAATGATATGCTGGATATCGCTGGCGGTGCAGAAGCCCTTGCCAAAGCCACCCGGCAAGGCTAGATCCGCTTCACCCGGAAGGAAAACACACACATGGAAAATATCGGTCTGGTGACACAAATTCAAAGCAGCGTGGTGGATGTTGAATTCAAGCCGGGCGAAATGCCCGACCTCTACGAAGCCCTGGAAATCCGGCGCCCCGGCCAGCCTGCCGTCGTCCTTGAAGTGCAAAAGCACATCGGCAAAGATATGGCCCGCTGCGTGGCTATGGATACCACCGACGGTTTGCAGCGCGGCCTGCCCGTGCACCGCACCTTCAGCCCCATCATGGTCCCGGTGGGCATGCATGCCCTCGGCCGTGTGCTGAACGTGCTGGGCCAGCCCGTGGATGGCAAGGGCCCGGTAGATGATACCCTGCGCTATCCCATTCACCGCCCCGCCCCCGATTTTGCCGATCAATCCACCCGCGTAGAGGTTTTTGAAACCGGCCTTAAAGTGGTGGACCTGATTGCCCCCTTCACCAAGGGCGGTAAAACAGGCATTTTCGGCGGCGCCGGTGTGGGCAAAACCGTCATCATCATGGAACTCATCCGTTCAATCGCCACCGTCCATCAGGGCAACTCGGTCTTTGCCGGCGTGGGAGAACGCACCCGTGAAGGCACCCAGCTCTACCGTGAAATGCTTGAATCGGGCGTTATGAAAGATACCGTGATGGTTTACGGCCAGATGAATGAACCCTCGGGCGTGCGCCTGCGCGTGGCCCTTTCGGCACTGGCTGTGGCGGAATATTTCCGCGACCAGGGCAAGGACGTTCTGCTCTTCATTGATAATATCTTCCGCTTCACCATGTCTGGCTCTGAAGTGTCAGCTTTGCTCGGCCGCATGCCCTCCGCCGTAGGCTACCAGCCCACCCTGGCCAATGAGATGGGCGAGCTTCAGGAACGCATCACCTCCACCCGCCACGGCTCCATCACCTCCATGCAGGCCGTTTACGTGCCTGCCGACGACTATTCAGACCCCGCCCCCGTGGCCACCTTTACCCACCTCGACGCCACCATCGCCCTCGAACGCTCCATCGTCGAAAAAGGCATTTACCCGGCTGTGGACCCCCTGGCCAGCACTTCCCGCATTCTCGATCCGCGCATTGTGGGCGAAGAGCATTACACCACCGCCCGCGAAGTGCAGCGGGTTTTGCAGCGCTACAAAGATCTTCAGGATATCATTGCCATTCTGGGTATTGACGAATTGGGCGAAGATGATAAACTTATTGTTTCACGCGCACGCAAGATTGAGCGTTTCTTCTCGCAGCCCATGTCGGTGGCGGAGCAATTCACCGGCATCCCCGGCCGCTACGTGCCCCTGCGTGAAACCATCGCCGGCTTCCGCGCCATCCTCGACGGTCAATGCGACGACCTGCCCGAGCAGGCCTTCCTGATGGCCGGCAACCTGGATGATGTCTATGCCAACGCCAAAAAACTGGCCGGCTAACCCAGCCAGCCTCACCCACACAGAGGAAAGGATTTGCCCTTATGCCAATCCGGTGTGAAATTGTCTCACAAGACCGTCAGGTCTTCAAAGGCGAAGCTGATATCATCGTCCTGCCGGGCTCAGCCGGGGTAATGGGCATTTTGCCCAATCATTCTCCCCTGCTCACCACCCTGCAGTACGGTCTGATTACCATCCGCTCGAAAGGCGAAGAGCAAATTTTTACCGTGGCCGGTGGGGTGGCCGAAGTGCAGCCCGATCAGGTCACAATTCTGGCCGATGCCGCTGAAAATGTGGCTGAAATTGATGTGGAACGGGCTGAATCGGCCCGCCGCCGTGCTGAAGAGCTGCTCAGCAAAGACATTCCTCGAGACAGCGACGCCTTCCTCAATCTGCAATCTGCCCTGCGCCGGTCCAACCTGCGCATTGATGCTGTCCGGCGCTACCGGCAGCGCAAAGGGCATTAACCCCTCAAGGAGTATCTTTTATGCCGCTTTTTTCGCGCGAACTGGGCATTGACCTCGGCACCCTCAACACCATCGTTGCCGATACGCGCCAGATATTGGTACAGGAACCCACCGTGGTTGCCATTGTGGTCGAAGAATTAAAAATGGTTGAATGGGGCACGGTTGCCCGCGATATGATGGGCCGCGTTCCCGAATCCATTGAGGTCATCCGTCCTCTCCAGAACGGTGTCATCGCTGAATACGAAATCACCGAAAAACTGCTCAAAGAGCTGATCCGCAAGGTCAGCCCGCCCATGCTCTTCCTCAACCGGCCAAAAATCATGCTCACCATGCCCTACGGCGTGACCAGCGTGGAAAGCCGCGCCGTGCACGAAGCCGGCCTGGGCGCTGGCGCCAGTGAGGTTTACCTGATCCACCAGCCCCTGGCAGCCGCCCTCGGCGTGGATCTGCCCATCAATACCCCCTCAGGCAATATGATCATTTGCCTGGGAGGCGGCACCACCCAGGCCGCCGTGCTGGCCATGAACGGCATCGTCTGTGCCGAAACTTCGCACACGGCCGGCCTTAAAATGGATGATGCCATTGCCGCCTATGTGCGTAAGAAATACGGTCTGATCATTGGCCAGCCGACCGCTGAACAGCTCAAAATAAAAATCGGCAGCGCCATCCCCGGCGGCGAACAGCAGTCCCTCGAAGTGCAGGGCCAGGACCAGGTTAACGGCCTGCCCCGCCCGGCCACCCTCACCACCGATGAAATTGCCGATGCCCTTGAAGACCCGCTGAACGAAGTGGTCAACACGGTCAAACGCGTGCTTGAAAAAACCCCGCCCGAGTTGATCGCCGATATCATTGACCGCGGCGTGGCCATCGTGGGCGGCAGTTCCATGCTGCGTGGGATTGATAAATACCTCACCCGCGCTCTTGGCATTCCCGCTTACCTGGTGGATAATCCCATCACCTGCACCGCTGAAGGTGCCGCCAAAGCCCTGGCCATGCGCGCGGTGCTGCGCCGCAGCCTGGCCTCATCCTGACCCTTTGCGCCAGCCGACAGAACCCACAACGCCTGCTTAACGCAGGCGTTGTGGGTTTTAATGCACCTTTGAAGGTTAAAAACCGGTATCCTATGGGTAAGTTGTGCTGCCCCCCATCGGTGCCAATGGGGTGAGGGTCACTGTGGCCGTATGCTGGGTGACTCCAGGCTGCACCGGCGTTCCCGGCGGGGTTGGCGTGGATGTGATGGTTGGCTGCGGCGTATCCGTAGGCCAGGATGTGGCTGTGAGCGTGGGGGTGTCATTTGCCGGTGGCGCAGAAGGTTCAATGCCAGGAGCCTGGGTGACTGGCGGCCGCACAGTGGCCGCCGGTGGGGTCTCTTCAAAACGGATGTGCGTGGGCGAAGCGCTTGGGCGCGGCGTGGGGGTGGAGGTGACCTGCGGGTTGGCAAAAACGGTGATCCCGATAATGACCGCGATGGCAGCTAACGCCAGGAATATCAACACAGTCAGCGCCAGCCATAGATAAACCCGGCTGCCCGGCGCGCGCGCAGTCTGACCACCCGGCGATATGGGTCCGGTGGTTCTGGGCTGCCCTTTCGCGAGAACCGGTCCGGTTGGACGTACCTGGGTCGCCGGCGGCACCGGCCCGGTTGGGGCTGCTCCGCGCACCTGCGGCGGTTCGCCCGGCACCTGCGCCGTCACAATGGTGATGTTGTCGTGACCGCCGCGCTGGCAGGCCATGCCAATCAACTGCTCAATGGCAGCTGCCATCGGCATGGACAGCAGAACGGCCGCAATTTCATCATCTTCAACCAGGTCGGTCAATCCGTCGCTGCACATCAACAGGCGGTCGCCCGGCATCAGCGGATAACCCTGGTTGGCCAGAGCCTGCTCATCGCTTTCCTTGCCCGTGATATACAGCCGCGCATCCACTTCTGGCGGTTCTTCTCCGCCCAGGTGCCGGCGAATGACATGCGCATTGGGGTGCTTCTTGGCCTGCGCACGGTTCAGCACACCCGCATCCACGGCTTCCTGCACCCAGGTATGATCTTTGGTCAATTGCTGGATGCGCCCGCCGCGCAACAGGTACATTCGCGAGTCGCCGGCATAATTAATGAAGAGACGATCACCGGCTATCCATGCACAGGAGCAGGTAGAACCCATGCCCTGACGAGCTGGATCTTCGCTGGCAAAATTATGGATATCCCGGCTGGCTTCCTGAATGGCCCGGGTCATCGTGCCCAGCGGATCTGAGCCGTCGCTTTCCAAAACCAATCCCCGGATGGTATCCACAGCCAGCTTTGCCGCCACTTCACCGGCGTTGTGACCGCCGATGCCGTCGCAGACCATCGCCAGCAGCACCGGCAAAGACCGCCCATTATTCTGGGTGGTGAAACTGAAGATGCCAAAGTAATCTTCGTTGTTTTTGCCCGTCATGCCGGGGTGGGTTCCCGAGGCGGTCAGAAGGTGGGGTTTATCTGAAGGATTCATAACCGATCCTTGTAGGGTTTAACTTGTATTCTACGCAAATTCCGTGGATTTTGCAACCGAAAACGGAAAGCAGCCTGACCAATCGCCACGCGGTCCCCGTGGTGCAGCTGCAACCCGTTTTTTCCCAGCGGCGCATAGTTGACCCAGGTGCCTGCCACCGAATTTTCATCATAAAGCCAGTAGCTGCCGTCATCCATGCGCCTCAACCGGCAGTGCAGGGCATCCACCCCGGTTGCCGTCACCACGCAGGTGGCCTGGGTGGGATCTCTCCCGAAGGTTGATTCTTTCAAACCCAAATTGAAGGTCGGCGCACCTTCCAATCCCATCATTGCCGCCTCGCTGTGTTCATGCGCACCTTTTTTCGGCCAGCTCCGGGCCGCCCGCGTAGAAAAAATGTCAGCAGAGGATTCGTCCATCATCATATCCGCGGTGGCTGCTTTTTTATTTTTTGAGCGGGTGCGGATGGTCCACCCCACCGCCAGCACGCTGACCAGCGCCGCAAACGCCAGCACCGCTGCCGTGATGCCCCACAAATTGCTGCGCCGTTCTTCCGGCAAAACTTCGGGCATTTGCAGGGAGATGGTGATGCTCACCGGCAGTTCGCTGCTGGAACCCATCAGACCCATCTCATCTTCCACTTCCAGGCGCAGGATATGCCGCCCATCTTCCTTGTAGGCCGTCAGCGGCCAGGTGAAGGAGTCGAAAGGCGCTTTTTTATTCTCAACCACCAGCTTCTGATCCACAAAAAGGCGGCTGGCGCGCAGCGCGCGCGGGTGGGCGTCGGGGAATTCCACCACCATCTTCAAGGTCTGGCTGGCTGGCGTCAGCGCCTGAGGTTGGCCATCTTCATCCGCCTGGCCGCTGCGGGTAATTTGCGGCGGAGGTGAAAGGAAAATGGGATTGGGAGGCGTCACATTCAGGGTGAAATCCAGCGGGCCGGCCACCATCATCTCGCCTTCTTTTTCGATGCGCAGGGTCAGCGTGTGGCTGCCGCTGGTGATGATGCCTGAACGGTAATGCACCAGGTACACGCCTGCCAGTGGGTCAAACGCGCTGCTGGGATCAGGAATGGGCTCGCTGCCTGAAAAAGCAAAAAAACTGCCGCCCGTCATCACCGCTGCCGCTTCCATTGCCTGAGCGTCAGCCGAGCCAATCACCTGTGCTCCCCCCGCCATCCAGATGCTCAGCCGGATATGGTTGATTTTGGCTTCTTCCGCCAGGCCCTGCAGCGTTCCCAAATCGGCCCCCTGCAGCACTGGCGTGATGAACAAAACTACCCGCCGCCGGTCAAACCCCTCTGGAACGGTCAGGGCACGGGTCAGGCTGTCCATCGAAAGCGTTTCGGCGCGCATATCCGGTTTAAATGCCTCAATGGCAGCCCACAATTTTTGCGCATCCGGCAGGTCATTCGCTTCCTGGCCCTGATTATTCAAAAGGGAAAAAGTATCCCCTTCCTGTGCCTTCACGCTGCTGAGCCAGGTTTTCAACCCCTCGCGCAGCAGGTCGTAGCGGGTTACCCCGCGCGCATCGCGCACCCCCAGAGGCTGCGCCGCATTGACCACCACCAGGGTTTCCAGGCTGCGCCTCTCTTCCAGCAGTTCCACCAGAGGCCGCTCCTGCTCGTCTTCCAGCAGGGTCACCTGGTCAGGTTTCAGTCCGTTTAGAAACCGCCCATTGCTGTCAAAAACCTCCAGCCTGAAAGAAAATTCTGGATATGCCTTCAAATCCAGGCTGGAAATGATCGCCTGGCCGGCCGTCTGCGCCCCCGCAGGCTGGCCGTGCAGGCAGATCAACAAAATCAACAACAGGGTCATGATTTGCCGGTGCAAGGATTTCATATCTTAATTCTAGCCTGAATCTGAAATAATTGCACACATCTGGGCCTTAAAATCAAACCGGCGAGGCTTGATCGTCTCGCCGGTATTGATCCATGAAAAAGGATGAAATTATGCCTGTTGAGGGGCATCCACCGGGCACACGCCAGCGCAGGCGCCGCATTCGATGCATTTATCAGCGTCGATCACGTAGATGGGATCGCCAGCGCTGATGCATTCAACGGGGCATTCTGATTCACAGGCACCGCAGGCAATGCAAGCTTCAGTAATGATATAAGCCATTTCTAATCTCCTCAAGAATATGTTTTTGGGTTATGCAAATATTATAATGCCACTTTGAAAAAAAGGGGAGAAAAAACCATATGATAATGATCACTACTCCTTATCTGCGGGTGGCTCGGTTTCATACATTGACTTTGCTTCGGAAACGGACGCTTCCTGATCCATATCTCTGGTTGATTCATGCTCTGGAATTCCGTTTTGCAAATTCATATCAACTGTCTGGGAAATTTTCTCACCCGCTGTTATTCCGATCAACCGGCGGAAAATGACAACCCGGGCGGCTGCTGTGAAAGCGTCCATAAACCCCTGAAATAAAACGCGAATCAAAGCCATCGTCAGCCATTTCACAGAAAGCTGATCAGGGCCTTTGAATAGCCAGCTCCCAGCTATTGAAAGGGGTATGATGAGCATACCCAGCGCCAGCAACGGCGGCAGCAGCTTCTTCCATCCCGGAATAAACCCCAGCCCAAGACCATGCTGTTGACAATATCGCGGTCTCCCAGCACCAGCACCATTTCCACCAGGTTAAAAATGATGATCACCATACACAGGGCAACCGCCGCCGGGATGGCAAGACAGCCCCCCCCTGAAAAGAGGAAACGCAATCCCGCGTCTGCCTGGGCGCCATTCGCCGACCCTATCATGGATGCGCCAAACAGTCCGGCCACACCGGTGATAAGCGTCAAAATCACGGCCGCAGTGATCAGGGCGGTGAAGGCTAACTGCATCAAAACATAGCGTTTTAAAAATCTCAGGCTGGCCCTGAGGGCGTCTCCAACAGATATCTGCTGTTCACCCTCATCCAAACGGTTGGCCGTTTGCAACAGGGCAATTTGAAAAGGCCCCAGCAGGATGGCGATGGCCAGATAATACAGGCAGGATGGTAGAAAGTAGACATAGCGAAAATTTCCAGACCAGATTTCAGACTGAGCGTTCAGGCCGCTATAAGCCGAAAACAGCAGGAATGAGACGGCCGCTGAAGCAGCCGCCAGCAATTAAAGCACGCGATTCTTAGAAAAAATTCTCCAGCTTGTCCTGAAAATTTCACCCAGATTCATTTTCGCTCCCACAAATTATCCGGCAATTAGGCGAGATAAACTGATCATCTTAACCGATTCATTCAACAAGCGAATTGTTTTATCTCATTTTCAAAATCTTAACAGAAAACCGGCCCTGAAGGAGTTCTCCAGGGCCGGGTCATCCATGAACAGGATTTACACCTGCGGATTGTCATCAAAAGGCGGGGGTTCAACCGCCGGTGCGGCAGGCGCCGGGCTTTCGTAAGTCATCGCATCCAGCGGGGTGAACGACGGCGGCACCGCCGGGGTGGCTCCGGCAGGCATGCCCGCTTTGGAAGCGCGCCCGGTCAGGCGGCGGAAGGCGATCGTCCACCCGGCCGCCGTATACGCCTCAAGAATACCTGAAACCAGCAGTAAAACCGGCAGGTATAGGCAGCACAGCAGCCCCACCACAGCCAGTGAGCCGTAAACCAGCTCCTGCTGCCTTGAAGCGACGGCCAGAATGGGCGGCAGAACCAGAATGATGATTGGCAGTGAAACCACCAGGCTGATCACCACATCAATGGTGCCCAAAATGAGTCCGGTCAGCAAAATCCATCCCGGGTTCTTTTTCGTCACTTCCCAGCCGCGCCTGAAGCCGTCCATCAGGCCCACGTCCTCCACCACCATTGCCGTCTGGCATTGCTGCAGGTAAAGCCCCAACACAATGAAAAGAGGCATAAGACAGCACATCACCGGGATCAGCAGCAGCAAGCCAATGCCCATGGTGATCACACCCAAGAAAATCAACGGCACAAAGATGGCCGCCATGAGCACAAGGATCACTACAAGCACCAGCAAACCCTGCAGGAAGAAGCGCCAGAAATAGCGCAGCGATGACTTCAGCAGCGAGAAGAAATGCAATTTTTCTGCGCCTTCTTCCACATCGTTCACACCCTTGATCAGGCTGATGCGGCCGATCAGGCCGATCACCGCAAAGGCCACCAGCAGCAGCACCAGGGCAATAATCAGCAGGATCCACACCCACCCCGGCACGCTCTCAATCATCCGCTGGAACTGATTGAACTGCCCTGAATACTCGCCGTTGCTGTACTGGTAGGAACTGCTGCCGCCATTTCCACCGCCGCCGCCGCGGCCAAAGCTGGCCAGAATGCCCACCAGCCACAACACCTTATGCTTCCAGATGGTTTTCCACGCTGAAACAAGAACTTCACCAATGTCCATCATATCTCCTTCAAAAAATTGGCCGGATTGCTCCGTCCATTTACACCAGCCCGTCTACTCCCACTCGATGGTGGAAGGCGGTTTGCTGGTAATATCATACACCACGCGGTTCACCCCGGCTACCTCGTTGACAATGCGGTTGGCAATGCGCGCCAGCAGATCATGCGGCAGGCGCGCCCAATCAGCCGTCATAAAGTCATCCGTGGTCACGGCGCGCAGGGCCACCGCTTCCTGATAGGTGCGCTGGTCGCCCATCACGCCCACCGACTGCACCGGCAGCAGCACGGCAAAAGCCTGGGCTGTGCCCGAGGCATCGGGTTTCATGCGCAGCAGGCCGGCCGCGGCCAGCTCGCCGGTCAAAATATGATCCGCTGCCCGCAGCCGCGCCAGGCGCTCTGCGTTCACCTCGCCCAGGCAGCGCACGGCCAGGCCCGGCCCCGGGAAGGGCTGCCGCCAGACCAGTTCTGCCGGCAGACCCAGCGCCTCGCCCACGGCGCGCACCTCATCCTTGAAAAGGTAGCGCAGCGGCTCTACCAGGGCAAAATCCATTGTCTTGGGCAGCCCGCCCACATTGTGATGCGACTTGATGCGCATCCCTTTGGCGCGGTCGGGGGCAGCCGATTCCACCACGTCCGGATAAATGGTCCCCTGGACCAGAAACTTCGGCGAACCCAGACGGCGGGCTTCTTCTTCAAAAATGCGAATGAACAGCTCGCCGATGGTGCGACGCTTGGTTTCGGGGTCGGTCACGCCCTTCAGCGCCGCCAGGTAGCGGTCCACCGCGTCCACCGTCACCAGGGGCATGTTCAGGTTGCGCTTGAAGGCCTCTTCAACCGATTCGCGTTCCTGGTGGCGCAGCATGCCGGTGTCCACAAAAACCGCCGAAAGCTGCTTGCCGATGGCTTTGAACACCAGGGCAGTGGCAACGCTCGAATCAACCCCGCCGCTCACGGCTGAAAGCACCGGCTGATCGCCTACCTGCTTCTGAATGCGTTCCACTGCCTGGTGGATGATGGAGCCAGGGGTCCAATCGGGCACAGCTTCGCAAATTTCCATCACAAAATGGCGCAAAATTTCCATGCCTCCGGGCGTGTGGCGCACTTCCGGGTGAAACTGCAGGCCGTAACGCTTTTGGGCCAGGTTGCCCATGGCCGCAATGGGGCTATTGGCGCTCTGCGCCAATGAGACAAAGCCATCCGGGGCGCGTTCAATGCGGTCGCCGTGCGACATCCACACCGGCTGCGTGCCGTAAGGCAGCAGCGGGTTTTGCGCCGTCACCGTCACATCCATCAGGCCGTATTCCCGCTCCGTCGAAGGCGCCACCACCCCGCCCAGGGCATGCGTCAGCGCCTGCATGCCGTAGCAGATTCCCAGAATCGGCAGTCCCGATTCGAGCACATAGGGCGGCACAAAAGGCGCCCCCGGATCGTAGGCTGAATTTGGCCCACCAGAGAGGATATAACCGCAGGGATGAATGGCCTGCACAGTTTCAGCCGGGGCGTCCCAGGGGAACAGTTCACAGTACACCTGCATTTCGCGCACACGCCGGGTGATCAACTGTGAATATTGCGAACCAAAATCGAGAACAGCAATCGCTTCCATTGAACTCCTTAAAATATACGAAAATGAAAGAAAAAAGTTGCGCAAAATCACGGGATTCTTCCCGCTGTTTTATCCAGCCCCGGCGCCTTCGCCGGTTTCTGCCTGCATCATCACCAGCGGGATCAGCGCCGTGAAGCGTGAACCCTTCCCCGGTTCGCTTTCCACGGTGATATCACCGCCCAGCATGCCGCAGAACTGCTTGCTGATGGCCAGGCCCAACCCTGTTCCGCCGTATTTGGCCAAAATGGATGGATCAGCCTGCTTGAAAGGCTGGAAAATATTCTGCACCTGCTCCGGCGTCATGCCAATGCCGGTGTCGCTAATACAGAAACTGATGAATTCACGCCCGTTCATCTCCATCCGGCGCACCACCAGCTTCACCTGGCCTTTCTGGGTGAACTTGGCTGCGTTGCTCAGCAGGTTGTAAAGCACCTGGCGCACTTTGGTTTTATCCGAAACCATTTCCCCCAGCTCTCCCTCCGGCAGATCAGCCGTCAGGTTGTTTTCATTCTTTTCCATCACCGGCGTAATGGTCTCGAGCACCTCATCCATCAGCGGCTGCAATTTAAAAGGTTCAATGTGCAGGGGCATGCGGCCGGCCTCAATCCGCGAGATATCCAGGATGTCATTGATTAACGCCAGCAAATAGCGCCCTGCCGAAGTGATCTTATGCAAATCTTCAGACAAATCCGGGTCGTCTTCATCCTCCGCCTGCTCCTGCAGCATCTCGCTGTAACCAATGATGGCGTTCAACGGCGTGCGCAGTTCATGGCTCATATTGGCCAGAAACACGCTCTTGGCATGGTTGGCTGCCTCAGCCGAATCCCTGGCCACCCGCAGTTCCATCACTTCCTTTGCCGAGCGGCTCACTTCCTGCAGGGATTCTGCCAGCACATCCAGTTCATCCCTGAAACGGATAACGGCATGTTCTTCCAATGCCTGAACAGCCTCTTCGTATTCCCCTTTGTGAATATGGTTCAACCCTTTGGACAGGCGCTGGATGGGGGTGTTTAACACTCTGAACAGGATAAATACCGTGGCCAGCATCAGGGCATACCCTGCCGCCAGCAAAACCATCATGGAACGGGCCACTTCCCAGCGTTTTTCATAAACCACATTGGCTTCAAAATCCACCCCCAGCCCGGCAATCACCTTGCCTTCACTGTCACGGATCGGCGCATAACCCGATACCCACTCGCCCCATTGGTCCTGGTAAGGCTTAAGCTGTCCTTTATCGTCCGTTATCAGGTATGTTTTACCCAGGGTGAATTCTTCAAATCTATCGGTGGTGTCGCTTTCCATAAACCCGGTTGAGCGCGAAGGATCATAGCGGGTAAACAGATCCGCCACATAAAGAATCTCATTCTGGCCTTTGCCAAGAACATAGATATAAGGCCAGGCACGCGGCTCCATCTGATGAACCCAATCCAGGTAATTTAACAGATCAAGATAACGTGGATCATTGCTGAACCCCTGCGCATTGGGTTTGCCGTCAGCAATCAGAGACGTCAATTCATCTGCCTTAATGCCGTTTGGAACGGCATATAACACTCCTTCAAGGTTGGTTTGAATTTCCCGCAGGGCATTACTTAATGTATATTCATAAAACCAGAGGAAAATGGCCGCAAAAATAAGTGTAAAGCCAGCCATCAGCATCAGCAGCAGCTTAAATTTGTAACTGAGATAAGGCTCAAAATGGAATTTGTGCAAACGCTGGCGTAACAAGGCATCTTCTCCGTTTGACATAAAACCTTCTATGCAGGTTGGCCCGGCGCCTGCAGGGCTTTCTCAAAAGCTTCTGCCACCAGGCCGGTCATTTCCTGCCAGCATCTGTTCTGTTCATCCTGCGTCAGGCGGGCGCCGTGAAGGGTTAATGGATCACGTTCGCGCATCAACCGGGCCATCTCTTCTACTGGCCGGGTGTCGTCGCCTTTGGAATGCGGGCCAAACCGCACTGTGTCGATAATCAGGGCGGCCGGTTTTTGCCGGCCGCGCACCTCATCCAGCAGGCTGCGGGCTGCAGCGGCAATCTCCACCACGTCGCTGCTGTCCATGCGCCTGACTGGCAGTCCAAAAGCCGCAAAGCGTGCTGCCAGGTCGCCCGCCAGGGCCAGTTCGGTGGGTGTGGTCTGGGCAATATGGTTATTTTCAACCACGAACAACACCGGCGCGCCCCACAGGCTGGCCATGTTTATCGCTTCGTAAACAGCCCCCTCGCTCACCGCGCCATCCCCCAGGAAAGCCGTCACCACGGCTTGGCTGCCCAGGCGTTTTTCAGCCAGGGCCATGCCCACCGCCACCGGCATCATGCCGCCCAAAATGCCGTTGGAATAGAAATTCTTCCAATGCAGGTGCTGCGAACCACCCACCCCGCCGCAAACCCCTGAAGGTTTACCCATCATCTCGGCAAACAGAGCCGCCGGGTCACCGCCATAGGCCAAAAAATGGCCGTGGCAGCGGTGATTGCTGACCACAATATCCTCTTCTGCAAGCTGGCTGATGATGCCGGCAGCGTTGGCTTCCTGCCCAAGTGAAGTGTGCGTGGTGCCGCTGAATACCCCGCGGCTGAATTGCTCAAGCACCATTTCCTCAAACAGACGGATCAGCAGCATCTGCCGGTAAACCAGGAGATTAAAGTCCATTCTGCTCCTCTATTTGCGCCACAAAACGCCAGGGAATGCTTTTCCAGGGTTCGGGCACCGAAAACAGACCAATGCGCGCCGAAGTGCTCACCCGTTCATCAGGAATTGCCAGGCCTGCCTCCATATAAAGGCCGTCCGCACTCGAACACAAATCTTTCCCGTTCAGCCGGCCGTCAATCGCCAGAGCCTGGGTCAGCTTGGCAGGTCCGTTCAGCCAGCCGGCTTTGCCAGCCAGACGCGGCCGGCGCGCCGTCATTGCCGCAATCCCCTCCACCGGCTGGATGGCTCTGATGAGCACCGCCGCCGGCGTGCCTTCCGGGCCAGTGACCGCGTTCAGCATCCAGTGCATGCCGTAGGTGAAATAAACATACGCCCGCCCGGGCGGGCCATACATCACTTCGGTACGCGCAGTACGCCCGTGATGAGCGTGACATCCCAGGTCATCCTCCCCCTGATAGGCTTCGGTTTCCACGATCACGCCAGCCATACACTCTGTATTATCTATGCGAAACAAAATGCAGCCCAGCAGGTCGCGGGCTACTGCCAGCGCCGGGCGTTCGAAAAAAGAGGGAGATAACGGGGACATGGTCCTATTTTAACCCAACTTTGCCCTCCTGTGCATCCAGGTTTCTGATCAGTTGTGCAGACAATGCCTGGTTTTCCCTTCTCAAACCGCTTCCGGCAAACACTCTGGCACATTCCTTGCTCCATTTCACACAAACCCATTCTGTTCGTCTCCAGGTGATCTATGGACGCGTTTCTTTCTCCTAAATCCCCAACCCGCCTCGGGTTTCACTATTTTCCCGACACCCTGCATTATCGTGAAAGCGATTTGCATACCTGGCTGCCGCAGCTGCGCGCCCTGGGCGCAAGCTGGCTGACCCTTCTTTCGCCCCTGCAAAGCGCCATCCCCGAAACCTTTCTTTCAGGTTTGATGCGTTCTGACATCCAGCCGGTGGTTCAATTTGGGTTGCGCCCCGGCGACCTGCCCGGCCTGCCCGAAATCCGCCTGCTGCTGGAAACTTATGCCCGCTGGGGATTGCGGTATGTGGTGCTCTTTGACCGGCCCAACAGCCGGCAATCGTGGCCCAGCAACGCCTGGGCCCAGGAAGACCTGGTGGAACGCTTCCTCGATAAATACCTTCCCTTCGCCCAGGCTGCCATTCAGGCCGGCCTCATCCCGGTTTTTCCGCCCCTTGAACCTGGCGGAGCCTATTGGGATACCGCCTTTCTGAAAGCTGCCGTTCTTTCCCTGGTCCGCCGCCGCCAGAATCAGCTCCTCGACAGCCTGGTGCTTTCAGGTTATGCCTGGAGCTGGGATCATTCCCTCAACTGGGGCTGCGGCGGCCCCGGCCGCTGGCCCGGTTCCCGGCCTTATCTCACCCCGGCCCGCCAGCAGGACCAGCGCGGTTTCCGGATATATGACTGGTACCAGGCTGTCACCCTGGCCATTCTGGGCCGCCGCAGCCCGGTGATCCTGTTTGGCGGCGGCGCCCAGCGCGATCCGCTGGGTGAAACTCTGACCGCGCCGCATCCTGAAAAACATGCAGCGTTGAATCTCAACCTGGCCCGCCTGATGGCTGGCGAAGAAGTGATTGAAAACGGCCAGGTTCCACTTGACCCTGTGAATGAAGATGTGCTCTGCTGCAATTTGTGGCTGCTGGCCACTTCCCCCGTGCATCCCCACCAGCCCCATGCCTGGTTCCAACCCGAAAATACCTGCCTGCCGGCCGTTTCAGCCCTGCGGCAGTGGGTGGCCAGCCAGCCTGTGGTGCCCGCTTTCATTTCCTCCCCGCCCCCGGCCCATGTTCATTCAAATGCCAACACCCATTACATCCTCCTTGCTGAAAGCGAACTGCTCAGCCCGGCCGTCCTCGATGTGCTTCACCCGCTTATCGCCCGCGACCACGCCACTTTGGGCTACTCTATTGCAGAAGCCTGCCAGGCTCGCACGGTAACTCTGGCCGGACCGCGTGAAGCCTTCAGCGAGGAAACCCTGAACCAGCTCTCCGCCTCGGGCTGCCAGATGCAATGGCTGGCCGACTCTGGCACACTTATTGCAACAATGGAATCACAAGCCTGATCGATTGCATATAAGAAGAGGTGAAAACATGAATCTGACCATTTCATCCAATCCCGTCCAAATCAATGAATTCAACTCACACCAGCCCGTGATTAAGGTCATGGGGTTGGGTGGCGGCGGCAGCAATGCCGTCAACCGGATGATTGAAGCTGATATTGCCGGGGTTGATTTTATCACTGCAAACACCGACCAACAGGCTCTTTCACTGACCCTTGCCCCCACCAAAATCCAGCTTGGCATCCGCAGCACCCGCGGCCTGGGCGCTGGCGGCACACCCAGTGTGGGTGAAGCTGCCGCCGAAGAGTCTTACCGTGAAATTGCGGCGGCTCTCAGCGGCGCGGATATGGTCTTCCTCACCGCCGGCATGGGCGGCGGCACCGGCACCGGCTCCATTCCGATTGCCGCGCGCGTGGCCCGCTCCCTCGGCGCCGTCACCATCGCCGTGGTCACCACTCCTTTCAGTTTTGAAGGCGGCCGCCGCAGCCGCAATGCCCAGGATGGCCTGGCCAAGCTACGCCGCTACACCGACACCCTCATCACCGTACCCAATGACCGTCTGCTAGAAATTGCCCCCCGCAACCTCACCCTCGAACAGTCCTTCCGCCTGGCTGATGATGTGCTGCGCCAGGGCATCCAGGGCATCACCGAAGTGGTCACCCAGACCGGCCTGATCAATGTTGATTTTGCCCATGTGCGCCGGTTGATGCTGATGGGCGGCGGCGCCATTATGTCCATGGGTTACGGCACCGGTGAAAACAAGGCCCGCCAGGCTGTGGAGAGCGCACTGCACCATCCGCTGCTGCAAAACGTCTGCCTGCAAAACGCGGCCGGCATCATTGCGAATTTCACAGGCGGCAACGACTTCACTTTTATGGAAATGACCGATGCCCTGACCTACCTGCAGGAACAAACCGGCCCCACCACCGAAATCATCCCTGGTGTCATCAATACCGAAAATATGGCTGGCCGCGCCCAGGTGATTCTGATTGTCACCGGCCTTGGCGGGCTGCCCATTGATGAAACCATTCGCGGTGCCGAACAGGTCATTTCAACCCCGGCACAGCCCGTCCAGCAGCCCCAGCCTGTTTATCAGACGGTTGCCGCGCCGGTCTCCCAGCCCATCTATGAGCCTGCTGCCCCCCGCCCCGCGGCTGCCCATTCATCCCCCCTGGCCACCCTCAACCGCATTGTGGCCGCCGGTCAAACCTCACCCTCCGCTTCCATTGAAATCACCGGCAGCGCCAGCAACCTGGATATGCCCGCTTTCCTGCGCCGCCGCACCCGCTAAAATTGCCCACAGGATGGTTCGTTCTATGGATAATCAAACCCTCAACAGTATTTGCCGCCAGGTCTACCTCCAGTTTCCGGAAGTGCGCAATGCAGCGCCCAAAATTGAAAAAAGCAGCGCTTCGGATATGGTTCTGGTTTTCCGGGGCAAAGCCATTGCTGCCAATGGAAAAACCATCCCCCGCGTCGTCCGCGTCGTGACCAATGCTTCAGGTCAAATTCTGAAAATGACCACATCCCATTAATTGAGGAGATTCAACATGAAAAAAATGATCCAAAAAATGGAACTGGCCTTTTGGGATCGCGTGATTCCGCTTTTGTCCGATTCTCCGCTGGTGCGCAGCTCCATTCAAAAGGGATACGCCCTTGCGCAGGAAAAACCCGCCATCATGTCATCTCTGCTGATCGGATTTATCGGCGCCTCGGGCCTTCTGATCGGCGTGTGCTTGGGAAACATCATCTCCTTCTTCCGGTAACCTCATGAAACCTCGTCTGTTCGTCATCTCCCTCTTGCTGATTGTGTCCCTGGTTTTTCCGGGGACGGTTCTCGCGGCGCGAGGGGGGCCCGATTCCTCTGAATTTGGCACAGGCGCCCGCATTTATCCTTCGGGGCCGGCTGCAATCGAAGCGCTCCAGCAAGCCGTCTCGCTGAAACTCGATTGGATTGTCATCGATCTGGATTGGGCCGCCCGCTGGCCCGACAGTACCCAGCAGCCCAACCTGGCGGATCTCGATCAAATCATGGCTGCCGCCGCCCAGTACAAGCTTGCGGTCATGTTCAGCCTGCGCAATGCCCCTGCCTGGGCTCTCACGCCTGACGGCCCCAGCCCTGATCAGACGGCCTGGTTTATTGCCAATCTGGCGCGGCGGTATTCGCAATCGCTGCAGGCGGTGGAACTTTACCCCGGCGCCAACACCTCTGCCGGATGGGGAGCAACTCCCAATGCCGCAGCCTATGTTCGGCTGGTGCAGGCTGCCCGGACGGCTTTGCAAGAAACCGGTCTGCCGGTTTTCATTGTCGCTGGCGGGCTCACCCCGGTCGCTGCCTCTGATGGTCAGGTGGACGATATCACCTTTTTAAGTGATCTCTATGCGAATGGGTTACGGGATACCGCAGCCGTGCTCAGCCTGGCCTTTGCAGATGTCACTGGCAGTCCCCTGGTCAACCCCACCCCCACAGAACACCGCGTTTTGCGTCACTACGAGGAGATTCGCCAGGTCATGCTGGATAATGGTCATGCCGATGGCCTGCTCTGGATCACCAGCCTCAATCCGCCTTCCGGACGCATCGCCCCCACCGACAACGCCTTTGCCGCCGACCCGGCTGCCCAGGCTCAGTGGCTGGCTCAATCTTACGGCCAGGCCAGCTCGCAGCTCTATATCGGCATGGCCGCCTTCAACAGCCTCAACGCCCCGCTCTCGTCAAAAGATTCACCTTTTGGCATAATTCTGGTACAATCAAACGAGAATCAGCATCCATTTTACGCCATGCTGAAAACTTTCACCGCCAAAAACGGACAATTGCCGTCCCTCTCTGCCCAATATAACCGGCCTCAAAGCAAAGCTATTTACAAAAACCGCAGCTCATCTTGATGAAAAAGAGTCTAACTATCCTGGCCATATTGGTGTTTTGTGGATGTTTATCCATGGGCATTTTTATTGCCATCCAACCGCCCACAAACCAAGAGGCTGCGAACCTGCCTAACAATCCGACAACTGCGCCAATCAAAATTGAAAGGCGCAGAATTTTGTTTATCCAGGTGGACCATCTCCCTGCCCCTGCCTCCCGCCCTGTTTCTCCTTTCCAATCCACCCCCCAGGTTGAGCCCACGGTTGTTCCAACTGCGCCTCAACTGCAAACCCTTTCTCTGGCGCTCTTTTCGCGGCAAAACCCCGGCATCACCGTGGTTTTACTGTACCCGCCCCAAAATGGTCAAAAAACAGACGGTGCCAGCCGCCTGCAGAGCAGCTTTTCCCTTTTGCCCGAGGGGATAATCTCACCCGCATTCGCCGATGCCCTCAAACAGCAGAAAATCTCCTACGATGGCTACATCATCATTGATAACGAAGGAATCCGCCAGTGGATTGACCTTTTTAACGGCCTGCCGATTGCCGGCTCCGTTCAAAACGGCAATGATATCCTTTCTCAATGGAATACGAACAGCGCTTCGCCTGAGGGTGTCAGCGCATGGCACCAGCTCGTCGCAAAAGGTTTCTGCGACCGGCTGCCAGACCTCGACCAGAATGCCGGATGGTTTAAGTTTTATTACACCCTCTTCCCTGACCATTTACACACCAATATTTCACTCGAGGCGTTCATTTCTGACACGCAAGCTCTTAATGCCTTCTCATCTTCCATCACCTGCAATGTCAGTTATCCCTGATGCGTTAACTCATTTCCCAAAGCCTGATATAACCCTTGTATATGTCGCAACCCCCTTCTGGTACGCCGTCTGAACCCTCCCCCGGCCTGCACAGCCGCTTTCGTCACCTTTTGCAAATTGTTCGCCGTGAATTAGGCTGGCTGACACCCGGCCTGGGAGTGAAACGCTGGCTGCTGCTGATCATGGCCGGCACCACCCTGCTGGGCGTGGGCCTGGCCCTGTTTTTGCTGGATCTTTACCGCAACGCCCCTGAAAATGACCTGCTGCCCCTGATCTCTTTCCTCTCTCTGCGCTTTTTGGACCGCCCTCTGCGCGTCATCTTCTTCGGCGGTTTGGGCATCAGCATGGTCATGGTGGGGGTCTGGGGGTTCACCCGCGCTTTTCTGCGCCCCTTCCTGCCCCCAGGAAAACACATCCTCGATTACATGTCCGATTTTCGCAAACGCGGGCGCGGGCCGCGCATTGTGGCCATTGGCGGCGGGCACGGCCTTTCAGCCCTCCTGCGCGGCCTGAAAACCTACAGTAACAATATTACTGCCATCGTCACGGTGGCCGATGACGGCGGCTCATCAGGCTCTCTGCGCCGCAGCCTGGGCATCCTCCCGCCAGGCGATATTCGCAACTGCCTGGCAGCCCTCTCCAACGATGAAACCCTGATGACCCAGGTTTTTCAATACCGTTTCGCCTCTGGCGCCGGCCTTGAAGGGCATTCCCTGGGCAACCTGTTTATTTCCGCCCTCGCCGAAATCACCGGCAGTTTTGAGCAGGCCGTGGCTGAATCGGCCCGCGTTCTGGCCATCAACGGCCGGGTTCTTCCAGCCTCTCTGCACGATGTGCGCCTGGTGGCTGACGTGCTGCGCCCCGAAACCGGCAAACGTCAGCACATTACCGGCGAAAGCAATATCACCCAGGCCCACGGCAAAATCCAGCGCATCTGGCTTGAACCCGGCAACGCCCCCGCTTTTCCGCCGGCCATCGCCGCCATTCTCTCCGCTGATCTGATCATCATCGGTCCTGGCAGCCTTTACACCAGTCTGCTGCCCAACCTGCTGGTCTCTGACCTGGCCCAGGCCATCCGCGTCAGCCGCGCAGTCAAATTTTTCATTTGCAATGTCTCCACGCAGCCCGGTGAAACTGAAGGCTACACCGCCTTTGATCACATGCGCGCCATTCAAAAACATGTCGGCGACGATCTCTTTGATCTGCTGATCTGCAACTCACGTTATGAAGGATCGCTGCCTGATAATGCCGGCTGGGTGAAGGTGGACAAACGCCTGCTCGAAACCTACCCCTGCTACCAGACTGACCTGGTGGATCTGAAGAACCCCTGGCGGCATGATTCTGCCAAACTGGCGCAGGTGGTTATGGACCTCTACCAGGACCGTACCGGCCCTCTGGCAGGTTAAATCCCTTCTTTCCGGTTTTTCCAATCGCTTTTCAATCGGGCCTGTTCTTTCAGCCCATTTTTCGGTTATAATGGGGGCGAATTTGTGATTTTTGCCTCAGGAGTCATCATGAAGTTGGAAAGACCCGATTTAAGTCAGGTTGATGGGAAAGTGTTGGCTTACATTGAAGCCCTGGAACAGGAACTTCACCTGCGTGCCATGCGCGCCCGCGCCGCTGTTGAAGCCGAAGAACCCCCGGTGGATAACACCCCCCTGGAACCCAACGAACCGCCAACCACCATCAACCTGATCACCCTCAGCGCCCATGGGATGATCAAACGCACCCCCCGCCACCATTTCTCCCGCCAGCGCCGCGGCGGCATGGGCATCTTTGACCTCGAAACCCGCGGTGACGATAACCCCATCAGCCTGGCTCTGGCCGATGAAAGCCAGACCCTGCTCATTTTCACCAACCGCGCCCATGTGTTCCGTCTGCCCTTGAGCAAGCTGCCTGAATCGCCGATCCGCAGCCGCGGTGAAGCTCTTTCAGACCGCTTCTCGTTTGAATCAGGCGAAATGCCGGTGGCCATTCTGCCTGACCAGGCCTCCGGTTACATTGCCCTGGCCAGCGCCAACGGCCTGGTGCGCTGCCTGCGCCACCACCTCTTTGGCGAACACCTGCGCCCCAATGCCGCCATGATCGACACCCGCGAGGGCGGCGATCTGGTTTCAGTGTGCTGGACCCCCGGCAACGCTGACCTGTTCATCCTCACCCAAAAAGGCCAGGCCATCCGCTTTGCGGAAAAGAATCTTTCCCCCAAAGGCGATGCTGCCATCCGTCTTGCCGCGGGCGACCGCGTGACCGCGGTGGCTTCCATCACCGAAGAAAGCAACCTGTTCATTATCAGCGCCGATGGCAAAGGCACGGTGCGCCAGATGCTGGGCTTTGCAGCCAACAAATCATCCGGCGGCGGCGGCAAGATGGCCATCAAATCGGACCGCACCATTGGCGCGGCGGCCGTCACCCCGGATGATGACATTTTCCTTATCACCCGCGTGGGCAAGCTCATCCGCTTCAAAGCCGCTGAAGTGCCCATCACCGAAGGCGTGGTTCAGGGTGTTCTTTGCATGGCCATGCGCGCCGATGAGGTGACCGCCATGGTTGTCAGCCCGTCCAAACTGTGAATCCAGCCCATATTCATATCCATAACTGGCAGGGAAGATTCCTCTTTTTCTGATGGATTCTCCCTGCCATCATTTTAACACCCGCAGCGCCTTCAGCGTGTTCCACCGGCTGGCTTTTCCAACAACTTCCATCTCAAAACAGGTTTTTCCGGCATGCCAGTTTTGCTAATTCCAGGTACCGTCCAGGTTTCGCTTCGATTGCAGTATATCCAGGGCATCCTGCAGGCGCTCATCCTGAGCAGCCCGGCACGCCTGAAAATAATCCAATGCAGCCAGGGTATTGAAATGCCAGCCCGGCGGGAATAAAAAAGGGGGTATTTTTGCGTCCGGCAGCTGCCCTGAGTCAGCCGATTGGTTCAGCCGGTGCGCCAGCAGATATTTCTGCCCCCACCCTTCTGAAATCACCCGCTGCCTTTCGTGCATGACCAATGCCTCATCTTCAGCCAGCAGATCCCGCATCACCTGTCAGCGAATGGCGGGATCCCCCTCAAGCAGCCAGGAGAGCAGGTCATTCTGCTTCAGGCGGTCAGCCTGAGAACCGCCACCCGCCGCTTGCCCGCCGGAAACTGCTCCAGACGCTGGTAAGCCGGGTGCATGGCCTTCTGGCTCTTATCGCAGATGATGGCCGCCAGGCCACCAGGCCGCAGCGCGCAGCGCAGCGCCTCCAGCATCTGAAATAGCGGCGTTGCGCCGCTTTCACCAGCCAGATTGTTCCAGTGGGAATGCTGGCCGTACGGCACATCGCTGATCACCAGATCCGCCCGCCGGCCCTGCAAACCGGCGGTCATCCCGGCCCCGTCAGCGGCATTGGCCTGAAAGACGGCCGTTTTCAGTTCATTCTGGGGCGCCATCATCTGAATTTGCGCCTGCATGCGCCGGGCGCTTTCCAGCGCATCGCGGTGCGATACTTTTCCATACCGCGCCAGCAGGCTTTGCAGTTCATCAATGCGCTGCTGCATGCCTGCCGAACGCAGCAGGCCCAGATTTTTCCGCGCGAAGCACACTGTTTCGGGGTCAATATCCGAGGCGGCGATCTCATGAATCTCAGTCCAGTGCAGAAATCCCAGCACGCCCAAATGATATGCGCCCCCGCAGCAGGGATCGTAAATCAGGCAGGGCGAAGTGAATCCCTCTGCGCGGAGGTAAGCCAGGCCGCGCTGAAAAATCTCGCTGGCCAGGCGCACCGGCAAAGCCGGATGCCCCGGCTGGTTGTAAAACACCCGCCCGCTCGAGAGATCGGCATAGTTTTCGCGTTCCGTGGCGTAACGATACTGCATGGCAGATTATCCTGATCGCTCACCATCAGCGCTGACCCTGTCAATCCCGCGCCGGATGGCCGCAGCCAATCCCTCCGGATTTTCCCAGGCCATGGAATGCCCTGCCGCAGGGACAATCTCAATCTGGATCCCCTGCCCGGCCAGCCGCTCCTGCTCCGGGTCAGGCAGGGATTGTTCCCCAAAAATAAAAGTTCTGGGCACGGTGAGCGCATACAGGGTGTCGCGCCAATCCGGCGTCCCGCCTTCCACCAATGACCGGGACTGGCGGTAAATCGCTCGCGGCAGGCTGACAGCCATGCTGGCAGCCCATTGGGTGTTGCCTTCCCGGCGGCTGTTGGCCACCATCTTTTCATGTCCCACCGTCACATAGTCTTCCTCGGTATAAGCCGCCACCTGACGGCTGAAAAATCCGCCGCCCGCATCCAGATTTTCCTCGCTGATGATCACGCCCGCCAGGCACTCCGGGCAGCGGGCCGCCAGAGAAAGAACCACGGCACCGCCCATGCTGTGGCCAAAAAGGATCACTTTATCGAAGCTCAGGCTGGCGATAAAATCTGCCAGATATTCAGCATGCCCGCTCATGGTGTAATCAAACCCATCCGGTTTGTCGCTGAACCCTGACCCCAGCAAATCAACCAGGATGCGCCGGTAACCGGCCAGGTCCTTCATCACCGCCACCTGCGGATAATCAAAGGAAGAGGCGCAGCCCAGTCCGTGAATGAACAGGATGGGGATTCCTTCGCCTTCCAGGTCATGATATCTCATCCATGCGTTCGTCTTCTTGGCAAAAAATTCTTTCATCGCAATCCCTGTACAGATTCCTTATTTGAGATTTTAGTCCTTGCTGGTTCGCCGCGCAACTGGTTCTGCCTTAAAACATCAGTGCAAACTTCAGGAAATGAATCACCAGGGTTGTTGACAGGCTGAACAACCCATATACAATTAAAATATCCTGTTTTTCCCCTTTGAAAAAGAAAGACCGCTTCGATGGCATACAACCTTGATCAAAAAACCATTATCGTAACCGGGGCAAACTCCGGCATTGGCAAAGCAGCAGCCCGGCAGCTCGCCAGCCTCGGCGCTCGGGTCATCCTGGCCTGCCGTTCCGCTGAACGCGGCGCACAGGCGGTGGCGGAGATCCAGCAGATATCTTCCAGCAATAAAGTGGAATTGATGCTTGTGGATATGTCATCCCAACAATCCATTCGCCAGTTCGTCGGTGAATTTATAAAAAGATTCCCGCGTCTCGATGTGCTGATTCACAATGCCGCCAATTTTGATCATACCCTTAAAAAGCCAATCTTAACCGCCGATGGCGTGGAAACCATTTTTGCCACCAACCACGTGGGGGTATTCCTAATGACCCAGCTTCTGCTGGACACCATGAAAGCCTCGGCCCCAAGCCGCATCATCACCGTTGCATCAAAAGGCCTGATCACCTACCCCTTCCTCGATCTTGAACTGGATAACCTGAATGGTGAACGAAAATTCAGCACCCAACATGCCTATTACCATTCCAAACTGGCCCAGGTCATGTATACTTTTGCCCTGGCTGAAAAGCTGAAAGGCAGCGGTGTCACCGTGAATTGTGTCCGCGTCACCAATGTGGCCATTCCAGATGATCGCCTCACCCATCTGCCCGGATGGCTTCGCGCAATATATAATATCAAACGCAGCATGTCCATCACCCCCGAACGTCAGGCTGAAACCTATGTCTATCTCGCCGCTGATCCCGCCGTGCAATCCATCACTGGCGGTTACTGGGATGAACATAACCGGCAGGTCCGCGCCAATAAAAACGCATATAACCAGGATACCTGGAAAAAACTCTGGGAAGCCAGTCAGCGCCTGGCGGGATTAAGCGGCTAGCGCGCCATATACCGCTCTCAGCCAGGGTCATTTTCAGGATTGCCCTGGCTATTATTTTTTAACCAGTCCTCAACCAGAATGGCATATTCCAGGCGGTCGCGCCACTGCCCATCCAGCAGTTCCTGTTTGCGGCGCAGTGCCTCTCGCTTCATGCCGCAGCGCAGCATCACCCTCTCGGAAGCAGGGTTTTCAGCATCGCAGCTGGCCATCACCTTGTGCAGTTTAAGCCTTCGAAAACAATAATCCAGCATCACGCCGGCGGCCTCGCTGGCATAACCCTGCCCCCAATAAGGTTTGAGGAAGAAGTAACCCAGATCCGCAATGCCCCCCTGCTTCACCGGTTCAGCCACAGTGAAACCTGCCTCGCCAATAATGGCGTCTGTGTCCTTTGCCAGAACAGCGAAAAAATATTTCCTTCTGGGCTGCTGCCCTGCGCCTTCAATGGCTTCCGCCAGTTTGATCAGCGATTCATCCAGGGTGGTGGTGCGCCACGAAAGGAAACGGGACACTTCCGGGTCTGACAGCCAGGCGTGAAATACTGCCAGGTCTTCTGCCCGGTGGTCGCGCAAATAGATCCGTTTTCCATCCAATCTGAGCATGATATCATCCTGAAGCCGCCCTCAGGCCGGCAGGGTAAAATAGAAGGTGGCACCGTTGTCCACCGCGCTTTCAGCCCAAACCCGGCCGCCGTGGCGCTGGATGATGCGCTTGACGGTGGCCAGGCCAATGCCTGTGCCGGAAAAATCTGCTGCGGTATGCAGCCGTTGGAAGGGACTGAAGAGCCGGTCCGCATAGGCCATATCAAACCCGGCGCCATTATCTCTGACATAATACGTCTTCATTTTTTCACCATTGACCGGCGCCGCCAGACCCAGTTCAATTTGCGCCGGTTGGCTTTTGGCGGTAAACTTCCAGGCATTTCCCAGCAGATTTTCCAAAACGATCCTCATCAGCCGCTGATCCGCGTCTACCACCAGGTTTGGGGTAATCTTCAACGCCACCTGACGTTCCGGCTCCTCGAGGCGCAGGTCATCAGCCACGGCGCAAGCCAGTGCACTCAAATCAAATGAACTCACCCGCAGTTCTTCACGGGTCAGCCGCGCCAGGCCCAACAGCGCATCCACCATTTCCGCCAGGTTCCGGGTTGATTGATGAATGCGCTGCAGCAAATGCCGGGCCTCATCGTCCAGCGCCGCGCTGTGCTCATCCAGCAGAATCTGGCTGTAGCCATTCATGTGCCTCAGCGGGGCGCGCAAATCGTGCGCCACGGAATAACTGAAAGCTTCCAGTTCTTCGTTCAGAGCGGCCAGCTGCAGGGTGCGTTCTCTGACTCGTTTTTCCAGATCGGCATTAAGCTGCCGGGTTTGCGCCTCAGCTTCCTCCAGAGCGTGTCCCTGCCTGATCAGAGCTTCATTTTGGGCCAGCAGCAAATGTTCGGCATGTTTGCGCTCGCTGATGTCGCGCACCACAGCCAGAATGCGGTTCTCACCCCCAATGGATGTGCTCATCAGCGACACCTCAGCCCAAAACAATTCCCCGTCCTTCTTGCGTGCCTGCCACTCGAAAATTTGCGGACCCTCCTCAAAGGCTTTTTGGATATAAAGCCCGGCCTCAACCTGTGTATAGGGCGGCTCATTCATGCTTAATTTGCTGACAGTTTGATGAATCAGCTCATCTTCGGAATCATAACCATACATGCGCAGCATGGACTGGTTGACCTGCAAAATTCGTCCATCTGTCGCATCATGGATGAAGATGGCTTCCGAGGTCGCATTAAAAATCTCGCGGTAATTCCGTTCACTCTCCCGCAGCGCATCCTGCATTTGCGTCTGCTCCACCACATCATCCATCAATCTCAGGCGCATTTCATTTAGCTTCAAAGCCAGCAGTTCCAGTTCATCCTTTGAAGAAGCCAGGCGTCGCGGCTGCAGCACCAGTGACTTTTCCAGGTGGTCAAGATCCAGCGTTTCTGCGTAATTCACAATCTCCCGCAGCGGCCGGGTCAGCAGCCAGTTGATGACAAATAGAATGAAGCCCGCCAGAAGGGATATCTGCACCATGGAGAAAATCAGGTTGCGTATCAGCCAAAACGCCACCCGGGTCAGCAAAGACCTCTGGTCAGCTGTCACTTTTAACTCCCCCACGGCAAAGGTCTCGCCATTTTGCATATAATTTAGTGGATAGGTTCGCAGGATAGCATCGGCGCCGGTCATCAGGCGGCCCGCCGTATAAGTGTCTCCTCCGGTCACCTGCAGTTCCACATACACCACATCCTGCAGGTTTAACATTCCCTGAAGCTGGGTTTCAATCTGTTTGTGGTCAAAATGCCAGACACTGTTGGTGAGCGAGGGAATTTCAACGGTTTCGATGAGTTGAAACCGCGTTTCCAGCTGTGTGTTTTCCTGACGGTAATCCAGGAAAACCTGCACCGCCGCTGAGATGAATGTGAAAAGCACGCTCCACAAAATGATGATGATCGTCATCCGGCGCGCCAGCGGATAAATGATCGGCGCGTTCTTAACCTGTTGGGTCATCTATCCTCCAGCCTTGCGGCACCTTTATTGCGCGCATTTGTCCATGATCTCTGCATAGCGCCCACTTTCTTTTAACTCCTGAAAGCCGAGGTCAAACAATGCCATCCGCTGCTCGTTCCCCGGCACCGCCCTCGATAAGAGCAGGTAGGATTGAAACCGGGAAAATGATTCTGGCGAATCAACAATCTTCGCCTGTTCTTCTGAGGAAAAAATGGTTTGAAGCAAGTATTTTCCAACCCGGCGCTCCATCGGGAACACATCAATCCGCCCGGCCAGCAGCATGCAAAAATTGGCCTCATCGCTGGAACTTTCCAAAAAAGTGGCTGTTCCTCTGGCTTTGATATTCTTAAAAGCATCACTGTAAACATAGCCGGTGGTTACGCCAATGGTCTTGCCGGCCAGATCATCCAGTGTTTTCCATACCAGGGGCCGGTCTTTTCGGTAGAAAAAGACCCATTCCTGTCGGGTGATTGGCTCGGCGCTCAGGTAATGGTCGGCGCGGTGTTCCGGGGTGTCATCCCAGGCCAGTGTGCCGTCCCAAGCGCCGGTTGCTGAAAGGCTGTAACTGCGCGCCCAGGGGAAAAATTCATATTTCACCGCGATGCCCTCCAGCGCAAAGGCTTCCTCAACCACCTGCGCCTCGCAGCCGCCGTGCGGCAGCCCGGGCCCATTGTAGGGCTCCCAGCTTCCGTTGGCCAGGCGGATGGTATTTGCATCAGGCGTGTTTTTTTCAGGGCTCGGCGCCATCTGGGAGGCAGCCAGGGTTTCACAGGCAGCCAGACATAACATGCCGGCGCAGAAAATAACAACCAGATAGAATGGTCGAGGGTAACCTCTTTTCATGCCATTCCTCTTGCTTACCACTAAACCAACTTGCGGGCAGGCGCGGGAGCCTCAACAAAGGCCCATATCAATAATTATAATGATGATTGGCGCTTTAACCTCATAAACCGGGTGTTTTGGGGGACAATTTTTCACAATGCCAGTACTTCCCCGCCGGCCTTGTCCACTTATACCAGGAAGAATCCAGGAAAAATTCAGCCGGCACATCATACAGATCTGCAAAGCCATCTTACTGGTTGACGGTCATTTTCGCACATCTGTCTGCTGAGGTGATCGCGCGGCGTGGCAAAGAGCTGGAACAATTGATTTAATCCCTCGTTCCCCAATATTGGGCCAGTTTTCCATGATCGGCAATGTGAAATTCCGCCCGGCTGCAGCGGTAATCCAGGTAGGCGCCCACCGAAGCGCTGGCGGCCCAGGCATTGTATTCCTTTTTTCACCAGATCCAGAAATGAAAATCAGCCAGCGCCGGTTCAAGGCCCTCCACAGCCTTCCACATTCCCTGCATTCCATCGGCAAAATCAGCCAGCATCTCAATTTTTTGCCGGATGCTGGCTTCCGGGTCAGTGCTGAAGTATGCTATTTCCATTTCAGGTTTTGGGGTTTCATTCAAAAGCCGGCACAACTGATCGTTCATGGGATAGCGATAATATAACGCCACCTCAGCCACACGCATACCTGAGCGGGTTTTGACATCCATGAGACGGCTAAAATAAATCTGGAAAAGTGGCTTATCATCGGGCACAATCTTACCATCCTGATTCGCCGCCTCACTGATGCTGAAGGCCAGTTCCTCGCAGTATTCCTCCTCCAGACAACAGCTTAGCGCCGTCTTAAAACAGGTCCAGGCCTGCATGGGGCCAACGGGCGGCTGCTCCGGCAGGGGGTTGATCGCATTTTGCAGCCAGCTCTTGAGTGCAACAATATCCTTGAATGAATCTATGTCGCTTTTCATTTAAGTGATTATACTTGCGTTCCCTCACCCGCTCCAAAGGATCATTTCTCTTTATTCATTTCCAGTTTAACGCAGGTTTCAAGATATTGCGCAGCCTGGCGCACGGCATCTGCGCTGTGATTGACCCGGCTGAGCAAAATGGCCCCCTCCAGAACGGCCAGGACAAACCGCGCCAGCGGCTCATTTCCAGAAAATTTCTCGCTGAACGCCGCCTGCATCAGGCCGTAAGCCTCCCGGCAGGCAGCATTCAACCGCTCACTGCTCACGGCGCTTTCCGCCGCCAGCATCATCAGGGGGCCGCCGGCGCTGAATTTGGCATTTTCAATCGCCTCGGCCGTGCCCAGCCCCAACAGCCGCACCGCCTCAGCCGGATCATCGCTCTGCGCCAATCCAGTTCGAATGCGTCCAGCCATCTGTCCGGCTGACCAGAGCGCTGTTTCTGCGCCAATCTGTTCCTTGCCTTCCGGAAAGTAGTAATACAGCGATCCCTTCGGAGCGCCACTCTCACGGATGATTTCATTCAGCCCGGTGGCATGGTAACCCTGTTTTTCAAACAGGCGGGCTGCAGCTTCCAATATTTGTTGTTTTGCCAGGTTCATGTGCTGAATCCCTTCTCAAAAGAATGGAATGGGTGTATTATAACGACTGGTCTATATAATATCAAGTGTCATGACCGTAATGGGTCAATGGAGTAAAAAAATGACAGGTAAAATATTGGTAACAGGCGCCCTCGGCAACGTTGGTTCAGAAGTTGTCCGGCTGCTGCTGGCCTCCGGCGCAGATATCCGCGTGGCTGACCGCAGCCTGGAAAAAATCCGCGCCTGCTTTGGCGAAACCGTCGACGCGGTGGTTTTTGATTTTCAGGACCGAAACACCTACCCCGCCGCCTTCACCGGCGTGGATACGCTGTTTCTCATGCGTCCGCCGCAAATCTCAGACGTCAGGAACATCATGTTCCCGGCTCTCGATGCCGCCCGCGGTGTAGGGGTCAGGCATGTGGTTTTTCTCTCGCTGATCGGCATTGAACAGGCCAAATTCGTTCCCCACTATAAAGTGGAGGAATATCTTGTCCATTCGCCGATGACCTGGACCTTCCTGCGCTGCAGTTTCTTCATGCAGAACCTCAACACCACCCACCGCCAGGAAATTCGCGAGCGCAGCGAAATTTTTGTGCCCACCGGACGCGCGCGCACCAGTTTCATTGATGTTCGTGATATTGCCGCGGTGGCTGCCCTGGCTCTCCAGCAGCCCGGTCACGAAAACAAAGCCTACGACCTCACCGGCGGTGAAGCTCTCGATTACTGGCAGGCCGCCGGGGTGTTAAGCGAGGTGTTGGGGCGCACCATTACCTACCGCAATCCTTCTCCGGTGCAATTTCTCATTCGCCACATGCGCCAGGGAACGCCCTTCATATTTGCGCTGGTGATGACCGGTCTTTATCTTTCGACGCGCAACGGCATGGCCGAGCCTGTCACCGGAGAAGTGGAGCGCCTCACGGGGCGCAAACCACGCACCTTCCGGCAGTATGTGCAGGATTATGCCAGCGTCTGGTCCTGACGCATTGATCGTCAGGGTATGATTACCGGCCCTTGCTCCTCTCAAGGCAGCAAGGGCCTCCCAGTTTTTTTACCTCAATTCGCGGCCGAAAAAGGCTGCCCGGGCTCTGCCATCATCCAGGCCTTGCTCGCGAATCTGCCAGGCCAGTGCCAGCAGGGGGCCGCAGCCCTGCAGTGCCAGCGCCCGCAGGGGATCGTCCCGCGAGCAGAACAGACTCATCTCTTCACCCGGCGCACAGCCCGTACCGTGGTCAATCAGGCGGACGGAGATGATGGTTTTGGCGTCGGCGCCGGAATAACCGTCTTTGCGGTCCCACGCCCAGCGTTCGCGGTTGGTGGCGCCCACGGTCACCGATTCAGCTTCCACCGCCACTTGATTCACCACCAGCCATTCAGGAAATTGATCCGTCATTTTTTCTGCCCTGCCTGCATTATTTCTGGTACACAACCTGAACCTGGTTCAAATCCTGAGCCTTGATGCCGGCCCATTCCCACAGGCCGACCAACAGAACGACGCCGCGGGAATCGGTAACTTCAAAAATTAACTGCGTCGGCTGCGGATGCAGACATAGCATTTCTTCTGAAATATTCATCAACGAAGCCAGCACATCAAATTGCAGCATCTCCGGCTGGCTGTCCCACTGCGCCCAAAGGGTGGTTGCCGCTTCATCCGTCACATAATAGAAGGCCACATTTTCCCGCGCTGATGAAAAATGTTGGTGCAGGGCTTCGTTGGCTTCCGGCCAGGTGCAGCTTCCCGCAGGCGCGGCTTTCAGCCTGGTGGGCGCCTTTTCGCGTTTATACCCGGTTTGGGCCAGCAGCGACATGCCGTAAAGGTTTTCGTTATCTGTCAGCACCGTATCCGGCAAATCGCCCGGCTTAATTTCCGCCGAATACCAGCCGTTGTAATTTTTGTCCACCACCACCGGATTGATAAGGTCAAAATCCTGGCTGACGCAGGGGTCTGCTGCTTTCATTTCCTGGCTGACAATCAATCCATGCTGCATTGCCAGCTCGTTATTGGCCGCAATCTCATTTTCACCGGCTGCCGGGTTGAGGTCAGGATCCACAAACCAGATAAGGAGATATGATCTTCCCATCAATTCATTATATAAAACCACCGCCTGGTCATATTTCACCTTGCTTTTCAGATTCTTCAAGGTCTGGTCCATGTCGCAGGTATATTTCCTCGGCGCGCCTGGCATGGGGGTGCTGGTGGGGTAAGGTGTCGGTGATGCTTCCGGAGTGTAGGTTGGCGGCAAATAGAAGGTCGGCCTGGGGGTTGGTTCCACCGTTGGTTCGCTCGCCACGGCCGCGGTCGGAATCTCAGGAGTGGGGGCGGCTTCCCCCATGATCCCGCACCCTGAAATAACCAACAAAATTGCAATGGCCAGAACAATCGAATATTTCAGCGTTTTCTTCATCGTACTTCCTCTCCTGATAATCATATCCCTAAAAATTTCACGCAGCGATCAATCATATCCCTGCGGATTTTCCTCTCCTGCCAGCGCCGCCCTGAAATCCACCAGCGCTTCCGCAAACCCGGCCGGGTCAAAGCGGTCAAAGCTTTGTTCGCGGGGCAGAATGATGCTCAGGCAGTGCATCGCCATGCGCGTCCGCATTCGCTCCCGGAACGCCTCATCCGTCGGATAACCTGCGGCCATTAGAAACCGTTCCCTCAATGCTGGCGGGATATACCACCACAGGGTGGCGCCCACATCCAGAGCCGGATCGTCCAGCGCCATCATTTCCAGGTCAAGCAAAACCAGCCGTCCGTCAGTGGTCAGCAGCCAGTTGGCATTACAGATATCATTATGCGAGGCTGCCAACCCCTCCCCTTCAAACCCGCTGACGGTCTTCTCCAACCTGTCCAGGCCTTCATCCACAAACCCGGCCTGGTCCAGCACTCTTTCCCGCAAGCCAGCCCACTTTTTTCTCAGGCGCATCACCCCTCTGAGGCCGGCTTCGCTGTAAAGCTCAGAATCAACTTTTGGAAGCGCCTGCCGGACCGCGATGCTGTGGTGCACCCGCCAGATGGCATCGGCAAAAGCGTCCAGGTGATCCCGGTAATCTTTCCGCGTCGGGTGGCGGCCATCGAGGCGCGGCTGAACCATGATGGATGTCCCGTCTTCAAGAACGCCGGCGGCCAGCAGCGGAGGGGTCACTCCCAGGTCTGATATAGCTGCATAACGCGCTGTATCCACGCCCAGTTTGACAAAATAATGGCTTTGTCCGCAGCGGGCGAAATAAGTTTCCTGTCCGCTGCCTTCTGGCAGGCTTAACTCGCCAACTTTACCAGGAAAATGTTTTTTTAAAAATCCAAGAACTTCAAGTCTGTGCTGCTGGCGGTTTTCCATGTTTTTTCCCTTATTGATGGAAACATCCGTGATTCATCAAGCGGTCTTATCATCATATATGATACCCTGCCACTGGCAGCTCACGCACCTGGCTGCAAGGGCAAACCATGAGGTATCATCTGGCGTTTCCGAATCTTTCGGCACCTCAAAACCCAGGGCCAGGGTGAACCGCTCCTGCCCGCACTGCGGACAGGGGTAAAACGGCTGCAGGTGCGGTTCTTTAGAAATAACCGGATCGCCCAGATAATACAGGCTTGCCGGATGCTGCCGGGCATCGTACACGGGAAATGTGTTTCCTTTATCTGATCTGGCAATCACCATTGGCAGGCTGTCTCGCCCGGGCAGGCGCACGCTGAAAATGCTTTCTTCGCTGGCGGCCACATCAAATATTCTGAACCGGGTTTCACCGTGCCCGCACCAATGTCCATCCAGCAGCAGGGCGGCAGGTGGGGTATCTGAAGCTGGTGCCACTTTCCCTTTCAGATAATCAGCAGGTACTGGAATTTCCTTGCTATCTTTATCTGGATCGCTCCATTCTGATAAAAAGGCAAAGATCCTCTCATAGCTGTAGGAGTCACCTTCTTCCAACGGATCGGTCAGCTGGGAATGGATCAGGCTGCCATTTGATTTAACCACAAGAAAATGCGGAACGCCATCGACCAGATCATCCCAAAAAAGCGGGTGGTCTGAATTAAAATTCCGCCCGATATGCACGCGCATATGAATATAATCGTTGGCGCGCATGCTGGCCAGATCAGGATAAGACAAAATGAATTTATTCAGACGATCGCACCACTCACACCAACCGCCGCCAAATTCAATCAACAGGTTTTTCTTTTCAGCGCGCGCCTTCTGCAAGGCTTTCTGATAGTCTGTCAGGGAATCCTGACTGCGGTTAAACAGGTTTGATGGGGCGGTCATCTTTTCTCCTTGCTGCTTTTTTGCCTTAACTTACTTTCACGTTGTGATGGTAATGTCCTGCAATATAGAAACGGAGACGCTGAGCAGGTCCTCTATTCCTCAGGTTTGGAATTTTCCATCACATCTTTGAGGTGATCCAAAACATGGCCCCATATGCGCTCAAAAAAGGCGGATAAATTCACCCATTCCTGCTCGGAGCCCTGCCCTGTCACTTTGAATATCACTTCTGTCAGGTCGCCCTGTGCCGCCAGCCGGACTTCAATCACCACAGGCGGTTCGCGGTCCCCATTCCAGGTAAACACAATCAATCTTTCTGGCTCCAGAGTCATGAATTCCCCACTGGAATGGTAGCCTTCTGTGTAGATGTGCAGCTTTCCGCCAACCCGCGCGTCAACTTCGGCCGTCTCACTGCACCAGGCGCACCAGCCTGCCGCCGTGGTGAAAGCGCCATAAATATCAGCCGGTGCTGCATGAATACTTCTGGTGAGGATGATTTCCTGAATCAAACCGGTCGTCATATGATTTTCACCTTTCTCCGGTCAGGGTGTACTGCGCCTGATCCAAAACAAAAGCTTTCATCTCGTCTATTCCTGGCCATTCCACGGGTGGAACGGTTCCATTGGCCACGCGTTCCCGGACAGCCGTCAAAATCTGTCCCGTAACCTCCGCCACCCCAGACAGCTCCGGCCGGCAGTCATCCAGTTGCTTCTTGGCTGCCTCAAGTTCCATCATCAGGTCCTCCAGCGCATGGAAGGATGCGTCAGTTTGTGCGTGGTTCCGGGCTGCCAGAACCATCCCCCAGGCTGCGGCGCAGCTGATTTGCCGGACATCATCCGGTGAGAGTTTTGCCATATAAGTCAGGATCTCAACCAGTGTGTGACAGTTATAAAAAGCCGGGGGTTTGGATTCCAATTTATTGATGGCGGCGTTCAAGTCTACCTCTAACCAATTCTTAAATATCCTCTATCACCTTTTCCATCAGAACCTCGTTTTCGTCCACCTCACCGGTAGGCTGGAAACCCAGGCCTTCATAAAGCGCTTTGGCGCCATCACTGCCTTCGACATAACACAGGGATACTCTGGGATAATGCCTTTCCTCGTTCAGCATCTCCAGCAGCACCTGCATCGCTTCGCGGCCGTAGCCTTTGCGTTGGTATCGCTCGTCAATCATGAATTGCGAAAGATAGTAACTTTGCAGGTGATCCAGGTCGCGCAGCAGCACGAAACCCACCATCACCTCGTCCGCATAAATCACATACGGCCGCGAGGTGTCGTAAAACACATACGCCTCGGCCAGCGATTTGGCATTCGAAGCCACAAAACGCGCCTGTGATTCGGCGACCTTCAGCCTCAGGCATTCACGATAATTCTTCTGGGTTACCGGTTCGAGATGAATCATCCTTCTCCCTCCAACCCCGGAATAGCGAGAATTTCTCCAGCCCGGTTGAGGCAAAGCACGCTTGTCTCACCGCTGTGCAAAATGTGAAACTGCTTTCGGTACACGCCATTGAACACGGAGTAATGAAGCATGTTATCCAGGTAAGCCTCCCGGCAGCCATCCGGCAAAAATGGCAGTCCCAATGAAGCCGCCAGCAGCGCCTCCCGCTCAACAGGGTCGAGATGGCGCGATTCTGCCGACTCGATCACCTCCCCCAGCTCAAAATCCTCTTCCCACAGCCGGCAAACCGTCATAAATTGATATACCTGACTGAAGTTGATCAGTAAAATCGGCCATTCTGCCACCTGGCTGCCAGGGAAAGGAACCCGGTCGCTGCACCAACAGGTATCCCAGCGCAGGACAATGACGGTGGATTGAGACCCGGTCCAATAACCGATCCAGGGGGAATCATGCACCGGGTAGCGGGATAGAAAAGCCGGCAGGCTGATGCTTTGCCCTTCATGCCATGGAAAATCTTCTGCCACCAGTTTTTGCCCCAGCCATTCCGGGTAGTAATGGTCATCGCTCATGGTTCACCTTCTCAGAGCCGCTCCCTGTTCCGGGCCGGCATTTGTGGCAAAGAAAGGGCAGGATGCGCGCCTGCAGGGGCAAGGCTGCGCCGCATTTTTTACACTTGAATTTCATGTACCCAGGTATGCCGTAGCACGCCCAGGCCGCCGCAGCGTCCGGCCGGTACTGACCGGCCTCCGGCATGGCCTCGATCTCTTCAAAAGCCAATACCCGCTGATCCGGGGTTGTCACCTGGTCAATATAATCCCATTCATTGGCATCATTAAACACAACCATGCGCCAGCCGTTGCTGGCCAGGTAGGTCACATTGCCAGCGTAAACCTGCTGCGGATCTTCCTGCGGGGTCAGCAAGATTACCCCCTTTTCAATGGCCTTTAAAAATGCGATCAATTCATCTTCAGTGATATTTCCGCCCATCATCAAACCGGAAATTCCTCTCAACAGCGCATTTACGATAAAATCTATGGGAAACAAGAATAATTCTACCGGAAACCCGGTCTTTGGTCAAATATATCCGCCGCTATTTCAATACCAGCGGCAGATAGACCTGCTCAGAATAAAATGGCTTTTCAAAAGCCCCCAGGTCCACCAGCGCCAGGCTGTCGCCATCTCCATCCAGCGGGCGGGGTAACCCATCAAAATCCACAACCGGCGCCCCGGATGCAGCCCCCGCATCGATGGCCGGCGAATCAGCCCCCAAATGCAGGTTGTTCCCGGAAGCATTCATAAAGCGCGCGTCACCAATCACTGCATCCATGCCGTAGATCTCGCCTTCCGTTCCCCGAAAACCGTCAATCAGATTGTGGTCCAATGTACAGGTTTGTGTGGGCACCTCCGGGCCCAGCGCCAGTTGAAAGTAGAGATTTTGGCTGAGAATGTTATTGCGAATGACCAGGTTTTCTCCATCGATATTATTCAGGGCAATGCCGCCGCCCCAGGTTTCCCAGCCATTGTTATAAAAAGTGTTGTTGACCACATAAATATCTTTCATCGGATAGCCCTCTGCACCCCCTGGGCCATAGTTGGCAATGGTCAGCCCCACATAACGGTTATGATAAGCCAGATTGTTATACACATGGATATTCTCCAGCAGCCCTCCCATTTCCGAGGCCAGGGCAAAACCGTCATTATTCACAATATCATGAACCACATTCTGATACACGTCGATGTTATAGGTGTGTTTATCCCAGGCATCCACATAAATGCCCACCCTCTGGGTCAAGTAAACCTCATTGTGATAGATTTTCCCATTCGAAGCGCCGTCCTTGGCATCGATCCCCTCTTTATGACAGTTGAGCACCTCATTATGATGCACTTCAAAAGCATCGGTGCCAGCCACAGTGAGACATTCCTGCATCCCGCCGCCGCCGGCTTCGTCAATGCGGTTTCCCGCCACTGCCACATGGTGGCTGCCCCATATCCCAATTCCTGAGGAATGGGTGTTATATGTGTTGTTATTCTCGATGGTGATATATCCCGAATCCATCACCAAAATTCCGGCATTGTTGCCGTTTGGCCCAGCATTCACCACCCGCAGCCCCACCACCCGGATATAGCTCTGGCTGGTGATCTCAAACAATCCCGCCAGGTCATCAGGCAGGGTGATGCCCGTTCCATCCAGAATCGCCGTCTCGCCCGGATAAGCCGCGTAAGTGATCGGGTATCCCTCGCTGCCAGAGACCTGCGGCAGCACCCGTTCAGCATACGTGCCGGCGCGGATATACACGGTATCGCCAGCAGAGAGGCTGCTGGCGGCCTTCTGAATGGTGCGCCAGGGCTGATCCAGCGTGCCGGGGTTGGCGTCATCTCCATTCAAGGCCACATAATACACATTCCCCTGCGCGGCGGCCTGAACCCGGAAATTACCCGGATCAAAAAGGGTGCTGCAATGGATTGCCGCCACCAGGTACATTAATAAACCCATCCAGACTCTGGTTGGTCTCATCATGTCATCCTTTTCTCCACATGCGCGGAACCTCCCGGCTGCGATATTGAGCCAGGTTAATTGTATTGTACAGAATCAACAGATGGAGTTCAACCGTCACATCGAAAACGGCTGAGATTGCAGACACCCCCTTAAAGATTGGTAACTGCCCGGGATGCCGGTTATCTGGCTGATTTTACAAATCCCGGGCAGTTACAATTCTTCAACAGCGCTTTCCAGAGTTCATCTGGGGCGCCAACCATCATTTTGAAGCAGCGGCTTTAAATCCTGCATAAACGGCTATCGCATAGAACAGGATGTCGATCGGAGAAAAGGTAACTTTCAGCAGTTCAAAAGTCAGCGAATAATCAAAATTCAGGAACATTTCTACCAATCCCATGCCCAATTCTTTGGATAAAAACCCCATACAGGCCAGGAAATTTCCAAGAACCACGCTGACCAGCGCGATTAAACCGCCAATCAGGCCAAAAACGATCCCATGCCCCCTGCCCAAAAGCCGGACACCGAATCCCACCAGCATGCCAACCCCAATGGCCATCCAGCCAATCTGGTAATCGGTGAAATAGGTGATCAGCGCCCAAATAACAGCGCCGATGAGGCCGCCTATCAGCCCGCCGATGGCGCCTAAAAACAGATTTTGGCTGTTATCAACCTGTTCAAAGGGCGCCGCAGCCACGGCTACGCCAGCCGTTCCGGAGGGCGTGGTAGAGGTGGATGGTGAATTCAAATCTTCCATTGTTGAATAACTCCTGTTGAATAAATCGTTTCCATTTCCGGTTTTCATGACCAGAGCCGGAAATGGCTTACTGCATCCCATATCCAGTTTTTTCCAACGGGTTGAGATTAATATCCACCCCATTATATGATAGTTTTTAATAATTGGCCATTTTTCCGAAAATTATCTTTGCATCACCTGCCCGCCATCCGCTGTAAAAATCGCATGCCCTGCATTATTTGACGCATTCGTTCATGGGAAAGCGTTCCGATATACTCACCCAGGCTGGATTTATCCACCGTTGCAAGCTGTGAAACCACCACCACGCTCGGCCGGGGCAGACCTGCTTCCCCGGCTTCCAGCAGCACATTTCCCGGCGCCTTCGTCCGCTGGACATTTGACGTCAACCCGCAGACCACCACCGTTTGTATGCGGCTGTGATTCAAAACATCATCCTGCACCACCACCTGCGGATGCATGATCTCTGTCTCCACTTCGTCCACTCCTGCCAGCGGCACCCAGAATACATCCCCCTGGTGGATGGCCGGTTTTTCCTGGCAGGCTGTTGCAGTCTCCCCGGCATCTTCGCTCAACCAATGCTCCAGCGCCAGCTCAACCACCCGGCTCCGCGAAATGTGAAGCCGCTCTGCCAGCTCATCTGCCTTTCCGGCCAGCGCCAGAGGAAGTGACACGGTTATTTTACGCGTGTTTGTCATGCGTCATCCTCAACTGAGTCAAAATAATGGCCGGATCCGGGCTGAAACCGCGCCGGCCCTTAAAAATCTTTGATCATAAAATAACGGGTATGCGGGCCTGGAAAGTTGGGTAATTCACCAAACACCCGCCAGCCATATTTCTTGTAAAATTCCGGCGCCTGAAAGCTTAAGGTATCCAGATAGGCATGTTCTGCGCCGCGTTTCTGCCCTTCTTCTTCCGCCAGAGCCAAAAGGCGCTGGCCCAGACCCTGGCCGCGGTATTCTTCCTTGATCCACATCAGGCTGATATACAGCCAGTTCCAATAGGTTTCGCCGATCACCCCGCCAATCATCTGACCCTCAGGGTTGCGCACCACAAAACACAATGTTTTTCCTGAATCATTGCCGGCCTGCTGCGTGTTGAAGTCATGGATTCCGCCGCCAATCAGTTCCCATTCGGGATTTTCCATTTTTTCGAATTGAAATGGTTCATTCATGTTGTTTGACTCCTTTCTAAAGAGGGGTAAATATAATTTCTGAAGATGGATTCATCCCACTTCATTCAGCGGCTCGTCGCAATTCTTGCATCTGGAGCGGTAGACCGGGTTGGTGTAACCGCATTTCTGACAGATTTTCTGGCCTGCCTCAAGTTCTTTCAACGCCGTTTGAGCCTCTTTCAGCAGTGCGCCGTGCGGTCCAGAACCTGCACCAGCCAGGTCTGCAATCACCTGGTGCAGCGCGCGGTGATAGGCTGCCTGAAACGCCTGCTCCTGCGGCACAGCGATATCCGGAATCACCCCAATCCCCTCCAGATCCTTGCCGGTCAGCGGGCTGAAAGCCCGGCCAATGGGAATAAACAGCTCAAAATGCGGATCCAGCCGGTAGGAGGTCCCCGGATGGAATCCACCGTCTGTCTTATCGCCGATGACAGTGGCTTTTTTGCGCGCCTGCAAAATGGCGGCAAATTCCTCACCCGCTGAAAAAGTGCCCCGGCTGGTCAGCACATAAATGGGTTTATCGCCGTACCGCCGGCCAGGGGCATAAGGCAAAGTCCAGTACTGCCGGGTGAAATCATCATCCCGCCAGTAGATGCTGCTCAGGTGCACGGGATCTTCATCGAAAAGGTAGGTGGCCACCAGAGCGACCATGCCTGGATACCCGCTGGGACATTTTCGTAAATCGATGATCAACGCATCTGTCCGCGCCAGAAAGGTCATCGCGGCGGTGGCGGTTTCACCCCCCCAGGCCGGCTGGTGAAAATACCGGATGTCCAGGTAACCAATATTTCCCGGCAGCCGTTCCACTTTGTGGAAGCCGAAATTATCCAGCCCGGCTTCCAATCGCTGCTCTTCCTGCCATTCCGAATTCATGCGCAGCGCCCCATCATCCTCCGGCAGCGATTCCTGATGATATCTCACCCACAGGTGTTCATCATGGTTCACTTCCTGCAAATGATAGGTCAGCGCCAGAGCCAGGGTTTCACCATCCGGCATGTCTGCGTAATCGCCGCTTTCAAGGTGGCTCTGCAGCCTGCGGCAGATTTCCTCTGCCACATCCGGGAAAACATAAGCCTCCTTCACTCTCTGTTGCAGTTTATGAACAAGATCAACTTCATTAAGCAATTGTGCAGTCATTTTTTACCTCAAAGACCAACCATTCCTTCCAGACCGTCTTCACCCCCTGTATCAGCCTTTCAATCCTTCCACAGGCGGTCATAGGCCAGTTTGATTTGCCGGGCCACCTGGTCCAGTTCTTCCCGCGGCGGCTTGACCGTCCAATCGGCCACCAATTTGAACGAATCGCCCCGGTAACACGGAAAAATGTGCATGTGCAGATGAAACACCTCGTGAAAGGCAGCCTCACCATCCGCCAGAAACAGGTTGACCCCTTCGCACTTCACTCCCGATTCCCGGAGAGCTGCCGCCGTGCGCTGCGTCACCGTCCAAAGGTGGCGGCCGGTTTCTTCATCCAGTTCTGCCAGGTTTGCCGCATGCTGGCGGGGGATCACCATGGCATGGCCTGTGGTAACCGGTCCCAGCGTCATAAATCCCATCCCCTTTTCATCCTCATAGAAAACGCTGGCGGGGCTTTGCCCGGCGGCGATTTTGCAGAAAATGCATTCCTTCATTCACCTGCTCCTTCGTACTGCGTCAAACCGTTACAACGAAGCGAAAATCATCCCCGTCACCAGCCCCAACGCATTTCCAACCCCATGGGCAGCCAGGGGCGCCGCCAGAGTTTTGGAACGCCAGGCCAGCAGGCCCATACCCAGCGCACCAACCGGGACCACAATGAAAAACATCAGCGGCATGGAAAACAGGTAATAAATATGGCCCAGTGTGAACAGGCCGGCCTGCAAAAGGAAAATCCATAGATCCCGCCAGCCCGCCTTGCGCAGGCAGCCCCACAAGAAGCCCCTGAACAGCGGTTCTTCCGTCACCCCGGCAAAACCCACCATATAAAAGAAATTTGGCAGCGCTTCACGCAGCATCATCTGAATATCCGGTTTTTGCACTGCTTCACCATACATCTGTTTGACCATGATGGCAGTGGGCATCGCATCGATCAATACCATCACCAGGCCTGCCAGAAGGCCAATGCCCACCCAACCCAGGCTGCCCCAGGTCAGGGGCGGCCATTTGGGGCGGCTCAATACAAGGGCCAGCAAGAGGCCCCCCGCAATCACCCACAGCGCCAGGGCAGGCAGTTTGGGAAACGCCATGGCATCCCAATCCATCATTTGCGCAGCCAAAAGCGTTTGCAAAGGCTTGAAAAAGATGATGATGCCCAGCGAGAGCATATCAATATGATAATCAGCCAGCCGGTCCCTTTCCCACCAGATCAGAAACGCGGTCAGCAAATATGTCGAAATATCAAAAACCGGCACCAGCCAGACGGGGTTGGCAAAACAGCGGATGCCCGCCAGGAAGGGTAGCCTCAGGAATAAGAGACCTCCCAGCACAATCCAGACGACTCTGCGGTGATTTTTGTTTTCAATGACAGACATAACTCACCTCAAAAAAAAAGACCACCCCGCTTCGGATCATTCAAACCTGCGCCTGAACACCTGCCTTGTTGCGCCATCCGGGCCATCCGGCACCATTTCAGCCGCTGCAAAGCCCCAGCGCTCATAAAACCGCCGCGCCGGCCGGCCCTCAACGCAATCCTCGCCAAACGTGGTCAACACCATCTCGGCGGGCGTAGCGATGCCTCTCATGGCAAAAGCCATTAACTGATCGCCAATTCCCTGACGGCGGATGGCTCGCGTGACCGCCAGCCATCCGATGGTATAGACTGGCGGCCTGGCCGAAAAGAGCATTCCGCCCAGCAGAGCAGTTCCCGGTGGGCCATCTCCCTGGCGTACGCAAAAAGCAGATCCGCGCTCAATGTTCTTCTGCAGTGCGCGGAGAAACCCCGGGTCATCCACCATCGGGCCGAATAGCGGTTCCACTTCCCTGGCCAGCTCAAGCCAGGCCGGAATATCTTCAGGTTGTGCCAATGTCACGATCATCGATGCGTTTGTTTTACTTCCTTTTGTCCATTATCATCCGTTTTTTTTTTTCCGGGGGGATCACCCGGTATGATCCAGACCGCCTTGATAGAACCACGGCATAACTGCCAAAACCATCCAGGCCCGCGATGCTGGACAACGCCGGGGCAGGGTCCAGGCCGGCCTCTTCCGCAATCACATACAGTTCGGCCCTCACCAGCAGCATATCCCGGTAATCCGTTTGGGTTTCTGCCAGCACGGTGGCGGCCAGGCCCAGCTGAAGCCAATCCGCATCTCTGGATTTCTGCAGCTGTTCAGCGCAATGATAGGCCTGGCTGACCAGGTGGTTCTGAATCCCGCGTTTATCCGCCACCAGCGTCCGGATGCTCTGCCGGTCCCAGTCAGCCGCATCCAGATACAGGCGGCACAGGTCAAGAAAAAAAGCCTTATATTCAGCCGGGGGTTCATAAAAAGCCAGCGCGTCATTCGCGCAATGCTTCTCGACCGCTGTCACTTCAGCAGAAAGCCTATCCAGTGATTTTTCCATCCCTTCATCTCATTTCTGGACAGTTAATGCCCAAACAGGGACCATTTTTTCTTTGGGGCTGGTTTCGAAGCTGACAGATCTTTACCCTGGGCCAGCGCATCCACCATCTCCCGCGTCACGGTGGTTTTCAAATGCTTTGGGCCGTCCTGGTCGGCCGTCAGAAAAGGCAGTTCGACGGGCGTCGAAGCGTGTTTCTTCAGTTCCCGCAGGGTCCATTCCGCCGCCTCGGTGATGCGCTGGTAGGCCAGTGGCTGGCCGCGCAGATCCGCGCCGGTTTGTGTGTTGGCTTCCGCCAGCAGCCAATCCACCAGGGCAATTTGCAGCGCCAACCCCGTCATGCCGGGGCTTTCCAGCGGCGCCTGCGGGGTATACATTTCATCCCCAGCCGGCCGGGCGCCTGTTGACTGCAGTTCTTCGGGCAGGGCAAGGCTGGTGCCGCAAAACTGGCAAAGCACGGTGGTTTTTGTTTCGTTCTCATAACTGAGGTTTGCCCCGCACGATGGGCAGCGAATAATTTGAATGGGTGACATAAGCCTGCCTCCTAACGGGTGAGATCCATCATTACAAATACCGCCTGACCCGGCGGCAATACTCTGCGAAGGCCGCGCCGTAATGTTGTTTCAAAAATGCCTCCTCGCGCAGCACCTGGCGGTGAAACAGCCATGCGGCCGCCAGCGTATAAATCATCAGAATCCAGTTGGGAAAAATCAAGAACTGTCCCATCAAAATGACGGCAAATGCCACATAAATCGGGTTGCGGCTGATGGCAAAAGCGCCTGTGGTGACCAGCTGCTCGGGCTGCTCCGCGTCAATTCCGATGCGAAAACTCTGACCAAACGAAACCAGGCTCCACAGCAGCAGCCCCAGCCCGGCCAGGCAGCAGGTCACGCCGGCCCATGCCAGCGCCTCAGACTGAAGAAAACGCTGTGTGGTGACAGAAGGCCAATGAAAAGCTTCGGCAAACACCAGGTAAAAATAAAACAGGGCGAAAGGTGGAATGATAAAATCCGTCTTATCTATCTTGCCGAACTTCACCGCCTCAATACCGCGCCTTTTCAGCAGGACCACCTGCGCCAGGACCAATCCTATCATCACAATGATGACCAGCGCAGCCAGATATCCTGTCATCTCTTCCTCCTGCCTGTCAATCAGTCCATTTCACCCTTGATAAACGCGCCGGTTTGGGTGACATGATAGCCGTTTCTCTGCATCCGTTCAATCATCAGCCTGGCTTCATCCGGCAGGTGAGAGATGACCGCGTCGGTGAAGAGCCCTGGAATGAAATCGTGAGCATAGGCATCGAATACAGTGGCGTTCACACAATAATGGGTGTAGGCGCCTGCCACCATCAGCCGCTGCACCTGGCTGGCATGAAGCCGCTCTGCCAGGTCAGTTTTGAAAAATCCGCTGTAGCGGGTTTTGCAGATTATCATGTGGTCAGGTGAAACCCGGATGGCCGGTAAAATGGCAGCCTCAGCGCTGCCTTCAATCAATTCTGGCGTGCCCTTGGCCCGCATTTTCAGGTCCCAGTCTGAGCCATCCGCCCGGTAAGCCGTGATGACATGCACCACAGGAAAACCCCTGGCGTCAAAAAAATCCATCAGCCGGTTGATGTTCTCTACCGCTCCATCTAGAAGAAGGCGCCGTTCTGGCTTCTGAAAGAAAAATTCCTGCATATCCACAATCGCCAGCGCCGACCGGACCTGCGCTGGCAGAGGTAACCGCTCGCTCATATAACCTGCCTTTTCACCTCAGGGATCACAGACTCATTATATACCCGGAACCTGATTTTCATAACATTCACAGCGCGCCTGTACCTGCTACAATAGAGATAATCGCCGTTATAAATTCAAAAAGGAAACAATACAATGGTCATGATGGAGATTCGCAACTTTTTCCCGGTCACCGAAAAATATGTTTTTCTCAATAATGCTGCTGAATCACCCCTCTGCACCCGGGTGAAACTGAAACTGGATGAATATCTGGCCTTTGCCAGCGAAGCCCCGCAAAACAAACCCTCTCCCCGTCATGCCGTCCGCACAGCTCTGAGCGGCCTCCTCGGCGGTGAGCCCCGGGACTATGCCCTGGTCACCAGCACCGGCGTGGGCGTGGGCCTGGCCGCCGCCGGTTATCCCTGGCAGCCGGGCGACAACATGGTGGTGCCCGCTGATGAACACTGGAACAATACCTTTCCCTGGCTGGCCCTGCGCGAAAAAGGCGTGGAGGTGCGCCTGGCGCCAGTAGGCGCAGACCGGCGCGTCAGCCCTGAGACCATCGCCGGGCTGGTCGACTCACGCACGCGCATCCTGGCCACGGCCGCCGTGCGCTTCGACACCGGTTTCCGCGCCGATTTGAAGGCGCTCAGCGCCATCGCCCACGCCAGCGGCGCCCTCTTCCTGGTGGATGGCATTCAGGCAGCCGGTGTGGTGCCGCTCAATGTGGTGGATGACGGCATTGACCTGCTGGCCAGCGCAGGTTTTAAATGGCTGCTGGGGCTTCCCGGAACCGGATTCCTGTATACTTCCAGCGCAGCCCGAGAAAAAATCCGCCCTGTGCTGCCGGGTATGTTCGCCGCCGAAGACAGCTTCCGCGAACTGCGCTATTTCAACGATGCCCGGCGTTACGAAACCGGATCCATCGCCTATTCTCTCTTTTATGCCTGGACGGCCGGGCTGGATTTGCTGATGGACCTGCGCATCACCAATATCCATGCCCGCGTGCTGGCTCTCACAGACCGCCTGATCGCCGGTTTGCCCGCCAAAAGGGTGGAACTGGTTTCTCCTGTGGAAAAACCGGAAGAACGGTCCGCCATCCTTTCCATCACCACCGGCTCTGATGAGGGCAACAAGGCTCTGTTTGAGCGCCTGATGGCGCAAAATATCATCGTGGCCCTGCGCGGCGGCCGCATCCGCGTCAGCCCCAATTTCTTCAACACCGAAGCCGAGATTGACCGCTTCCTTGAAGCGCTTTAATCTCCCCCTGCGTTTTCAGACCTGGCCTGCTCTCAGGCCAGGTCCACACCCATGACAATAAATTCAGAGGCCTCAAACTGGAAGCCCTGGCGGGTCATTTCAGCCTGGGCTTCTTTGGCCCCCACCGGCGACAGGCATTGCAGGCTGCCCACCCCTTTCACCGCGGCAAGGTGCATGGCAAAAGCCAGGCAGGCTGTGTAGTCTCCATCCATCAGGCCGATGTGCAAAGCCTGCTGCGGCATGAAACGCGCCCCCAGCACCACCAGATTTTTCCCATCCGCATCATGGTAAAGCATGCCCCTCTCAACCAGAAAATTTGCCAGAGCCTGGTTGAAAGCATAGAAGGTCCGGTTCAGCACCATAAAGCCGGGCCATTTTTCCCGCAGTGAAAATAGCAGCGAGGCCGCCATCTCCACATCCCTCACCGGCACAAATCCGGCCGGGGCAGAGCTGACCAGCCCCGCCTGACAGGCCATTTTCTGCCCCAGGCAGGTGCCGGCAACCGCAAAGCCAAACTGTTCTGCCAGACCCTTGCTGGCATGGTTGTTGATATTGGTGTACATGCGCATGGCCGGGACGCTTTTCTCACGTCCCAATTCAAAGAAACGCTGATAAAACAGCCGGCCAATGCCCTGCCCCTGAAATGCCTTCATCACCCGCAGGGTTTCCAGCCATGCCGAGCCATCTGGCAGCAGGGTGAATTTTCCACAGCCCACCAGCTGGTCTTCGGTCTCCGCAACAATGAATGCCCCCGTTTCATCAGCCAAAAATTCATCAAAAACAAAGGGCAGGTAAATCAGGCCGGGGGTGGCGCTTTTCTCAACATCATAAATGCTTTGCCGGTCTTCAGGCCGGGCTCTTCGCAAGATAAACGGCATGTTTTGTCCTCTTCAGAATTTATTCCGTCAGCGGCTTTTCCATCAGCCGCCATTCATCCTGATCAATACTCACCGCCAGCGGTTCTATGCGCGCCACCTCCACAAATCCATAATGGGCAAACAGGCTGCAGGGTCCGTTGGGATAAGCCTCGTTTTTACCGGCAATCACCTGCAGGGCCTGGTATTTTCCTTGCAGGCGCTGGATAAGCTCCTCCAGCAAATGACCGCGGCAGTCGTGAACAGGCCCATCGCTGCCGTTGGAGAGGGCATACAGGCAGGTGATAAACGCTTTGTCATGCGTCTTTTCGATGCCAGGATAGGGTATTTTATCGGCTGGCAGAGCCTCCACGGCGCCGACCACCACATCTCCCTGGTAAGCCACCAATCCCAGAAGGTTATCTCCATTTTCCTGTTGATTTAACCATCTCAGTTTATCCAGGCTGCCGATCCGCCCTACCCGGTCGCCCATCTGAATACACAGAGAGCAGGCATCCAGCACATTCCGCGCCCCAAGCGGTTCAATCCGTCCGGCTCGTTCCTGCGTTCGCCATTCCTCCTCAATCAATGCCCGCGGCGCCGGTCTTTCGCGCATCAATTCCATGATCCGCTCTTTGGTCAGCGGAGCTGCGGTGCATATCTTATCGTTGATAATTGTCATGAAGGGAGAAAAAAGGCGGTATTGGGCGGCTGTTTCAGGGGTCCGGGTGACATCGATGATTTCCAGGGTGCCGCCAACCACCTCATTGGCGTTCCAGGCCTGTTCAATGATCCACCGGTGCCAGGGACATTGCGCGCCAAAATGCAGAATGACTATTTTAGGTCGCATGGTGCAGGGAAATCTCCTTTGCCAGTCTCAACTTTTGCCGGGTGCGAATCTTCAGGTTTGTTGTCCTAATAGATAATCTGGTGGGGGCAAAACTGCCCCCACTGATCCAACGAGCCCGATGTCATCAAGCGGACCGGCCGGTGTCCTGCGGCGGTTTATTTCTCACTCAGAATCAAATCTGCAAGTTCCCGCTTGGGCACATGGTGCACATGCTGTGCATCGCGCCAATATTTGATGCTGCCGTCTTCGCCTACCGGATCAATCACCACCTCTTCCACGGGCTTGCCCAGGGCCAGCACCAGCAGAATTTCGTACTGCGCCGGCAGGTCCAGCACGGCAGCCAGGTCGTTACGGCGGATCGAACCGATCATGCAGCCGCCCAGCCCCTTCTCAACCGCCCCCAGCAGCAGCGTCTGGCTGGCAATGCCAGGATCCACGCCAAAGTCATTGGAAATGGTCTTATCTCCCAGCACCACCACATAAGCCGCCGGGCGCTCCCCTTCCACCGGTCCGCCCCATTCCTTCAAATAACCCGCCCAGGCCAGGCAGGGGTAAACCTGCGCACAGGCAGCTTCCGAATGGATCAGCATGTATTTAAGCGGCTGTGCGTTTTTACCTGAGGGGGTCAAACGCGCCATATCCACCAGTTCATGAAGCACGGCGGGGGAAATTCGCGCCGCTTGATCAAAGCGCCGGTAGCTCCGGTTGCGTAATACCAGATCCTTAAACATGGCACACTCCTGTTGTCATAATTTGGTTCAATGGATTAATTATATACCCGTTCACCAAACAGATGATTTCCGTTTGACCTGCCCACACATCATGGCTTGAAGCTGTGCTCCTGTATGAAAGTTTCCACCTCGGCGCGGGTGAACACATCTTCAATGGGTCGGGCTTCGAGGTTGTTGCTGATGCCCCAATTGGCGATATTCTCCCCATTCAGGGTCACCGTGGCTGTTTGCACCGCCTGGTTGGCGAAAATGGTCATCAGGAACTGCATCCGCGCTGCGATGAGCACAATATCTCCAGCTCCAAAAATGTCACCCGCCATGACAACCAGCGCATGCCCTTCGCGGAAAGTGATTTCTTTGATGGTCAGGTTTTTTGTCGTCCAGGCATTGTGTTCATCCGCAATCATGGCGCTCAGAGCCGCCTGGAGGGATGCGGCGGGATCAAGATCTCCGGTGCCGACCGTTTTTGACGCCAGGACCAAACCTTCAGGTAGAATTTCAACGCTTCCCTCTGGAATACTTTGATGACGCAAATCAACAAAAACATAATACACAAAACCGCCAGACGGCTGGTCTGTGGCCGTTCCTGTTGGAACAGACGCAGACGGGGTCTGGGCATTGATCTCCATCGAGGTGGGTTCTGGCAGGGTGATCTCTTCTTTTCCCTGCTGGCACTGCGGTTCACAATTTTGACCTTCAGTCGCTTGAACTTCAAAATCTGGAGGCAGGGTCTCAGTGGAAGAAAGTTCGGGTGTCTCCTTGATGTTTTGCGGTAACAGAGAAAACAGGCTGCAGCCGCTCGCAACCAGCGCCGCCGCCAACATCAGGCAAAATTTCAATTTATTCCAATCAGATTTCACTTGTCCACTCCTTTTTTGAATATAAAGTTTTGTTTCCTTTAGAGACGAAACTTCCAATAAGGAATACTGTCCCCACTCTACGGGCTATGCCCCTCTCTCAAGGCCTGATCTTGCGCATCAGGCTTTTGCAGCACAAACAGTCTGACCCTTTGCTCCAGATAAAGAATATCCCGCTCGTAAATCATGCCCAATTTTCGGAGGATGGCCTGTGAAGCCAGGTTCTCTTCTTCCACCGTGGCATGGAGCCTGGGAAGCCGCAGGTTTTTTTTGGCATAATCCAGACATCCCTGCGCCGCCTCACTCGCCAATCCCTTGCCCCAGTGGTCCCGGCGGATCATATAAGCCAGGCAGTCGTAGGCTGCTCCCTCCATCACCTGGCGGATGATCCCGGCCTGCCCCACAAAAAGGCCGGTCTCTTTCTCCATCACAGCCCAGTAATCATAGCCAAACTCGCCCTCATAACGCTGCGCGGACTGCAGCCACGCCTGAGACTGCGCTCTATCCAGCGGTCCACCGCAATATCGCATCACCTCTGCATCGCTTAAAAGCTGCCAGAGGTCATCCAGGTCCGCGCCGGTGAATGAGCGGAGCATCAAGCGTGGGGTTTCAAAGATCATCAGGCTTCAACTACACGCAACTAAGGTTTATTCTTTACGGCTGAAACAATCATATATCCCACCACAGCCGTGCACAGTGCCAGTAAAGCCAGGATCCCGATATTGGTCAGATCTTCCCTGGGCAGGGCGGGATCTGCCAGCGCAGAGGTTGCCGTGAGGGTGGGCCGGATCACCGCGGCTGTTGAAGATGGCGTGCGGGTCGGCGCAGCGGTCCGGGTTAGCCGCGCTGGTGTGGGTGTCGCTTCAGCGGTGGTTGCCTGGTCCGGCAGGGGCGTGCCTTCCGGCGCCGCGGTGGCGGAGGGTGTGGCATTCGGAATGGCCAGTTTTTGCCCCACGTAAACATCCGTGTGCCCCTCGGCATAACCATTCAGGGCGGCAATGGCCTTGATGGTGGTGTTGTAAGCAATGGCAATGCTCCACATGCTCTGCCCCTGTTTCACTTCATGGATGATTTGCCCATTTATCTGCGGCGTGTTGGTGTGAACCGGATAAATGATCTGCGAGGTGTTGCTGCCTGGCGTCTGACCGGGCAGCGGCGTTGCCCCCGCTTTGTAAATTTTGTTGCTGGTGTAGCCAGCGTGCAGAATGTAAATCACCCGCCCGTTGTATTCTGCCACCCCCGCCCCCACATAGGTGTAATTGGGATTGGTGACCGGCAGCATGTGCAGGTCGTCCGCCCAGACCATCTGAATGTCCTGCAAGGCCAGTTCCCGCGCAATGTCTGGGCTTCCTGAGGCCCAGTTCTCCGTGACCCAGGGTTCATCTCCGGCGCCAAAGCCAGCCGCCCTGGCGCGTTCTTTGACATTGCCAATGTGATCTGTCAGGTTGTAGATCGCCATGGTATCTGCCGTCTGCTGGGCCGTGCCCATCAGGATCGGGTCCACAATCAATGCCGGATATCCCCGCGCAACGCGCATGGCATTGATCAGGTCAATCAAATCCTGCGGGGTGACCTCTGAGGCCGCCTCGGCTTCGACCCGCGACACGCTGAATAATCCGCCCCCCAGCAGCAGCGCGATCAGCAGCAACAAAATGCGCATGGTCTTGATCATGATCCACTTTCCATTTGTATCATTGAGCCAGTTTCTGTTGGTTTGCAAAAGCATTCATTGAACAGGGATATTCTACCACCATGTGCAGAATCCATTTCACCTATTGACAGAATCTCTCGCCGGATGTAAGATATGTCTTGTATACAAGACATATCTTGTAAAAGGAGAGGTTTTTATGGAAAGGAAAGCTACAGAAAAACAGCGCTTTTATGGGGCCATCACCGTCAGCGATCGGGGACAGATTGTCATTCCAGCCGATGCGCGGCGCGATTTCAACATCAAAGTTGGCGATAAACTGCTCGTGCTGGGCGATCTCGAGCAGGGATTGGCCCTCGTGCAGGTATCCACTCTGCTGGAAAAACACCCCGGCATGCTGGGCCTGCTGCAGTCCATCCAGGGTTCAGAAGGCAAAAATGAATAACCTGACCCGCAAAATCATCATCAACAGCGTCAGCAATGCCGGCTCAGGTGCTGCCGCCACAGCCACCTTTTTCCTGAGCGGCAGCATGGATCTTGGTTGGCGCATCCTTCTGGCCTTTTCGGCCGGTGCTGTGGGCAGCATTGGGTTGAAGGCTTTGACGACCTGGATCGTGAACCAGGAAAAGCGCGCCTCCCGCGCCCACCCGGATGAGGTGGTGGTGGCTTTCAGCCGCCTGCCCGTGGAAGATGACGCCTCTTCCGCCGCCGGCGGTAAAGGCCGTTCGCTGGCCCGTTTGCAGCAGGCTGGCTTTAACGTTCCCGATGGCTTCATTCTGCTGCCCGGCGCCTTTGAACAGGATGATGTCAGCGAGGGTGCCTGGGCGCAGGCCCAAAAGGAGCTGGCCCGCCTGCGGGCTGGCAAACCTCAGGCTTTCGCCGTGCGTTCTTCAGCCCTGCAGGAAGATTCCGCCCAGGCTTCTTTTGCTGGCGAATTTGAGAGCGTTCTGGATGTGCAAACGGATGAAGACATCCGCGCCGCCGTGCGCACTGTGCTGGCATCCCGCCGCAGCGGACGGGTTCAGAGCTATGCCCAGGCCCAGAGTCTGGCTGCTGGCGAACACCCCATTGCCGTGGTCATTCAAAAATTAATCCAGCCCGATTTTGCCGGCGTGCTTTTCACCGCAGACCCTCTGACCGGGGATCTGGGGCAGATGACAGGCAATTTTGTTGAAGGCTTGGGTGAAAAACTGGTTTCGGGTTCGGTGACCGCGGCGGCCTTCACCTTCGAATTGCCAAAGGGCATCTACCACGGTCCCCAGGAGCTTGCCCCGGCGGCCAGGGCTCTGCACCAGGCAGCGCATGCCATTGAAGCGGAAATGGGCTGCCCGCAGGATATCGAATGGGCGGTCGCTGGTGGCCGGGTCTACATTCTGCAGGCCCGCCCCATCACCACCCTGAACAGCTATGACCCCGTCAATGCGGTCTGGAACGACACGCATAAGGGCAATTTCATGTGGTCAGCCACCAACCTGATGGAAGCCAGCCCTGAAGTGCTCACCCCTTTCACCGCCTCCCTGCGGGCTTATGTGGACGCCAACGGCGGCCCCTCCCTCTCCGTCAGGGGCCATTCTCTCAACGGCATCATTGGCGGGCGCTTCTACGCCAATGTCAGCGTGCAGGTGTCGGCTTATGCCCGCTTCTTCAAAAATGATGCCCGCCGCGCATACCAGGAAATTGCGGGATGGTGGGGCGCCATTCCTGATGACATGCAAATTCCGCTCATCCCCCTCACCACGGCGGAATGGTTTCAGGGCGTGCTTCCCGGCCTGATGCATTCCACCCAGCAGTTTGGGCGTTTCCGCAAACAGGCGCCGCAGTTTTTCTCTGCTTTTCCGGCCCGCTGCGCCAGCCTGCGCGAGAAAATCAGCCGCCAGCAGAGTGGGGCTGAGCTGGCTGCACTCTGGCAGGATGAAATTTACCCGCTTTACCGCGACACCCTGATCCATGTGATCGCCGCCTCCTCCGATGTTCAGGTGCGCCTGGAACGCGACCTGCGCGCGCTGGTAGGCGCGGAGGATGCCAACGTCCTCCTCTCCAACCTCAGCGGCATGTCGTCGCGCCTCGAAAGCCTGGGGCCTGCCGCCGGGCTGGGCATGGTGCTGCGCGGCGAAATGTCCCGCGAAGCCTATCTCGATGCCTATGGCCACCGTGGTCAGAATGAGTGTGAAATCGCCTGGCCACGTCCGGCGGAAGATCCAGCCTGGCTGGACCGCCAGCTTCAGGAATGGACCGCTGCCCCGGTGGATGTGGATGCGCTGATGGCCCGCCAGCAGGCCGCCTACGAAGCTGCCTGGGACCGGTTCTGTCAGAAATATCCCGGCAGGGTGAAATCCATGCAAAAACGCATCCAGCAGGCTGCTGCAGCCGCCCATCAGCGTGAATTTGTGCGTTCCGCTTCTGTCCGCGGCCTCACCGTCATCCGCGCCTTCGTTCTGCGCGCCGGCGCTCTGCTGAACCTGGGAGAAGATATCTTCTACCTGACCATTGACGAGGTTCTGTCTGCGCTGCAAAGTGACAGACCCCTTCCTGCCCTGGTTCACCTGCCGGCTCGCAAAGAGACCTTCGCACGCTACCGCGCCCTGCCGCCCTACCCGGCCCTGATTTCCGGGCGCTTTGATCCCTTTGCCTGGGCGGCAGACCCCAACCGGCGCTCGGATGCCTATGACGCCAGCCAGCAGTTGGCCCGGCCGGTTTCCGCTGAAAATGACGGCGCTGTTCACGGCTTTGCCGGAGCCCTGGGGGTGGTGGAAGGCACCGTGCGCCGCCTCGACTCGCTGGCCGACAGCGGCCAGTTCAAAGCCGGCGAGGTGCTCGTCACCACCATGACCAACATCGGCTGGACCCCGCTCTTTCCCCGCGCAGCCGCTGTGGTCACGGACCTGGGCGCGCCACTCAGCCACGCGGCCATTGTGGCGCGCGAACTGGGCATTCCGGCGGTGGTGGGCTGTGGAAACGCCACCATGCGCCTGAAAACCGGCGACCGCGTGCGCGTGGACGGCGGCAAGGGTCTGGTGCAGATATTATAATATCACCGTCCACAGGCAAAAAGTGCTCTCCAAAAACGGAGAGCACTTATTTTTTTCCAGCTTCCTTGCCTGTACCACCCCAAAGGTCCGCAACCTTATTGATTAATCAACGCACTGGAAACCCATCAAAAAGGCCGGACAGGAGCGAGAAATCATGCGCTATGATCGTGGGATTACAGGCTCATTTAACTCACCAGCCAGTCCAGGGCTTCAGCCTCTGTGCTGAATGCCTTGATGTTTGTGGCTCCTGTGAAAAGGATGAACCCGTTCAGCAAAACCGTTTTAAGCCCCGTCACACCCACCACAGCCTGGCGTTTAATTTTGCCTTTCTGCTCTTTTCCCACGGCCTTGACCCGGTTCATATATTCTCCGGACAGGCTGACGCCTTCGTAGTTGGATAAAAGCAAATCGTTGCCCGATGATGACCGGGTCATTGCGACAAGCTCATCCAATGTTTTCAGTAATTCTTCCGAGGTCTTCAAGCCGCGGTAATCTGCGTAAAACACCACACTCCCCTGATGATTGATCTTTTTAACGCTCATCTTTCACCTCTGGAAAACCTACAAGAAATCAGTTTGTGAAGATGGTTTCATTATACCTTGTTTGAAAAATAAATCCTTCTGTTTACCCCCTCATTTGCGCATTAAGAAAATCCACGGTTCTTTCCCAGGCCAGCTGCGCCGCCTGCGGTTCATAGGCCTCAGGCCGGTCAGCCTCAAAAAACCAGTGTCCTGTTCCGGGGTAAATATGGGCTGCGAAGGGGCGCCCGGCTGCACGCAGGGCCTTTTCCAGTTTTTTGACCCCTGAAAGGGCCACATAATCATCATGTTCAGCAAAATGTCCCAGGTAAGCCGCCCGCGCTGCCGAGTAATCGACGCCACTGTTGCCGTAAAACACCACCACAGAATGAATTGGCCGGCCTTCCTCAGCTGAAAGCTCCAATGCAAAGCGCGCCCCCAATGAAAAACCCACCACCCCGGTGCTTTCTCCGCTGACGCAGGCCATTCCGCGCAGCCGCTCCACCGCGTCCAGCAATTTCTGATGCGCCTGCTGCTGGTTCATCTTGGAGCGCAAAACCTTGGCCTCGTCGATGGTGACCGCCACTCTCCCGCCGTAAAGATCCGGCGCCAGCGCCACAAAACCCTCGCCCGCCAGGCGATCGCAAAAGCGCTTAATAAACGCATTGAGCCCCCACCAGGCGTGGATCACCAGCAGCCCCGGTCCCTTGCCGCCAGCGGGCAGAGCCAAATATTCATTCAGATCAGTTTTTTCCATGTGCACCATCCTGAATTCATCGTCAGATTTGCAATGGATTAAAAATTTATGATCATTCCTGTGACGCTGTTGGGTTGTCATTGGGCGCATTGCCCATCATCCTGATAGCTTCCTGGCACACATGGTTCTAAAGCCATTCCTCAAAAGGATGGAGCTGCACTTCTTCAGGTTTTAGCGAAGCTTCAAAAGTTTCCACCTCTTTCAGTTCCTCTTTGATGGCATCCTTGCCGGAAATCCACGTGTCCGCCGCGGGATCATAACATATCCCCCCGGCCACCTCCGCCAGGATTAAAGCCGACAGGGCGGCCATCCTTAATTCCAGCATATCGGCCATGTTCCAGCTAAACGTCAGCGCCCTGGTGCAGCTGGCCAGTTTTTGATCCACTTCCGGGGAGGCAAAAAAGACTGGTTCAGCCTTTTTTCCGCGCAGTTTATCCCAAAAGGATGGCCGCGGCGTCAAAGCAGCGATCTCATCAGCCAGCGAAAAATCTTCCAGATACAGTTCAAAGCCGGTCAAAAAGGCTTTGCCACCCAATTCAGGGCGGAGCGGTTTCTTCAACACCACCCGGAAAGGCAGAAAACCACCTACCTGTTTAAAAGTGAAATCGGGATGGATATCACAAATCATATCCAGCTCATTGAGACGTTCAATCCAGCGGGGAATCAGCGCGTCATCCAGGTCCGGTGTGTAAACTAATAATTCCACGCTCATTGATCACCCTGTGCCGCCAGCCGCGCCTTTTCGGCCTGCACCCGTTCCAGCCATTCTTTCACCATAGCCGTGAACAGCACATCCTGTTCAATTTGCAGGTTATGCCCCGCCTTATCGAGGATCACAAACGAAGCCCGCGAAAAATTCTCAATCAACTGCCAGTGATCATGATACCCCACCGCCACATCCTGCCGCCCCATCACAAACAGCGTCGGCTGCCGGTAAGGCTTTTCCACCTGATCCACGTTGACCGCATAAGGCACATGCCGGCCCAAACTGTTTTCCAGGAAGGCGTAGTCAGCCGCCTCCAGCCCGGGCAAAATATCCGCAGCGAACCGTTCCCACACCCGCCGGGTTTGCACCACATTGATTCCGGTGAAGTATTTCCGATGCTCTTCTGAAAGGGTCTCCAGAAAGGCCTCGTCTCTTTCCAGCACTTCCAGCGCCGGCAGGTGATCCAGGCGGGTTTCCTGGATGGCGGTCGGGCAGATCAGCAGCAGGCCGTCCACCAGCGCTTCCCGCGCTTTGATGACCCCGCGCGCCAGATAGCCGCCGTAAGATTCCCCGGCCACCAGGAAATGCTGTCCGGGGATGAGCCCGTCGATCAATGCCAGAATCACCTCCAGCATGCGGTCCGATCCATCAATCCACGGCGCGGAAGGGGTTTTGCCCATTCCTGGCAGGTCAAAGTAGATACGCTGCCAGGGCGTGTCCATCGTTTCAAAAACCGGCTCCATGCAGCCTTTCATCAGGTGGTGATCCACGCTCCAGCCGTGAATCATCACCACTGGCGTGCCAGACCCACAAATTTCGTAGTAAATCGGGATGCCTTTAACGGTGATTTCCATAAGATTCTCTTTTTTTAGCTACTCAGGCATGGCGCAAAAAGACTGGCCAAACCGCTCCCTGAGCTTGTCGAAGGGAGCAAGCAACATCCACAAGATTTTCACGCTGGCTTCGACAGGCTCAACCAGCGGTATTTGCCTGTCTGGCGGCATGGTTAGGGTTACTTTTTGATAAACGTTCCCTCACGAATTTCTTTGAAAGCGGTTTCCAATTCCTCGCTCGTATTCATGACAATGGGTCCGCCCCAGGCAATCGGTTCATGAAGCTGTTGACCCGTCACAAAAATATAATGCATGGCCTCCATGGCTTCGATTGATAACAAGCCTGCTTCACCGCAGAGAATCAATTGCGCTGGTTCCAGTTTCATGCCGTCAAAGATGCCCTGTCCATCCAGCAGGTAACAGAATGAAGTGTATCCCTCCTGACAAGCATGGGAAAATCTGCTTCCCTTCTCCAATCTCACATTCAGATACGTGACATCGACCATCAAATCATGTACAGGTCCCTTAACCTGCTCATAATTTCCAGCGATGACCCGCACCTCTCCGCCAGGCAGCCTGACAACCGGCACCTCGGAGGCAAGTATTCCGCGGTAGCGGGGAGCCATCATTTTATGCTTTGCTGGCAAATTCACCCACAGCTGCAGCCCGTGCATCCTGCCTGATGAGGGTTTCGGCATCTCCTGATGGATAACGCCCCCACCCGCAGTCATCCATTGGATATCTCCTGGTCCAATGATGCCGCTATTGCCAATGCTGTCGCCGTGTTCAACGGTCCCGCCAAGCATATATGTCACCGTTTCAATGCCGCGGTGCGGATGCCATGGGAATCCGTTGATATAATCTTCAGGATTGTCTGAGCCAAAATGATCAAGGAGCAGAAATGGATCTGTCAGGGCAGTATGATCATGCGCAAAAACCCGCGTCAATTTAACGCCGGCGCCGTCAGAAGTTGAACGTCCCTGAAGGATTAATTTCTTCATTTGATTCTCCTTTGCATCCGTTTTTTTATCAACTGCCAATCATGATCTACGGTAGTAAGGTAATTATACGGCAGAGTGAATGCCCAGGTAAAGCGTCCTCCTTTCTTTCTCCAGGAAGGGTCTTTTTGTCTATCATTGCTGCCCAAAGGCAGTTTCCACATCCATCATAGGCGAATGTAAATCACAATATCCGTGCACAATAACATGCCTCTCCTGCTCACCTATAGGGTTGAAACCGGATCGGATCAACCGCTCGTGCTGTGGCGATTCAGAAATTCTTGCGGCGCCGGCAGGGTTTCTTTCCGGTGAACGGCATGCGCCTAACAATCCGAAAGAGCCTGCCCCACCAGGCGCTCGCGGATGGCGGCCAGGTCCTTGCGGCTGACCCCGCCCTGGTTGAGGTAGGCTTCCACGTCCAGGCCATCGAGGGCGCCGAGAAATGCCTCGCGCACCGAAGACTGGTTTTGGGTCAGAACCTCATTTCGCACCGGGTCAACGCTCATTTCATAGTCAGCAATGATCTCATCCAGGGTGACTCCCGCGAGCATGAGCGCCAGAAGTGAAATGATGCCCGTGCGGTCGTGGCCGCGAATGCAGTGGAATAAAACCCCGCCCGGTTGGGCTGCCGCGATGGCTGAGAAAACCGCCGCGTGCCGCTCAGGCCAGCGCTGCAGGGCGTCCCGGTAATAGAGCGGCGTGCACCACAGCCCTGTATCCACCCACTGACGCACAAACTCCGCATCGGTGATGTCTTCAATCGGCGCCTGAACCACCGTCACATCCGCAAAAGGCGGTGAAACGTTCAGTTCATCCTCCGTCATGCCGTGGGTGCGCAGTGAAATGATGGTGCGAATGCCGTAATCATGCAGCGCGGTCCATCCGGCGGCGGTCAGCCTGGACGGGGTATCCGAGCGGACGATCACACCCCGGCGGGTCACCTGACCATCCCGGGTTTTCAACCCGCCCAGGTCGCGCGTGTTTTTACAACCATCCCAGCAAAGAACCCGATCCTTCATCATCACCTCCTGTTAAAAGCATGTCTGTGGTTGGTGGATAAATCTGAAACCTGCTCATGCTCACCCCTTCTTTCCCGGATAAAATGTCAGGAACAAATTCAGGTAATCGGGTAACTGCTGCAGGGTGGGGCGGCAAAATTCAAACGTGATGCCGTTGCATTTTTCGATCAGCCGACCGTCCAGGGTGTAAGTCTTTCTGAACCGGCAGGTGCCGTCCTTTTCGTTATGACAATGCTGGCAGTCGCCATGCGGCCCTGTAAATACTGTTTTGATATGCGCCGGCGCCTTTTCAAGATAGCTGCGGTGCCGGTCAATGTCATTCAGGAACAGGCGCAGTGCAATTTCCCGGTCTCGAATATAGATCCGGGCATACACCTTCTTGCTCTTTGCTCCCGTCTTTGTATAGATAAGCATATATCTGCCCCAGCAGTACCCGCTGCCGATCTGGCCGCCGTAACCATAGCCAAGCTGCGACATGGCCTCATCGAAGGCCAGGATAAACTGCTTATCTTCCATGGCGATAAAGTCAAAGCGCGCTTCCTGTAAGAAATTTTCCATCCTTTATCCTTCACGATGGCGGCCGCCATCCCATTATTCCAGACCAAAGAAACTGGCCAGCATTTGCCCGTATTCGGCCTCGCGCACCACCGATGCCCCCATGCCAAAGCAAGGGTCTGTCAGGCCGGTTTATTTGCTCGATAATCATTCTCCAAAATAGCCATCATGACAAAATCTGAATAGACACCTTCGCTAAAAAATCCTTCAATTTGCCTTCCCTCCTCTTTAAATCCAATGCTTTTCCAAAACCGCATTGCTCTTTCATTTTTTTCAACCACACCAATCGACATTCTATGGAAGTTTAAGAAATTGAATCCGTAATCGAACATTAATCCAGCCACCTCTTTTCCATATCCTTTGCCCCAAAAGTTCTTATTCCATATTTCAAGTGAAAAATCGGTGGTTCTCCAGGGCATAAAAATGCGTAAAAATCCAGTTTCGCCAATGATTTGATCCGTTTCTTTATCTATCACCACAAACCAGATCTGGTCATCTATTTTCTGGCACCGCTCAATCCTTTCTTCCAATTCTTTTTCAGAAATGGGGTACACGCTCCCCGTTAATATTTGTATGCCTCTATCATCCAAAAGGGCATCCAATGCCGCGAAATCAGTTTTTTTATACGGCCGTAAATATATACGCTGACCTTCCAAATATTTTCCCATATATCCTCCAACATAAAAAAATTTTTTGCGTGGTTCGTGTCTCCGCATCCTTCATTCCATTGATCACTATGTTCTCCGGTTATTGACCGGAAGGAAGCGGCGGCGGCTCTTATATTCCAGCAATCACAAACCTGTTGTTCACCCGGTGTTTTTCCCTGGCATGGATTCCCATGACCAGGCTGAGCAAACCGCAGGGCAACGCGAGATAAAGACCGCCCTCAAAAAGCAGGTGCTCGATCGTCGTATCCACCACGCCCCGCTGCGCCGGAAAAAGGTTGGCCGAAGACCATTTTCCCAGTTCAATCATCATGCCGATGATCATCAATAGGATGCGCATACAGGCTCCGATCATCACGCCAGCCGGCCAGGTCAATTTGGATAAATGACTCAATGGATCCTTTTACACTAATCACAACCAGCCACATTCCAAACAGTCCGGATCATTTGTCTGGAATGGCAGGCTGCACTTGGAGTGCTGAGGTCTGGGCATCTGTTCCCTCCATGCGCCTAATGGCCATCCGCCATGAAAGCTTCATGGAAGGTGACCCTTCCCTGCGGAAAATTCCCGTCAAAAGAAAGCGCAAAGAACACCTCTGGCGGAACCCCCTCATGCGAAAGTCCGGTCACATGCTTAAAACCGAATTTCGGGTAGTAGTTCGGATGCCCCACCAGGCAGCAGCCTTTGGCACCCCAAGCCTTCAAGCGGGATAGGCCTTCCCAGATCAAAGCCTTGCCAATGCCCGTGCGCTGATATTGCGGCAGGACCGAAACCGGGCCCAGCCCATACCAATCTGGCGATCCATCTGAAATGGCGATGGGTGAAAACGCGATATGCCCCACCACGCGGCCGTCCATCTCTGCCACCAGTGAAACCGTCAGCGCCCCTGCCGCCCGCAGCGCTTCGACGATGAACTGCTCTGTGTGGCTGCTGATATCCAGTGTTTCAAAAGCCGCGGCGGTCACCTCGGTGATGACGGCGGCATCGTTCTCTGTCTCATCTCTGATGATCATGTCATGTTCTGTCATGTTTTTTCCGTTCCAATCCTTTTACGTAGATCGATTCTTTTTTAGAATATCACATTGCCATGTTCCTATTCTAGCACAGCCCCTGCCGCGCGCCAACTTGATCCGCGCCTTCTGATGAATCCCTCATAAGTGCTTCGAAAAAACTGAAAGTGGTTGTAAAATAGTTCTATCATTCCATCCATTGATCCTCACCCGCCGCTGGCAGAACATCTGCCGCGGTTAATGCAAGGAGTTCTGTATGTCCATACCGGATAGCTGGATGCCCGCTCTTGAAGGCGAAACCACCAAACCCTATTACCAGCAGCTCTATAACTTTGTTGTTGAAGAGCGCCGCAAATACAAAATTTATCCCCCGGTGGAAGATGTGCTCAACGCGCTGCGTTACACCCCTCTGGAAAATGTGCGCGTGGTGATCATCGGCCAGGATCCCTACCATGACGAAAACCAGGCCCAGGGACTGGCCTTTTCGGTGCGCCCCGGCATTCCCGTTCCCCCTTCCCTGGTGAATATTTATAAGGAACTGCGCGATGATGTCCAGTTTCGCATCCCCAACCACGGCTGCCTGGTGCCCTGGGCTGAGCAGGGCGTGCTGCTGCTCAATGCCGTGTTAACCGTGCGCGCCCACCAGGCCAATTCACACCAGGGTAAAGGCTGGGAAAACTTCACCGATGCCGTGCTGCGCGCCGTCAATGCCAAAAGCAACCGCGTGGTCTTTCTGCTGTGGGGCAGCTACGCGCAGCGCAAGGCCGAATGGATTGACACCAGCCGCCACACAGTGCTGAAAGCCCCTCACCCCTCACCCCTTTCCGCCTCGCGCGGATTCTTTGGCTGCCGCCACTTCTCCCAAACCAACGCCGCCCTGCAGGCTGCCGGCCTGCCCCCCATCAACTGGCAGCTGGATGATTTGAAAAATTGAGCCGCCGCTCACCCGCCTGAACAATCAGATGAGATTCATTAACGGCGCCTTCCACATCGGAAGGCGCCTGTTGCATTGCTAATCATTCCTCTGTTGCTTGAATTTTCGGTGCCAGGCCGCAATAGCCTCGTCAATATCCGTCTTTGCATCCACAATAATGGGGATGGCGCTGCCCGATTCATAAATAACCAGGGCCTGGCAGTGTTTTTGACTCAATCCTTTGACAATTTCAAGCATGGTCCTTTCTCTGCAATCACTTCCAAAAAACTGAAATGCAAAAGCATCTCCTTCAAAACCTCCCAGGAGATACGCATAATGTGCGGAGCCAGCTTCACCCACGCTGATCCCAACCGTATCCTTTGAAATAGTCTGCATTTGGATGGGCAGATTGAGCGAAGCTATAACAGACAGCAACTCATCGAGGGTTGGACGGCGTGTATTTGATGGAATTTTCTCAAAACCGCTGTCTCTCAACCAGCCATGGATTTCCGGGGTAATGGGAAGCACGCCCCAACTCACGGACATTTTTCGCCCTCCAGTTGATCCGCAGGCATCAGGCATGCGCCGCAAAGACCATTAATTGGAATAATGTTCACCTTCATTCCCCGTCATCCAACTCCGCCAGCCTGGCTTTCACCAGGTCCTTTACCAGTTCTGCGTCAATTTGCCAATCCACGGGGATCTGGAAGCAGTTCTTAAAAAGCACATAAGGACCAAGCCTGTCTCTGAACGCGTCCATCACCGCCAGGCTCCAGGGTGAAAAGGTCAGGTGGCGTTTGTAAGCTGCCAGTCCAACCACATACTTTCCATTGCGGTGAATATGCGGCACATTCCAGGCCATTTTAGCTTCCAGTTCAGGAAATTCGGCGAGAATGAATTCCATCAATGCCCTGAGCGTGCCTGCTTTTACCGGGTCCAGTGAAGTCAAGTAAGCCTCAACTGAAGCGAATTTTGGAGGTGTCATTATTTTACCCTTTCTGAAACCGCTTGAAGGCTGTCTCAAAAAAAAAAATCGCTATTCAGGGCAAGCACGCGAATCTTTTAATCCCTTCCCATTGAGAACCCGCTCCACGCATTTTTCAACCCTCACGGTGTGGGTATGCGACTGCCTGGCCGATGTTGTGAAACGTAGATATACCAACAAATTCCATATTTATCCACAACATCAGCGGCGCATGGCGTCCACGGAAGCGAGCCCAGTTCTCTCAAAATATGCCCGCCTGCGGCAAGAACCTCATAAGCGTGTTTGAGTTCATCGTCGTTGTCCAGATTGAGACCATAGCTCATGGTGGGCTGCTTCGCTGCCAGCATCGACCTGGCAATCTCCTCATCAGCGTTTTCGCTGACAGCGAAGATTGATTCCCTTCCTCTAAGGAGTTCTGCGTGAAGGAATGAACCATCACTGTTTTTCGCATGGTAACCCAGGGTCATTCCAAAGGCGTCACAGTAAAAATCGACTGCCTCGACACTGTTTTTAACATACAAAGTCGCACCCAAATTCATTTTATTCTCCCTACAAGCTGGATATGTTATATTAATTCATCTAAAAAATGGCATTACCCACCTTTGGCAGGGGAGACCAATTTTAATAGCAGTATAAACCCAAAACCAGGAAAATGCCTGCGAATCGCAGAGAATTTCCCCCGCCAGGTGCACACTGGGTCAGAGGTGTTTGGACTTCGCTATCCTAAATTTTCCCTTGAAACCGGATTGCATTGCTGTATCTCCAATTGTTCGTCACCTGTAACCAACCGCGCAACCTGTAAACTGTTTTGAGCTTGAGAATGAACCAGCCTTACTCTCAAAACCCGTGCTTATTTAGAACATCAATGGCATTTCTCCCGCCGATATGAGCAATGATTTCAGCGCTGGTGTTCACCAAACCCATGTTTTCCGTTTCAAGCCAGGCTGCAATTACTGGAATAGCTGCTTCGCCAAGCTCAATCCGTTCATCCATCAATTCTTTTCTTATCCGTTCATTGCCAATCTCTTTAACATGCCTTGTGAAAGTGGCACATTATTGCTGAAGATCTCTGGTGCAGTTTGGGTGAATAGGTGTGGAGCATTTGCGTGTGTCTATTGACACTTCTGGAAATAAATCAAAAAGCGCCATCCATTTCAGGAAAGCGCTCGATAAAACGATAGAAAAGCCGGTCAGGCCTGAGCCGCCATCACTGGCCGGAACTTTTGGCCACCCGTCCCCCCTCCCTGGGGGATACACAATGATCTTGAAATTAAGCCTGCGCCGCCATCACTGGCCGGAACTTGTAGCCATATACAATCATACCGCGTTCATCGCCATCCGAGCGGATGCGGCGGGTGACCATTTCAACGGGCATGCCAATATCCACCGGCTGCCCGCCCAGATCGGTCAACTGCGCGGTCACCAGGGGACCTTCTTCCAGTTTCACCAGTGCGATGGTGTAAGGGGCGCTCTCTTCAAAGCCGGCAGGACCGTCGCTGATGCGGGTGTAGGAGTAAACTTCACCACGGCCGCTGAAGGCATAGGGGGTTTTGGCTTCGCCGCTGCAGTGCGGGCAAACATCGCGAGGCGGGAAAATCTTGCCTTCGCAGTGCGGGCAAACTTCGCCCACCAGAGCATACCGTTGTTGTTTTAAACGCCAGTGACGTGGAATTTCCATGATTTTTCTTCTCCTTTAGCGGATTGAGTTCAGGTCAATCTCTACTCTAAGTTTAAGGATTTCAACTATCAAAAGCTATCAGCTTGGCCTGCGGAGGCTATCAAAACCTCACAGCTCCAGCACATGCGATATGGCCGTAGCGGCCGCCCCGCCCAGGTTGTGGATCAGGGCGCGTTTGGCCCCAGGAACCTGGTTCTTGCCGGCCTGACCGCGCAGCTGCAGGGTGGCTTCCACCGCCTGGTAAACCCCGCTGCCGCCCAGGCTGTTGCCGCGCCCCTTCTGCCCGCCCATCGTCGCCACCGGCAGGCTGCCTGCCGCGATAAATTCGCAGCCCGTACCGCGCCGGGCAAAGCCCGCCGCCTCAACCGAAAGCGCCGCATAAATTGAGCAGGCGTCATCATATTCAAAAAAGTCCACATCCTGCGGCATAATGCCTGCCTGCCGGCAGGCGCGCTCGATGGAGAATGCCGCCGCATACCAGGCCAGCATTTCCTGCCGGTCATGCAGGGCCAGGGTGTCCGTCACCACGCTCGAGCCGGTGATGCGCACCAGGGGATGATCGGGTTTCTTCTCCAGCTTATCCGAATGGATCAGCAGCACCGCCGCCGCCCCATCGCCATAGGGGGCAATATCGTAAAGGTTGAGCGGGCTCACCTGATCCTCGGCCGACCTGTACTGCTCAACCGTAATGGCTTTGCGGAACATGGCGTTGGGATTGTTCGCCGCCCGGGCATGCCCGTTCACCGCCACCGGCGCGAAAGCCTCATGCGCCACGTTGTAAGTGTGCATGTAGCGCCGCATCACCAGGGCAGCCTGCGCCACCGGCGTCAGTCCGGCCATCAGTTCATAATCACTGTCGAGGGTTTGCGCCAGCGCCGCATCCACATCAGCCCCGACTGAATCGGTGTATTTATCCACCCCCACCACCAGGGCCGAGTCAATATATCCAGAGGCAATCGCCAGGTAGCCCAGGCGCAGCGCCGCCGCCCCTGAAGCCCCGGCTGCTTCCACCGTGGTACCTTCCACGCCCCGCAGGTTGATATTATCCGTCAGCAGTGCGCCCAGGTTCGATTGGCGCGAAAGGGTGCCCGCCAGCATGTTACCCGCAAAAACTGCCTGCGGGCGAATATCGCCGGCTTCATGAATAGCTGCCAGCATGGCTTTGGCCGCCAGACTGCGCAGCGACAGATGGTAATGTTCGCCAACAGGGACCTGCCCCACGCCGGCAATGACCACTTCAGAATTCATAAATGCCTCCCGGATCAGCGCAGGGCCAGTTTGCCGCGGTAACGCACGTAGTTGCCGTAATCAATCGGCGTGCGCCGGGCAATATAATCAGCCGTCTTGGTGGCGCGGTCGCGCCGTTCCAGAATCTTGTCGGTAACCACCAGTGAAAAGGCGTCGGAGCCAGCGCCAGAGCCGTAGGAAACCATCAAAATCCGGTCACCCGGCTGGGCCACATCGAGCACCGCCGTCAGGCCGATAATCGCCGCACCTGCATAGGTGTTGCCAATCACGGGCACCAGCAGTCCGGTGCTGATCTGTTCCGGCTTGAAGCCCAGGGTGGCTGCCGCGCGCTGCGGGAATTTGGGGTTGGGCTGGTGGAAGACCGCGTACTGGTAATCTGAAGCTTTGGTCCCCGAAGCTTCCATCATCGTCTCCGCGGCTGCCAGAATATGCTTGAAATAAGCCGGGTCGCCGGTGAAGCGCTGGCCGTGCTCTGGATATTTTTGTTCAGCGCGCCGCCAGAAATCGGGCGTATCGGTCACATAGGAGTAAGTGGATTCAATCAAACAAAGCGCATCTTCAGCCGGGCCAATAATATAGGCCGCGCCGCCGCAGCCTGCGGTGTATTCCAGTGCATCTGCCGGTTTGCCCTGGGCGGTGTCCATGCCAATGCCCATGGCATAATCAGCCATGCCCGAGCCCACCAGGCCGATGGCCGCCACAATGGCTTCCGTGCCGGCCTTGCAGGCAAATTCCAGGTCCGCCGCCTGAATGTGCGGTGAAGCGCCAATGGCTTCGGCCACCACGGTCGAAGAAGGCTTGACCGCATAAGGGTGCGATTCCGAGCCAATCCACACTGCCCGCAGCAGCAGGGGCGAAATGCCCGCGCGTGCAATGGCATTGCGCGCTGCTTCGATGGACATGGTGATCACGTCTTCATCCGGACCGGTGACCGCTTTTTCTTTCACCGGGCCGCCTTTGGCGTCCGTCCAGATGCGCGCCACTTCGCTGTTGGGCAGGCGGTAGCGCGGCACATACGCGCCGTAGCCCGTAAAACCCACCGGGCGCGCCGGTTTCAGCAAACCAGGAAAATTAGCCGTTGATGCGTTTGTTGATTCCATCTCTTCTATTTACTCCATTCACGCAAAATTTCTTCAGCGCGGTCAATGCGCACCATTTTTTCAGCAGCCAGCTTTTCAGCCAGCCGGTCAATCATCTCGCCCTGGGCGCCGGCGGCAATGGCCACCTGGCGCGCATGCAGGCTCATGTGTCCGCGCTGAATGCCCTCCGTGGCCAGGGCGCGCAGAGCGCCCAGGTTTTGGGCCAGGCCCACCGCGGCAATGATGCCGGCCAGCTCGCTGGCATTATTCACTTTCATCATTTTGATATTGGCGCGGGCTGCCGGGTGCACCCGCGTGGCGCCGCCCACCATGCCCACCGCCATCGGCAGTTCCAGCGTGCCCACCAGGTTACCCGCGGCGTCCTTCCCCCAGGTGCTCAGGCTGGTGTAGCGGCCGCTGCGCGCTGCATAGGCATGCGCCCCGGCTTCCACCGCCCGCCAGTCATTACCGGTGGCCATCACCACCGCGTCAATGCCGTTCATGATGCCCTTGTTGTGCGTTGCCGCCCGGTAAGGATCCACCGCCGCAAACGCCCAGGCCGCAATGATGCCGTCGCGCACCTGTTCAGCGGTGAAATCGCCAAACGCCAGCTCACTCAGCAAAATGGTGCAGCGCGCCCGCGCCAGGCGGCGGTCAGCCAGGTTGGAGAGAATGCGCAAATGCACCCGTCCCCCGGTCAGTTTTTCGATGCGCGGGGCCAGGCGTTCTGCCGCTGTGTTAATGGCATTGGCGCCCATCGCATCGCGCACATCAGAGATCAAATGCACCACCATAAACGGTCCAATGGGTGAATCGTCAATAAGGCGCACTTCCAAGTCGCGCGGTCCGCCGCCCATTTTCTTCAACACCGGGTCAATTTCGGCAGCTTCGGCCAGCAGTTCTGCCTTCTTTTCCAGCACCGCCAGGCGCGCCGAAGGCCAATCTGCCGCGTCCAGCACCTGCATTTGCCCGATCATATCAGGCTCTGTGGTGCTGACGGTGAACCCCCCCCCTGCCCGCGCCAGTTTGGCCATAAAGGAAGCCGCCGCCACCACCGATGGCTCTTCAATCACCATCGGCACCCAAACCTCGCGCCCATTGACCAGGAAATTCTGCGCCACACCCAGCGGCAGGGCATAGGTGCCAATCACATTCTCAATCATGTGGCTGGCCTGATCCACCGGCAGGCTGGCAGCGCTCGCCAAAACTGCGCGCTCTTCTTCGCTCAGGCTGGCCTCCTGGGCCACACGCGCCAGGCGTTCTTCAACGGTCAGGGCATAAAATTTTGGGGATATTTCTGGTGAAGGTGACATGGATAGCAATAATAGATTTCCTTTCATCAGGCTACGGTACAATCATAGCCGGATGGGTCTGGCAAAAGCTATCAAGTTCACCAAAAAAATTAAAAGGCGCGGTTTTGAGTGGAAGCGCGGATCATCAGCTCAGGCTGCAGCGTAATGCGTGTTTCTGGCAGGGTTTCGCCATTGATCACCCCCAGCAGCATGGCCGTCAGGCGGCGGGCAATTTCATAAGTTGGCTGGAAAAGCGTGGTGAGCGGCGGATTTGCGAACTCGCTCTCTTTAATTCCATCATACCCCGCCACCGCCACATCCCGTCCCACCATCCGTCCGGCATCCTGAACCGCCCGGCAAACCCCCAAGGCAGTCACGTCATTAATCCCAAGAACGGCCGTGGGGCCATTTTCCATCTCCAGCAGCTTAAGCCCTGCCTGACGTCCCCCCTCCTCGGTCAGGTCACCCACCACCACCAGTTCTGGAATGAAAGGCAGCCCGGCGGCTTCCAGACCCTGCCGGTATCCGGCGTAGCGCTCCAGCTGGATGGTCAGGTATGGCGAAGCGCCAATGTAGGCGATGCGCCGGTGACCCTGTGCCGCCAGGTGTCTGACCAGCGATTCAAAACCGCCCCTCTCGTTGACCACAATCCCAGGTGCATCATAGATCATATCCGGCTTGCCCAGCAGGGTAAAAGGAATTTTGTTTCGGGTCAGGAATTCCACCCGCCAGTCATAAACCCGGGTGCGGTTGAGCACCATGCCGTCCACCCGCCGGCTGTCAAGCCAGCGGTGATACATGGCCTGCTCATCCTGCGTTTCAGGCGGGCAGGAGGAAACCACCAGGTCAATCTGGTGATCAGATGCTTCATCGCACAGCCCGCTGACAAAGCTGGAAAAGAGCGGATCAGAGAAACGCGGCGAACTGGTGGGGAGAATATAGCCTATGGCATCCGCCCTTTTGCGGCGCAGCTGGCGGGCAGCATAAGAGGGTTGGTACCCCATCTCATAAGCGGCATTTACCACCCGCTGGCGGGTGGATTCAGACACATCCTTGTATCCATCCAGGGCACGGGAAACCGTTGTAATGGACAGGTTCAATTTTTTGGCAAGATCCCGAATGGTAACAGGCATTCCGCCTCCGGGGGGGGTAAAATTTGGCCTATCAATCAGGGCAAAATGATCATAACACGAAAACCGGAAAAGGGGTTAATGCTTCCACCGCCTGCACACCGCCTTTCCTCTCCAACCCTGAAATGCGGGCATTTTAACAACCTCCTAATTGACCATTTGCCCATCTTCCTATATAATAAGCCCTGGAAGGCCAAAACGTTTTGGATGCGTCTTGCCACTATTATTATCCAAGGAGTTGAACTTGAGTCAGAACCAGCCCCCCCTCGAACCTTCATCAGATCAACAAAACCGGCTCGCCCATTCCAGACAGATTATCAGTTTAATCATCATTATCCTCAGTTTCTCACTCCAAATGCTGCTATACCTTGTGCCTGTTGAAGAAACAGTGACCCTGCCTGTGCTGTTCTGGATTGGTTTTGGCCTCCTGGTTTTCCTGTCGGCGCTGCTCGTGTTCCGCCCACCCGCTTTTCTGGTCAAAGCCCTTTCCCGCCTGCCGCTTTCCAACCGGGCCATCCTCATCCTGGCCTCGCTGGCCTTCTCCATCACGGCTACCGTTGGGTCTTCCAATTTTGACAAAACTAACCGCACCATCTATATTCCCCTGGCCACCTTCTGGCTGCTGAGCGCCCTGTGTTATGTCGCGGCTTTCATTTCCCTCGATACCCTCCAGAATCAGTTAAAAACCTTTTTCCGCCAGCACCGCCAGGAAATAGGGGTGATTGTCTTGCTCACCCTGTTGGCTGCTTTCCTGCGCCTGTACAGGCTGGGCGAGCTCCCCTTTGTCATCAATGGCGATGAGGGTTGGCTGGGTATGGTGGTCAAATCAACTGATACTGGCCCATTATCCAATCCCTTTGCCCTGTGGGAAAATTTTGGCGCCTTTTACTTGCACTGGATCCGCGACAGCGTGAAGTTTTTTGGCAATACGCCCTTCGCTTTGCGGCTTTTCCCGGCCCTGGGCGGCATCGCTGCTGTTCCAGCCATTTACCTGCTGGCTCGTGAAATCGCCGGCCGCCGTGTGGCGTTGATCGCCGCCGGCCTGATCACCATCTCACACGCTCACCTGAATTTCAGCCGCACATCGGCCGTTGCTTATATCCAGGAAACCTGGCTCATTCCCCTGGAATTTTTCTTCCTTCTGAGCGGCCTGCGCAAGCGCAGCTCCTGGCGGGTTGCTCTGTCTGGCGTCCTCCTGGCCATTCATTACTGTGTTTACCTCTCGTCACAAATCGCCACAGCTCTGGTGTTGGTCTATATGCTGATTCTGGTCATCTTCTACCGGTCCTGGTTTAAGACCATCTGGCGGCAAGTGGTGGTCTTTTGGTGCGGCCTGCTGGTGGTGGTGCTGCCTGAATTGGTCTATATCCTTCAACACACCAATGAATTTGTCAACCGCATCAATAAAGACGGCCTCTTCCAATCGGGCTGGCTCGATGCGGCCATGGCGGCGACCGGGCATTCGGCCATTCAGGTGCTGCTGGATCGGGTTCTGCATGCCTTCCTTACTCTCATCTATTACCCCGCCCTCGATTTTTACGGCTCTCCCCTGCCGCTCATGTCTTTCTTCACCGCAGCCCTGTTCATCATCGGGCTATTTATTGTTCTCTGGCGTTTTCGCACCCGCGAATTTTTACTGCTGAACGGTTATTTCTGGGCTTTCACACTTGCCATTGGCATTTTTGCCATCCCCCCCTCCGCCGATTCCTACCGCATGCTGGTGGTGCTCCCCGCAGCTTCCATCATGGCCGCCATCGCCCTCGATCTGATCATCGAAAAATGCGGCGCAGCCTGGGATCAACACCGCCTGGCCTATGCTTCCGTTCTGGTAGTGGTGTTTTTCAGCCTGCTTTCATTCAATATCTGGGCCTACTTTTCTGATTTTGTCGGTAACTGCAAATATGGCGGCGATACCCAGACCCGCTATTCAACCCACCTGGGCTATTATCTCGATACCGTCCGCCGCGACGCCAATGTTTACCTGTTGAGCAACCAGACTATTTTCTATGGGCAAAACCTCTCAGTCGATTTCCTCAGCGACAAAATGAAAATCACCAATGTCCCTGAACCAGTGGATACCATTCCGGCTGATCCCGGCACCATCATCATTGCCATTCCTGAACGCATGCAGGAATTGCATGCCTGGGCCAAGAACAACCCGGGTGGGAACTTCGTCTACCGCACCGACTGCAAAAACACCATTCTTTCCGCGTATGAGATACCCTGAGTGTCATGAATCCTTTTGAATATCAGCTCATGTTTCAGGTTGAGGATCGCCACTGGTGGTACCAAGGTATGGCCAGCATCAGCCGGGCTTTCCTCAACCGTTGGTATCTTCCCGGAGGAAACCTTGAGATTTTGGATGCCGGCTGCGGCACAGGCGCTTCCATGGCCGGCTTTCTGGCTGAATACGGCCGCGTCACCGGCGCAGATATTTCCGCCTGTGCCCTGGGTTTCTGCCAGCAGCGCGCCTTGCCCAACCTGACTCAGGCTTCCATCATGCACCTGCCCTTTGCCGATCACGCATTTGACGTGGTCACCAGCTTTGATGTGCTCAGTGATGGCGCCGTCCCCAATGACCTGGCTCCAATAAAAGAATTTTTCCGGGTTCTCATCCCAGGCGGACGCGTTTTGCTGCGCCTGCCGGCCTATCCATGGCTTCGCGGCCGTCATGATCAAGCCGTTTTGACCGTGCGCCGTTACACCGTCCGCACTGCCCGCAGTCTGCTGGAGCAGGCAGGTTTCTACGTGGAACATGTCTCCTATGCGAATACCCTCCTTTTCCCATTAATTGTGCTCAAACGGTTCAGCGAACACCTTTTGCCGCCGCGCAATCAGGCTTCTGATCTTCAGTTTAATCCCGGTTCATTCAACGCACTGCTGAAAAGCCTGCTCTCGCTTGAAGCAGGTCCGGCTGCCTCACGGGGGCTTCCTTTTGGGGTGAGCCTGTTCATCCTCGGCAGGAGGCTGTAAGGTGGCTGTCCCACCCTCTCCCCGCCTGCCAGGAGGCATCAGCGCCGTCTTCCCGGCCTATAACGACGCCGCCACCATCCCTTCCATGGTGCTCACCGCCATTTTGGCCCTGCGCCAGGTGACCGATGACTACGAAGTCATCGTCACCAATGACGGCAGCAGCGACCAAACCGGGCCGGTTTTGGATGAGCTGGCGCAGCGCATTCCCGAGCTGCACGTCATCCATCACCCGCAAAACCGCGGCTACGGCATGGCCCTGCGGTCTGGTTTTGCCGCCGCCCGCAAAGACTGGATCTTTTATACCGATGGTGACGCTCAATATGATCCCATGGAACTGATCACGCTGGTGGAAAACCTGAAAGACGGCGTGGATGTGGTTAACGGCTACAAAATCTCGCGCGGCGATTCGCTCCTGCGGGTCATTGTGGGCCGCCTGTATCATCACACCGTGCGTCTGGCTTTTGGCTTCAAGCTGCGCGATGTGGACTGCGATTTTCGCCTCATCCGGCGTGAGCTTTTCAAGCGTATCCCGCTTAAGAGTGAGACAGGCGCCATCTGCCTCGAAATGGTCAAGAAGTTTCAGGATGCCGGCGCGGTGTTCGTTGAAGTGCCGGTGCATCACTACCCCCGCCCGCACGGCGCCTCGCAGTTTTTTCATCCCCGCCATATCTTCAATACGCTCTGCACCCTGGCCGGCCTGTGGCAGGAACTGGTGCTGAAAAAGTGACCCGGCATAAACCCGCTGAACCAAAACCGCCCTGCTCAGTTGACTGAACAGGGCGGTTTTCTCTTTTTTTACCCGTTTCCCGGCTTAATACGAGGAATTGGAGTGTGAAATCTCCAGATCATTCACGCGCATGAACAGTGGAACCACCACGGCATTCGGATTGCGCGCGCCGTAGCTGCTGGAAACATTGTAAGCCTCGGTCTTTTGGGAAACCCAGGCCACCTTGTCGCCAAAGATATCCAGCATGCTCTGAGTGAGACGCACATTGTAAGGCACCACCACCGAGCCGTCTTTCTTCAACAGTAAAGCGCCAAAGCGGGAGCTGCCCGTGATGATACCCTTGGAAGGATTGACCAGGTTCATGTAATGCAGGAAGGGGATGTACAGCAGGTCTGTATCGCGCGGCTGACCCACCAGCTCTTCCAGCGAGGTCACTTCGTGATCCCCGCCGCTCACCACCACGCTGTAAGCCGGCACGGTGTGGCCGGTGGGCGTCATGCCAAATTCATCCGCGTCATCCTGTACCCAGGTGAAGGCCTTGAACACACCTTTTTCCACCACAGGGAAAGCCTTGCGCTCCATGCCGATAAAATCGCGCTTCAATGGAAAGGTCTGCAAATAGGAGGGGTCGTCCACAATGGTTAATTTATCAGAAAAGACTTTCTGCCCGATCTTTTCTTCATTCAAGCAGGCGAAACCGCGTTTCAGGGCGCCGCCGCTGAAGCCGATGAAACCCAGGAAGCGCACGATCTCAGCGATGGCTGCGTGTCCCAGCACGATATCATAGCTGCCCAGCGGAAGCTGCTGCGGGGTTTCCTTCTGGTAACGCTCCACCAGGAAGGCCAGGTCGCGGTGCAGTTTTTCAGCATTCAGTTCGGCTTTCTTCTGCGCCGATTGTTCGGCCTGCACTTCCCACTTCAGGGTGGCGTGGGCCAGAACCACAGTCACGCCAGCATCGGAAGTCTTGAAAAACTGGCAAAATTCCGAGTTGGTGCTCACCATGGCCCAAATGTTGGTGCCCGATGAGAAAATACCCGAAAGTTTCAGGTCGTCGGTTTCAAGGCCAGCGCTGGCCTGGTTGAAGAAGGCCAGCTTTTCCTCGTTGCTCAATTTGGCCAGGGCTTCGTCGTAACCCTGTTCGTCAATGAAATCTGCTTTGTAATGAGGAATGGTCGGTGTATAGCTCAGCGGTTGGGCCAGCGCAGCCAGCTCAGCCACCGTATCGATGCCCTTTTTCATGTCATCCAGCTTGCCTGGTTCTGTGATCAATTCATACATGGCCCGCTGGCTGCCGCGGTAGGCGGTGATCTCAAGGCGCACAATGTGTTCATTGGTGTTCAAAGAGATCGCCGAATTGGCAAAGCGCATCAGAGCACTTTCTTCTTCGTGGTAAAGCAGGGAAACCTGCAGGCCCTTTTCAACCGCATAGGCGCGCAAAGATTTCAAGGTTTGCAAAATGCGTTCTTTCATGGTTACTCTCCAATCCTCACGTTGTCGAAACGGCACACTGGCACGCCGTGACCAAGCTGCATGATCTGGCTGGGTTGGCCCTTGCCGCAGTTATCCACAAACTGCACACTCCAGGTGGAACGGTCGCCCACCGCCGAAAGGGAATTCCAGAAAGGCACTGTAGACCCCTTGTAAGTCGGGTTCTTCACCACTTTGGTCACCTGCCCGTCTTCCACCAGCCAGCCAATTTCGTTGGCAAAGTGGAACTGCTCGCGGTTGGAACCAATGGACCAGCTCCGGTCCCCATCCAGGATGATGCCTTTTTCCGTGTTGCGCACAATGTCATCCAGGGTGCCGTCTTCGCCCGGGTCAATGTTGATATTGGTCATGCGCTCAATCGGCACTCGGTAGAACGAGGTGGCGCGGTTGGCGCCGCCGCTGCCGTTGAAGATCTGGCGGCGGGCCTTCACATTGGCTTCTTCCACCATTTGCCGGCCGGTGATCGCGCCCACCAAAATGCCCTTGTCAATCAGCACGGTGTTTTGGGCGGGCACGCCGTCATCATCATAGCCAAAGCTGCCTGGCGAATTGATCAGGGTGCCGTCCGCACGTGCGGTCAGTTTTGGAGAACCGTAACGCAGCTTGCCAAAATCAGCCAGGGTCACAAAAGAGCCGCCAGCGAAGGCCAGCTCGTAACCCAGAATACGGTCCAGTTCAAGGGCATGACCGATGGTTTCATGGGTCTGCAGGAACATGATACCCGGCAGTAAAATGACAGCGCGGTCTTCCTTGGGGCAGTCTTCGGCTGCCACCACCTGCTGCATTTCGCGCACAATGCGGTCAGCGTTTTCTTCAAATACCTGTGGGTTGATCGATTCCCAGCCGCGGGTGTCGCCCTGGCGGTTCAAACGGTATGAGCGTTCCTGGGTCATGCCCTGGTCATCGCGTCCCGAAACCTGCATGCCGGCAAACACTTCCGTGATCTGCTTTTCAATCTGGCTGCCCTCTGAATCCATAAACACAATCTGCTTGCGCATGAAGGTCATGGTGGCAAAGCGCTGTTCAACCCCGCTCTGGTTCAGGCGTTCATCCATCTTTTTCATGAAAGCCACTTTTTCGCTCAGAGAAATGCTGAACGGGTCAATCTGGCAGGGGCTTTCAAAGCGCGCCTGGATGATATCTTTTTCCGCCAGGTGCACCGGGAAGGTCACCCTCTCTGCCGCCACCCGGGCGTTATCCAGCGCCTGGTTAAAAATGACCGCAATATCGCTCAAATCGGACGAGGCGCAAAAGCCCCAGGCGCCTTTATAGAGCACCCGCACGCCCATCCCGCTTTCGCGGGTGGTGTCGGCGTTTTTGAGATTGCCGTTCCACATGACAAGGTTATTGACTTCATCAACGGGGTACCAGCGCGCATCAACATACGTTGCGCCGGCTGCTTTAATCCGGTCGATCTGCTGTTGGATCTGTTTTCGCATGCTACTTCTCCCAAATGAACAATTAGGCTGGAATGGTCAAAAAGGGAGTTCCAAAAGAACCCCCTGATTATTATATAGCATTCCGTGCAGCAGAATCTTGTGACTTTAAGCGCCATTCAGGCATTATTATTCCGTTTCGCTGACCATTCCCCCCTACCTGGGAAGGGTGCATACAAGCTGCAAGAAGCATTTTTCGCCAGGTCTTAATGACGCGGCCGCCCCATCATTTTAAGGCAAAACAGATTCAATCCAGGTGATATGTCTTCGTCATCAACCTGACCTCATTTATCAGGGCTTCACGCAGTTCCGGAGGCGCAATCACCTCCACCTCGGCACCCCAACCGCGGATCCACGGCAGCATTTCTCTGGGTTCGGCAATTAAAGCCCGCCAGAGCAGGCTGCCGTCGGCTTGCGGTACCACCTGCTCTGATCTGTGCCAGCGTGTTTCCCCTACCCGTTTTGTCGCACGCGGGCCAAATTTGAGAATGACCTCCACCGGTTCTTCGCCGGTGTACCAGATACCCCAGGCATCATGCAGCAGCGCTGAGGGATCAAAATCCTCCGGAATGGCAAAGGGTTCGCGCAGCAGCTCTGCGCGTTGAATGCGCTCGATCTTGAAGGTGCGCACCTCATCCGGCGGCTGGCGCAGGCCAATGGCATAGGTGGAGCGGCCCGCGGCGCCCGGCTCAATATAATAGGTAGAGAAGGTAAATTCCCGCACCGGTTCTGAACTGCTGCCGCTGAACCAGATTCTCACTTTCCGGCGCTCCGCCCAGCTCATGGTCAGCGTTTCAAGAATGTGCAGGTAATTGGCATCCTGCCAGCGGGCATCTTCCTCAATGGCCTCCGCCGAGCGCCCCAGGTGCGCGCTGATCAATGGGGCCAGCCGCTCCAGCGCCACCCCCAGTTTGCGCAGCGCCGAAGCCGCGTTTGGATTCTGCCGGTCCAGGGTCTGGGTCAGCAGGCGCGCCGCCAGGTGAATGCTGAGCGCCTCGTGCAGGTTAAAGCGCACGCTCACCAGGTAGGCCTTGCGGTCTATAAAAACACGCCCGCCATCTTCATACACATAGCTGCTCACATCAGCCAGATTTCGGTGAATGGTCGAACGGTTCACCCCCAGGCGGCGGGCCAGTTCGGCCTGCGTCATCCCTTCCGGGTGATCCAGCAGCAGGGTTTCAATTTGCTGCAGACGGACAATTTTGTGATCGAGGCGTGTTCTGTTCATCATATCCCTGCATATACCTATCATACACAAATGACGTTGCAAGTAATGCAACGAATGAGGATCAATCGGCAGCGGGTTCAGCCGCTCCAGCTTTTTCCACCGGGCTATCCAATTTGAATTTGAACCACACGGGAAGATGTTTTCTCCCAGAATTTCCTTGAACAACCCGCAGGTGGAACGTACTTTACCAGTATATCATTTCCTTCCATCAAAACCAGTCCCCAATGGCCTGATCCTTCCGCGAGTATACCCTTCCTCAGAACTGCTTATTCAGGATGGTTTTCATCTTCAGGGGTGAAATTGGCGCCATCCTGCCGTCAAAAATGCTATACTTAAACCATCCAATCTGATCTACCTGTGGAGATAAACTGATGCCTGTACCCACCCTTCAAACTGAGCATGTGTCCCTGCGTGCCTGGCAAAGCGCCGATGCCCCCCGGCTTTTTGAAATTTTGCAGGAAGAGGGCATCCTGCGCTATTTTCCCAACCAGACCCCGCCTCCTATTGAAAGGGTGGAACGCTATATTCAGCGCCACCAGACCCACTGGGAGGAGCGCGGCTGCGGCCATTGGGCTGTGACCGTTGAAGGTCAGGTGATGGGCTGGTGCGGCCTGGAATATTTACCTGAAAGCGACGAAACCGAGGTGGCTTACCTGCTCAGCCATGCCTGCTGGGGCAAAGGCCTGGCCACCGAAGCCGCCTGCGCCTCAGTGCGCTTTGGTTTTCAGCAGGCCGGCCTGAGCAAGATCATCGGGCTGGTGCACCCTGAAAATATCGCCTCGCGTCGGGTGCTGGAAAAAAGCGGCCTGCATTATATTGACCGCAAGGAATATTTTGGCATTGACCTTGACCGTTTCTGGGTTGAAAAAGCGGAATGGGAAGGATTAAATCTGGAGGAGAAACATGGCTGATCCAATTTTTGCCGCTGAAGGACACCTGGCTGGTTTTCCATATTTCGTTTATTACACGGGCGGCGCTCAACCTGGCCAGCCCCTGCCTGTGGCCGTGATTTTCCACTATTACACCGCCACGCCGGCCATGATGCTGCCGCTGTTCACCCGTATCTCAGCGCCAGGCTGCCTGGTTTTCCCCCAGGCACCCTTTCCGGCCGCGGATGGCTTTTCATGGTTTCCTTCCGGTTTTTATGACCAGGACCTGGTGGAACAAAACAAACCCCTCAAAAAAATCGCCGCCGATCTGGCCGTGTTTTTGAAAGAGCTGCCCACCCACCTGGGCCTGGCCGGAAAACCTCTGGTGACCGGCTTCTCCTCCCAGGGCGGCGATCTCAGCTATGCGCTTGCCATGGAATATCCCGAAACCATTGGCATGGCCATCCCGATGGGCGGGCGCCTCGAGCCGCAGTTTCGCCCAGAAAGGGCCAGCGAAGCCAGCCGGAAAGTGCCCATTCGCGTGCTGCACGGCGAAAAAGATCCCATTGTGCTTATTGAAACCGTCCGCAATGGGGTCCGCTGGCTTGAAACCCACCAATGTGACGTTCAGCTCATTGCCTATCCTGAAGGTCAGCACGATGCCCCGCCTGCCCTGCAGCGCGACCTGCACATGCTGATCAATGGCTATTTCCTCTCCATTCTGGGCAGCCAGGCCTGATTTTGGCGATGAGACATCCTCCTTTTATCCCCGGCCTGCAGCTCAGCGGCCTGTTTTACCGCGAAGCCGTCAGGCCCATTCTTGATGCGCATTTCCCTGGCCTCCCGCACAGCGCCGCGCTGACCGGCAACGGCTCGGAAGTGCTTGGCTTTGACACCCCCGTCTCGCGCGATCACGATTGGGGGCCGCGCGTGCGGCTTTTCCTCTGCGAAGCCGATTTCCAAAGCAATGCGGCCGCTGTTGAAACCTGCCTGAATCAGCGCCTGCCTGATCAGTTCCACGGTTACCCGGTGCCGCGCATTCTATACGGGCCCTCCGGTTATCACTGCGTGGAAATTGACACCATCCGCGGTTTCTTCCTCAAGCATATCGCCTTCGATATTGAAAAAGAGCTTGAACCCGCCGATTGGCTGACCATTCCAGAGCAAAAGCTGCGCACCATTATCTCAGGCGAAATTTTCCAGGATGACCTCAACCTGCGCCAGGTGTGCCAGCGCTTCACCTGGTACCCTGACGATATCTGGTTTTTCCTGCTGGCCGCCGGCTGGAACCGCCTCGGCGAAGAGGAACACCTGATGGGCCGCGCCGGCCAGGCTGGCGATGAGCTGGGCTCCGCCATCATCGCCGCGCGCCTGGTGCGCGATCTGATGCGCCTGTGCTTCCTGATGGACCGCCAGTACGCCCCCTACCCCAAGTGGTTTGGCACCGGCTTTGCCCACCTGCCTATCGCCGCTGAGCTTGCGCCTCTGCTGCGCCAAACCCTGCATGCAAAAACCTGGAAAAAACGCCAGCAGGCTCTGGCGCCGGCCTATGAAATGGTGGCAGCCCGGCACAATGAATTGGGCATCACGCCGCCCATGGACCCCGCTGTTTCATATTTTTTCGACCGGCCATTCCTGATCATTAATGCAGACCGCTTTGCCCAGGCCATCGCCGGGCGCATCACGGATCCGGTCGTCATGGAAATCATCCGGCGGCTGCCCGTGGGCAGCGTGGATCAGTTCAGCGACAGCACTGAACTGCTCAACCATGCCCGCGACCTGCGCCCTCTTTTTATCCCGCCGCCAGCCTGCCCATGATGGATTCAACTGACAAAACAGCTGCCCGCCGTTTGCGCGGCGAAAACACGCCCGAACTGGATCGCCGGGTTGCCGCCCTGCCCGAAGCGCAGCAGTTCGCGCTGCTCAACGATCCCGATCCGCAGCAGCGCACCGCCGCCGCCCGCGCCCTGGGCAGCCGGCACAGGAGCGCAGCCGTGCCCCTGCTGTGCGCCCGCCTGCAGGTTGAAACGGCCCTTTACAGCCGCATCGCCGTCAGCGAAGCCCTGGGCCTTATCGGTTCACCGGCCATCCCTGCGCTCATCGCCCTGCTGGGAAAAATTGGCAACAACCAGCATCAAACCCTGCCCACCCGCGGTTTTTATAAGAAAAGCTTTCCCCTCCCGCGCGATATCGTCACCCGTACCCTGATTAAAATTGGCTGCCCGGCCCTCGCTCCACTTGAGAATGTGGTTCTCACTGGCGAACGGCCAGCTGTTTTGGAAGCCATCGATGGCATCGGCCACATCGCCTGGACCGAAAATGACCGGCGTTCCGAGCCTGTTCTGCTGTCGGCTTTCCAGTCCAGCCCTTCTGATGTGCTCATTCAATGGAAATTGATCCGTGCCTTTCAGGCTTTTCCTTCCGCGCCTGTTCGAGCCATTCTCACAGAAGTCATTCTCTCCAGCCCGCTTTCTGAACTGCGCTGGGAAGCCGTGCGCAGCCTTGCTCTGCATGGCAGGCCCTTCTCCGCCAACCTCCAACAGGCCATCCAGGCTGACCCACACCCAGAAGTGCAAAAAGTGGCCCGCTTTTTCAGCGAATGATATAATTAGATCATTATTATCTGTTTTAGGAGTGCTGCACCCATGATAGACTGGCTTTCAAGCTTTCACCCCGTGTTCCAGGCTCTGGTGGGAACCCTGTTCACCTGGTTCATGACCGCTGCCGGGGCTTCAGCCGTCTTGCTGTTTAAAACGGTCAACCGCCGCCTGCTCGACGGCATGCTGGGGTTTGCCGCCGGCGTGATGATCGCCGCCAGTTTCTGGTCGCTGCTGGCACCTTCCATCGAAATGGCCGAAGCCAATGGCGACCTGCCCTGGCTTCCGGCGGTGGTGGGCTTTATGCTGGGGGGTGGATTCCTCTGGGTTGTTGATCAACTGATGCCCCACCTTCATCTCGGCCTGCCGATTGAAAAAGCAGAGGGCATCAAAACACACTGGCAGCGCAGCATCCTGCTGGTGTTGGCCATCACCCTGCACAACATCCCCGAAGGGCTGGCTGTCGGCGTGGCCTTTGGCGCAGCCGCAGCCGGCATTCCCGCCGCTTCGGTGGCGGGAGCCATGGCCCTGGCTCTGGGCATTGGCATCCAGAATTTCCCTGAAGGTGCTGCTGTTTCAGTTCCCCTGCGCCGTGAGGGCATGGGAAGGTGGAAAAGCTTTTTTTACGGCCAGCTCTCGGGCATTGTTGAGCCTATCGCAGCGGTAGCTGGCGCTGCTGCCGTGCTGTTCATCCGCCCCCTGCTTCCCTATGCCCTGGCCTTTGCGGCCGGAGCGATGATCTATGTGGTGGTTGAAGAATTGATTCCTGAATCACAGCAGGAAAATCACACCCACATTGCCACCTTTGGCACCATGCTCGGCTTTGCAGTAATGATGCTGCTGGATGTTGCTTTAGGCTAAGCAGGCTCCGCCTATTTGCCGCTCTTTTTCGCCATCTGACACATTCTGGCCCTGCTCATTGCTGCATCATCACATGGATGAAAACAGGCTGGATGACTGCTATTTTTTCTGTCTGTCAGGGCTCCAGCCGCTCAATCTCCACAAATTGGCCGTGCTTAACCTCAATCAAATACATCGTCCGCAGCACATCCCCATATTCATCGGTCCGGATGGTGTCGCAAAGGCCGTTGATGACCCGCGGCTTTGCAAGCTCATCGGCCAACCCTTCCGTTGTCCCCCCGGTCAAGCGCAGGACCCGCGCCAGTTCCATCATGGTTTCATAACTGATCACCGCCACAAAACTGGGATCCTGACCGTAAATGTCCGAAAATTTTCTCTTGAAATTTAGAAAAGCTTCGGTCTGGCAATCATAATTGAATGGCGATACCAGAATCATGCCGTCCACCGTCTTGCCGCCCACCTTGAGCAGTTCCTCTGTGTAAGCCCAGTCAGCTGAAACTTTTTGGACTGGCCAATCCATCAACGCTATTTGCTGCGAAATAAGTGCCGCATTCATGGATGTGACTGCAAAGAAAATCACATCAGGCGAGTGAGTGCGCAGCTCTTCCAGCAAGGGTCTGATGTTTTCATTGGCCAACGACGAGAATCGAACCTCAGCAGCAAATTCTCCCCCCAGTTGAACAAACCGCTCTTTAAATCCATCCTTAAAACTGTTCGAATACGCCAGGTTATCGCGGTCAATGATGCCCACAGCCCGCCTCAAGCCCAGGGTTGTATAGGCATAATCTGCCAGGTAATGCGCGTGCACCACATTGACCGGCACAAGGCGAAAAAAATGATCTTTCAGACCTTGAAATTTCGGCGACGCCGCTGTTGCGCTGAAAAGTATGATATTGTTTTTTTCTATGTAATCCCAGGCGCCGTTCACTTCCAGGCTGGTGAAATGGCCCGTAAGCAGCAGCGCGCCCTGTTTGATCAGCTGCTGGTCAGCTTCGAGGGTTCCCTCAGGGGTGCCGTGTCCATCTGCCACCATAATTTCCAGCGGCCGGCCGTTGATCCCTCCGGCAGCATTAATTTCATCCTGCGCCAGCAAGGCAGCATTCCGGCCGTGCACCCCCACCACCGCATTGCGGCCTGAAATCTCGCTGGTGAGGCCAATGCGCACCGGGTTGACCATGCAGCCTGTTGCCAGAAGCCCCCATAAAACCGCGATCATAAAATTGAATATATCTGCCTTTTTGCATTTCATCGATGCTTATCCTGATCAGATGTCTGGAGGGCTCTTTTGTTTGATTATACCGTTGCCGGGCAGCTGTTACAATCCATTTCTGGCTTTTTCAGGGTTTAGGTTGAATGGTTTTGACCACCTCAAATGCCCCATTCCTGACATTGATCAGGTAAATGCTGCGTGCCACGTCTCCGGTTTCATCCATCCAAACCTGATCACAAAGAGAGTAGATCTGCCTGGGGGTTGAGAGTACCTCTTTGAGCCTCTGGTAATTGCCATCGCATTCATCCAGCGCCCGGCCAAATTCAAGCATCGTTTCATAAGATAAAACGGAAGAGAAATCCACCGTTTGATTAAATTCAGCTTCATAGGTTTGCTTGAAGTCAATGAAAGCTTCAGAAAGGCATCTGGGTGTAAAATGGGTCACAATCATGATTCCTTCCACCGTCCGGCCGCCCAAGATGAGCAGGTCATCCGAATAGGACCAGTTGGACGCTGCCAGGCGTGGATGCCAGTCCATCAAATCCAGCTGCTGGGCAATCTGGCTGGTGTTTAAAGGGGAAGCTGCCACAAGGATCATATCAGGATTTTGCAGCCGGATTTCTTCCAACATGGGTAGAAAATTCTGCACCGCCGCTGCAGAGAAGGAATACACCCCCGTGACGCTGCCCCCCAACGCCATGAAGCGTTCCCCAAAGCCATCGGTGAAGGTTTTGGAAAAGGATTGATTGTCCACATCGTATATCACGGCGGCTCGCTTCATCCCTTCATCCTGAAACATCACCTCCGCCAGGGTATAGGACTGTCTTAAATTGGTCGGGATCAGCCGAAAGAAATGGTCCTCTTTCTGGTCAAAATCCGGCGAAGCCGTGGTGGGGCTGAAAAGGATCAGGCCTTTCTCTTCGAGATAGGGCATGACGCTGCTGGTTTCCTTGCTGGTCATGTGTCCGGTCAGTGCAATCACGCCTTGCGCCTCCAAACGCTGATCGGCTGCCAGAATGCCTTCGGGTGTGCCCAGGCCATCTTCCACCACCAGTTCCAATTTCCTGCCATCAATGCCGCCCCCGGCATTGATTTGCTGAACGGCAAGCGCCGCGCCATTGCGGCCGCGAACCCCCAGGGTAGCATTTTTTCCCGAAATTTCCCCCGCAAAGCCAATTTTAATGGAAGGTGAAGTACATCCAGCTACCATTAAGATGATGCTGATGACCCAGAACATTTTACTTAAGCTAGCCAGCCTGATCATCTTGCCTCCTTTGATCCCTTTTTTCGCGCCGATTTAATTATAGACCCTTTCAAAAAAACAGCCCGCTTTGCAGCGGGCTATCAGGGGGCTGGATCATTTACAAGGTGGTCCCTGGCGAATGCGCGTCAGAACCCGGTCAGGGTCAGGTTCATCCCAGCGGCTTTCCAGCCACCAGGTGGCCCCCGCCCGGGCATAGGCCTGCGCTTTTACAATGGCCGCCTCCAGGTCATCACCTGGCGTTTCTCCTTCGACCACAATGTCGCCGTTAAACCCCTCCATGCTGGCTTTCATGGCCGCAATTTCCTCCGGCGTGGCCGGCCGCATGGCCACCTTTCCATCTTCACCAATCACTGCAGGCAGCAGACCATCACAGCGCTTCACCCGCGCCATTGATTTCTTGCTCGGCCAGGCGCCAACCGCCCAGATGGGAATGCGCGGCTGCTGGAGCGCCGCGGCGGCCCCCAGCACCCCCGCTTTGAATTTTTCCTGCGCCTGTTCCAAATGCACCTGGTAATGCTTTCCTTCATAAGTAAAAGGTAGGCCTTTCCACAGCAGATTCAGCAAATCCAGCGCTTCATCCAGCCGTTCGGCCCGCAGCCTGCGGTCGGTGATCTCGCCAAATTCTTCAAAGCCGCAATCGGTGGCCCCCAAACCCACTGATAAAATCACCCGCCCACCCGAGAGCTGGTCGAGGGTGGCCGTTTCGCTGGCCAATTTCCACGGATTCAGGCGCGAAAGCGGCGAAAGCATGGTGCCCAGGCGGATATGGCTGGTGATCATGGCCGCAGCAGTCAACGCCACCCAGGCATCCACGCCCCACACCGGCTCCCAGACAAAAAAGCCATCCCAACCGGCAACCTCGGCCTCAGCGGCAAAATCAGCCGCAGTGCGGGCATCGCCCCGCGGAAGGACAAAACCATATTTCATGGCGCTTCTTGTTTACACCTCGTCGCACTGATGATTCAACAGGCCGCGGGCAAAACACAGCAATTTGTAAACATCCTCAAACGTGCTCACCAATCCCACCGATACACGCACAGCTCCCGTGCTGCGGTCGTTCAGGCACATGCGAAAATCATCAAAGGTCATACGGTTATGCCCGCTGAAGCAGGTGGTGATGTCGCTGGCGGTGAGTCCCAGCGCCACCTCACCACCACCCGGGTTGCAGAAACATCCCGTGCGCAGCGAAATGCACACCTCGTTTGCGCGCGCCTCCACCACCCGGTGGTCAATATAATGCCCGCAGCGGTCAAAGAAATTCAGGGCAATGGTGCCGCCGCGCATGTCCATCTCCAGCGGGCCGTAAATATGCACCAGAGCCTCGCCGCTTTCATGGCGCAGCGCAGATAGCTCCTTCAACATCCAGCCGGTCAGGCAGGCCACCCGTGTGTGAATGGCATCATAGCCAATGCTGGCAATGTGTTTCAGGCTGATCTCCACCGCCGGCAGAGTCAGGTAATTGAGCGTGCCGTCTTCAAAAGCCTCGGCCCCTTCGTGCAAGAAGTAGGCGTTGCCCTGCACCGAAGCCACCGTGATGGTGCCGCCGGCAAACCAGGGCCGGTGCAGCTTGCCGAGCATCTTGCGCCGCATCAGCAGGGCGCCCACCCCGGTTGGGTAGCCAAAAATCTTGTAGAATGAAAGCGAAACAAAATCGGGATGCACCTGGCTCAAATCCAGGCGGTTCGAGGGCACATAGGCGGCCGCATCCAGCAGCACATCCCATCCTCGCGCATGCGCCTCCTCAATCCATTCCAACGGATGCTGCACCCCCGAAAAATTGGACTGCGCTGGGAAGGCAAAGAGCTGGTTTTGCCCTTCCTGTGCCTGATCGAGAACCGTAAGCCTTTTCTGTTCATCCACACGCATATTGGGCGGCAAAATGGGGATATAAGAAACCTTTGCGCCGCGCGCTTTGGCATATTCACGGATGCCGTTGACCGAATTGTGGTTGTCGTAGGTCAGCGCATATTGCCCCCCCGGCGCAAAAGGATACGATTCGCCCACCAATTTCAGCGCGCCGCTGGCATTGGCTGTAAAGATGCAAAGATATTCCTCCGGCGAGGCATTGAAGTATTCCAGCACATAAGATCGCGCGCTCTCAACCAGGCGCGTCATGGCCAGGGAGGTCGGGTTGGAAGAATGCGGGTTGCCAAACACCTGATTCAGCAGCAAATTTTGATGCGCCAGCACCTGCGATTCCGCGTAAATGCCGCCGCCAGTATAATCGAGATAGGTGTGGCCAAGCCGGTCCAGGCGGGCATAATCTGTCTCCCGCAGTTCATCCAGCTTGCGGGTATCCAGAAACTCCGGATATGCTTTCAAAAAGGCTTCTTTGGCCGCTTCCATCCCATCCAGGCACAAACCATGATTGGTGCTTGTTTTTAAATTCATCGCCTCGCTCCTGTTAAAAAACCGCCTGGCTATGCCGCAGCGGTTTCTTCCTCAATTTCAATCCGGCTGGTGATGGCAGCCGTTTTGTTTAACATTTGTCCGACCGAACAGTATTTTTCTTCTGAAAGCTCAACCGCCCGTTCCGCCAATTTGCGCGAAAGGCCGCGTCCGCGCAGCCGGTAAACCAGGGTGATTTTGGTGAACACCATCGGGTAATCCTGCGCCCGCTCTGCTTCCACTTCCACGGTCAAACCGGTGAGGGTCTGGTGCTCCTTTTGCATGATATGGACAATATCCATCGCTGTGCAGCCGCCCAGGGCCACCAGCACCATGGACATTGGGCTCATCCCGGCGCCGGCGCCGGGTTCGGGTTGGGCATCCATTTGCAGGGTGTGTCCGCGGGCCTGACCCTCAAAGTGCATGCCTTCCTTCCAGATAACAGTTGCATTGGCCATATTCTCTTCTCCTTTTTATGCTCATCAATTTCTTAAGAGTACCTGCCCTGGTCCTGTTCAGGGCAGGTACTTTGGGTGCCAGCTGGTCAGGCCAACACCTCTGCCCCTTAAAAAACCTGTCTCACAACCTGCAGGACCGCCGCAGCATGTCCCGGGTGCTTAGTGGGGTTCATTTTCTTATGATCAAAGAAAAACGTCTTATCGTTCCATTCAATGTTATCAAATCATCACGTCATCGTTCTGTTCAGGCGGAGCCGCCTGACTCAGCTCCATCAGCCGGGCTGAGGTCACCACCGGCCCAGCCGTGCGCCGCAGTGCCTCTTGCACGCGCGCCTGGGAACGCTCAATTTCAGCCTGCACCACCTGCACGGCCAGCTCTGCCTGACGATTGCGCAGCGCCTCTGAAAGCGCCACATGATCCTGCTTCATTTCATCGGCGCTGTCGCGGATATCCAAGCCCAGGTGAAACACCCGGTTCAACTCATCCAGAATGCGCGCCACCTGCTCGGCCAGGCGCTGGTTGCCGGCTGCCCTGGCAATGCTGCTGTGAAAGGCCGCATTGCGGTTCAAAAATTCGGTGTAAGAACGGCGGTCCTTATAAGTGTAGGTGAACTGCGCCGAATCATGAATTTGAGCCAGCAGTTCCGGCGCGGCGCGCTGGGCCGCCAGGCGCACCGAAGCCGTTTCCAGCAGGTAGCGCATTTCATAAATTTCCTGCACATCCTGCGCGGTGATATGGCTGACCACATATCCCAGCCGCGGAATGGACGTCACAAAACCCTCTTGCGAAAGCTGACGCAGGGCCTCACGAATCGGGGTGATGCCCATTTTATAGCGCGCGGCCAGATCTGCCTGGGCAATATACTGTCCGGGGTCAAACGCGCATTCCACAATATCCGTCTTGATGCGCTGGTAAGCCGTGCTGGCAAGGGAGGGTTCTCGCGTTTCCTTCATCCGTGGCCTAAAATCATTTCTGGCGGGGCCAGTGAAATCTAACTGATATATTACTGATATATCAGTAGTATATCCAGTCTCTGCATCAGATTCAACCCCTTCTGGTGAATCAGGAGATTCCTCCATGACATTTGTAAATCCAAACATCAAAAAGCCCACCTGGTGGTTGCAGATGGGCAGATAATCCAATGGCAAAGAGCCTCAAACTGCCTTTTTCGCCTGCCACAGGCCGCGGTAGGCAATCCAGGCAATGGCCAGGTAGGCGCAGGTTTTGGGGATCATCAGCATCCCCAGCATAGGCACCTGCCGGGCAAAAAAGATCACCGGCGCATAAAAAGCGAAGGAGGCAACCACCATCCAGGCGATCCATTGGAAAACCCGGTCCTGTTTCCTGTAAGCCCAATCAAACATCAGCCACAAGAGGCCAATGCCCTGCACAAACAGGGGAATATTCCGGTAAAGGCTCATCGGCTGCGGCGGCACCAGCCCGCCCCAATCATTGCCGGGCAGTGCCATGAAAATCAGGCGGAACAGGCCGGCCGCCAGCAGCAGGTTCACCGCCAGGCCAGAAGGCTGCTGGTAACGCCTGCGCCAGATATACACCCAAACCATGTAAAACAGGGTCACGGTGTAAGCAGTGGTCAGCATGCCAATGCCCACCAGCGATGCAGGCTCGCCAAACAGGTTGATCCTGGCGCCAGTCTCCCCCATCAATGTTGCCAGCACTCTGAAACCCACATGACCGGTATCGCCTGCTGCCAAAAGAATGAACGAGATGCGAATCAGGTTGGCAGTGGGCCAGTCTTTCTCGCTGACCCGGCTCATGTTGCGGGTCATCATAACCACCATCCACCACACCAAAATCAGGTAAACAACGTTAAATCCTGTCTCAAACCAGGTCACCCATAAGGGATTCATGAACGTTCAGCTCCTTTCAGAAAACAGTCAGCCAGCCACAGCGCCAGTTGATGGCTGTCCTGGCCATTGTCTCTTTGTCTGCCAATAAAATTGTTGACCATGCCCAGATAGACCAGGGTCAGCATCTCCGGCTGGCCTGCCCGCAGTTCTCCCTGCGCCATACCGTTTTTCATCAAACGATTCAAAGGACCAAACAACTCATTATGAAAGGCATCACGGATCAACTGTTGATACTCAGGCCGCTTGATATGTTCCCGGTCGCGCAGCAGAGCATTGTAATCGGTGATGAAGCTCTCAAGGATCACCTCAGCGGTCGCCGCCAATCGCTCTGCCAGCCCGCCGGGTTTTTCAATCACCTCGCGAAATCCCTGCAATTTGAATTTCAACACCTGCACAAACAGGGTTTCCTTATCTTCAAAATAATAATACAGGGTTGGCTTGGTGATTTTACAGCGCAGGCACAGCTCATCCAGGGTCACCCCGCGGTAGCCCTTCTGCTGAAACATGATCCAGCCTTCCTGTAAAATACGTTCTGCGTTTTCATGAGATAAAAGCACGTTCTTTTTCATATCCATCCTTGCCAATGGTATACTAATTGGTATACAAACTATACCCGTTGGTATAGCATTTGTCAAGGGGAGATTGCACCTTTCTTGTCCAAATTTTCACCGACAGGCTATAATAGACCAGCTGTCCTTGCATAAATCTCAAAGGCTGTGGAATAGCCGCGCTATCAATGCCCGGGTCAAACAGGAGTGAACATGAACATAGAGGAAATCGAAGCAAAAAGCATCATCGTTGCCTCGCAGCTTCCAGATGCCGATTTTGTGGTGAATCCCTATACGGGCTGTCAGTTTGGCTGCCTGTATTGCTACGCCACCTTCATGGGACGCTTCGTCAACAAGCCCCGCGCCGATTGGGGTAATTATGTGATGGTAAAGAAAAATGCGGTGGAACTGGCTCAAAAACAGCTAGCAAAATGGCCGGCTGCCCGGCGGAACGCATCCATTTTTTTCAGTTCCGTCACCGATCCATACCAGGGTATTGAACAGAAATACCGGCTCACCCGCGGCATTCTACAGTGCTTTGCCGATCATGCCTACCCTGGACGTATAGGCATTCTCACAAAGTCACCCCTGGTGCTGCGCGATGTGGACCTGCTAAAATCCTTAAACACGGAAACTGGCTGCACAATCACTTCCACCGATGATAAATTGAGCCGTTTTCTGGAAGTCACCGCGCCCCTGGCCAGCCGCCGTCTGGATACGCTGAAACAGTTGACCGCTCAGGGTCTTTCCACTTATGCATTTGTCGGCCCTCTGCTGCCCCATTACCGTGTCCAGCCACAGCTGCTGGATGAACTTTTCCACAGCATCGCAGAAACCGGCACCCGGGCTGTCTATATCGAGCATATCAATTTATCATCCTATATTCGCGGGCGCGTCTGGGCTGAGCTGGCCTCAGAAAGTCTGGAAATTCAAGATATTTACCGTCAGGCCAAAAGCCAGGAGCACCGCGATATTCTGGACGGCATGATCAAAGGATTAACCGAAAAATACCACCTGAGCATCAAGCTTGGCAGCGCCATTTACCATGAAGATCTGCCTGAAAAGCATTGATAAAAACCGACTCTCTGGTCCATTCTTATGAAAATCGAGCGCTCCTGATGGCAGCCCGAACATTCCAATCACCAGGAATAGACAACCCTCCATGACCATTGATCTTTTACCCATGCAAGAAAACGACTGGCCTTCCGTGGCCCGCATCTACCAGGAAGGCATCGACACCGGTCATGCCACCTTTGCACCCGCCCCACCATCCGATTGGCAAACCTGGCAGGCCGGAAAATTGAACGCCGGCAGCCTTGTGGCCCTTGAAAACGGTATTGTGTTGGGCTGGGCTGCGCTCAGCCCCACCTCCACCCGCCCGGTGTATGCCGGTGTGGTTGAAACCAGCCTGTATGTAGCCGCCAACGCCCGCGGCCGCGGCCTGGGTTCCGCCCTGCTGCAGGCGGTCATCTCTCTCTCCGAAAGCAGCGGCATCTGGTCCTTGCAAGCTGGTATTTTTCCGGAAAACCAGGCCAGCCTCGCCCTTTTTGAGCACGGCGGCTTCAGGCGCGTGGGTCTGCGCGAAAAAATTGGCAAAATGACCTTCGGCCCCTGGGCTGGCCGCTGGCGGGATGTCTGGCTTCTGGAACGCCGCAGTTCCCTTGCTGAGTTGAATTAAGCGCAAAGAACTTGAAGTTTTGACCATAACGGCCTACAATAAAATTAAGCAATTTTCCGGAGGTTGAATTCCCGAAAGGAGGTGGAGCGATGGCAATATTAACCCTCTCGCGTGAATTTGGCAGCGAAGGTGATTGGATTGCTCAAAAAGTGGCCCAGGAAATGGGCTATCACCTGGTGGATAAGACTTTTGTCGGCGAAATCATGAACCAGTACGGTATGATTGAATTCAGCAGTGAATATGAAACTGCCCCCAGCTTCCTGGAAATGTTCAACACCCGGGCAACGGAGCGCCGCAACCTGATGATTGACATGCTCAACCGCACCCTGTGCGCCGTGGCCCATCACGGCAATGTTGTCATTGTTGGGCGCAGCGGATTTGCCGTGCTGGCAGGCCTCACAGATGTGGTTCATGTGCGCGTGCAGGCGCCGCTTTCCATCCGCACCCTGCGTGTGGCCGAACGGCACCATCTGTCCATCACCCAGGCTGAAAACATGGTCAAAGAGTATGACCGCCTGCGCTCGGCATTTGTCGATGCGTTTTACAACCTCGACTGGAATGCAAGCCACTGCTTTGATGTGGTCATCAACAGCGACCGTATCCCGCCAGACATGGCCGTGGGCTGGCTGGTGGACGCCCTGAAAGCAGTGGACCAAAAAATGATCCACGAGCCGCCTTCTGCGGCTGGCCTCAAGGTGGATCCCTTGCTGTCTGAGGCCGTGTTTGCAGCCTACAACAAGAAAGCTGCCTGAAGCAGACCTGCCCGAACCCCTGCCGGCCTGCCTCTGTTATCTCTTATTGTTTAACTGACCCATCTTGGAAAGCCGTCAAAGCATGACCCTCAACGAAGCACAGCCCATCATCAGCCTGATCGGCGTCAAAAAAGCCTACCGCACCCCGGCAGGGGATTTTTATGCCCTTAAAGGCATTGACGCGCAGATCAGGCGGGGTGAATTTGTGGGCATTTGGGGTAAATCGGGGGCTGGTAAATCCACCCTCGTCAATATGATCAGCGGGGTAGACCACCTGACCTCTGGCGAAGTCTGGGTGGACGGCGTGGGGGTACACACATTGCACGAAAACAGCGCTGCCCAATGGCGCGGCCGCAACCTGGGCGTCATCTACCAATCTTTTCAATTAATGCCCTCCCTCTCCCTCCTGGATAATGTCATGCTGCCAATGGATTTTTGCGGGCGCTATCACCCCCGCCAGAGCCGCGAGCGCGCCATGCTGCTGCTGGAAGAGATGGAAATTGCCGAACATGCCCGCAAGCTGCCGGCGGATATTTCCGGCGGCCAGCAGCAGCGCGTGGCCATTGCCCGCGCCCTGGCCAACGATCCGGCCATCCTCATTGCCGATGAGCCCACCGGACGCCTTGATTCCGCGACCGCCGAACACATTTTTCAAATTTTTGAAGGACTGGTGCAAAAAGGCAAAACCATCATCATGGTTTCGCATGATCCCACCTTCATTCAGCGCTATGCGCGGGTTTTATGGATTGCCGATGGATTGTTTGTCTCAAATCCGCCGCCGGAGGCTGAACTATGACCCCGCTCACGCAGCCCCCCGCCAATGCCTATATTCAGTTAAGCCAGGTGAATAAGATATTTAAATCGCCTGCTGGCGCATTTCACGCCCTGATCGACATCAACCTCACCTTTGACCGCGGTGAGTTCACGGCCATCATGGGAAAATCGGGCAGCGGCAAATCCACCCTTATCAACATGGTCACCGGCATTGATCACCCCACCTCCGGCGTGGTGCGGGTGGGCGATGTGGAACTGGGACGCATGAGTGAAGGCAAAATGGCCGTCTGGCGCGGACGCGCCATGGGCATTGTTTTTCAGTTTTTCCAGCTTCTGCCCACCCTTTCCATCCTGGAAAACACCATGCTGCCGATGGATTTCTGCAACATGTATGACCGCGCCGAACGTGAAAGCCGCGCCATGGACCTGCTGCGCCTGCTCCATCTGGATGATATGGCGCACAAACTTCCAGCGGCTCTTTCCGGCGGGCAGCAGCAAATTGCCGCCATTGCCCGCGCCCTGGCCAATGATCCCCCCATCGTTGTCGCCGATGAACCCACCGGCAACCTCGATTCCATTACTGAAAAATTGATCCTCAATATCTTTGAAGACCTGGCCTCCCGCGGCAAAACCATCCTCATCGTCACTCACGATCCCGTACTGGCCCACCGCTCCACCCGCCAGGTGTTCATTTCTGATGGCGAGATAATCAACGAAACTGTGGCTCATGCCCTGTCTATCCCCAATAACCACAAGTTGAAGGTCAGCAAAGCAGCCGCACCTCACCAGGCTGCGCCAGGGGCAGTGCTCGCCCGCCAGGGCGCGGTGGACCAGGGCATGATCTTCATTGCGGGCGGCAATATTCAGGTCATGCGCCAGGCAAAAGGGTCCCCGATCCATGTGCATACCCTGCACCCTGGTGAATGTTTCAGCCAATTTGACCTGCTCGAAACAGAGGCTTGCGGCCTGTTTTTCTCGGTCGCGCCCGATGCGCCGGCTGACCTGCTGGAAATTTCGTATGAAAAATTTAACGCCCTGGTTCAGGAGATTCCCACATTGGAACCGGCCCTGCGCCGCCAGGCGGCAGAACGGGGTGCCCTCTACTGTCCTGTGAAAACCCGTAAATCCTTCTGGAGGTCAGGCTGATGCGTCCGCGCTGGCATAAAGTCATTTCAGATCTGCTCGGCAGCAAAACCCGCTCTTTACTGGTAATTGCCTCCATTGGGGTGGGCCTGTATGCCGTTGGCCTGATCGCCAATATGTACGTCATCAACAACCAGGATATGCGCACCGGCTTCGGGGCGGTCAACCCGGCCAATATCTACACGTTCACCAGCACTTTCGACGCTGATCTGGTGGATCATGTCCGCCAGGTCAGTGGGGTGGGCCAGGCCGAAGGCGTGTTTTCATTCACCTTGCGCGTGCGCGGTGCAGATGGACAGTGGACCCCCATTCATATTCAGGCCCTGCCCGATATCGCCACCCGCCAGATCAACCGCCTGAAACTTAAGGAAGGCCAATGGCCTCCCGCCGACCGCGAACTGGCCGTCGAAATATTCAAGAGCAGCGATCTGCCTGTTGGCGTGGGCGGAGAACTCGAATTGGAGTTGCCCTCCGGAAAAACCCGCCGGATCAAACTGGTGGGCCTGGTCAACGATCAAACCGTGGGATCCACCGACAGCGGCGGCTTTTTCCTGGCGCCTGTTCAGGGTTATATCACCATGGATACCCTGGAATGGCTGGAAATGCCCCGCACCATGAACCTGCTGCTTTCGACGGTGGATGCAAACAGCACTGATCCGGCTCATATCCGCCAGGTGTCCAATGCCGTCACGCGCGCAGTCGAACAGAGCGGCCGCACCGTCTATTCTGCTGGCGTGCGCGCTTCAGACAACCACCCCAACAGGGTCTATGTGGAAGCCATTTCGGCCGTGCTGTTTGTGCTGGGTTTCCTGGTCGTGTTCCTCTCCGGTTTTCTCATCACCAACACCCTGTCTTCTCTGCTCAACCAGCAGGTGCATCAGATCGGGGTGATGAAAACCATCGGGGCCAGCCGCTGGCAGATTGCTTCCATTTACATGATTCAGATCTTCTTCTTCGGCCTGGTGGCCTTTGCCATCGCCCAGCCCCTTTCCAGCATTTCTTCCTACTATCTGCTCGATTTTGTCTCCGGTGCCGTCAATGTCCAATTGCAGGGCTACCGTACCATCCAGGAGGTGGTCTGGCTGCAGCTTGCCCTGGCGCTCATCGTCCCCCAGGCCGCCGGCTTCATCCCCATTCTCCAGGGCACCAATGTCACCGCTGTTGAAGCCCTTTCCGGTTATAACCAGACTTCCACAGATTCCAGCGGCTGGGTCAGCCGCCAGCTGCAAAAAATTCGCAGCCTGCCGCGGCCGGTCACCCTGTCACTGCGCAACACTTTCCGCCGCCGCGGCCGCCTGATCCTCACCCTCTTCACCCTCACCCTGGGCGGCGCCGTCTTTATGGCCACCCTGAACACCCAGGGCGCGCTGATCTCCTATATTGATCAGATCGGCCGCTATTTTTTGGCCGATGTCACCCTGACCCTCAAGGAATCAAACCGCGTTGACCGCATCACCGCCCTGCTTGAAGAAGACCCCGGCGTGGCCGAAGTGGAAGCCTGGACCGCCGCCTCGGCAGACCTCATCCTGGCCGACGGCAGCACGGGCGAGCGTTTTGGGCTGCTGGCCCCCCCTGCCAACAGCCCCTTTGTGAAGGCCGTGGTGCTCGAAGGCCGCTGGATGATCCCGGAAGATCAAAATGCCATTGTGGTCAACGAGCGTTTCAGGGAAATCTTCCCCAATCTGAAGCCCGGCGACACCATCCAGGCCAAAATTGCCGGCAAAACCACCGATCTGGTGGTGGTGGGTTTCTTCCAGCTCACCGGCAAAAGCGGCGGTTACCTGGCCTACACGCCCTACGATTTCCTCTCGCGCCAGCTGCACCAGGCCAATCGCGCTTCTGCCTACCGCATTCGCGCTGCCAAACCCAACACCACCGAAGAAGAACAGGAAGCCCTGGGCCGCCGTTTGGAACAGCTGCTGGAAGCTCACGATATCGAAGTGGCCGAGGTGGAAACCGGGCATTCCCTCACCACCACTACCGCCGACGGTCTTAATATTCTCACCACCCTCATGCTCATCCTCGCTTTGCTGACCGCCGTGGTCGGCAGCATTGGCCTCACCGGCACCATGAGCATGAACGTGATGGACCGCACCCGCGAAATTGGCATCATCCGCACCATTGGCGCCTCAGACCGGGCGGTGATGAACAGCGTGATGATTGAAGGCGTGCTGATCGGTCTGATGAGCTGGATTCTCAGTGTCCTTGCCTCGATCCCCATCACTTCCCTGATGTCCAACGCCATCATCATGGCGCTTTTTGGCGCAGCCGCCAAGTTCATTTTCAACCCGCTGGGAGTGATCCTCTGGCTGGTGATTGTGTTAATCCTGTCTGCCATTTCATCCGTCATGCCGGCTCGCAAAGCCGCCAGCCTGACCATCCGCGAAGTTTTATCCTACGAATAGGAGTTTTGCCATGAAAAAAAGCCTCTTCCACACCCTCGTCCTTCTGACCCTGGCCGCCCTGACGGGGCTTTTTGTCCTTACGGGGTGCGCCCAGACGGCCGCCACCCCCACTGTGGCCCCTGTCACTCAATCTAACGGCTCCGCCATTGCCGAAGGCCGGGTGGTCCCCAATGATTTTGCTTATCTTTCCTTTATGAGCAGCGGACAGGTCAGCGAAGTGCTGGTAAAAGCCGGCGACCAGGTGAAAAAGGGCGATGTGCTGGCCCGCCTGGGCGACCGCGAAGCCGCCGAGGCCGCTGTGGCGGCTGCTGAACTGGAACTGACCGCAGCGCAGCGCCAGGCCGATGACCTGCAAAAGACAGCAGCCCTGGGAACTCAACAGGCCCAGGCCGACCTGCTGGCCGCTGAACGCGCCCTGATTCAGGCCCGCCAGACCCTCACCGCCCTTGATACAGACGATTACCAGACCCGCCTGGATGACGCCCGCGAAGAAGTAACCACGGCCAAAGATGATCTCAAAGACGCCCAGGATGAATTCGACAAGGTCAAAGATCTGGATGTGGATAACACCACCCGCAAAAACGCAGATAAAGCCCTGAGTGATGCCCAGCGAACATATGACGAAGCCATTTACAAGCGCGATTTAATCATCAATGAGCTTGACCAGGCAAAGACCGCAGTGGATCTGGCGCAGGCCCGGGTGGATGAAGCCCGCCGCATCAGCACCGCCAAAGTCAGCGGGCCAGACCCAGATGACCAGGCGCTGGCCGATGCCCGTTTGAAAAATGCCCGGGCGCAGCTGGCTGCTGCCCAGGCAGCCCTCTCGCGCCTTGATATCACCGCGCCATATGATTGCACGGTCATGAAAGTGGATATATCCGCTGGCGAAAAAGCCGCGCAGGGCCTCACCGTGATCACTGTGGCAGATCTCTCCCAATGGGTGGTGGAGACCACCGACCTGGCTGAAAGGGATGTGGTTTCACTGAAAATCGGGCAAAAAGCTTCTCTCAACCCCGATGCCCTGCCCGACCTGGAAATGACCGGGACGATCGAATCCATTGCCGACACCTATATTGAAAAATCGGGCGACATCACCTATGTGGTGCGGATCCCCATTGAAAATCCCGATCCTTTGCTGCGCTGGGGCATGACGGTGAAAGTCAATTTTAAATAATCCAGTTCAAACCTGGCCTGACCGGCGCAGTTCTTTTCTGCGCCGGTTTTCATTTTCACCTCTCCCAAATAAATCAAAACAGGTGTATCATTGGCTCTCGTGCCCGTGAATGGGCACGATTTTTTGTGGAATTAGCTGGAATAAGGAGAAAAAAGTTACATGCCTCGTAGAAGTTTAAAAAAGCTGCTGGTGGACGAATTCAGCGGCTATAACCTGGCAAAATTCCGCCAGGATTTACTGGCCGGGCTGACAGTCGCCGCTGTGGCCCTGCCGCTGGCTCTGGCTTTTGGGGTTGCCTCAGGCGCAACCGCCGCCGCCGGTCTGGTGACCGCAATCATCGCCGGCATTGTCATTGGGGGCCTTTCAGGCGCACCTTACCAGATTTCCGGTCCGACCGGCGCCATGAGCGCCGTGCTGATCATCCTGGCCCAAAAATATGGTCTTGAAGGCATCTGGATTGCCGGCTTCCTCTCCGGCGCCATGCTGCTGGTCATTGGCGTGCTGCGCCTGGGCCGTTTCATCGCCTTCATTCCCGCCCCCGTCATCACGGGCTTCACTTCTGGCATTGCACTCATTATTTTTATTGGCCAAATCGACGCCTTCCTGGGCATAAAAACCCCTGGCAGCGAATCAGCCTTCCTCAAGCTGGTGGGATATTTCAAAGGCGGATGGACGCCCGACTGGCACACCATTGTGCTGGGCCTGGTGGTGATCCTCACCATGGTATTCTGGCCCCGCAAATGGAACGCCCGCTTCCCGGCCTCCCTGCTTGGCATCATCCTGGCCACCCTGCTCAACGCCATCTTGCAGTGGCCTGTGGCCACCATCGGCGCCATCCCCCAGACCCTGATCCTGGACGAACGGCTCAATTTTGCCAGCATTCCCTGGCAAAACCTCGGAGATTTCATCGCCCCGGCCCTCACCATCACCGCGCTGGGCGCCGTTGAAAGCCTGCTCTGTGGGGCCGTGGCCAGCAACATGACCGGCATCCGTTTGCAGGCCAACCAGGAATTGGTGGCGCAGGGCATTGGCAACATGCTCATTCCCTTCTTCGGCGGCGTTCCCGCCACAGCTGCCATCGCCCGCTCCAGTGTGGGCATCAAATCAGGCGGGCAGACCCGCATGGTCAGCATCATTCATGCTCTGGGCATCCTCCTGAGCATGTTCCTGCTGGCCCCCGTGATGGCCCGCATTCCCCTGACGGTGTTGGCAGGCGTGCTGATGGTCACCGCCTGGCGCATGAACGAATGGGACGGCATCCGCTTCATCTTTGGCCGGCGCTTCAAATCGGCCATCATCGCCTTCCTCATCACCATGATCGGCACCATCACCCTCGACCTCACCCAGGCCATCCTGGTGGGTTCTGCCGTGGCGGCCGGCCTCTTCCTCAGTCAGATTGCCTCCATTGAAATTGAAATTCAGGATGTGGACCCGGCCAAGCTGCGCGCCAAAGGCATTGAAACCGCCTGTCACTGCAAACATGTCCAGGTCGCTTATGTCACCGGCCCGCTCTTCTTTGCGGCCACCGGTAACTTTAATGAGGCCTTCACCCAGATCAACGCCACCCATGCCATGATCCTTTCCATGCGCGGTGTTCCCATCGTGGATACGGCCGGCCTCGAAGCCATCGAGCGCCTGTGTGAAAAAATCCACAAACAGGGCGGCACCCTGATGCTCGCCGGCGTGCACGAAAAAGTCATGACCATGATGCAGCGCGCCGGGCTGGTGGAACATATTGGCGAAGAAAATTTCTTCTGGAGCTCTGATCAGGCCATTGTCGAAGCCGAAAGGCGCGCCTGTATCCACTGTCAGATGGAAAACGGCGAAGCCGTTGGCCCATAAAATTTCACGCAAAGCCTCTGGGTTGACCCGGAGGCTTTTTTTATTGTCCTTGAACTGGCATCAACACTTCTGCTGTTTCTATAATCTCAGCTTGAATCTCCCCATTGCTCCATTCGCGCAAAGCAGCCTGAAATGCGGGCAAGTTTTCGACCGCAAAACGCGCTGTGATGGTCACATCGGTGCCAAAACTTTCATCCAATATCTGGCCATTCGCGTCTGCTGCCAGAATGCGCACCCGTTCCAGCAGGCGGTACGGCAAAACCGTCATCACCGTATGGCAGGTCACTCGTTCAGCGCGCCGGGTTTCAGCCAGCACCGCCCGGACAGAATCTGAATAGGCCCGCACCAGGCCGCCGGTTCCCAGCTTGGTCCCGCCAAAATAGCGGGTGATCACCACCGCCACATCGCCCAATCCGCTGCCGCGCAGCACCGCCAGCGCCGGCCGTCCGGCTGTGCCAGCGGGTTCACCCGCATCGCTGCAGTGCTCAATCACCGAAGGTTCAAAACCCACGCGGTAAAGCGGCACATTGTGCGTGGCGTCCGCAAATTCTTTGCGAATACGCTCAATGAATGCCCTTGCTTCCTCCACGTTAAAAACGGGCGCCAGCGAGGCAATAAAACGCGAATTGACAATCATTAGCTCGACCCGGGTCTCTTTTAATGGCACTGGATATCGCTGCGCTGTGACCATACTTCCTGCAATTCCTAACAAATTTGTGAACCTTTTTATTATACCTTCTTCAAACATTTACTATACAATAAGAAATAGTTCCTGTGTGATGACAGGTCAATTCTGCACGGACTTGAAAAGGGGTTTTTCATGACCGATATTTTTGTGGGCCGCCAGCCCATTTTTAACCAGCAGCTGAATGTGATCGGTTATGAACTGCTGTATCGTTCCATGCGCTCCACCAGCGCCCCGGTTGGAGATGGCGATGTGGCCACCTCCAATGTGATGTTCAACGCCTTTGTCGAAATTGGCCTTGAGAATATCACCGGCGCACAGCGTGCTTTTATCAATTTGACCCGCAACTTTATCACCGGAAAATACCCCATTCCCCTCCCCCCTGGCCGCGTCATTCTTGAGGTGGTTGAAAATATCGTTGTGGATAATGAATTAATCGTGGGGCTGCGCAGCCTTTCTGCTCAGGGGTATCAGATTGCCCTCGATGACATCACAGACCTTGAAAAACTCGATCCACGCCTGGTGGATGCCTGCCATATTATCAAGGTGGACCTGCCGCGCTTTGACCGCTCCCGCGACGATCAGGTGCGTACCTTTCTAAAACAGCATCAAAACGCCCGGCTGCTGGCGGAAAAAGTGGAAACCCAGGAAGATCTGGCTTACTGCAAACAGCTCGGATTTCATTATTACCAGGGTTTCTTCCTTTGCCGCCCCAACATTATTGAAGGCCGGCAAATGGCTCCCGAAAAAATGGTCGTCCTGAATATGCTCAGCCGCCTTCAGGATCCCAATATCACCTTTGGAGCCCTCGAAGAAATTGTGGTTTGCGACCCCATGCTGGGTTATAAACTGCTGCGCCTGATCAACTCCGTTTTTTATTCCGTTCCCACAAAAATCGAGTCCATTCGCCAGGCCCTCACCCTCATCGGGCTGCGCCAACTGCGCGAATGGCTGACTCTGATGCTGCTCACCGGTGTTCCTGATAAGCCCGATGAGCTGGCGGTGATCGGCATGATGCGCGCCAGAATGTGCGAGCAAATCGCATTGAAAAAAGGCATCACCCGGCCTGATTCTTACCGCCTGGCTGGCTTGTTCAGCATCCTCGATGCGCTTCTCGATACCACCCTCGACCAGGTGGTCAGCGGCATTCACCTGGCTGATGAACTGGTGGCGGCGCTGCTCAATCACGAAGGTCCCATCGGCGAAGTATTGAAATTAACCCTGGCTTATGAGCGGGGTGATTGGAACCTGGTTGAACAGGCTGACCTTCCACCGGAAATCCTTCAGAAAATTTACCTGGAAACCATCCACTGGACAGATGAAGTCAAAAAAGTGCTCCTGCCCTGACCACTGCCTGCACCCATAAAAAACATCTGGAGCCCCTTTTTCATGGAGATCCAGATGTTTTTATTTCAAGGCGGCCCTATTCCACCCATTCGATAATCGTCATCTGAATGTAATTGCCGGCCAGGTAGGCCTGGTGAGCCTTTTTCAAATCAATAAAATACGATTCATTAAATTGGGCTGATCCGGCAAAATAATCGTTGATCCACTTATGATTCAAATTCTTATAGGCATCCGTGTTGGCCGGAAAGCCGCTTGCAGCCACGTAAACGGACAGCCAGGGATTTTCCAATGGGGGCTGGTCAAGAAGAACCGTGGCAGCATCAGGGATGGTGGTTCTATCTATGCTGGTCTGGGCCAGCATCCAGCCCGGTATAACCATACGGTAAAACTCGTTTCCATACACGCTCTTGGCAAATTGGTCAAAAAACATCACCGGGTCATGGATCACACTGTCGGCCGGCGCTTCAGAGATCAACTTTTTCCCAAAGCTGCCGCGCAGATACAGCAGGCGGTTGAAATCATCCATATTCTCTTGAAAGGTGATCGATGCAAAGCGCACATCCTTGCCTCCTGCCTGGACTTTGCCTGCCGCAACCATCCAGCGGCCTGAGGGATATTCGGTCAGGCCCATATCTGCAGAAAATGGCGAAGTTAATTTGAAAGCGGTGAACACCATCGGGCCGTCAAGCTGGTTGGCCTCGGCAGTGATATAAAGGTTCAACTCATCAGGCGATTTGAACATTTTGCCCTCTTCGCTGCCCTTTTGTAAAGCCTTGAGGCGCAAAAGCAGCTGCCTGAAGGCTTCCGTATCGCCAAAGCGGTAAACCAGGCCGCGCTGCTGCGGGCTGGCCGGCCGCTGCAAATATTCTCTTTCAAACAGAGCCTGTGGAATTTCCTCAAAAAATGCGGCCGCGTCACCTGCCTGGGTCACCGTAAAAGCGCCTGTGAAGCGGAAAATTTTTCCGCCCATCGGCTTGCTGATCACCAGCGCAAGCTGTCCACTGCCGGTCAGCCACCGGTCAATCGTGAATCCCTGGGCTGTCAGCACCGTTTCAGCCAGTTCTGCCTGCCCGGCAAATTGAGCTTTTGCATCTGAGGCAGTAATGCTATTAAATGAAACCACCGGATCCGCCGGGTAATTCCAGACCTGTGACTGAAGAGTGGATGGAGATGCCCCTGGCGTGGAAACAGCTCCCTGTGAAACCGCCGGCGTTGGGCTGGCGCAGGCTGACAAAACACTCCCTGCAAGGCTCAGCACGATAACGACAATCAATAATCGCTTCATCATAATCATTTCCTTTCTCGTCCCGCCTGGTCTGGCGTTATTCAATGCTCCAAATCCATCCATCAGGCCAGGTTGACTGAGCCAGGGGGGCAAACTTTCATATCAGAGATGCTCTTGCTGAAATTGATGATGACGCAATTATAACACCCTTACCCATTCGTCCAGATGGTTCATGCCGGTTTTGCAGCCAGGTCCTGGCCGCGGCATCACATCTTCAACCTCAATGCGCACGGTCAGCCCGCCGTTTCCGGCCAAAACCCGGCTGGCCAGCGACTGCTTCATATCAGCAAACAGCCTCCGCACAGCCCGGCCGTTGCCAAAGCGGCTTGAGCAGTGCATTTTCTCGGCCAGCAGGGCCGCAACCGCAGCCTCAGATACACCGCTCCCCAGCTCAAAGCCCTCCTGCCGGGCCATGCCTGCCAATAAATCAGCCATTTCATCCCCTGTCAAATCGTCAAAATGCAATGTGGCTGCAAAGCGCGATTCCAAACCGGAATTGGCGCGCAAGAAGGCGGCCATCTCCGCTTCATACCCGGCAGCGATCACCACCAATCGCCCCCGGTGATCTTCCATGGCCTTAACCAGTTCATCCAGGGCTTCCACGCCAAAATCACCGCTGCCGCCGCGGCTTAAGGCATAAGCTTCATCAATGAACAGCACCCCATCCAGCGCGCGTTCCACGGTTCGCGCCACCCGCTGCGCGGTCTGCCCCACATACGGGGCCACCAGGTCACCCCGGCTCACCTCCACGCAGTGCCCACGGCGCAGCCATCCAAGCCCGTGGTACAGGCGGCCAATCAGCCTTGCCACGGTGGTTTTACCAGTGCCGGGCGGCCCAACCAGCAGCAAATGGCGGCTTTCCTGGCGTTTGAGCGGCTGCCCGCGCAGGTGCTCAAAGCGCGCCAGTTTCACCTGGCCGTGAAGAGCAGCTTTGACCTCTGACAACCCCACCAGCCCGTCAATGGCCCTCAGCGCTGCCTCCGTCTCCTCCGGATTTCCCATTTCAATCGCTGCCGCTGCACCAGGCGGTAAATCTTCACAGACCAAAGGCGCCTGTGAGTCCATTTCTCCACGGCGGATGCGCACGGCCCGCCGTCTCAGCGCCGCCTCCAGCAGATTGCGCACCTCACCGGCATTGCCAAAATCGGGCGCGGGGTCGCTGACAAGCCGCTCAAACAGTTGCCCCAGCATCGCCGCCAGGTCATCCGAACAGCTCAGGCCCTGCCTGGACGCCATGCGGTTAAAAATTTCCAACAGTTCAGCTGCGCTGAAATTGGGAAAAAACAAGCGGTTCTCAACCGGAAAACGCCGCGCCAGGCCCGGATTGACGCGCAAAAAATCCTCCATTTCCCTGGGATACCCCGCAGCAATCACCACCAGGTCTGTGCCGGAGTCTTCCAAATATGGGAGCAGGGTCTCCAGCGCCTCTGCGCCAAAACCGCCGCGGTCAGCCTGGGTCAGGGAATAGGCCTCGTCAATGAACAGCACACCGCCCCGCGCCCGCTCCACGGCTGCCCGGGTTTTCAGGGCTGTCCCTCCCACATGGTCTGCCACCAGTTCGGCTGCCCGCACTTCCACCAGGTGACCGCGCCGCAGCCAGCCCAGGTCGTGCAGCAGCTCACCCGTCAGGCGCGCCGCGCTGGTTTTACCGGTGCCGGGGTTGCCTGAAAAGATCATATGCAGAAGCGGGCGAGCCTGAACCGCCTGCGGCAGAGCCGCCCAATCAGCCAGCTCCAGCATGCGCTGGCGAAAATCCGCCATCCCCACCCAGTCGTTCAGCCTGACCAGAGGCGGGCGCAAATCCACCCCTGCCGAAAGCCACCCGGCCGCCTTAAGTGACGGCGCATCCACGCCGGGCAATGCCGGCAGCTTCGCCTGCCAATAACGCATTGATCTGTTCTCGGCGCTCATCCAGGCTGCCATCCGGGCCGCCTCCTCAGCGGGCAGGGTTTGCCCTTTTCGCGCTGCTTCGGCTGCGCACAGAGCCTGCAGCTCATCTTCCTCCGGTCCCCCCAGGCAGGCCAGCCCGCTGCCCGAAAGAATGGCCGTGCGGATTTCCGGCGCAGCCAGGCGCCGGGCCTGGTCCAGCAATTCATCTTCATCACTAGCGGAAAAAATCATCCAGCAGCGGTTATGGTTGTCCACAGGCAGCTGGTTCCAATCGGCCAGCACCCCGGCCAGCAGGCGCGGCGACTCGAAAAAGCGCAGGGTGGTTTCAGCCTGAAGCATCACCAGTGCTGTGCCGGAACTGGTCTGTGCCAGCAGGGTATCCATCAGGCGCAGCGTGTGGGCGTCACCCATCAGTGGAGCAGCCCAGCTGGCGCTGTTCTTTTCCAGCAGCATGCGCCTTCCCAGCGGACCGCCGGTAAGAAACCGCATCTGTTCTGAAACCGCCTCTGGTTCCGAATCAATATGAATTCTTCCACCATCTTTACAGGTCAGGCGGCGGTGAGGAGCATGGATATACACCCTGGGCCAGCCGCTGGTTTGCAGCCAATCTGTAAAAGCCTGCTCAAAAAGCAGGGCTGATCCAGCGGGATCGATGAACACATCTCTCACCCCCGGACCATAGAGGATCACAACAGAGTGCCCCTCTGCTGCGCCCAGCAATCTGTCCAGCCGCGCAATCCCCATCTTTACCCCTAATGCAGGCGCTGCGCCTGCCGCGCAGGCCGTGGCTCCATCATTTCTTCATAACCCGGCACTTCTTCAAGACGCCCGTCAATGCCGTGCTGGTTAAGCGCCCGGGTCACTTCCCGTGCCCGCTGGCGCAGTTCATGTTCAGAGTAAGCCGGCATGTTTAGCGACTGCAAGGTCAATTCCTGCCCGGTCAGGCCGCGCCCGGTAGGCGCCACATGCACCATCACCTCGCAGCCATCCAGGCTTTTCAGGCTGGCCTGGTATTCTCCGCGCATATCACCGGTTTTGTAACCGGCATCCTCCAGTTCATAGCCCTGGCCGCGCAGCGCTGTGATCACTATATCAGTGATATTGACTCTCAACTGCGAACCCAGCACACTCTCGCGCGCCTCCGCCACCAGGCGGTTCAGGCGGTTTTCCAGTTCAGGCAGGCGGTTCTGCGCCATGCGCTTCAACTCTTCCGTGCCGGTCTGGCTCATATTCCCATTCAACGATTCCACCGCCCGTTTCAAGGCGCTCAACCGCCCATTGGTCCAGGCGTCCACATCCAGTCTGAGGTCCAGCGCGTTTCCAGAAAGATCCAGCGCAGGCACTTCGCGGAAAGCCTCAATCCGCACCAGCAGCCGTTCCACCGCCTGGTGAGCCGTTTGATACCAGTGCGCCCATTCCGCCTGCCGCTGCTCGAGTTTCAGGCGCAGGTCATTCATGCTCAGACAGGCCTGCTGGGCCCAATACAGGCCGGCCTGTTCGGCGCCCTGCCTGGCGTTGTCATAGGCCATCTCCAGCATCTGCTCTGTCCTGGCCAGTTCACCCGGAGCAAAAAAATCATGCTCGTAAAAGGTGGCAATCAGCTCAGCGGTCGGTTTTGCCGCCTCCAGCCACTGATTGAGGGCATCCCGGTTTTCTCTCTGGCTTGCCGTCAGGCTTTCCACCTGGGCCTGCAGGTTCGCGGTACGGCTGCGTTCTTCCTCCAACTGCCTGGCCAGGTCGTCCAGGTTCTCCCGCAGCAAGGGGCTTTCCTGCGCTGCTTCTGGCAGCACAGTCGCCAGGGTCTCCTGAAAGGCCGCCTCCCGCTCCTCAAGGCGGGCCCGGTATTCCGAAAGGTAAAGCTGGCTCTCTTCAAGCAAGGCCCTCTCCACCATGGGCATGGGCGTGTCTGAAGGCCGCGAAACCTCTGGTTTGCTTCTCGCGGTATGACGTAATAATAACAGGGCGCGTTTTAATCCACTCATTTTTTCAACGTAATTTGACTGTTAGCCAGAAAATCATGTATACTGAGTACATGGATTTCATTCTTGGGATGATGTTTTTTTCAGCACTCGGTGTGCTGATCTACTTTTCTTACCGCATTTTGCGGCTGCTGCTGGCCCGCTTCCGGACCAACGTCAAAGTGTCCTTTAAGTTTCTTTACTACCTGCCCGGCATCGCTCTGATGGTGGCGGGGGCGGTCATCTGGTTTTATAACCGCCTGCTGGGTGATGGCCTGGTGGTGCTGGGTGTCATCGCGCTGCTCATATCGTGGGGTGTGCGCAAAGGTTTGCTGCGTGTCATTCGCCCTGGCGGCGGCGCGGATGATGACACCGGTTCCGATTGATGCGGATCTATTTCTATTATAGAACATATATTCTATATGTCAAGCCGTCAATTTCCTCACGGCGGAATCATTTTTGAAAAACGGGTCCATCTCTGGCCCGATCTTTTTTACTAAGCGTTATAAGGAGATGATCAAATGCATGAAAAGAGTATCGTTTTGCTAAATAAAGCCGTTGCCGATGAACTGTCCGCTGTCCATCAGTACATGTATTTCCATTTTCACCTGGATGATCAGGGCTATGACCTTCTTTCTGGCCTTTTCCTGCGCACAGCCATGCAGGAAATGACCCATGTGGAACTCCTTGCTGAGCGCGTCCTCTTCCTCAAAGGCGAGGTTATCATGAAGGCTTCCAACGAAGTGGCCCCGGTCCATGATGTGTCCGAGATGCTGGCTATGGCCTGCCGCATGGAAGAAGGCTCCATCCGCGACTACAATCTCTGGGCCAATGAATGTTCAGCCAATGCCGATTCAGCCACCAAGAAGATCTTTGAACAGCTTGTCTCTGAAGAAGAAGTACATTTTGACCAGTTTGACAACGAACTGGACAAAGTCAAAAAATTTGGCGAACGTTACCTGGCCCTGCAATCCATTGAACGCAGCAAAAACCTGGCTGCCGGCGCCCCTCCTGCCGCGTAACCGGCCCTGCAACGCAAACCCGCCCCTGTCATTTTGCTGACAGGGGCGGGTTTTTATTCGCTCTGCGGCTCACTTGCCCGAGCCCAGGGTCAACCCCTGGATAAAGTAACGCTGCAAAAAGACGAACACAAACAGAGTCGGGATGGTCGCCAGCAGTGCGCCAGCCGTGATCACCGGCCAGTCGGTGTTATATTGACCGCGCAGGGTGGCCAGGCCGGCCGTCACCGGCCGCAGGGCATCAGAACGCAGCAGAATGATGGCCCACAGGTAATCGTTGAACACCCAGGTGAATTCCAGGGTGGCCAGGGCCGCCAGCGAAGGCACGGTCAGCGGCAGCACAATCTGCCAGTAAATGCGGAATTCGCCGCAGCCGTCCACTCGCGCGGCATCCATGATATCCTGCGGGATGGTGCGCATAAAATTGCGCAGCACAAAGGTGCAGAATCCCAGTTGGAAGGCAGTATGAATCAGGATCAGAGCGCCGTAGGTATCATACAGGCCCAGGGTGTTGGTCAGGCGGAACACCGGCAGCATCAAAATCTGGAAAGGCAGCATGGTGCCGGCCACAAAGGTGAAATAGACCAGCATGTTTCCTTTGAAGCGGAAACGGGCCAGGGCATAAGCCGCCAGGGAAGACAGGAAGATCATTCCAGCCAACGAAGGGAGCGTAATGATAAAGCTGTTCAGCAGGTATTTGCCCACCCTGGCCGCGCCCCAGGCTTTGATAAAATTGGTCACCGAAAGCGCCTCAGGCCAGCTCCAAAAACCGCGCAGGGTGATATCGTCCATTGTGCGGAAGGAGGTGATGAAAGCCGCGAAAACCGGCACTAGCCACAGCAGGGTAAACAGGCTCAGCAGAACAATTTTGAAAAACTCAGCCACATCTATGGTGCGAGTGGCGAACTTGTGATTTGCAGGGGTAACACTCATGCCGTCCTCCTAATATTCCAGCTCGTCTTTGAGCGTCTGGCGCAGATAGAAACCGATGAACACCAAGCTGATGGCGAACAGCACCACAGCAATGGCGCCGCCGTACCCCATGCGGTAATTATTGAAAGCTTCAATGTACATGAAATTCGCCAGAACCTGGGTGTTTTGCCCACCGCGCGTCATGATCGCCACCAGGTCAAAGGCGCGCAGGGAGTCGATCATCGAGATGACAGCGATGATGGTGGTCACTGGCGCCAGCAGGGGGAAAATGACATGTTTGAACAGATTCCAGCGGTTGGCTCCATCCACACGGGCCGCATCCACCAGCTGCGGGTCAATGTTCTTCAACCCGGCCAGGTAAAGCACCATCACATAGCCCACCTGTCGCCAGACGGCTGCTGCAATCACGCACCAGATGGCCAGCTGCCGGTCGCCCAGCCAGCCCGGTGGATCAGTAACCCCAATGCCAGTCAGGAAGGAGTTGATCAGGCCCAGGCTGGGGTTGTACACCCACGACCAGATCAGACCAATCACCGGCAGCGACAACACCAGGGGAGAATAGAAACTGACTTTGAATATTTTGCCGCCGCGCATCTCCTGGTTGAAAATCAGGGCCATGCCCAAACCCAGGGTGGTCGGCACAGTGATGAAGATCACCAGCCAACGCAGGTTGTTCCACAGGGAATCGGTGAAGGTGCGGTCCTTGGTGAACAGGCGGATATAGTTATCCAGACCAATGAACTTCGGGTCCGTGATTCCATCCCAGTTGGTCATGCTCAGGTAGATGGTGTAGAAGGTGGGTGCAATAATCCACACAAAATACAGAATCAGGGCCGGCGCAATAAAGAGGTAGGGAACCAGGCCCGGAGGAACACGGAAGACCTTGCCCGTGCCGGCGGCAAACCCTTCCCAGGCTGCCGCCACCGGCGGCATGGCCATCAAGAACTGTGCAATCATGCCCAGCGATGCGCCAAACGCCGCCCAGAAACCCAATCCCAGGGGGAATTTGGGATCCTGAGGCGCGCCCAGGGCGGTGATGAAATAAACCAGGCTGCCAATGCCAGCGCCAATCGAAATGAATGTGGCCAGGCGGCTCCTTTCAGGCGTCAGAGCGCCCCACATGGCAAAAATCACGGCGACCGAGCCCATCAGCGGCACCAGCCAGAGCAGGGGCACTTCCCGCGCGCCTGGCGCTCCGGAAAATGCATCGGAAACCAGGCGGGCGCCATTATCCGTCAGACGCGTCCCTCCCCAGGGCAAGAACAAAAAAGAAAATAACAGAATAACGACACAAATCAGCGCAAAAACGCTGGAGAGGGAAAAATCCCAAGTTTGATCGCGCATGCTGGCGTCCTCCCAAATAGAACGGGTGAGGTTGGTGAATAAAAAGGATGAGAAAGGGGGCGCGGCGGGCTGCCGCGCCCCCACTATCAGGCGGAATTAATTGCCTTCTTCAACCAGGCGCAACCGTTCGGCTTCCAGGTCGGCCAGAATGGCGTCAATGTCATCCGGATTGCTCCAGAAGCGCATGAAGCCTTCCATGCCGGCTTCAGCCATGGCAGCGGTTGTGTCGCGATCATAGAACTGCGCCACGTAATCCGCAGATTGAATCAGCGCGATGCCTTTTTGAACGGCGGCGGAAGCAGCCGAGATATCCACATCCTTGCGGGTGGGCAGGCGGTTCAACTCATTAAAAGCCTTCTGCTGAACTTCCTTGGAACCCAGGAAGGCCAGGAAAGCCTTGCCGCCTTCGCTGTTGCGAGCTGTGGCAGCCATGAAGTAACCATCGGTCGGGGCATCTTCGCCAACGGGCAGAGCCGGATCGATAATCGGGAAGCGGAAGAAATCCAGGTCGCTTTCGGCCTCATCCGGGTAGGAGTCGGTGATGAAGGCGCCCATCAGGTACATGGCAGCCTTGCCCTGCACCATCGGATCAATGGCTTCCTGCCAGTCATAAGCCGCGTGATCTTCCATGAAGCACTTGTGGTCAATCAGCAGTTTCCAGTTTTCGAACACTTTCTTGACCTTCGGATCGGTGTAAGGAACCTTGAGGTCGGTCAGGTCAATGTGGAACTGCGGGCCGTTGGTGCGCATGTTCAGGTAATCGAACCAGGCAGCGGTCGGCCATTTAAAGCGGTCGCCCAGAGCAAAGGGCGTGACGCCCACTGCATTCAGCTTATCGCAGGCGGTCAGCAGCTCATCGAAGGTTTCGGGGGCTTTTTCAATGCCGGCCTGTTTGAAGAGGGAAGGCCGGTAGTAAATCGCCCACCAGTAATAGGAGGTCGGCACAAAGTACTGCTTGCCGTCAATGGAGGCCAGTTCCTGGAAACCGGGGGCATAGGTTTCGTTGAATTTATTGGCAGCCCACATATCAGAAATATCCATCACCAGGCCCTTGTCGATGAAGAAACGAGCGCGGTTGCCGGCGAACCAGGTTAACACATCCGGAGCGGGATCGGCGGTCAGATAAGCGCGAATGGCCTGCTTGAAATCTTCGTGCGCGATGATGGAGTGTTCAACCGGCTGTTCAGGGTGCGCTTCATTCCACATGCTCACCACCGACTCATCGAAAGCACGGGGCTTGGGATCGCCATTGTATGAGTTATAAAGCACGGTGTCCGCGGCTTTCATCACTTCCACCTGTTGGGTTTCGACCACTTTCACTTCCACCGTTTCAACCACTTTCACTTCCTTGGTTTCCACAACCTTGACCTCTTTTTCAACGGTCACGGTTTGAATGACGGGGGAACAGGCGGTGAAGAGCAGAATGGCTACCAGAGCCACACTAAAAATCTTCCAGAACGAATTACGACTCATCTTACTTCTCCTGATAAGGTTAGAATTTTTTAAAATAGGACGATTCTTGGGTCAGTCTTGTAAAAGATGAAAAATTGGATGTGCTGTCTTCACCTCCTTACTTGATAAATGTCCGGTTGTTTTATAGAAATTTGCAGGGTCCGGTTGATTCGCGCACCACCAGTTCAGCTGGAATTTGGCAGCTCTGCCGGGCAGGGTCTTTTTCAATAATCACCTCCAGCAGCAGCTTGGCAGCTTCTCCGCCAATATACTCCAGATCCTGGCGCATGGTGGTCAGCGGCGGATCAAAATAGGAAGCCAGGGGAATATCATCAAAACCAATCACAGATACATCCTCTGGAATGCGCTGCCCGGCCTGGCGCAGGCTGCGCATGGCGCCAATGGCCATGCGGTCATTTTGTGCGAATAAAGCGGTGAAATCAATGTTCTGTTCACGCCACCTGGTCACTGCCTGATCGCCCGATGTGGCGCTCCAATCGCCTTCGATGACCAGAGCCGGATCAAAGGCGATTCCCGCCTCACTGAGGGCGGAAAGATACCCCCCCAGGCGGTCGTTGGAGCATTCTTCAATCATGGGGCCGGTCACCATGGCAATGCGCCGGTGACCCAATGAAATGAGATGTTCTACCGCCATTTTGCCGCCCATCTCATCATCCAGAGAAATGGAACAGGCATTGATTTCACGCGGACAGGCGCCCATCAGCACCACAGGCAGGTTTTCAGGAATGTGCTTGAAACGTCCATCAATATAGGGGTTGGCTACCATCAGGCCGCCAATTTGCCACCCGGCTGTCAGATCTTTAACCAGATCAGAAAAAATGGTCTCATCAGAAGCAGAAGCGGTGAGCAGGTAAAAACCGCTCTTGCGTGCCACCTTCTCCGCCCCTTCCATGATGGAGGCAAAAGTGTAATCGGTGAGGTTGGGCAAAATACAGGCAATCGTATTGGAGTGACCGCGTGCCATGGAACGGGCAATCATATTGGGGTGGTAGCCGAGTTCAGCGATGGCCGCCTCCACCCGCTCACGAGTTTCAGGCGCCACCCGGTCGCTGTTGTTGATCACGCGTGAAACAGTCTGGTGAGACACACCAGCTTTGCGGGCTACGTCGCGTAAAGTTACCAGAGTTTCGCTCATCAATGTTGGATCTCCTCGTGGTGTTACCGCTAACATCACATTCATTATTTTAATGAGAACGGTAACATGGCACAAGTGACATTCGTCTTAATCTGCTTATTTAAGTCCGGTGAATTTTTCTTCTTACTGACAGCGCAAATAAAAAAAACCGGAAATTCCGGTTTTTTTTATTTCTTGGTCCCCATAAATTCTTCGGCTGTGGCCTGCCCTGCCTGGCTGACCCCCTCCCTCTTGATCACTTTCCACGCGGTCATCCACAGGATTTTGATGTCCAGGCCCAATGACCAGTGATCCACATACCACACATCCAGAGCAAATTTTTCCTCCCACCCGATGGCATTCCGCCCATTCACCTGCGCCCAGCCGGTTATCCCCGGCAAAACCTCATGTCGGCGCGCCTGCTCCGGCGTATACCGCTCCAGGTACTGCACCAGCAGCGGGCGCGGGCCCACCAGGCTCATTTCTCCCTTTAAAACATGCCACAATTCAGGCAGCTCGTCCAGGCTGGTGGCGCGCAAAAACCGGCCCAATCCTGAAAGGCGCTGCGAATCGGGCAGCGGCTTTCCATCCGCTCCGACAGCTATGCGCATTGTGCGAAATTTGATCATGCGAAATATCTTGCCGCGGTAGCCCGGCCTCTCCTGGCTGAAGAAAACCGGCCGGCCTTCAACCAGCAGCACCAGCAGCCCCACCACCCCCATCACCGGCAGCAGCACCACCGCAACAGGCAGGGTGAGCAGGATATCCATCACCCGCTTGCTGAGTGGAATGCCGTCCGTTTTTCTCATGGCATCATCCACACCGGCTGATCTGCGCTCAAATAAAATGGGGTCTGCAGTTCAACCGGAGAAAAATCAGGCGCATAGGCCGCATATAACGAACTGCCGCCCAGGAAAAACAGAGTTTTCCCACTGGCCGACCAGATGCCTTTGGCAGCCCCTCCCGGATAGATGACTTTCTGGCTGGCATTCAGCTCACCCACCTGCACCCCCTGGGCCCCCACCCAGGCAACCACCTTTGACTTGCTGCCAACAAAAACCGGCGCGGTTGCAAAATTGCTTTTCACATCCTGCGTACTCCCATCCGGATAAATCACCTTCACATAGGATGCCGCTGCCACCACAAAGGCATCTGCCACCCTGGACCAGGTCAAATCGGTCACCGGGTCGCCAAAGGCCTGCACCACAGCCATCCCTGGATACATCCAGTAGCCGCCGGGACTCACATAAGTCTTGTTGCATTCCGCTGTTTGCGCCGAAAGGGACACCATGGCCGTGCCGCGCAATTCGTCAAAGGCAATGGTGTCAAAATAGTCCTTCCACAGCACTTCCGTCTTCTTTGTGGCCATATCCACCGTGCGCAAATTCATATAACCGCAGCGAATATTCCACGTGTAAACCATGAAAGTGGTTTTATTGACCCAGCCTACAAAGATTTCATCTCCATTATTCGGCGTGTAAATATCCTTCACCTTTGATCCATCAACAGGCGCCGCATAGACTCCCGTCATGGCAAACCCTGCACCTGTGCCGAAGCCCTTGGCCCCCGCGTGAAGGATGAATTTTCCATCTGGAGAAAACCACGGCTGGTATCCCTGGCTGGGGCCGTCCGTCAGGCGTTTAATGCTCTTGTCAGCCAGTGAATACAGGTACAGGTCCGCGCTGGTGCCGTCCTGCGCCCCGATGAAAGCCAGTTTGCGCCCATCCGGCGACCAGCTCAGCGCCGGGTGTTCCATGATCGCCCGGGCCGCTTCCAAATCTGGCGAGCCCATCTCCATATTCAATTTTCGGTCTGGCTGCAAATTGGTGATCCGGGTATCCGTCAGATCGGGCAGATGGAGCAGATGCAGTTCCAGGCCGGTGTAATTCATCGCGTCTTTCGCGGAAATATAGGCCAGATAACCGCCCACAGGTGAAATCTGGCGGGCGATTATTTGTCCTGAATTTGCCTGCGTGGTCAGGCGGGTCAACCCGGTTCCATCCTCGTTGACGGCATAAAGGCCGTCATCTGCCGGCAAAATCAACCATGGACCGTTTTCAGAAAGATACATATTCGGCACCGGGATGAACGGCGGCAGAGTTTCGGTAGGCTGCGCAGCAGGCCAGGTCAGCGTGGGCGTTGGCGGGGTCAGTCCGCTCTTGGCCGGCAAGGTCAGGCTGGGTTCAGGGGTTGAAGTCGCGCTGGGCTCCGCCGTCGGCGTGACGGTTGGGGGTTCCGGCAGGGCCGTCCAGGTGGAGGAAGGCAGCCGCGTCAGCGTTGGGCGCCGGGTGGAGGTCAGCGTGGGGCTGATTTTGGGTTGAGCCTGGGTTGCCTTCTTGACGGTTGGTGTGCTGGCATTTTGCGCAGCCACCTCAGTCAGCAGGCTGCTGGTGTTGCCGCCGCTTTCAAAAACAGTGCAGGATAACATGGCGCACAGGAGAGCGATGACGGCAAAAATCCACGGCTTTTTCATGCCAGATACTCCTCAATTTCCGAAATGGCCTGCCGGGTATCACGAAAATGCACCGCGTGCAGCCCAAACAGGCGGGCCGATTCGACATTTTCAATCATATCATCGATAAAAACAGCTTCTTCCGGCCGGATGCCAATGCGATCCACTGCCAACCGGTAAATTTCCTGATCAGGCTTGGCCACCCCTTCCTCGGCTGAAATAATGATGGTATCCACTCTCTCTTCCATGCCGTAAACCCCAAGCATGCTCTCGCGTGCATCCGTGCCCGCATTGGATAGAATGGCCGTGTGATATTTGGGCCGCAGTGAATCGAGATATTCCGCCAGCGGCTGGTTGAACCGCTTTTGCGAGATCAGGCTTTTGCGAATGCGGTTCAGCAGATGGACATTGATATGCCATTTTTCCGCCGCCATGCGCCACACATCGGCTTCTGAAATCCGGCCTGTCATCACATCGCGAACGAAATCCGAGTCATTGGGAGACGTCAGCCAGGAAGAAATGATTCCGTCATCCTTGATACCCAGCAATTTCAACCAGCGGTTGAGCCAGGTCATATCAGGAATATGGTAAAAAACGCCGCCAAAATCAAAAATAATCGCTTTTATGGGAGACATACCTCTATTATAAAGGGTGACCCGCCCCCCGGCAAGAAATTGCCCGTTCCTCTGCCTCTTTTTTTTAACCTCAAACCGGCCCTCATTATTATGATGAAGGCCGGTAAATGAGGTAATATGAGGCTATTTGGCTGGTTGTAAGGCCTCAAGCGCCTTGAGCTGAGCCTTGCGAGCCAGGTCGGTGGCCGAAGCCAGAATCCGCAGTGCCTCGGTGGGATTGTGAAAACCCATGCTGTTTTCAGCTGCGATAAAATCCCAGCGCAGCTGGGCGCTGCGGTGCAGCTTGCGGGCTTCCTCAATTTTGGCCGGATCCGCCTTGGGGTCCTTGGCGGAGGTGGCAATCGTCTCAATCGCCGCCACCAGGGCATCTTCCGTGCTGATCATGGTGGTGTGAACCTGATTTTGAATGATTTTGGCGCGGTTGACCACATAATCCACATCCGTGTGGCAGGCCCCGCACGAGGTGTTGGGCTCCAGCAGGGGGCTTTTCACATTGTGGGTGGAGAATTTCACCGCCCCGGCACGCGTGTAGGGCATGTGGCAGTCGGCGCAGGAAACCCCGGCATTGTAATGCGTGCTGCTGGCGCTGAAGAGTTCATAGTCCGGGTGCTGCATCTTGATCATGCTGGCGCCGCTGGTGGTGTGCGTCCAATCCACAAAGCCATTTTCAGTGTAATATTTCTCGATATCTTCAATGGTGGTGCCGTTTTTCCAGGGGAACACCAGCAGTTTGCTCTCGCCCTGGAAGTAATATTCCACATGGCAGTTGGCGCAAACCACGGTGCGCATTTCCTGGCGGGTGAAGGTGTGCCAATCCTTGCCCTGAGCCTTCAAAGCCGTATCCAGCGCCGGATTGGTGATAATCAGGCGCATGGTGTTGGCCTCATGGCAGTTGGCGCAGCCAATGGGATTGTTGATCTGCTTGCTCATTTCGCTGAAAGGCGTCTTATCGTAGGCTTCCATGCCCATATTCGCCCACAGCTTGGGATTATCAGCGCTTTTACAGGAATAGCAGGTACCGGGAGTCTTATCCGATAGGCGATTGGTTTCGCGCACATCGATCAGAGCATTTTGATGCCCGCGGTCGTCCTTGTAATCCTTGCTGAACGGGTTGCCAGCAAAAATGGTCACCAGGCGCGGGTCCGCCTCAATTTTTTGCACCGGCTCTGACCCGCCGTAGGTGGTGCGGGTTTTGTTGTCGGCAGTTTGCAGCAAAGTGCTGTACTGGTTAGGGAAGTTCTTGCCCCACTCCGCTGAATTTGGCTCCATGGCCTGAATGGTGACCAATGGCGCAATGCCGCGCACGGGTGCTGCCTGGTTCTTGATGAAAATCAACAGCAGCACAATGCCCACCGTCAGGGCGACAATAATCGCCGCCAAAAGAATGATCGTCATGGGGGGTTTTTTAATGGGGGATGCCTGCATTAAGCCTCCTTTGAAAAATCCTACCGGCGCTTATCCTGATAGGGCAAAATGGAAATGCCGCGTTCGCCGTGGGCAACTGTGCGGTGACAATCAAAACAGAAGCGGCCGCTATCAGCCTGCCCATCGGCCACCATGGACACGGTTTCCGTGTGACAGCGGACGCAATTGGCCTGGATGATCTCATCGGTTTCTGGTTTGGCGCGCAGCGGTTCTGGAATATGGCCAAAGGTGAAAGCCGTCACATGGTTGAAACCCGATTTGGCTTTGGTGAAATATTTGGGAATAAAATCATGTGGGGTGTGACAGTCATTGCAGGTGGCTGCATTTTTATGCCCGGCGTGGAACCAGCCTTCATAAACCGCATCCATCACATGACAGTTGTTGCAGGTGGTGGGGTCATCGCCCAGATAAACGGTGAAGTCGCTGACATACAATCCCGTTAAAATCGCCACAATCAAGCATCCAATCCCCAGAAAAACCAGCGGCTTCATTTGGGTATCCTTTCTTTGCAGAAATTTGAGTTCTAAAATGGATTATAGAAGACGTTAGCTTTGAAAGCAAGTCTAAACCTGACAATTGGATGAAAATATCATGGTTGGCATTAAGGAAAACCGGATGTACAATTATTTTATCGGGAAATAAATCCAGCTTTTTGAGAAAGGCAATCTGATGACTCTCCGGTTTGAATCCACCAACCTCATCTTCCGTACCTTTGAAGAAAAGGACCTGCTCCCCTTCTTCCGCTACCGCTCCGATCCACAGGTGGCCCTTTACCAGGGCTGGGATGTTCCCTATTCTTTTGAAGTGGCGCGGGAATTTGTGGCCCAAATGAGCGCCGCCGAGCCTGGAATTCCCGGTGAATGGTATCAACTGGCCTTAGAGCCCAAAGCAGGCGGGGAAATCATCGGCGACGCCGCCTTCAAACGCCTGAAAGCGGACCCGCGCCAGGCGGAAATTGGCCTGACGCTTTCAAGGGAAAGGCAAAAGCAGGGCTACGGTCTTGAAGCCACCCTTCGTCTGCTGGCTTACCTGTTTGACGACCTGGGCCTGCACCGCGTGATGGCCACCTGCGATGTCGAGAATATCCCTGCGGCGCGCACCCTGGCCCAGGCCGGCCTGCGCCGCGAGGCGCATTTCATCGAACATCTGTGGTATAAGGGCCGTTGGAGCAGCGAATTTGTCTATGCCATGCTCAACCGCGAATGGCAGGAAATCAAAACGCCGAAGTAATCTCAACCCCGCTGCTTTACGGCTTCCGCCAGGCGGCGCATCAAATTCGCATCCCTTTCAGCATCAAAGCGAAGAGAATTGATTTCTTCCTGCGGATAAGACCAGGGCAGGCCGTGCAGGAGGGTCTCTGGTTCATCCAGGTATCGCGGCACAATGTGAGCGTGCAGCGCCGGGTCTGAATTGCCCATGATGCCATAATTGATCCGGTAAGCTCCGGTCACTTCCAGCAAAGCATCCCCAATTAATGCCATGTCGCACAGATAATCAGCCCGCTGTTGACGGGTCAGGTCATTTAACGACCCCGCCACCGGATCGGGCAAGAGAATTGTATATCCACTCAGGAACTGCATATTGCACATCACCGCCCAGCCAGAGGCCATCCGGCAGATCAGCGAAGGCAGGCAGCCCGCACGGGCCTGTTCCACTTGCTGGTGGATATAAGTCGTCATATTATGACTCCCCTGGTTTAATAAAGAATATCAACGCCGCAGCTGTTTGATGCGTCCCGGCAGCACCCGTCCGCGCCCCAAAAAGCAGCCTGCCTCATCCCGCACCATCACCATGCTGCGGGCAGTAAAGGGCAGTCCATCCACCGGGAAATCCTCACCCCCCAGCCAGCGCAGCCGGAACTCGGCAGGCAGGTCAAACACCTGGCTCTGCACCGCGTAGCTGAACCGCGCCAGCCAATCATGGGACGGGTAAAATCCATCGGGGGTATGCTGCCCCACCAGCAAACCCAGCGAATGATAGGGCAGCCCGGCAAACAGGTTCATATACTGGTCAGGAATGGCATACACATCGTTCCCACGCTGCCAGAGCGTCAGCATCTGCTCCTCCAGCCACGAGAAGATATCCAGGCCGAATGAATCCATCAGGCCGTTTCCCAGGGTTTCCAGTTCACCCGTATCGAGGCGCGCCAGGCCGGTTTTCTCAAACGGACGCTGCGGCGGCTGGCTGGCTTCGCCCGGCAGCGAATCAATTTTGGTGAGGCGGGCCGCAAAAAAGCCCGACGTGCCGGCGGTATGCGGCCACAGGCGCAGCGCCAGGGTCACATCCGGATGAAACTGGCGCACCCCGTCGCTTTCAAGGCCCGGCGCCTGAATGCCCAGGCGCTGCGGCGGCCGTTCAATTTGCACGGCCAGCGGATACATTTGCATCAATTCATCCAGCACCCCTTCGTCCTCTTCTGGGGCCAGGGTGCAGGTGGAATAAACGATCTGCCCGCCCGGCCTGACGGCCCTCAGGGCGCTTTCCAGCAGGCGCAGCTGGCGCTGTGCCAGCCCGCGCCGCTCAGACGCCGAGATCGGCCGCATGGGATGGCTTTCCGTGGTGCGCAAATTTTCCATGCTGCACGGCGCATCCAGCAAAACCGCATCGAAGGTTTCTGGAAAAGCCTGTCCAAACAGGTCGCCGGAATACCCCGTGATGGCGGTATTGGCGGCGCCCCAGTTTTGCAGCACAATGCGCAAAGCCTGCAGCCGCGATGGGCTGGCATCGTTGGCAATCACCAGGCCCACATCCCCGCTGCGATCCACCAGATGGGTGGTTTTCCCCCCTGGCGAAGCGGCCATATCCAGAATCACCGGACGTTCCGGCAGTTTTTCCAAATCAAACAATTCAACCGGCAGCATTGAAGCAGCGTCTTGAATATAATACTGCCCGGCGCGGTGCTCGCTGGTCTGGCTGATGGGCGCGGGCGACTCAAGCACCTGCCAGCCCAAAGGGCAGAACGGCACCCGGCTCACCTGCCAGCCGTAGCGGCCTGCCAGCGCGCTGATAGCCTGTCCCGGATCCACTTTGAAGGGATTCAGGCGCAGCGCCTGCGGCAGCGGGCGGGCCTGTTCAGCCACCAGGCAGGCCAGCCCGGCCTCTCCCAGCAGCGGTGCATAACGCGTCAGTGCGTCGGTCTGCACGTCTTTTGGCGCAGGTGCAGGCTGAGGACGGGTTTTCTTGCGCGTCATGCGGCCTCCTTGTGAATGCAAAACACCAGTTCGCTCTCAAATTCCACTTCCACCACCGGCCAGGCGGTGCCGTCCAGTGCGCTGTAAACCAGGTCGCGGTGGCGCGGGCGCAGATCGTGCCGCCCGGTCAGGCTGGCCGTGGGCAGCGAAACCAGCAGCCAGCGCACCGGAATCATCTTGAAAAAGCCGGCGCACACACCGCGCTGGCGCTGTTCAAAACGGTGCGCCTCTTTGAAAAACAGCCCCACATCCGCCTGCTCCAGCGGCATCAGCAGCACATCTCCCGCCACCGCTTCCGCCCGGCTCAGGCCGGCCGCCTTGAAATACGCCCCAATGCAGGCCGCCCGGGCGCTGTGCAGGTCGTAAGCCAGGTAACGCACACTTTGCGCCAGCCCCATCCACGGCAGGGCAAAGGGGTTTAGTCCGCAAGCCAGGTCCAAAACAGAACTGGGCTGTCCGGTGATCTCAAACAGGCGTGGATAAAATCCATCCAGAAGCGGCAGCCGCTCGCGGGTGGAGGCGTGGGCTTCCAGCATTTGGCGGCACAGGGGGCGCAAATCGTCGCCCTGCCCGGCCAGGTCTGCGAAAGCCTTTGCTGCCGCGGGGTAATCCGGGTCGCCCAGGTAGGGCGCCACAATGTTATGCAGCTTCTGCCGGGCCGCCTTCAGGGCATCGCGCTGCGAGCGGTGCAGCGGCAGCTCGCGCTCCAGCAAATCACGCACCGTGTCAGCGCACAGGCCCATCTCGCGATATTTTCGCGAAGCCAAAATTTCCATTATCCACGCATCGATATCCTGGGTCATCACAATTTGATTTTACCCTCTCTTTGCTCAAAAAGTACAGAAAAAAGCTTCACAATTCATGCTACAATGGGCTTTGAGGAAAAATGCACACCTGGACAGCCCGTTTGATTGAAATTTGGGAAGAAAACGGCGCGCGGGTTGGGCTGCTGGAATGCCCGGCGGACCACCGCCCTTCAGCCGGACGCTGCCTGCTGGGGGCCGCCCGCGAAGGCCCGCCGCCGGTGCTGCCGCACCTGCTCTTCCCCGGCGGCCTGCTGCCCGAAGGCCTGGTGCTGGCCCCCGGTCTGCCTTTATCCTGGCAGCCTGGCATAGAACTGGCCCTGCGCGGACCCTTTGGCAGCGGCTTTCACCTTCCGCCCAAGGCCCGCCATGTGCTGCTGGCTGCGCCCCAGCATTCACCGCGCCGCCTGCTGCCCCTCATTCCCCTGGCCCTGGCACAGCGTTCTGAAGTCACCCTGGTGTGTCACCCCGATTTTCTGGCGGCCCTCTCTCACCCTCTGCCGCCGCTGGTTGAAGCCATTCCACCCGAAGCCCTCCCCGAAGCCCTCGATTGGGCCGATTACCTGGCCGCCGATTGCCCGGCCGGCCTGCCTCATCTGCTGACAGAGTGGCGCGGCAGCGGGCAGGCGCTGATCAGCGTGCCCATGCCCTGCGGCAACCTGGCTGACTGCGGCGCCTGCGCCGTCAACACCCGCGGCGGCTGGAAGCTGGCCTGCAAGGACGGCCCGGTGTTTGATTTGCGCGACCTGGCATGAAACACGACCTCTATTTGGCCTCTCCCCTGTTAAACGCCGCCGGCACCCTCGGTTTCTCTCCGCGCGCCGGCCTCGACTGGCTCGGGCAGCTTGGCGCTTTTATCACCAACCCCATCAGCCTGCACCACCGCTCCCCAGCCCATGACCGCACGCTCATCCCCTTTGAAGGCGGCATTCTCCTGCACACCGGCCTGATCAACCCCGGCCTGCGCTATGTGTTGAACCAGCACGCCGCCCGCTGGGCTGGCCTGCCGGTGCCCGTCTGGGTGCATCTCATCGCCTCAGGTCCAGAAGAAGCCGCCGCCATGACCCGCCAGCTCGAAGGGCTTGAAAATGTGCATGCCGTTGAGCTGGGTCTGCCGCCTGAAATCAGCCCGGCCGCGGCCCTCAGCCTGGTCAAAGGGGCGCACTGCGAGCTGCCCCTGGTGGTGCAGCTTCCATTTGAGCAAGCCGCGCAGCTTGGCCCCGCCCTTAAAGGCAGCCCAGCCGCAGCCTTCAGCCTGGCGCCGCCGCGCGGCCTGCTCCCCGGTCAGGGGCGGCTGGCCTCAGGTCGCCTGCTGGGACCTGCTTTGCTGCCGCAAGCCCTGAATGTGGTGCAAAGTCTGGCCAAAGCTGGCTGCCCGGTCATCGGCAGCGGCGGCGTCACCTGTGGGGATGACCTGCGGGCCATGCTGGAAGCCGGGGCCGCTGCTGTGCAGCTCGACACCCTGCTCTGGGGGTTGAAAGGGCCGGGCAACCTGGCAGCATCCATTCCTGCTGAGGGCTGGGGATTTCCCCTGCAGGATGAAGATCTCGATTTTCCACCCGCTCTTGAAAACCAGTAAACGAAAACCGCCAGAGAGATGTTCCTCTGGCGGTTTTATTCATCCAGATCAGCTGAGTTCAATCATTATCCAGCCCAATGGGCTCCACATGCACATAAACCCGGTCCACTTCATCCAGCAACTTTAACTTATGGATGATTTCAGATTCCACATCATGCACCCTTGAAAGCGGCAGGTTGGGATCGCAGTTGATGTGCATATCCACCACCAGTTTGGTGCCGCTGTATTCCGTGCAGAACAGGTGAATATCCAGCACATCCGGCACTTCACGCACCATGGCCACCATTTTTTCTGTGGTTTCCTGGTCGGCGCCCGCGCCAACAATGAAATTGAGGTTTTCTCGCCCGGCATTGAACGCGTTCCGCGCAATGACCAGCCCCACCAGCGTACCGGCAATCGGGTCCGTGAGCGGGTGAATAAAATTCGATCCCAGGGCGCCAATAAAAGCCCCCGATGTGGTGAACACATCAGAAAGATTATCAATGGCCGTGGTGCGCAGGGTGGGGTTGCGGGTGCGGTCAGCGATCCTCTTGATCAGGAAATACATACCCAGCTTGGTCACCGCGCCAAACGCCAGCACCAGGGAAGAAATCGGGTCAATCACCTGCGGATTCAGGAAGCGTTCAAACGACTGCACCACCGCCTGGTAGGCGGCAAAGGCCATGGCAATCATGATCATCATCCCGATCAGGGGTTCATACCGGCTGTGCCCCTGGGGATGCGAAATATCCGGCGGCTGCATCGAAAGCCAGAAACCCAGCACCATCATGGCGGAATAAAACAGATCTGATGAAGACATCAGCCCATCCGACATGATGGCTGCCGATTGCGCGGTCAAAGCCACTGCCATCTTACTGGCAGCCAGAATCAGGTTGCCGGTAAATGTGATCACTAACGCCTTGCGGAATAATTTCGCCTGTTCAGGGTTAGGCGAATACAAACGCACATATCTCATGGTACCTCTCTTCAAACGGGCTGTTTAAATAAAACAGCCTGCAAAGGGTGAACCAACAGCTTTTTTGCTGTCTGCACCTTTGAGGCATGAGATTGCTTCACTGCTGATAACCACCGGCTGAGTGCGCCGCATCAGGTGGCTAGGAGTAGAATGTGCCTATTATACACGAGACCGTGTCATATATCCAGATAATCGCGGACAATTTTTCAAGAAAAATAGCGATTTTTCTGCTGTGTCATTTTTTGACCGTCTGAGCTGTTATGGAAATTCAGCAAAAAAATCAGCCTGAATAAAACAGGCTGATAAAATACTTTCAAGTGTTGACAACAAAAAATCATTTTTCCAGCAAATGGGCGGTTGAAATTTCATCCTCGATGGGTTCCAGGTGGGTGATCACGGAAACTTCGCCTAAAGCCTTTTCGATATCCTTCTCAAACTTCTCGGCCAGGTGATGCGCATCGTGCACATTCCATTTGCCCGGCACCAGCATATGCACGGCGATGAAGCGCATTGAGGCCGCCTGGCGGGTGCGCAAGGAATGGAACTGCGCGCCCTTTTCGCGGTAGCCGGTCATCACCTTCTCGATGGCTTCCATTTCGCCGTCCGGCAGGCTCACATCCATCATCCCGGCCACCGAGCGCCGCACCAGGTTGACGCCGGTGTAGATGATGTTGAGCGCCGCGCAAATGGCCACCAGCGAATCCAGCGGCAGCCAGCCGGTCAGCGCCACCAGCCCCACCCCCAAGATCACGGCGCCCGATGTCCACACATCGGTCATCAGGTGATGCCCATCGGCTTCCAGGGTAATGGAATTGTTTTTCTTGCCCGTGCGAATCAGAATTTGCCCCACCACCAGGTTCAACACCGAAGCGCCCACCGAAACCAGCAGGCCTATGCCCAATGATTCCAGCGGCTGCGGGTTAATCAGGCGGCCTACTGAGGTCCAGATGATGCTGATGGCAGCGATCAGGATGAGGATGCCTTCCACAATGCTGGAAAAATATTCGGCCTTGTTATGGCCAAAAGCATGTTCTTCATCCGCCGGACGGGCGGCCACGCTCAACATGCCCAGTGCCATGATCGCGCCAATCAGGTTGACGCCCGATTCAATCGCGTCTGACAGCAGGCCAATCGAACCGGTCAGCAAATAGGCTGTGATTTTTAACGTAATGGTGGTGACCGCTGCGCCAATGGAAAGCCAGGCAAAGCGGGTCAAATTTGAACGATCAGCCGTGATCGCTTTTTCTGTGGCCATGATCTTTTCCTTTCAGCCAAACATGATTCACAATTCAAGGTTGATGGTCACCGGTCCGTCATTGACCAGTTCCACCTGCATATGAGCGCCAAAAACACCCTCTCCGGTTGGCACGCCCTGGGCGCGCAGCAGGCTGACAAAGGTATCCACCAGCGGGCGGGCCACCTCGGGCAAGGCCGCATCCGTAAAGGATGGGCGCCGGCCCTTGCGAGCATCAGCATATAACGTGAACTGCGAAACCACCAGGGCTTCGCCTTTCACATCCAGCAGGGATAAATTGGTCTTGCCAGCCTCATCTTCAAAGATGCGCAGCATGGCAATTTTCTCGGCCATGGCCTTCGCTTTGGCTTCGTCATCGCCGTGACCCACGCCCAGCAGGATCACCAGGCCGGGGCCAATTTTGGCCACCATTTCGCCATCCACTGTCACGCTGCCGCGCGTGACCCGCTGCAAAACCGCCCTCACGGCTTAAGGCAGACCGATCGCAGCGCGCACATCGCGCATGGTTTCATCAGCAATGGCACGGGCGCGGCGGCCACCGTCGTGCAAAATTTCCCATACCCGGTCGGGGTTCTGGTCAATTTCAGCACGGCGGGCGCGGAAAGGCACCAGGCTCTCATTCAGATCATGCGCCAGGCGCTTCTTGCAATCCACGCAGCCAATGCCGGCTTTGCGGCATTCCGCGTTGATCATCGCCACTTCGTCGGCTGAGGAAAATATTTTGTGCAGTGAGAACACATTGCACACATCCGGGTTGCCGGCATCGGTGCGGCGCTGGCGCTGCGGATCGGTGACCATCGAAAGCACGCGCTTCTGCGTTTCTTCAGGGGTCGCCGCCAGTTCAATGTGATTGTTCAGGCTTTTGCCCATCTTTTGCTGGCCGTCAATGCCCAGCACTTTGGGCACTTCCGTAAAGCGGGTGGCGGGTTCAACCAGCGCCTGGGTTTTGAAGTGGTAATTGAAGGTGCGCACCAGTTCGCGGGCAAATTCCAGGTGCGGCGATTGGTCCACCCCCACCGGCACCACACTGGCGCGGTAGAGCAGAATGTCGGCGGCCATCAAGACCGGGTAGCCCACCAGGCCGTAATTGACATTGTTCGGATTCTGGCGCACCTTTTCCTTGAAGGTTGGCAGGTCGGTCAGTTTGCCCAGCGGCGTGATCATGGATAGGATGGTGTGCAGCTCGCAAACCTGGGGCGCATGCGACTGGATGAACAGGATCGTCTCTTCGGGGCGCAAACCGGCCGCCAGCCAATCCAGCGCCATTTCGTATGTGTTGCTGCGCAGGTTTTCGGTGGTTTCCAGGGTGGTCAGGGCATGCAGGTCCACAATGCAGTACACGCACTCAAATTCATCCTGCAGGGCCACATAATTTTTGACCGCGCCCAGATAATTGCCCAGGTGCTGCCGCCCGGTGGGGCGGGCTCCAGAAAAGACACGTCCTTTTTTATTCATCATCCCTTGCCATCCTTTAGAAATTTTTCAACCAGTCCGGTCACTTCGCCCGGCTGCGCATGGCGCAGAGTCGCCAGTTTCGAGTAAAGCAGTTGATCATTCACTACCACCTCAAACCGTCCACCGTCTGAAGGGATCAACGTCAGCGATGAGATGGAGGCCTCGTAGTTTTTCAGCAGTTCAGCCGCCAGACCGGTGGCTTGAAAGGTGTAATGTCAGACCGCGCAGTAGGTGATTGAGATTTCGAGTTTCATTTGAATTTTTACCTCTACCGCGCAATTATATCACAGCTCAAAAACAAAATTCCCCTGGCAAATTGCAAAACCTGCCAGGGGAATGGTCTTTCAAAAAGGGCAGCTTACTCGTGCCGCAATTCCATGTTGCTGACGCCCGTATCCAGGGTGATGGTCAGCAGCGGGCCCTCGCCTGTGGCTTCGTAAGTGTTGTCTTTCACCAGCCAGGCGCCTTCGGTGCTGATGCTGGACACCGCGCCTTTGTTAATGATTTTGGCATGCAGGCCTTCCGGAATGATGATGACGATGTTGCTGGCCGCCGATTTGACCGTCACTTCGGCGTCGCGAGTCAGCTTGCCGCTGAAATCAAAGGTGTAGGAGCCCATGCCGCCTTCAAAACGCATCCGGTCAAAATTGGCATTGGCCAGGCCAATCAGCTTCACTTCAGAAGCCCCGGTTTTGTATTCCAGATTTTCCATCACCACCGGGTTAGGTTCATCAAAGTTGATTTCAACCTGGCTGGCGCCGTCATTGAACCGCATCTCAACAATGCTCAGACCGCTCAAATCCAGTTTGCCCTGGTAAGCTCCGGCATCCACCATCAGCTTGATCGGCACGTTTTTGTTGATCGCCAGAGACCACTCGTTGACCACATCATCGCTTGGCAAACCGGTGATATTTTCCATGCTGCCCTGTTCCACCATCAGCAGGTCGGTGCCGCGGGTGATCTTGGGTTCCCAGCCCGGCACATTATATTTGATGGTGCCGGTAAGCAGTTTTTCACTGCCGGGTTCCACTTCCATTTTACCAGCGCCCATTCTCAGGTTCAGGCGCACTTGCTTGTCATTTCCCAGGGCTTGATCGAGGGTCACTGTCTTGGTTTCACCGGTCACCAGCTTTGGGGTGTTGATGGTGATCGAGCAGGCCATCGAGGTCAACATCAGCACAATCAGCACAATCCATAAGGGTCTTTTCATAATGATCTCCTTGTTGGCTTCGGGCAGGCTTTCACCTGCCCGAAGTTTGAAACCAGGTTTATTTGAGGTCTTCAGCCGGGTTTTCGGGTGAAGCGGGCGTCTCACCAGCCAGGGTTTCTTCCACCACCGGGGCGGCCGGTTCCACGACATTTGATTCTACCACAGGCCGGTCGTGCACCACAGTGTAAGCAGGGGCTGGGGCGGCTGCAGCCACGGCCGGGTTGGGCCAATTGCGGCTGCCAAAGAAGGTCAGCAGCGCCGCGCCCAGGCCCACCAGCAGCACAATCGTGCTGGGGATCCAGCTAAAGCATTGCACAAAAGGTACCAGGCTCATGCCAGCCGAGACCAGGCACATCACCAGTGTGCCAATGCCCGCGTAGATGGCGGGATGCCAGTCCACCTTGAGCATCTTGCCCATCTGCTTGCCCAATTCCAGGCCGATGGCAATCCAGCCCATCATGCCGGCAACCACCAGGGCCAGCACCACCACCGGCACCAGGACACTCAAAATGCAGGTCAGAACCATGATCACCAGCAGGAAGGGCACCACCACCAGGGTCAGCAGGCCCATGCCGCCGGTCCATCCGGGAGCCTTGACAGCCGCCTGGGCCACGCGCTCAATTGGGCGCGGCAGCAGCAGCACAGCCAGCATTGCCAGAATGGCCATAATGATGATGCCGCCCAGGGTGCCCAAAACATCCATGAACATGTTGTTACCGTAATACATATAGGGAAAGCCCGGGGTGAAGTCCCAGTTGCCCCAGCGCTGATCAGGCAAATTGGGCACGCCGTTGAAGTCAGGGATATTGGGGATATTGAGCGAGTGGGCATTGGGGTTGTAATCGCCCTTGATGTCAGCGCCCTCTTCGCGGGTCACCGAGCCGCCCACCACATCCACGTCGCCATCCACCACGGCTTTGCTGCGCAGCTTCAGCGAACCGCCGAAGATCTGCACGCTGCCGTTAATCTGGCCGTTGGAATCGACCACCCCGCCCATCAGGTAGAGGCTGCCGTTGACAGTGGAACCTTCTTCAAGGGTGGCAGTGCCGCCCATCACATACAGGTTGTCCACTTCCTCGCCGCTTTCCAGGCGGAAGGTGTCGCCAAACACCACCTGGTCATCAGTGGATGAATGAGCTGACACAGGGGTCGGAAAGGCCAGAAAGACCGCCAGCGTCAGAAGCATTATCAAAGCAATTTTTTGAATGGATTTCATGTCTTCTTCTCCTCAGGATGAGATTTTATTTCAGATTTTTTGAACAGAACGCGGCTTAACGAATTTTGGACTGTCCGTTATAAGCCCGTCCCAGCGCCGCCATCCATCCCAGGCTCAGCAGGCTCATCGTGATCAGGCACAAGGCTGCCATGGCCACTGGCAGCAGCGCGAGACCCGGAATCGCCTGGAAGATGTTTGTCAGCCCGGTCTGCACCTGCTGGACCAGCGCAATCCATTGCGCGCTGGTGTAAAGCAGGCTCACAAACAGGCCCTCGGGTGAGATGGTGAAAGCGCGGCTTAAAAACACCGCCATCAACAGCAGCCAGCCCAGGCCAAAGCCTGTGCCGGCGCAAATCCAGGCCACGCGCTGCTGCCGCTGCAGGCGTCTTTCGGGCAGGCGCGCCTTCCATCGCCCGGCAAACCCGCTGCGCGGCGCAGCCATGGGGGCCGCATTGAACCGTGTTTGCACCGCCTGCCAGGCCTGAGCCAGGGCTTCTTCTGGTGCTTCATCCGCCACACGGCGCGGCGTTTCTTCAAACTGCGGATATTTCATGTGTCCTCCTCTCAAAGGAGCCAGCCGGCTGCTGTTGTTTCTGCCACATTTCAGCAAGCACCCGGCGGGCGCGGTGCAGGCGGCTTTTCACCGCGCTCACCGTCAACCCCAGGCTTGCGGCAATTTCATCCTCTGACATTTCATGCCAGTATCGCAGGATAATCGCTGCGCGATCCTGCGGGGCCAGCTTTTCCAGCAGCGCATGCAGCAGGGTTTCTTCCTCGCGGCGTGTCGCGCTCATTTCTGGCCCCGGCAGCGGATCGGGAGCTGCCTCGTCTGGGAGTAAAGAGATGGAAAGCTGGGGCATGCGGCGTTTGCGGATCTGGTCGATGCAGTAATGCGCCGCGATGGAGAGCAGCCAGGTGATAAATGAGCGTGTGTCATCGTACCGGTGCAGCGACTGATACGCGCGCCAGAAAGTCTCCTGGGCGGCATCTTCGGCCTCGGCTTCATTGCCTAACATCCGATAACACAGGTTAAACACCGGCCGCTGATACCGCTCCACCAGTTCTGCAAAGGCATCGTCATTGCCTTTCCTGGCCTGCATCAGCCACATGGCCTCATTTTGTTCCACGATTCTCTTTACCTCTTGTTGTCCAAAGTTCTATAAGAATATACGCAGGGTCTGCAAAAAAGTTGCAGACCAGTTAAAATCCATCCTGAGGATCAATACCTTCGCCAAAATTAGTTGAATAAAAAAATGGGCTTTTAGGGTAAAGTTGTAGTTTACAACAAAAACAAATCTACCACAAAAAGCCCATGACAGAGATTTTAGCATATTTACAAAATATTGCACCATTATTGAAA
>JAKQJC010000012.1 GCA_029561345.1 Chloroflexota bacterium | reverse complement strand
GTCCAGCGAGGTGACGGGGGCGATTGAGAACATCGCCAGCGTCAGCGAGGAGAACAGCGCGGCCATTGAGGAGGTTTCAGCTTCCACAGAAGAGATGAGCGCCCAGGTGCAGGAAGTGACGGCATCAGCGCAGTCGCTGGCCGAGATGGCCCAGGCGCTCAAAAAGGTGGTGGCACAGTTCACGCTTAAATAAAACGTGAACCGGTTGTTTCCGGGGTAAGGATATGATCGCCCAGACCCGCAGCTCCATTACCCCCTATTCTTTGAAAGAGGAGATGTATTATGAAACTTCTGGATAACACCCGTGTAGGCGTCAAATTGACCTTCGGCTTTTTTGTGGTCGTGGTCATTCTGATTGGCGTTACCATTTTAAGCTACGTCAACCTGAATACACTCCTGCAGGATGAGACCAGCATGTTTGATGACCGGCTGGTTCCCATCAAGGACCTGGGCTCTGTGGAATCCTACCTGTACCAGTACCGCGGCGATGTGTATAAGTATATTCTCTATGAAAATCAACGCGGCGACCTGAAAGCAGAAATAGCCAATATCCGTTTGGGGATCGACTCGTTAATTGCGAAATACAAGCTCACCAAATTGGCGCCGGAAGAAGAGACGGAAAGCAAAAATTTTGACTCTGCCTGGAAAGAATATCAGGCCGCGGCAGATGAAGTGGTAGCCTGGATTGATGGAGGGCAGATGGACCAGGCGATGGTGTCCCTTGACGACGGCGGCAGGACGTCCAATGCGCGCAAGAGTGTTAATTCCAGCATTGGCAATTTAATCGCCATCAATTACACCATTGCAGAAACTGCAAAGAAGGATGGTCAGGCCCGCGCCGCGAATGCCATACTGATTTTGGTGGTGTGCGCCATTGCCGGCGCGGCAATCAGCATCATTTTTGGCTTTGTTTTAACCACCAATATCACCGGCGCGCTGGGTACGATGACGGGCATGCTGAACAACCTGAAGGACGGCAACCTGAACCGCAGCATGGACCAGCGCAAGCGCGAAGCGATGACGGGCCGCCAGGATGAGCTGGGGCAGGCTGCCCGGGCCCTGGCCAGCACGGAAGAGTATATGACCCAGATGGCCGGGGTGGCGGAAAAAATTGCTCACGGCAACCTGACGGTGGTTGTGAAAGCGCGTTCCACCCTGGACGAGCTGGGCATGGCCTTTGAGCAGATGATCAACGGCCTGCGCACGCAGGTTTCACAGGTGGCCCTCAATGCCAAAAATGTTGAGATGGCTTCAAACCAGCTCTCATCTGTGGCGGCCCAGGCCGGCCAGGCCACCAACCAGATTGCCACCACCGTGGGGGAAGTGGCGCGCGGCGTGAGCTCGCAATCGCAGGCGATTGGCAGCACTGCTAGTTCGGTGGAAGATATGTCGCGGGCAATTGACGGGGTGGCCAAGGGTGCCCAGGAGCAGGCGACCAGCGTCAGCCAGGTGGTGCAGCAGATGAATGCCCTATCAGATGCGGTGATGGGCATCAAGCACGGGGCCGCCGAGCAGACGCGGGTGGTGGATGAGACGCAGAAGGCGATGATGGAACTGTCGCGCGGCGTGGAAGGGATCCGCGTGGGGGCGCAGCAGCAGGCCCAGGGCCTTTCAAGCGCCCTGCAAGCTGGCGAAACGCTATCAACAGCCATCGAGGCAGTGACGGGGGCAGCGCAGGCGGTGACGGCAGAGACGGAGCGCACATCGCAGGCAGCCCAAAACGGGGCGCGGGTGGTGAATGAAACCACCAAGGGCATGGAAAAGGTGCGGCGGACGAACGAACAGCTGGCGCAGCGGGTGTCGGAACTGGGCACGCGCAGCGGGCAGATCGGCGCGATTGTGGAGACGATTGAAGACATTGCCTCGCAGACCAACCTGCTGGCGCTGAACGCG
>JAKQJC010000048.1 GCA_029561345.1 Chloroflexota bacterium | reverse complement strand
GATCAAGGTAATCCATCGTGCAGATCGGTGTGACTGGAGCCTTTTCCGGTTAGGTCTAGCTTGGTTGGATTATCTCCTTAACGAGGAGCTGGATATTCCAGTCTCTTTTACCCTGGAGCCGAAAAGTGTCCGGTAATCAATGCGGTGAAAAAGATACAGCCAGACCCCATAACCTGACCGCCTGAGGCTAAATGATGATTTGGGCTTGCATATCCAGCGCGGCTTCGATGGACACAGCCGCTTCACCCATACTGTGGATGGGTTGAACGCCGTGCTGTGCGCATTCCACTGCATGCCGGATGGCTTTTTCAAAGCAGTTTTCCTGGGGGATCTCCATTTTTTCGACCCCGGCGGTCGTGAATACCTGTAATGCGTTCACCACTCTGTCAGGATAGCCATCCTCAAAATACTGGATCACGGCATCTTCGAAAACGGCTTCATACCCCACAGCGAATGGGCTGGAAACGGGCATCATGGATGAGCCGGTCACTTCCACAAAACAGTTGTCATAGTGCATGCGTCCAATCACCGCGCATTGGCCGGGCTGGCCGGGAACCAGGCTGGCCTGCACAGACAGCGGCCGCCCGCACAGCCAGGTGACAAAGTCAATATCGTGGATCATCAGGTTGGTGACGATATTGGCAGGCCCCAGGTCGCCCCAGATGGGGGGCGTTTTACGGAAGATGCGGAAGGATTTCAGGGGGCCGTAGATCTGCCGCGCGCATTTTTCGTGTAGATATACATAGGGCATCTCAAAACGGAGAAATAAATCTACACAGGCCATTTTGCCAGATTGCCTGGCTGTTTCAGCCATCGTCCGGGCATCTGGTTGGGTGAGGGCGAAGGGCGTTTCGCAGTAGACGTGTTTTCCATTCTCCAGCGAGCGTATCACAGCATCGCGATGCAGGGGCCCTGGAAGGCACACATCCACCAGTTCCACATTCCGGTCGCGCCAGATGCTCTCCATATCGGTGGTGGTGTCCACGTTAAATTTTTCCTTCAACGCAGCCAATTTTTCCGGGTTGCGCCCGAAGACACAAATGGCCTCCACGGTTTCAACTTTCTTCAGCAATTCAACATGGTAGGCGCCAAAACCGGTGCCCAAAATTGCTACTTTCATCTCATCTTCCCTTTCTGAACTTTGAAGTTTAATGGACCCCATCACGGAGCTGTAAAAACAGGATATACTATTGTTGTTGACATTAAGCTGTCAACAATTTTTTTTGACTTTCTGGAAAGATCTCAAAACATGCGTTTACACCGGTTAATGTCCATTTTGCTGACCATTGAAAACAGGGGCAGGGTCACGGCCAGAGAGCTGGCCGGGCAATTTGAAACCTCGCCGCGCACCATTTACCGCGATATTGATACGCTTTGCGAGGCCGGCATTCCCATTGTCGCTGAACCGGGACCTCACGGCGGGCTTTCGCTGGCGGGGGGCTATCAGACCGGACTCAAACAGCTCAACATGGATGAGATGGTCTGTCTTTTCTTAAATGGCATGGGGGTCAAGGCGAACCGCGGCAGCGCTCTGGCCCTGGGGGTGAATGCCTCGCTGCTGAAATTGCAGAAACTGCTGGCTCATGCTGAAGCCGCCGAGGTGAAAAACCGCATCAGCCGGTTCTATGTGGATGATTCTCCCTGGTGGGGTGAGCGCAGCCCGCTCAGGCATATGGATGCGCTGCTGAAAGCCATCTGGGAATCACGGAAATGCGCCATCCAGTATCGCAAGATGGATCAGCATATTTCCAACCGCACGGTCCACCCTTACGGTATTGTGGTGAAGGATATGGACTGGTATCTGGTGGCTTATTGTGAAATGAGCGGCGGCCTGCGCACGTTTAAATGCGAGCGCATTCTTTCCTGCACTCCCATGGATGATTTCTTTATCCTGCCTGAAGGCTTTTCTCTTGACACTTATTTTAAATCCAGTCTCAATGCCTTCCGCTCGGAACGCCAGGCGGCCGAGCAGTATCCGGTGACCCTGCGCATTCCCGCGGATGAAGCTTACCTGCTGCGGCATTATGAAAACAATGCCGCCCGAACCTGTGGGGATGAGGTGGAAGTGGTCTTGAATATGTATTCGTTTGAAAACGCCATGCGCGATTTTTGGAATCTGCTGATCAAAAGCCAGGTACTGGCTCCCGCAGAGCTGCGCCAGGCGGTGCGAGAATGCCTGGCCAGGCAGCTCCATCAATATCAGGCATAGCAACCATCCCCAGCTTTGTGCCAGGATGATTTTGCAGGAGGTTTACCTTTATGGAAGTGGATTTTTCTGAATTTAGGGCAAGCGCGATCAGAGAATTGAAGGCTGCCTGTGAGGCCATCAGCGCACGGGAGAGGCGGGCTGCATTGAGTTCCAACTGGGAATATTCAGCGGAATTAAATGAAATTTTCGCCGGCATGATGCTGATCATTGATCTTCTGGAAGCGGGCGGGGTGGAGGATTACCCGGCCTTTTTGGCAGCCCTGCAGGCGTGTGATCGCCAGGCCGGCGAGCCAGATTCCAGGGGCGAACTGCAGGCCAGAATCATGCGGCGTAAGGTGGCAGAGGCAGCAAAGCGGGAAGAGGCGGTGCCGGCCGGCGTGTTTCACATTTGAAAAGGGAAGGTGCGCGCAGCGAAAGGAGGCGGACATGCCGGATGAGGTGCAGTGCGATGTTTGCGGGCGCTGGCTCGATGACAACCAGAATGTGAGCGGTTTCACCGCCCGGGGCGGGCAGGCGCTGATTTTGTGCTCGCTGCACTTTTTTGCAGCCAGGCGGGTGGCCCGGCGCGGGCGGGTCAACTGGCGGGTGATGCGCCTGGCCACCTTTGCCCTGAACCGCGAGCGCCCCCGCCAGGATGACTATGATCAATGGGCCAATTGGGATCCCCTGGAACGCCTGGTGGCGCTGTATGAGCAGGTCTATGCCGCGTCTCATGCGCCTGAAAAGAAAGCCGGTTGATCACCGCGCCGTTTTGCGGCAGGGAGGCTACCGGTCCCGTTCATTAAAAATATCGTTATACTGCTGGTCCAATTCTCGCGACAGCAGATGCGAGTAGCGGGTGGTGACGGAGATATTCTCATGCCGTGCCAGCTCCTGCGCCACCTTCAGATTGCCAGTCACGCGCAGCACCGTGGTCACAAAGTAGTGCCTGAACGAGTGGGGGGTGATGCTGCCCACCGCTTCTTCGCCCAGGGCTTCGCGCACCCGTTCGGTCACAATATCCCGCCCGGTGGTGGTGGTGATGGGCTTCACTTTCGCGCCGGCGCCGCGGTCATGGCGCGAAAAGAGGGGCAGGGAGCCCAGCGCGCGGCCGCTCTTGCCGTCCAGGAGCGGCGCGCGCAAGGCCAGGTATTCTTTCAGCGCGACCATCGAGCGGTTGGAAAAACGCACCACCGCCTGTTTGTCGCCCTTGCCGATGATGACCGCCTGGCCTTCGTTCCAGTCCACATCGCCGCGGCGCAGCGCGCAGATTTCATGCACGCGCAGGCCGGTGTCGGCCAGGGTGATCAGGAAGGCCCGGTCGCGGTAGTTGCGCAGCTTTTCCGCGTCATCTTCTGCAGGGTGGCGGTGAAGGCCGTCGGCGTATTTCAGCACGGTTTCAATGTCTTCGATGGGGAATTGGGGCAGCCGGATTCCCGGCCGGCGGGTGCGCTGCTTGATAAGCAGGTGAACCCTCGGCAGGTTGACCGGCGACAGGCCTTCCGCGGCCAGGTATTGAAAGAAGCCGTTGGCAGCCACAATGTACAGCCTTTCGGTGGCCGGCGCCAGTCCCTTCAAATCCTGGGCAAACCAGGCGATGGCTTCTTCCGGCAGTTCGGTGGGGAAGGTGACGGCAGGTTTGATGCCGTGTTCTTCCAGCGTTTTCATAAAAAGGTGGATCCCGTTGGAATAGGTTTTGTGGGTATTGGCGCTCCGCGCCTGCTCGACCGATCTCAGGTAATCCCTCGCGCAGCTCTCTATACTAAGATTTTCTGACATGCCCGTTTCCTCCAGAACAATATAACCGGGTTGATGCGTTAATGATAGCACAAGTTATCGAAAGCATGGCAGCAGCAACCCTAAACCCGATTTAGCTTTTCCCGGTCGTTTTCCGATACGCTTCCACCGCTTTGCGGGTTGTGGTCCACACGCGCCCCCGCTTGGCCGCATCAAGCTTCCCTGTCCGGGCCAGCAAGCTCAGGTATTCCTGGGAGTAGGGGGTTCCCTCGGCAGCCTCTTGCAGCGATATCCACTCCTCTTCCGGTCCAGGGGCAGCCAGCACTGGCCGGCAGGCCTCCAGGTACAGGTTAAGGCTGGATTCCACTGCTCTGCCAATAAAATTAACCAGCGCGGCCGGCTTGCCAGCATCCGCCTGATGGAGCACCTGGTAATACTGCCGCCGGTTGATCCGCTGAATCACAGCCGGTGGATACCCGGCGCGCATCAAGATCAGGTTCATGACTAATCTGGCGGTTCGTCCGTTTCCATCAATAAAAGGGTGGATCGCCACCAACCGGTGGTGAGCCAGTGCTGCCAGTTCTACTGGATGGCTGGCTTTTTCCTCAGCCGCCAGCCATTCCCCCCATTCCATCATTAGAGCCGGCACCTGCCATGATTCAGGTGGAATGAAGGCCGTACCCGCAATTCGCACCTGGGTTTCGCGGTACCGGCCAGCGTTTTCATCGTCAATGCGCGATAGGACAAGCTGGTGAATTTGGCGGACATGAAAAGGCGTTACAGGTTCCGTTGACCTGGCCAGGTTTTCGACACAGCCAATTGCATCCCGGTGGTTAATCACCTCAAAATGCTCGCGCAGGGATTTCCCTCCGATGGTCAGTCCGGTTTCAAGAATCAGGCGGGTTTCCTGCAGGGTGATGGTGCTGCCCTCGATGGCATTGGAATTATATACCCATTCAACCATCAGCTGGTCGCGCAGCCGGGCCACGGATGCAGCCGGGAAGGGCCGCAGCAGGTCCAGCTGGGCTTTCTTCTTTTCAATCCTGGTGAGCAATCTTTGTTCAATCATCATGAAAGCCTTTTCGTATCGGATGCTTATAATTATTATACATCCGATACCGATATTTGTGCGGCGATATGCTGGCGCAATTCTTCAAAGCCGTGCCAATTATCGTCTGCCAACGCGCCACCTGAGCAGGGGAGGGGGCTTTTTTGCGGTATACTTGAAACAACCTTCTTTGTGGTGGAGATGAAAAATGTCGCGTAAATTCTTTCTGTTGATTGCCCCCCTTATCCTCATAACCCTCCTTGCCGCCTGCGCCTCCCAGGGTGGGGGAGCTGCCCCGACTGAAATGGCCCAGGTCGTTCAGCCCACGGCCACCGCCGTACCGCCCACGTTCACGCCGGAACCCACGGTTACGGCTACGCCGGAGCCGACTCTCACGCCAACAATCACATTCACCCCCACGCCAACCGAAGCTCCGCTGCCGGAATTGGGCAGCTTTTGGCAGGGGTATGTGGACGCGCATTCAAAAGAAGTTTCCGTTAAGATCGTGGAGGGGGTTCCTTCTCTGGTGGGAAAGATGAGCAGCGGCCAGGAAGTGACCGTGGCAAAGTACAAGGATGGCAAATGGGTTTCTGAGACAGACATGACTCCGTTTGTAAATCCGGATGGTTCATTCAACCTGGAAGAGGCCGTCAAGTACCGGGTGGTTGGGACGGAGTATGACGCTGCTGCGGATGGATTGTCGATTCCAGAAGAGTTTGTTCGCCAGCTCTATGCTGATGTTGCCAGTGTCCACAAGGAAGCGAAACCAGGAAATGAGAAAGACACGAGAATAGGTGTGTCTTCGAGTAAATCAAACCAAATATTTGGAGGCATGAATCTACAAATAGATCTCGAGAACCTTTCAGAGAATCCGGCTAGAATTGTGGGAGCAGCAACCGCTGAAGGAGTGGGGAGAGTAGTGGTGCTTGATACTATTTACAAACCTTTGGTGATACTGGTGCCAGATAACGTACATTACAACTGGGTTAACATATTCAACGATGCCACTTTGGATCAAGCCTTGATTGAATTGGCCAAAGATCCCAGTCAGAGAATTCCAGGGTCGGCTGTGTCTTTGCTTATTCCTTTAGAAGCAAAAGGCCTGAATCCTGATTCCAAAGCAACTATCAACCAGGAGATGGCGTCACTGCTTGAGCAGCTGATTCGAGGCGCTCGATTTGTGTATCAAGATGAAGAAGACATGGTCGGTAGTCCTCGAGACAATATGAGTAAGTATTGTCAGCAACAAGGGGCAGTGCTTATTCTTGTTGGTGGGTTTTATTACGCGCCGAAGAATTGATTTCTCATGGCAGCCATGTCATCATGCTTACATGATGGCAGAAAGACAGTGGCTGGTAATGGGGGTGGGTGCAGGAGTGCTGCCTGGGATTGGGTGGATTGGTTGGCGCGTTGGCCAGCTGTGGACCACTCATCGGTTTGAGCCGTCTTCCACCTATTCTGTGCCATGGGAGAATCAAGCATACTGAAAGGGAACGGGGGCAGTGAATGGAAATGAAAAAACAAGACACAACACGGGCGAGGCCTTTTTTGGTCCCGCCCGTTTTATTTTCCTGCCGGCCTTTCCTGCTGCATTTCATATAACGTTTGTTCTATTTATATTATCAAACATAGCTCATCCCGCCGCAGAAGGGGGCCGGCTTGAGAGGGGAGAGCCTTAACATTCCCGCGCCAGTCCTCGCCGCAAGAGAAGCACAGGTCCAGCAACGTTAAAAGGCATTTACCATCCAATGCACATTCAGAAAAACCGGGGCAGGAGAAAGGGGGGATAAGCGGGGTTTCCGGGTTCATGCTTTCGATAAAATATATTATCGAAAGCATTTATAAGGGGGAATAAACCTACAAAAGCCCCTTCTTAACCCGTTTTCAGGGATTTTTTTTAGCCCTCACAGGCGCAGGCTGAATCAACACCACATTGCGGTGAATATACCTTCTTGTCATCTATTTGCAGGTTTTACTTGTTATGCGTGGTTTTGCTATTGCTGCGCAAGAGCCCCCTACCCCACTTAAAACACATTTTTTTTGGGGGCCGAAGGATGGTGTGTCATCGGGATTCTGTTTTTCGCTGGACGGAAACGTTTTATTTATTGAAACAAAAAAGGAGAGAAAAGGCCCTGCGGACCTCCCCTCCCCTGCTGCGGAACGAGACTGAACACCCTACCAGGCGCCTGCTGGCAGCCACTCAGTGGACATGAAGCCGAACAATTTTGGCTTTGTTCTATCCCTGTTCTCTTTTCCAATCAAGCCGTTTCAGGCTCGCGCCTTTCATGGTGAAAAGAGATTGCGCGACAAAAATGGCAGGAAAAGGATATACATTTCTTTGACAGCCGTGTAATGATCGCCGCTGTGATTTTCTCGCACCAGGGTATACGTTTTGCTGGCCGGCGAAAAATAATATCCATCCTTTACAGGCGTCACCGTGCCCGACCAGTTGTAAGATACCTGGAGGCTGTAACTGCCGCTGCCATCCGCCGTGACGGTCTTTGTCACGCCATCCTCATAAGTCAGGATGACTCCGGCTGTGCCGGCATTTCCCGAAATGGTGAATGTGACGGCCGAGGTGGCATAATTTTGCCCCGTCTGATTGCCGGAAATGAGGTTGTAGCTCCGGTTTGCTGGCGAAAAAGTGTAACCCTGCCTGGCCGGGGTAATCGTCCCAGACCATAAATACGGCACCTGGATCGAATAAGTGCCATCTTCGGCGGCGGTCACCGTCTTTGTCACGCCATCCTCATAAGTCAGGGTGGCGCTGGCCACCCCGGCGCTGCCGGAAATGGTATACGAGGCTGCCGGTACAAAAATGGTGTAATGACCGGTGGCGCCGTTGTAACCATCCACCACAAAGTAATAAACATGTCCGCTCCGGGCCGTAAAACTCGCGCTGCGGTCTCCGGCCGCGATGGCATTGGAAGCTCTGCACATCCCGCTCCCGCCGTCCAAAACAAAGATATCCAGGTCGGCGGTCATGCTCGACAGGCTGACCTGAATGCTGCCAGATGTATCCGCAGTAAATGAATAAACATATTCAGGCCCGCTTTCGTTCCATGGGATGATCGGGTATGTGTCGATCACGTCTGTCGAGCCTGCCGCATCATTGCGGTTGCTGTGCCATTCACCTCTCGAAATGGTGCGCGCCGGGGAACAGATGCTGTTTACAAATGTGGCCGTCACGGTCTGGGTGCCTGTCATGGACACTGTGCAGGTGCCTGTGCCTGAACAGGCGCCGCTCCAACCGGTGAAGGTTGAATCTGTTTCCGCTGCGGCAGTCAGAATGACAGATGAACTGGCGGTGAAATCTGCCGTGCAGGTATCGCCGCAGTTGATGCCATCCGGCGAACTGGTGACGGTACCCGTTCCTGTTCCGCTTTTATTAACGGTCAATGGGAAGGCGCCCACATTACTGGCCGAGTAATTTTGATTGGTGTAATCAGCCGTTACACTGGCATAATTCCGGCTGGTTGGAGAGAAGGTATAGCCGGTTTTAAATGGGGTTACCGTTCCGCTCCAACCCTGAGACACCATAAAGGCATACGTTCCTGAAGCGTCAGCCGTAACTTCCTGAGGCAGTCCATCCGTAAAATTCAGGGTGGCGCTGGCCACGCCGGCATTGCCAGAAATGGTGTGGCCGGGAATATATATGGAAACCTGAAAACCGCTGGCAGTGGATGTGACCACGTTCACCGAGATGCCTGATGCACCCGAGAAGGTTTCACCCACCCTCCACATGGCGCCATCATCGCCTGTGACGCCGTTATTATCCATATCTATCACGCGGGCAGGCCGGTCGCGGGTGGTGTCCACTTCATGAATGACCACGGCTTTGCCGGCCACCTTGACATCGTATCCCGTCAGGTTGCGCGCTTCAAGGGTATAGTAATGCGTGCTGGAGCCATCAATGAGAATCTTTGCCATTTTATAGTTGGCCGTTTGCGGCAAGGCGAGCTGTTCAAGGGTGATGGTGGAAGTGCCGATGCCAGCTGTAAATTTTTGATTTGCCGGGATCCAGCCCAGCATATCTTTGTGGTAAGAAATGGTGTGCTGCGCCATGCAGCCGTAAGTGGCATCGCGGGCAGCGCCGCAATTGAAACGGTCCTGGCTCATCACATCCCAGGCGTTATCATATACCTGCCCGTAATTGCCGGAAGAATGCGGCAGGCCAAAGCCGTGACCCATCTCGTGGGCAATCACCGAAATATCCGAATAGGCCCACGGCGGTTCCCAGGTGGTGCTCCAAAACCGGCTGACTCCATCCAGGCTCATATAGCGTCCCCCACCCCAGGCCCAGCCGTTGTCAAAATCGGTGTTGAACATCATGTTGATGCCGGAGTAAATGGAAAAATTGATTGAAGCATCCGCCGCGCCGATGCAGTCATCGGCCAGGGTGTTTAAATCAGTTCCCTGTCCCTTGTCAGTCGGGTTGTAATAAGATTCCGGATGCGGCAGAACAAACCAGCCGCTGGCCGTGCTGCCGTTGACATTGACATGATCATAAGAAAGTTCACGCCAGTAATGGTCCAGTCCAGGCTTGGTGTCGGCATACATGCCCTGGAAAAAGCTCAAATTTTTAGGCTCCCCAGCCTGATCGCTGAATTTGCACATGATGGACACCCAGGGCTTTGAGCCAATCACAGAGGCCAGGTCTTTCTTTTGCCGATCAGGCGCCAGCGGGGCAGCGGTTTTCTCTATCGCGCTCACTTGAACCAGGTTCTGTGTCCTGCCGTTCTGATCATCCGATGAGATCTGGACGCCCTCGATAGAAATATATTGCTGGTTGATGGCCAGCACGCCGCCAATGGATCCGGCCAGTTTTTCATCCAGCAACAGGGTGGTCACCTGCCCCTGCGCATCAGTCAACGTATAAGTGATATCTGATATGCCGTCCTGGCTGTCTCCCCAAATGATGGAGAACCAGCCTGTTTGTTTCCAGGTCTGGCCGGCTTGATCTGCGGAATTGAAGGATCCGTTGGAAGCAGAAGCATCCTGATGATTGGATGCCGTAAATGAAGCACTGGCTTCCTTCACGGAACCACCCAAAACCAGGCTCAGGATGATCAGAAGGTTCAAAAAAAAGAATACGGGGCTGGTATGCATTTTTCTCATTTTTTCCGCCCTCATTCGCGGCAAATCTGGTCTTACTATGAATTTTTGAGGTGAAGGCCTTTGTTGGTCTGGCACGGTCAGCTTCTGCGTTGAATGGCGGCCGCCAGCTGCTGCATCAGGTCCCGGTCCCGCTGCGGGTCAAACGGGTTGGACTCGCGAAACGCTCTGTCATAAAAGAAAGCCGGTCCCTTGCGTTTTTCTTCGGGCTCGGAAAGGTAGCGGGGAATGATGTGGACGTGCAGCGCCGGATCGAGATTGCCCAAAATCTCGTAGTTAATCCGAAACGCCCCGGTCACTTCCAGAAGAGCATCTCCAATCACGGTCATATCGTATAAAAACGCCGTGCGCTGTTCCTTGTTCATGGCGTTGATATCCGGAACCACCGGGTCTGGCAGCAGGAGGGAATAACCGCGTAAAAACTGCGCATCGCACATAACCGCCCACCCCGATGGCATGCGGCAAATGACGGTTGGATTGGTTCCGGCCTGAGCTTCAGCCACGCGGCGGTGAATTAAGGTTGGCATGAAAAATCTCCATGGTTTGCGAAATGATTGATCCTTCGAATTATACCCGCAGATGAGGCGTTTGAATAACCTGTTTGTCTGCCTCAAACCAATGCGGGCTTGACAGGACAAGGATGCAGGCCTATAATTTAGCCGACTAATAGTTAGTCAGCTAAATTATTTCGACAAAGGTGTGCTCATGCATTCACAACACCCTGAACCTCAAACCCTCGACTTTTTGCTGGCCCAGGTTTCGCGCCTGCACCACCATCGCGCCCACGAACTGCTGGATGGGCTGGGCCTCTACCGCGGCCAGCCGCCCGTCCTTTTTGCCCTGCAGGAACGGGACGGCCTGACCCACGGCGAACTGGCCGCTCGCCTCGGCGTCACTCCCGCCACCATCACCCGCATGATCCAGCGCATGGAGAAAACCGGGTTTGTGCTGCGCCAGCCGGATGACAGCGATCAGCGCATTTCGCGGGTGTTCCTCACCGAAGCCGGACGCGCCGTATTTACAGAGCTGCAAATGGTATGGAGCACGATGGAGGCCGAGAGCTTCGCGGGATTCAATGATGAGGAACGGATTGTTTTGCGTGCTTACCTGCAGCGCATCCGCGAAAACCTGATCCGGGTGATCAACAAAGAAATTGAGGACATATAAAATGGCCGTTTCATCCCTTCAACAAGAAGAAAAACGGTCTTTATTCCAACTGGCCAGCCTCAGGCTGATGCGGTTTGTCAAACCCTACTGGCGCTGGGTGCTGATTGCCCCTCTGCTCATGACCGTTGAAGTGACCATGGACCTGATGCAGCCGCGCATGGTGGAACGCATTATTGATGAGGGCATTGCCAGGCTGGATTTGAATCTGGTGCTGCAGACCGGCCTTTTGATGTTTGGCCTGGCCATCATCGGCGCCCTGGGCGGCATGTCCAATGGTTTCTTCGCTGAAAGCACCGTTCAGGCTTTTGGCGCGGACCTGCGCGAAACTTTGTTCCGGCATGTGCAGACCTTTTCGTTTGGCAACCTTGATGAACTGGAAACCGGGCAAATCATCACCCGCCTGACCAATGACGTCACCCAGGTGCAGGATGCCCTGCTGATGATTCTGCGCATTATGGTGCGCGCCCCGCTACTGTTGATCGGCAGCCTGATCATGGCTGTCATCACCAGTCCGCAGCTCGCTTTTTTGCCGCTTCTGTTGATGCCCATCGAACTGGTCACCGTCATCTGGTTTGTCAACAAGGCCACCCCCCTCTACACTGTCGTCCAGACACGCCTGGATGCGCTCAACGGCGTCATGCAGGAAAACCTGGCCGGCATCCGGGTGGTCAAGGCCTTTGTCCGCGCCCGGCATGAAGAAGCGCGTTTCAGGCAGGCCAATGAAAACCTCACCAGCCAGTCCACCCGCGCAGCCCGCACCGTGGCCATCATGCCGGCCTTCATGATGCTCACCATGAACATCGGCATCATCGGCGTGCTGTGGTTTGGCGGCATTCAGGTCACCGCCGGCCAGATGCAAACCGGACAGATCGTTGCTTTCATCAACTACCTGACCACCACCCTTTTCTCGTTGATCATGGTCAGCCAGATGGTGCTGCAGCTTGCCCGCGCCGAGGCCTCCGCCAAACGCATCCAGGAAGTGCTGGACAGCCAGCCCCAGGTGCGCAACCAGGCCCATGCTCTGACCCATTTTACCCCGTGCGGCCGCGTGGCCTTTGAAAATGTCACTTTCACCTATAAAGGCGAGAACGGCGACCCGGTCCTCAAAAACATCCATTTTGTAGCTGAGCCGGGGCAAACCGTGGCCCTGCTCGGCACCACCGGCGCCGGAAAATCCACCCTGGTGCGCCTGATCCCACGTTTTTACGATGTCACCTCCGGACGTATCACCATAGACGGCCAGGATATCCGGACGATTGATCAGGCTGTGCTGCGCCGCAATATTGGCATTGCCCTGCAGGAAACAGTTCTGTTCAGCGGCACCATTCGCGATAACATCCGTTACGGACGGCCGGAGGCAGGTGATGATGAAGTGATTGCCGCAGCAAAAGCGGCGCAGGCCCACGATTTTATCCAGGCGATGCCTGAAGGATATGATACGCAGTTGGGTCAGCGCGGGGTCAATCTCTCCGGCGGGCAAAAACAGCGCATCGCCATTGCCCGCGCCCTGCTGCTTAAACCGGCCGTCCTCATCCTGGATGACAGCACCAGCGCCGTGGATATCGAAACCGAAACGAAAATTCAGGCTGCCCTTGAGGTCATCATGCAAAACCGCACCAGTTTCGTCATTGCACAGCGCATCAGCACCGTGCTCAATGCAGATAAAATCCTGGTTCTGGATGACGGCCAGATTGTGGCCGAAGGCACCCACCGCGAATTGCTGGCCGGCAGCCCGGTTTACCGCGAAATTTATGATTCTCAACTGGGAAATGGAGGCAGTCATGACTGAAGCCCGCCGTACCGCCCCTGCCAACCCGCCGCCCATCGGCCTGCGCCCCGGCGGTCCACCGATGGCCTTTTTGCAGGATTCACCCAAATCCAAGAATGCGCGCGCCACCCTGCGCCGCCTGTGGGGTTACCTGGAACGGCAGCGCTGGGTGCTGGCCGGCACCGCCCTGCTGGTGATCCTCACCTCCATTGCCGATCTGCTCGGCCCCTACCTGATGGGCCTGGCTCTGGATACCTACATCAACACAGGCGATCTGCCTGGTCTGGCACAGCTGCTGGGATGGATGCTGCTCACGTACATCCTGGCTTCTGCCGGCACCTGGCTGCAAACCTACCTGATGGCCGGCGTGGCGCAGCGCGCGGTGCGCGATATGCGCGAAGACCTGTTCGCCCGCCTGCAGGCCCTGCCCCTGCGCTACTTCGACCAGCATGCCCACGGCTACATCATGAGCCGCCTGACCAATGACCTGGAGAGCATTGGCAACATTCTGGCGACCAATGCCAGCCAGCTACTTTCCAATGTGTTGAGCCTGGTGGGTGTCATCATCATCATTTTTATCATGAATGTGCCGCTGGCCGTCGTCAGCCTGGTCATCATGCCCCTCACCTTCTTCCTGACGCGCATGATTGCCAGCCGCACCCGTTCTGGCTTCCGCCATACCCAGAAACTTCTGGGAGAATTGAACGGGATCATTGAGGAAACCATCAGCGGAGAGCAGGTGGTCAAAGCTTTTGTGCGCGAAGAGCTCAGCGTGGCGCAGTTTTCCACCGTCAACCGCCAGTTGCAAAAGGCCGCCCTCCGTGCCCGGGTGCTGACTAATTTTATGGGGCCGGTGATGAATATGATCGGCAACCTGGGCCTGGGCGTGGTGGCCTGCACCGGGGGCTGGCTGGCCGTGCAGGGGTTGGCCACGGTGGGCGAAATTGCCTCGTTCATCTCTTATTCCGGGCGGCTAAGCCGTCCGCTCAATATGATTGCTCAACTCTTCGCTTCCATCCAGGCCTCACTGGCCGGCGCTGAGCGGGTCTTTGAAACCATGGATGAGCTTCCGGAAAGTGATTCTCCGACAGCCGTTGCCATGGAACGGATTCAGGGCCATGTCAGGTTGAAGGATGTATCGTTTGGCTACAAGCCCGGAACCCTGGTGTTGAAAAACGTCAACCTCGAAGCCACTCCCGGCCAGATGATTGCCCTGGTGGGACCCACTGGGGCCGGCAAGACCACCATCGCCAACCTGCTCACCCGTTTCTATGATATCGACAGCGGGACTATCGAAATTGATGGGCAGGATGTGGCAGGCGTGCGCAAGGATGATTTACGCCGCAAGTTGGGGCTGGTGCTGCAGGATAATTTTCTCTTTGCCGCCACCGTGATGGAGAATATCCGCTACGGGCGACTGGAGGCCAGCGATGAAGAAGTGCGCGCTGCGGCCAGGCTGGCCAACGCCGATATGTTCATTCACCGCCTGCCCCAGGGCTACCAGACCGTTCTTGCCGAGCGCGGCAGCAACCTGAGCCAGGGGCAGCGCCAGCTGCTGGCCATTGCGCGGGCCGTGCTGGCCGATCCGGATATCCTGATTCTCGATGAGGCCACCAGTAACGTGGACACGCGCACCGAAAAGCACCTGCAGGATGCCCTGATGCACCTGATGCAGGGACGCACCAGTTTTGTCATTGCCCACCGCCTCAGCACCATTCGCGAGGCCGACCAGGTGCTGGTGATTCAAAATGGTGAAATTGTGGAACGCGGCAGTCACCAGACGCTGCTGGATCAAAAAGGCTTCTATTATAATCTCTACATGAGCCAGTTCAAAGGACAGGCCATCTAGCATACCTGAAAGTATGCTACTTTCAGGTATGCTGTTGTGCGGTTCGGTCGCCATCAGGCTGGAATGTTCGGCTGTTAATCTTGTTGACCATTATTATATGCGCATACCATATTGCGCCCGCTGTTTTTTGCCATGTAAAGCGCTTCATCTGCCCGGTGCAGCAGTTCATCCATCGTCTGGCCGTATTCCGGATAGGCAGAAACGCCAATGGAGGTGGTCACGCGCATATTTTTTCCATTGTAATCCACCTGCAGCGCTTCAATTTTCTGGCGTAAATTTTCAGCCCGCTGAAAGGTATCCTCCAGAGTCGCCCCAGGCATCACCACCACAAACTCTTCGCCGCCCAGCCGGCAGGCCGTATCCATGCGGCGTGTTGCTTCCCGCAGCACCTTCCCCACCGCTTGCAGAACCAAATCGCCGCCCTTGTGACCGTAAGTGTCGTTTACTTTCTTAAAATGATCCAGATCCAGCATAATGATGCCGATGGGATAATGACCTCGCTCAGCGCTGGCAATTTCCCGTTCCAGCGATTCTTCCAGATAGCGCCGGTTGAACAGGCCGGTCAGAACATCATGAATGGCCTGTTCCAGAAGCCTCTCCTGCAGGGATTGAATTTCTTCCAGGCGCTTTTCAAGTTCATCATTCGCCCGTTGAAGTGCCTGTTCAGCTTGTTTCCTCAGAGTCACATCACGCCCGACCGATTGGAATTCCACAATCTTTCCATCTGCATCCTCAATCGGAAGGTACGCCCAAACCATCCAACGTTTCTCGCCATTCGGACCAATATTCACTTCCTCTTTGCTGATGGTTTCTGCTTCATGGTTCATCAGCGTATGAATAGCGTCTTGAATGATAACCTGGGTTTCTTCAGGCAGGGTTGGCAAAAAACGGGTACCCAACACATGGTCAAGGCTGAGGTTGAAATATTCGCAATAAGCACGGTTAACAAATGTCAGGGTAGTGTCAGGCAGCCAGCGACAAATGGGATCTGTTTGATTTTCTACAATGCCCAGGTATAATTTCTGGCTGGCGCGCAGGTGGTCTTCCAGCTTTTTTTGCTCGGTGATATCCAGAAAAGTGCCCAGGGTGGCCGGCTGTCCCTGATAGGTGATGGTGGTTGCTGACAGGTCCACCCATTTTTCAATGCCTTCTCGGGTTATTATCTTGGCTTCATAGCGGGATGGCACCTCTTTCCCCTGCAAGCGGGCGACTGTCCGCTGCCGCACCATTTCACGGAAATCAGGGTGGAAAATATTCATCGGGTCCATATCAACCAGGTCATCCTCAGAATATCCTGTAATTTTCTGAAAAGCTGGATTGATGACAGCCAGGCTTTTTCCGGAATAAATATAGATGCCAGTGGCGGTCGTATCTGTCATGCGGTGAAATTTTTCTTCGCTTTCCCGTAAGCCTTTTTCAAAGTTCTTCCGCAAGGTGATATCATGCGCCACCAGCAGCCAGCCGAGCTTCAGTCCTTTTTTGTTATTGATGGTCGAAATCGACACTTCATAATGGAATGCGTTTCCATTTTTCTCAAGCGACTGCTCGTCTTTGGCTGAGTCAGCCATCTGGTTGAGCATATCCAGGCCAGTCCATTGAGGAAGCAGCGTTTCAATACGCTGGCCCAAAGGCGTTTCAATCCAATTGAAAATTTTCAACGCTTCAGGGTTGGCATCCATCACCCGCGCTTGCAAATCCAGCACTACCACCCCATCGCCCAGTTTCTCAATTAATGCATCCCGTGCAATGGGGGCCAGGTCAAACAGGCGGTAGCGAAAAATGGCATAGCCCGTGCCACATCCCCATAAAAGGTAGACAAACGGATTGAGGTCCAGTTCTTTCAAGGATGGGAAAAGGGGAACACCCGTCAGGTAAAACAAATATATCAGATAGATGATGGCCGCCATCTCCAGGATGATTCTGGTCTGTTTGCGGTACAGCTCTGAGGCATAGCGCCTTTTCTGAATTAACAGGCCGTTGGCGATGGTGACTACCAGCAAATTATATCCCACCACAATATAGTATAGAGGTCCGCGCGTTATGGATAATAAGGGGATGAGACCGCTGGTATCTATTGTCACAGAAACATAAATCAGGTGCAGAGAGTCATCCAGGAATTTAATGCCTAACAACACTGCCGGCAGGAAAAAAATTAGTAACCTGTTCCGGGTTGTAACCCAGTAATCATGGCCGGTATACCTCATGGCAAAAATGAGAAAAAAACAAGGAAATGAAACGATGCCAATATATTGAATTTTGCTCCAGAACAGCATGGTATCCACGTTCAGGCTGGCTAATTCCATGCTGTAGCCCAAAATGTAGATCGTCATGAAAAACATCAGCAAGGCAAAAGAACGGGTTCCCAGCGTGGAACGTTTCTGCCAGGCATACACCGCAACAGAAAAGGAAATCAATCCGCAAAAGAGAGCAAAAATGGAGATAAAATTTAAGGCCATCATAACTATGATATCCCAAATCCTAAAAAGCATATGTTTGAAAGATCTTTTTTGGGGCTAAAGAGTTGGTGAAATATGAAGTTTATATGGCTATGCGAATATCACGATTGACGAAAGATTCCCCACCCTGATGATCAGACATACGCCGGGTCCCGGTTAGAATAATGGAATTGGGGGTAGAATAAAGAGACATCATTATCTCCTTGTTTGATGGAGCCTTTATGCCCACCTCTCCTCTTCCCCCTTCTGAACACAACTCATACTGGAATTTGCCCATTCAGAAACTGATGACCACCCTGGCAGTTAATTCCAATGGTCTTGACACCCCTCAGGCTCTGGAAAGATTATCCCAATATGGCCATGGCAGCCTGGAAACCCACTCTGAAACATCCCCCCTCCTCTTATTCCTGAATCAGCTTAACAGCCCCATCGTCCTGATTTTGTTGGCCGCCACCATCATCTCTGCCTTTGTTCAGGATTGGATCGACGCCATCATCATCCTGGTGATCATTTTCGCCAGCGCCATCCTCAGTTTTGTTCAGGAATATAATGCCAACAATGCCACCCAAAAGTTGAAAGCCCAGGTCAGCATCAAGGCGGTTGTCCTGCGTGACGGAGCAGAAAAGACCATTCCGGCTGATGAAGTCGTCCCTGGTGATATTGTCATCCTCTCCGCGGGCAGCCTCATCCCTGCTGATGGTGTCTTGCTTGAAGCCAAAGATTTCTTTGTCAACCAGGCAGTTCTCACAGGCGAAACCTTCCCGGTGGAAAAGAAACCCGGTGAAATGGCGGCAGCGGCTTCTCTGGCCGAACGCACCAATTGTGTGTTCATGGGTACCAATGTGCGCAGCGGTAGCGGCCGGGCGTTGATTGTTGAAACCGGCGGCCGCACTGTCTTTGGCCAGGTGGCCCGGCGGTTAACCCTGCGTCCACCTGAAACTGAATTTGAAAGCGGCATTCGCAAACTGGGGTATCTGCTGACAGAGGTCATGCTGATTCTGGTGGTGACTATTTTTGCCGTCAATGTGCTGTTTTCAAAACCGCCGCTCGATTCCCTTTTATTTTCCATCGCCCTGGCGGTTGGCCTCACCCCCCAGCTCCTGCCTGCCATCATCAATATCAACCTGGCAAAAGGCTCACAAAGGATGGCTAAAAATGGGGTCATTGTTCGCCGGCAGGCCGCGATTGAAAATTTTGGAAGCATGGATATCCTCTGCACAGATAAAACAGGCACCCTGACCGTAGGCGTGGTCAGCCTGGATCATGCCTACGATGCGTCTGGTCAGGAAAACGCACTGGTCAGGCGGTACGCCTGGCTGAATGCCCATTTTCAAACTGGCATGGCCAATCCTCTGGATGAAGCCATTCTCTCTTCCATTCAAGATGAGGAACACGGCGTTGTCAAAGTGGATGAAATTCCTTATGATTTTACCCGCAAGCGCCTCAGCATCGTCGTTCAGGAAAACGAAAAACATCTCCTTATCAGCAAGGGCGCGCTGGAAAAAATCCTTGAAGTGTGCAAATTTGCCCTGATCGACGGGCAGGCAGTTTTAATAGATGATCCTATTCTCCAAAACCTGCATGCCCTTTACGCTGCCTGGAGCGAACAGGGCTACCGCGTTTTGGGCGTGGCCCAGCGCCAAATGGATGAAAAATGCGCCTTTTCAAAGGCAGATGAAACCGATCTGACTTTTGTTGGGTTCATCCTCTTCATCGACCCACCCAAAACTGGAGTGAAAGAAACCATTGACCGCCTGCAAAAACTGGGGGTGAAATTAAAAGTGATCACTGGCGATAACCGCTTGGTGGCGCGCCACACGGCCGAAACCGTCGGGCTGGCTTCTCCTGTCATCCTGACTGGCGCTGAAATTGATATCCTGCGCGATGAAGCCCTCTGGCATGCGGCAGAACGCACGGATATCTTCGCCGAAGTGGATCCCAATGAAAAAGAGCGCATCATCCTGGCCCTAAAAAAGACCGGCCATGTGGTGGGGTACATGGGCGATGGCATCAATGATGCACCCGCTTTGCACAGCGCCGATGTGGGTATTTCGGTCAACAATGCAGTGGATGTGGCCAAGGAAGCCGCCGATTTTGTCCTTTTAAATCAGGATTTGGAGGTTTTAGAGCAGGGCATTCTTGAGGGCCGGAAAACCTTTGCCAACACATTAAAATATGTATTTATGGCCACCAGCGCCAATTTTGGCAACATGTTCAGCATGGCCGGAGCTTCACTGCTGCTGCCATTTCTCCCCATGCTCCCCAAACAGATTTTGCTGATCAATTTCATGACCGATTTGCCCGAAATGACCATTGCCAATGATAATGTGGACCCGGAATGGATTGAATGCCCGCACCGCTGGGATATTCACTTCATTCGCCGTTTCATGCTGGTTTTTGGCGCCCTCAGCTCCCTGTTTGATTTTGCCACTTTTGCCGTGTTGATGGGAATCATGCGCGCCAATGAAGCCGCTTTTCACACTGGGTGGCTGGTAGAGTCGGTTCTCTCAGCCAGCCTGGTGGTCTTTGCCATCCGCTCCCGGCTGCCCATGCAAAAGAGCCGGCCGGGCAGGGCCATGCTGCTGGCCACCTGTCTGGTTGGCCTGTTCATTCTGACTCTCCCCTACACTCCCCTGGCTGTGCCATTGGAATTAACACCTCTGCCGGCAGAAATGGTGATCATTTTGCTGGGCATTGTAGCGGTGTATGTCATCGCAGCTGAAATGGCCAAACGCTGGTTTTATCGCGGGATGAAAAATCAGAAACAAACGGGCCCTTGTAACAATTGACATAAGTGGCATCAGGGATGATTGGCAGCGTAAGGCTGGTCAAGCAGCGGATGGACTCTTTTTTGTCGCTGCCTGCCAGCCGTTATGCCGCCGCCTTAAGCTGCCGGTAATTTTTCCACCAATAATGGGCAGATATGCTTGCGGCAGATTCAAGACATGGGGGACAGAATCCTTACGCCGGAGGGAGAAATCACAAGTTATGGAGAGAGAAGCAACAGCCAGCATATCCACCGTCCAGATGGCTGATGAGGGGTCTTTTCAGATTCCTCATCAGCCCGGATTCTTTTTTTTAGTTAAAGATCATGGGCAGGAATACTTGATAGAAATTCAATACCACCTCCAGCGTATCTGAAGAGCCCAGGTAGCCAGGTGTGCCGCTGAAACTCCCCGTCACCAGGGTATCATAAGAAGTCAGTTCCAAATCGCAATATCCGGTCAGGACAGATGTCTCGCAGGTGGACGCGCCTACCTGCACTGAAACCTTTCCCTCCACCACCGGCACCACGCTTGGTTCAACAGGAGTCACCTGGAATGTCACGCGCAAAATCCACTTTCCATCGCCGGTCAAGAACTGGGTGGCGTCTGTCAATTCCAGTTTTGAAAAGCCCTGGATGATCTTTAAAAGGCCATCAACATAGGTGATGTCATAATTGGGAGAGGTCAAACCCTCAGGGTGCAGCACATAATCGCCCGGTTCGGTAACTAAAGCTGAATATCCACCGGTTCCGGTGAAGATCAGCTTTCCACCCAGCACGGCCTCCGTTTCACCCGCCACAAATCCAGCATACCTGGCGGTAAATTTGGGGTTTGGCTCGCCAAAGTAACGTACATAATCGTCCGCCGTGACCTGCAGGGGTGCCTTGGTAATGGTTAATGTGCCCGGCATATATGTGATGTCATAGCGGTCGCTGACATAACCCTCAGGCATGATGGCATAGTTTCCTGCTGTTGTCGTGGCCTGCGCCGTAGCGCCTGCTCCACCGAAAGTCAGTGTTCCTTCCAAAACAGCCGCCGTATCGCTGGCAATAAAGCCGGTATAAGTCGCCGTAAACGCCGGATTGTCCGTTCCATAAGCCCGGCTGGCGTTCTGAGCGGTCACAGTCAACGGGAACTTGAAACCCACCGTCCAGTCGCCAACAATGTTCTCAACGGCATTCAGAGTCACGGTCTGGGTGGTCTGGCTGTCCACATCACACTGCCATTCCGCGGCAAACCTGCAAATGGATGGTTTCAACAGGTTGGCCTGTGGCAGGGTCAGCGCAACCGTGCCCGTGCCGTCAGCAGAAGCTGTCCAATACCGGCCTGTTTCCTGGTTCAGGTCCCGGTCAGGGTGATTCTGGTCGCGGCGTTCAAAAGTGATCTGTGAAAACGTGCCGGCATCGGTCACATCCAGAAGCACCTGGTTGAGAGGGTATGTGATGGTGCTGCTAGCTGCCACCACGCGCTGTTCGCGGATGACACCCTGGTTGGTCAGACTGCCGGTCAGCGTCACCACCGTTTGGCCAGCATCCAGCAGGGTGCCGCTGGCCACGCTCAAGTCGTGGAAAGTGATTCCTGCAGTGGTCAAAGTTTGAGTGACGCCGCCGTTGAAGGTCACCAGGGCTGTTCCAACCTGGAATTGCCCATCAACCTTCAAATTGCCCGTCAGGGTCAGGTCACCTGCTGGGGCCAGCACCCCAGAATCGCCCACCTCAACATCCTGCCAGGTTGAGCCCGCTGCCGGCACACACCGGCCGGTGGTGACATTCAGCAGGGCGGCTGTGGCAGCAGGTGAAGTCAAAATAACGCCGCCTGCAGTGTTCTGAATATCCAGAACATTGAACGTTGTGGCTCCAGAAATGGTTTGCATGGCGCCGCCGTCAAAGGTCACGGTGTAAGTGCCCGGATTGAAGACGCCGCTGTTGCTCCAACTGCCGCTCACAGTGAAATCATCCCCTGCGTTCAGTGTGGCCAAAGCTGCTATTGTCACATCATGCAGATCAGAATGAGAGGTGAGTGTTCCACCTTCCACCCAAAGAAGGTTCTTCACCTCCAGGCTGCCCGTCACCCCGGCCGCATTGTTCGCCGTCAGGTTATAGTAGGAAATATGATCGGGCAAAGTCTGCGCTGAACTGCCATTGAAGCGCAGGGTACCCGTGCTGATATCTGTCGTCAATCCGGGAATCCAGGTGCCCGAAATATGGATGATGCCGTCCGGAATGGTCTTGACGCCGCCCGAGAAAGTCAGGTTGTGATACTGGGTGGCTGCAACATTCTGCCCGGCAGCCGCTGCCGCGTAATGCACTGTGCTTCCGGTCACCGTGTTGGCTGTCGTGCCAGGATTGAAAGTACCCAGAATGATGATAGCGCCTCCAGGCGGGAACACTTTGCTGCCGCCGCTCAAATTCAGATACAGGTAGGTTGCCGGAATGAGCGCCTGCCCATCCGTCTCCTGAGTGTAATTGACTGTGCTGGTGGATGCATTTAAGGTGGGCGTATTGGCCGTATAAACCAGCCCCCCCAGAGTTAAGACATGTCCGCCCACATCAAGGGTACCAGTGGCGATCCCAAAACCTGCCTGAACAATCACATCCCCGGTCAGAGTGCTGACATCTGGATTATCATAGCCAAGGCCAAAATAGGCCGGCTGCATCGGGGGAATGGCCTGAGAAATATCGCCCACAAAGGCGACCACGCTGTCTGTGATCACATGGGTGGCCGTGCCAGGATTGAAAACCGCCTCAACCTCAATACCCAAAGATAACGATGCCACCGCCGGCTCTAGAATCTTACTGTAACCATTGAAATTCAGGATGCCGTAATGACCAATCGCCACCATTTGACCTGCTTCAGCCATGTGATAATTAACCACACCCAGCGGCGCCGTCAGATAGCCCATAACGCCGCGCGTTACCGGTCCGGTAAGGGTCAGGGTGTGCCCCCCCCGTGATCAACTGTCCCTGGGTCAGAGCCAATGTGCCTGTCACCGTCAAGTCTGTGCCCATCAAGGCATTGAACGGATTATTAATGTCCAACCCTGAATAGGGCATCAGTGGAATATTTTGTTGTGCGGTTTGCCCATTAAATTCAATGACAGAGCTGTTGCGGTGCATGTAATAACTGGCCCCTGGCGTCAGGGTGGAGTAAACCTTCACCCGTCCATCCACAATATCCTTGAACCAGTCATTGAACACCAGGTATCCATATTGGCCCGGCAGGACATTCTGTCCATCCAGAGGTTGTTCGTAAATAACCGTGCCCAATGGGTCACTGTCAAAGGTGCCCGTTGTGACAGACGTGTATGACTGCAGGCGCAGGGTGTGCGTGCCCACGTTCAATGCACCGCTCGTCAGCGTCAGGGTGCCAGTCACGGTGGCATCGCTGCCCAGGTAACCACCGGCACTGTTATTCAATGTCAGGCCGCTGTAGACCACACCGCTAATGCGTTGGGTTTGTGTGCCGTCATAGACAACGGTGCGGTTGTAAGGTTGAAAGGTTCCCGCAATATACGCATCACCGCGAATATGCAGGTCTCCACCGCTCACCCGCGAAAGACGCAGAGTCGAACCACTGTTGAGGGTAAAATCATTCAAAACCACACGGGGCTCGCTCAAGCCTGTGCCAAAATCCAGGATGGTGCCATTGGTGATCAGCACATTGTAAGGCGCCCCTGCCCCACTGCCACCAGACCACTCTTGCCCAAGCGCATAGATGGCGCCAGCATTGTATTGCAGGACCGAAGAAGGTTTATAGTTGATGGTTGCCGCATTCAGGTTGATCACCGCACCTGAATTCAGGATGAAATCACCCATGATAGTTTTGGTGCTGTCTTTGAAATACGTGATGGCGCCGGTTTCCAGGTCATTGAAGGTAATGGCTGTGCCGTAAATATTCACTGAGCCGTTCAACAGCACCTTGCCGTCTGCCGGCGTCAGTGTACCATTATTGTTATCAATTGCCGTGGAAATGGTGAGCACTCGCGCCGATCCATCACTGGCCACCAGCTCTGAGGCATTGTGGAGGTAAAGGTATCCAATGGAAATATTCTGAGTCAGGGTCAGCGGGCCGCGCCCATACATTTTCAGGCTGTAAAGAGAGGTGGCTGTGGTGCCGCCAAACGTGGCAGCCGATGCACCTTTGAAGTGAATGCTCTTGTTATTGTGGGCCAGCGTGCCATTATTGGTCACCGAGCCTAAAAATTCCAGTTCCGCCAACCCGGTTAGCGACAGGGTGGCGTTGGCACCAATGGTCAGGTCGCCGCGCACCGTACGGTTGTCAGATCCGCCCAGAGCAGCCGTGCCTGAGACGACCGTCACATCATAAGGCACACCCGACCCGCTGGATCCGGTGGACCATTCCTGCCCAATACCATAAGCGCCTGTGATGGCATAAACAATCCCAGATGTCGGCATATAAGCTGGAGGGGTGCCAATGACGCTGCCACCGTTATACAAGGTCAACATGCCGTTAAGCGTCGAGCTGTTGCCAAAATTAACCGCGCCAGCCATGGATACGTTGTTAAAACTGTTGATCCCGGAGATCGTGCCGTTGGCCAGGAAAGCGATGGTGCCGTTTTGCGCATTGAAAGTACCCGAATTGTTAAACGAACCATTGCCTGATATGGAGAGTGTTCTGGTTCCGCCATTGAAGGTGCCTTCAGCACGGATCACCAGATTGCCCACCGCGGCATCAGTGTCCAGGTTCACTGCATGCGCAACCACCACCGATTGGGTCGCGGCAGGTACTGAGCCAGCCTTCCAAGTGGCGGGGTCGCTCCAGTTTCCCGCGCGAGTGGTTCCGTAGCGTGTGGTGTAGGTGTAGTTGTTGCCACCGTTGTTGTCGTAATCAATGGTCAGAAGATCAATTTTTTCATCCGGATCTGTGTTGTAAAGCGGGGCAGTGGTGGTCAAAACATAATATTTAACCGTGGTTCCCGCCGGCTGCGCCGGAATATTGGCTGACCCCACTGCACCGGTGAAGGAAGTTACGGCTACAAAGGCATCTGAAACCCAATTGTCAGTAGTGTAACGGATGTAAACTCTTTCCTGAGCCGATTTTGCTTTGTTCAAATTTACATTGATCGTCACAGCGTCGTTATCGGAAATCTGGCCGTCGAGCAGTGGGCGGCTGAGGCTGTTGATGTATACAGGCTCGGCGGTGGTTTCCAAAACAGCAATCCGCGAAGCGCCTGTGGCTACATCCTTCCAGACATACGTGTACCAGTAGGTCTGGGTGTGTGTCATGGTACAGTTGCCGCCAGCGTAATTGATGGTCACCGTGGCATTTGGAAAAATAGTGCCGTCGCAGCCCCAGTTGGCCAGCCAATCGTTGGGATCATCCCGAAATTTGAAGGCCTGTGCACCAGTCACGCCAGCATACTGGCGCGTCACCAGAAAACTGGGCGTGGAGAGATCGCTGCGATAGGACATGGAGTCGGCAGCCCAATTGTTGAAATCGCCGCTGACATACATGGCTGCATGATAGGCCGCCTCGGCCGTCTGGGTGGCAGTGAACAGGATGCCCAGCACCAGCATGGCCGTCAGGCTGGCCTTGAACAGATTCAAAAATCGCTTCATGATGACCTCCTGGTGATTGATGAGATGGAGCATATTTTTTGATAATAACTTTCTGAGGGCAGGTTTTCTGCCCTCAGAAAAATATGTTTAATTGATCATCATTGGAAGGAACATCTGAACATAACCGCTTTGCAGCCGCACCTTAATATTATCGAGCGCCCAGGAAGCATCCTGCAAATACAATGCGCTGAAATCAAGCTGTATCTCAGCATCCGAATGCGGGATCAGCAGGAACATTTTATACACGGCATCACCCTGTGGATATCCCAGTATCTGCATTGCCGCAGCCTGCGTCTGTGCCGGGTTGGCCGAACCTGGATATTCTCCGGGGAACGCCTGCTGGAACTGGCTCAGGTTGCTGAAGGTGGTGTACACCAGCGGCGCCTGCCCCACCTGATAAGTCTGCCAGATGGAGGGCATGGTCACATTCATATCGGCCAGCCGGTCCGGATCAATGACATTTAAATCAGGCTGAGCACTGCCGTTGCCCTTCCAACTGTTCAGGATATACAGGTCAAAGCTGACCAACACCAGGTCGTGGGCTGGCAAGATGTCCAGTTTCAGGCGGGCTGTCTGGGTGGAGAAACTGCCCAGAAATTTTTCGCCTGATGGCGCTGTGCCGGTCATCCCACCCAATGCCCAGACCGGGTCGAGTGTGCTGTCTTCAAAATCATCTGCATAGATTTCAATCTCATCTTTGACTACTGTGGTCTGGGTGACGAGGTTGTTGTTGGATTCTGAATCATACGAGTCTGTTTCCAGAGTGGCCCAGGTCACCAGATTGCCAGTAAACTCCGCTGGCACCCGCAGATCCAGCGTCACAGTGGCCATCTGATTTAAGGCCATCTGGCCCAGGTCGCATACCAATTCGGCGCCGGCTGTGCAGCTTCCCTGGCTGACATTCACCATTTCCACCTGCCCGGCAGGCTGGAAGGACACAGTCAACGTTGACTGGTTGGCCTGCGAGGCCCCCAGGTTGGCAGCTGTCAGGGTCAATCTCATCAGACCGCCGCTGGTCGCTTCAGTCAGCGAGACCGGGCTGCTGAGGGCCAGGCTCAGGTCGGTGATAGTCTGAATATCCAGGCTGTGCCTGGCACTGTTGTTCAAATTCTGCGGGTCCACCTGAGAGCCGGTCACCGAAACCAGGGTCTCCAGCGGCGCCGCGGCATCCAATGAAACCACGCCGCTTACCACAGCCGTGGCCGTCTGCCCTAACAGCAGAGAGTCCCAGGCGCAGGTCACACTTCCCGGCAGCAGCGCACAATTGGCCGCTGGCTGTACCGTCACATTGATCAATTCGGGCGGCAGAACCTGGGTGAGCAGCACTTCCGATGCATGAGATGGGCCTGTGTTGGTCACAGAAATCTGATAGCTGGCCGGATCACCCACCCGCACCAGTGCTGCTGAAGCCGCAAGGGTCAGGCTCAAATCTGTCCGCGGCACCAACGTCGTGGTCAGCATATCTTCATTATTGCCAAGGTTTCCGCTCAATTCGCCGTTGGCGCTGGTGACGGTCACTTCGCTGGTGATCTTGCCGGCCGGAGTATCAATCGGCACCATGCCAGAGAAGATGATGCTCTTCTTCTCCCCGCCGCTCAGTTGTTCATAGTTGCAGGTGATGACCCAGCTTGTCCCGCTGTCGCTGACCACGCAAAGCGGATTGGTGATACGCAGATCTGTCAGTACTTTGGATACCATCACTGTTGCCGTTACCGGTTTTGCCGTCACCCCAGATAAGTTCTCCACCGTTACATAGTAGGCAGCGCGTTCCCCCGGAGCCGGATTTTCCGGATTCACAAAGTGATCCACCATCATATCCACCTTAAGCAGCACCTCGGTCAGCACGGCAGCCTGATTATTCTCGCCCTGCGGATCAGGCAATTGACTCGTGGCCTTCACAATCACTTCATTGGTTGGCTTCACACCACCCACCGGCAGCATCACCAGGGTCAGCGTGGCTGCCTGATTCACCGGCAAAAGACCCAGGGAACAGGCCAGCCGGCCATCTGTCACCGCACAGCTGCCCTGGGTGGCTGTCAGGCTGCTGGGGGTAAAGCCGTCCGGCAGGTCACTGGTCATCTGGGCAGCCAGGGCATCTGAAGGGCCGTGGTTGGTGATCGTGGCGATATATGTGATTTCCTGGTTCAGGCGCACCGTATTGGTGACGCTGGTTATGGTCATTGCCAGGTCCGCCTGGGCATTCACCCTGCGGCCGAGAGAAACGGCATTGTTTGCCGGCTGAATCTCGGTTTCCCCGCCGCCTGTGACCACACTGGCCTGGCTGGGCAGGGTGGTTGCAGCAGCCACATCCGTCTGCACCATTCCGTACACCCGGATGTAGTTCTTTATCTGGGGAATCTGAGTGCCCATCTGGCAGGTCACCAACCAGGTGTCGCCCGCGCCGTTAATGGCGCAGTCGCCGTTGGTGGCACTGACATTCAGGTCAGAAATCTTCTTGGAGAATTGACCGCTGAACACAACATCATTGGCATCCGATGGACCAGCATTCCCAACCTCAAACGTGTAAGAAAGCATCCGACCCGCCACAGCCGGATCCGGCAGAGCGCTGGCGATCACACTCAAATCCACCTGCGGCTGGACGGTCACCGTCGCCAGAGCCTGATTGTTGGCCGGATTAGGATCCGTGGTGCTGCTGAAACCCGTCAGGTGATTGGTCAGGGTGCCGCGGGTTGCCGGCAGGGCACTCAAAGTCAGGGTGGCGGCGGCCGTTTCACCAGCTGTCAGCGATCCGACCTTGCAGGCCACCTGGCCGGGTACACTCAGGTCGCAGCTTCCCGCGCTTACCAGAGCCGAAACGACTGTCACGCCATTCGGGAGCATGTTCAGCAAAACCGTATCCGCCGCAATCGATGGCCCATGGTTGGTCACCGTCATGGTATAGGCAGCGGGTTCACCCGAAGTCACCGCAGCCGGGGCTGCCCATTGAGTCACTTCCAGGTCTGCCTCATGCTCCACGCGCAGATTCAGGCGGGTGCTGTTATCCAAAATTTCAAAGTCAGGTTCTGCCATATCCACAATAGCCAGACTTTGGAGTTCCGTCCACTGCGGAATATCGGCGCCAATGTTCATTGTCACCCACAATCGAGCCGTCTCACCGATATCCAATCCAGCCATATAACACTGGAAAGGATTATTGGACAGGTTGCAACGCCAATTGCCGGTCTCCACACTGTTCAGCGTCACCTGGTCTGGAAGACGTGCATTCAACACCAGCTCTGTCGCCTGGTTCGGTCCGAGGTTAACCACATCCACACGAATGGTGGCAGTAGAACCTGCCAACACCGGTGCTGTGAGCTGGATTTGGCTCACTTTCAGGTTGGTGGTGCCGCTGGCAGGCATCACCTGAGCCTGCAGCACCAGACTGCGCGCGGCGCCGCCGCTGACCGCATTTACCTGAATGGGATAAGTATCTTCCACTGTGTCAGCGGAAGTAATTAATTCAACGTAATACGTTCCACCCTGCGAAACCGTCAGGCTGGCCTCCGGCGCCAGTTGAGGAGCGGTGGTCAGACCCAAGCGCGCGCCCGGAATGCTGGTGGAGGAATCCAGACTGAGAAGCACCGGATCATCCCAGTTTTCCAGCACCAGATCAAAGGCAAAGACCACCCGGTTGCCTGCTTCCATGCCCAGCCGTTCATTTTCTGTTTCCAGACGGAAGAGGGGACGGTTGATGGTGAAGGGCAGGGATAATTCGTGGTTAAGGTAGTTGCCGCTGCCCAGCAGGGTGAGCATATGGGTGTCGTTAGCCGCTTCAGGCGAAACTTCCAGTGCAAGGGTCGAAGTGACACCGGGGGTGATGGAGGCCGGGCTGTAAGCATAAGACATGCCGTCTGGCAGGCTGTCCAGGTCAAGCTCAATGGGTGCACTGAAACCATACACCGGTACAGCCTGCACAACCACCGTGTAAGTGCCTTCAGCCTCAGCCAGTATGGTGGTTGGCGTAGCAGCCAGCCTGAAATCGGGCGTGGTGTTTTCAACATTGACCGTGTAGTTCAAGGCTTTCTCGGTGCCGCCGCCCGAAACCACCACCTGTGCCGTGTATGAGCCGGTGGGCAGGCCATCGTCTGTGCGGATGGTAAAGAAGCTCTGCACACCTGTGGCCGTCGGCCAGAAGGGATCTGACGGCACATCCAGATAAAGCCCGTCTGCCACCCTGCCCTCGGTCATAGCCACCGGCGCCATCACTGGATAGGTGGAAGTTTTCATGGTCACATCCACCGTGGCGGATGCCCCAGCAATCAGGTTCAGGGTGGTGGCTGCGGTCTGCAGGGTCAGGTTTTGACCTTCGGGCACACCGGTGGTCACTTCAGAAGTGGAAACCAGCCCGGTGTCCAGATCAGCGGCCTCCAGCCACAGATAATACATCTGGCCGGGAGTGAGGGTATCCAACGTAAACGCATAGAAGGGGCCCACATCCATCCGCACCGGATCTGACCCATCAGGTGCGGTGCTGTAAAGCAGTGCATAAGAGTCGGCATCCGGATTGGGATGCCGGTTCCAGGCCACATCCAGAGTCCTGTATGACGGTGAGGCCTGAATGCCTGACTCCCAGGTGGATGCCCAGACGTGTGTCACTTCAATGGTTTTCGTGGCGTAAATACGGCTCGGCGGGTTGCGGCCATCATCCGAGGTCAGCCAGATGGAATAGGTGCCGGCGGGCAGGCTGTTCAGGTTGATGTTGGCCGTGGACAGGGTGCCGTCCAGGGCAGAAGTCACATCCTGCATCACCGGAATGCCGTCATAAACCGGCATGATCACACCGGTTTCAGTTGCCAGTTCAAAGGTTGCGCCGGGGTTGGCATAAACAGCCAGGCTGGTATCAGCTTCATCAGAAGTCAGCTTCCAGGCTGCCCGAATCTGGTTGTTCCCCAAATCGGTGATCTCCACATCCTCGATGACCGGCGGCGGGTTGGCGCCCAGCATTTGCGCCAGGAACTGGGCATTATCCGGGTCACCGGTGATGATCATTTGCCACTCGCCTTTTTCAGCACTTTGCACGCTGAAAATATCCTGTTTGTTGCCATCCTGGGTTGAGGTGTTATATGAGACACCTGCCGGCAGGGAATCGGGGGTGACCAGCTTGCCCGATGGCGAGCGCAGTGAGAAGCCCAGGCCTGTTCCCACCTGCGCAAGGATGAACATGGTATCCGTTTTGACCGGCACCTGTTTGGTGATGATGGTTTGAGTGGCGTTGGCCGATATATCATGCATCAACGCCAGGTCCTGTGCCGAAAGAGTGTCGAGCTGCACCGCTTTGGCCTGCACTTTGCGCTGCAGAGCCAGGGCGCGCCGCACTTCGGGCGGCGTCACCAGGTGGAATTCATCCACACTCCCAACCTTGAACCGCCCGCTGGAGTCAAAGAAAATACCCACATCAAAACCAAAGACAGAAATCCAGCCCTTCAGGCCCCAGGCTGAGCCTGAACCTTTGACAAATTCACCAAACTCAACATAAACGCCGCCAAGGTTGATGTCATAAGGCGGGATGTAGATGCAAATTTTAAACAAACCCATATCCAGGCAGTAATTAAAGATGGAACCTGCCTCAATTAGAATTTCAACGCTCGCCCGGCCAATCAGGTGGAACTTGCCATCCGTGGTCCAGACGGTGAAACTGGCCTGGCCCACCAACGGCGGCCAGATTTGCCTGATCTTGATGGATGCCGAGAAAAAGTTCTGTTTGGCCGTTGCAGACATTTCGGCTGCTTTGAAAATGGAGAACACCGTTACCGAACCGGCAAGGTCCATCTTCCAGGGCTCAAATGCCAGATTCAACGCCATATCCCCGCGAATGGCGCGTGTGTCGCCAAAACGCGGCCCGCCGGTGACGGTCACTTCCAGGTCAATTTTGGTGGTTCCCTGGTTAAGAGTCAGGGTGCCCACCACGCGGGAAAGGTAGAAACCTGTGCTGCCAATGGGGATTTCGCAGCCTTCGAGGCCAACAATCACCCTGCGCAAGGCAAAAGCGCCTCTCATGGAGCGGTCGCCCTCGGCAAATTCTTCATAATCAGCAGCCAGATCTTCCATACTGGCTTCGCGCCGCTGTGCCGGGCTGCAGGAAATGGAAGGCAGCAGTGGGGTGCGCTCATCAGCATCTGAAATGATCATGGCAGGCTGCTGCCCTGTTTCCAGGTAAAAGGTCACGCCCACCACAATGCCGCAGGATTTGCCGCCGCCCAGGCCAGGCACCAGGAACTTCCCGCCCGCGCTGATTACCCAGCCGTTGCCTTCTTCCATAAATTCGCCGTACAGATTGGCCAGACTGACGCTGCCCGCCTTCACGCTCGGAATTTCAAAACGGCCTCCGCCAATGCGCACACCGCCTGGCGAAATCCGCAGGTTATAAACCTGCACGCTGGCGCCGCCCCAGGCATCGGGCATTTTCAAGCCCGCTTGTTTGGTCAAGAAGATGTCATTCTCAAACTTGCCGCCACCCACCAAGAGCCGCAAACCAACAATTTCAACATAGAAAGGAGCAAGGTCGCCTGTCACATCGCCATTGGAGAAGAAAATCAGGTTGCTGCTGGCCCCACTGGTGGCGCTGATTCCCGGGGCGTTCATTTCAACCGTACCTTTGAGGGTGAAAATGTAGTTGCGGTCCCGCCCTATGCCCAGGGTCAGGCTGGCATCAGAAATGCTGAACACCTCGGCGATGTTGAAATCGTGAATGGGGAAGGTGTCTCCCAATGAAAGACCGTTCTCATTAATTTTCACATCATCCAGATTCTTGAAGATATTGACCATGGAGCCTTTGACCAGGCTGAGTTTGGCGTCTTCAGATTCAAGTCCGCTGGTGTCAAAAAACACGTTTTCCAATACCAGTGTGCCAAATGAGACATCCAGTTTTAACTTTTCCATCGTGTCGCCAAATTCACCGCTGGAATCCACGCGCACCGCCAGGGGGATATCCAGGTTATTCTGCGGCAGGCGCAGCTGCATGCTGACATCAAAATTATAAATATAGCTGCCCGCGTCTGTATCCAACTTGGCCAGCACATTGCCGTAGCGCATGTTTTTGCCGTTGCCAACCTTGATATCCGCCAGCGGCACATTAAAGGGGCCGTTGTTCAGCACCAGGCCAGCGCCAGTGATGGCCACCCCCGTCAGGGCAACTTTAAATTTCTGCCCGCTGGCGCTCTTCAAATACACATCCAGAATGGAGGCTTCGGGGAACACCCCGAGGGCCGTCACCGTGACGGCCTTCATGGTCAGCTTGCTGCAAGCCAGGGTCAATTCCAGATTCTTCAACGTGCCAACCAGCTGCCCGCCCTGATCCACCACAATCCGGGTGTTAAAGCTGACAGAATTATCGGGCAGTGTAATCTGCAAGGCTGCCTGGCCGCTCAGGATATATCCAGTATCTTCCAACACCAGGCTGACCTTTCCATTGACCAGCTTGGCGTAATCGGCCCCGCCTATCTTGATCTCGGGCAGAGCAAAGCTGGCCTTGCCGCCGCCAATCACCAGGGCATCCACTTTAATTTTGACATTTTGAAGCTGCGTGCCGCCGCCGCCCAGGTTCGCTGGTAAATTGAACAGGGCGTACTGCGAAAGAATCCCATCATTGACAATCATGGGAGAGGTCATCTCCATAACGCAGCCCGCCAAGGACAGTTCAAAATCGTTCAATGTGCCGCCGTACTGCGGCCCTTTGGCATTGGGGGTAATGGTGAAATTAGCCTGCCGGTACAGATCAATGGCCGGATTGGGCTTCAGATGCAGAGTCGCCGTTCCATAGGTGATCCCGTTCACAAGGTCAATGCGGCTGATCGCCAATGAACCGTTCACATCAAAACCAGCAATCTGATCCAGCCGCCAGATCACATCCGCTGCGGGGGTTAAAATACCGTTCAGATCCACCGTGAAGCGGCCCGTGAACATATCCAGGCCTTCTTCCCGCATGGTGACCGTGCCTGATCCGCTCAACAACGTGCCCGCACTGTTGAGGGTCACTGTGTCGCGGTAATTGGAAAGGGAATAATTGCGTCCCAGCCATATCTCGCCAATGCCCTGCTTACTGCCATCGGGACGGTTGTAAACCACGTCAGCCTGGACTTCAATCGGACCATAGACGATCTTGTTGCGCCCCAAAGCACTGACCCGTACCGTCAGTTGAGCAGTATTGTTGGAAGTTTTGGCATCCGTCAGATTGCTGACCGTTGCCTGGTTGACAATCAGCCCCACCTGTCCGGTGACCACGAGCTGGATGGTGGAAGTTTGCGCCGGCTGCAAGTCATTGAGCGTGCAGTTCACCGTCAGGGTGGTCACTGAGCAGGTGCCGTTGGAAGGTACAGCCGAAGAGATGAGATTCATTTCATCTGGCTGCGGGTTCACCAGGCTGATGGAGGTGGCCACCGATGGCCCGTTGTTGGTCACCACCAGGGTGTAGGTCACCACTTCATTCTGCAAGATCTGAGAGTCGTTGACCGTCATTGTCAAAGCCAGGTCCGAAGCCACCACCACGGTCGAGGTGATGGTGCTGCGGTTGTCTTCCTGCTCATAGTCAGCTACCGATGAATAAACGCGGGTGTTGTTGACCAGGGCTGTGCCGGTTGCCAGGGCGGCATTGATCCGGCCGCCCACCAACACAGTGCGGCTTTCACCATTGGCCAGGGCGGAAAGGGTGCAGTTGACCACCCCCGGTAGAGCTTCATAACAAAAACCGCTGGAAGAGAAAGGTGAAAAAGTCATGCCTGCGGGCAGGATATCTTCAACAACCACATTGCGAGCGGCAGCAGCACCCTGGTTAAAGAGAGTGATGGTAAATGTCGCCGTATCGCCTGCTCTGGTTGTGGCCGACACATTCTGGGTCACCTTTAAGTCTGTTCCCACCGCCGAGGGATCGGTCACCACCATGGTGGAAGTGGAAACGAAGTTATTTGCCGGATCAGGATCCAGTGTGTTGGTTGACGCCACGCTGGCCTGGGTTACCAGCACCGTCCCATCAGGTGTATCAGTTTTGACCAGGAATGAAATGGTCTGCTGCATGGTCTGCCCTGGCAGCAGGTTGGCCTGAGAACAGACCACCTGGTGGGGGCTGCTCTGGTAAACACATCCAGTGGTAGCGCTGCTGAAGGTCACCTGCACTGGCAGAGTCACCACAGCCTGGGCACTGCCCGCCGAAAGACCGCGGTTGGTGACGGTCAAATTGTAACGCGAAGGAAATTCTTCAGGCAGTGCCAACTTAGGCGCGCTGAGCGCAACATACATATCCGCTTCAGGACTGAGGAAAGTGCTGGCGGTTGCCGAATTATTGGCCAGGTTTTCATCTGGCTGAAGTGAGGTGATATATGCCTCAGAAGGAAGGTTTCCTAGCACTGTTGAGGCGGAATTTAAGGTGAGGGTGAATGTGGAGGTTGCGCCGGGGGGCATGGAACCCAGGCCGCAGGTCACCTCCAGAAGGTTGGTGTAATTTTTGGTGACATTGCAGTTGGCCCCCAGGGAATTGCGGAAAGCGGCACCGCCATTGGGCAGGGTGAAAACCACCCGGGTCTGCACGCCTGAAGATGGGCCGCCATTGTGGGCGGTCAAATTGAAACTGATATCTGAACCAGAAACAGCCGAAACGGTGCCGGTCATTGCCAGTGAAAGATCGCTCAAAGCACCGGTCTGCAGCACCTGGCGGGCCACGTTATTTTCAGGTGTCATATCCGGGAAACGGGAGGTCACATAGGCAATGTTATCCATGTTGCTGGCGGCTTCGGGTGAAATCTGCCCATAAAGGGTCACATTCCAGGTGCCGCCGGCCGCCAGGGTGCCCACATTGCAGCGCACAAATTCGCCGGACTGTGCGCAACCGCCGGTGTTGCTCTGGTAGGTGAAGCCCTGCGGCAGCCAGTCCCAAACGCTCACCTCTGTGGCGCTTTGCGCACCGTTATTGGTGATCGAAAGAGTGTAGGTGATGGGATCGCCCAACATACCCGTGGTCTGGGTGATCATCTGAATGGAGAGATCATTAATGCGCGATTGGTAATGGGCAATATGGTTCGATGGCACCATCGGTTCGCTGCCGACCGTGCCCGAAACGCCTACAAATTCGCCGCCCACTGCCACATCCGGCGTGCCCGGTTCAACCGCAATGGCAAAGACTTTATCATTTACGCCAAGGCCCAGTGGAATCCATTTCACGCCGTTCCAGCGGGCAATTCGGGAGGCTGTTTGTCCGCCAATGCGGGTGAACTCGCCGGCCGCATACAGCTCATGTCCGACCACTGCCAGGGCATTCACCCTGCCGCCCAGGGTTGGGTCTATTCCAAGGGTATACCATTTGCCTTCATACCACATGGCAATGCCGCGCGAGTCTGTCTCATCCACCCGGGTAAATTCGCCGCCAATAAAAAGGCGGCTGTCAATCACCACCGCGCTGCGAACAGTACTGTTTGGGCTGCCAATTTTCTCCCAGGCCCCATATAAATTATTCCAGCGGATAATATTGTCGCTCTTGGTGTCCGTTTCAGCAGTGATGCCGCCGTAGGTAAACTCACCGCCGGCATAAACATAATCGCCATCCAGGGCAATAGTATATACGCCTGAAGTCTCACTGGACCCGCTCAGGCCTTCCGGGCCGATTTGCGTCCAGGTTGAGGAGTTCAGATCCAGCACAGCAATGCTGCGGGCTTCCACAGGCGTGGCCAGCCCAGCGCCCACCTGATCGAAATGGCCGCCAATGTATAATTTGCCTGTATCGCTGAGCCGGATGGCGTAAACCGCGTCTGCCGCGTCGGGCAGGCTTTCAACACCGCCATTGACATTGGACCACTGCCCCGTTTTACTCACCTGCACCAGGTACCGCGCATCGGTCAGATTACCGGCTGCACCGCTGAAGGCGCCGCCCACATAAACGCCGCCGCTGCCGTCAGGCTCCAGGGCATAAACCGGCCCGTTCAGGGTGTTGCTCAGGTAAACCCATGACATGGTCGCCTTGTTCAGATATGCCAGAAAGCCGCTGGCCGGAGCGTTGGCCGCACCGCCGCCAATATACATTTTATCCTGCGAATAAGCAATGGCATAAACCCCTTGCGGCACACCCGGCTGACCGATATGAATGTTCCAGTTGGTCAGGCGCGTCACTTGGTTGACATAAGCATAGCTTGATTGAACGGGGCGTCCGTAATTGGCGAAGGATGGGCTGAAACCATCTGTTCCATTGGTGTTCATAAAGGGACGCGCCTGCACGGTATGTGTGACCACTTCCTCCAGCGTATCAGGCAGGGTGATGGTCATCACCGTGGTTTGCTGGATATTTTGCATCAGGTTGTTCAGTTTACAGGTATCTGCTGAAAAACTGGGGCTGGCTGCCGTGCATACCATATCATCTGGCGGCGTGACGGCTGACCCGGCGGGCGGGTTAACCTGCAGGCGCACATCCACCGCCTGAGAATGCCCACTGCCCACCGGCGATCCCTCTCCATTCAGAACAGTGATGGTGGTCGGGTAAAGAGTGTCGCCGGCGCGGGTTTTCTGCCAGATGGCTGGCTGGTCGAAAGTCAGGCTCAGCAGTGCGTCTGGCGGCACATAAATGGTCTGGTTGGCATTATTATTGCTTGTGGGATCGAAAGCCGCATTGTTATACGTGGTATTGATGCTCACCCCGGTATACCCTGTCACATTGCCCCAGAACCAGTCGTTCACTGTGGCTGTGTAATCAATATAGACAGATCCGCCCGGCCCCAGCAGGTCAATCACGCAGTCATCTCCGCTGGAACAATCCACATCATAAGGATCACTGGGGTCTGACCAGATGCCGCTGGTATTGTTGGGTGCAGTGTTATCCACATTCACCAGGAATGCCTTGTCAGGGCCGTTGTTTCTGATGGTCATGCGGTAGGTGATGTCTTCACCGGCATAGCGTCCGTTCAACGGGGAGATTTGCTGCGCGCTGATCTGGATATCGGCATGAGCAGGCACAATCATCTTATCAATGGATGCCTTGTTGTCTGCTTCATTGTCATCCTGATTCTCAGAATCGACAAAGGCTTCAGCTTCAAATTTGATATTACCCACATAGCGGTCCACAGTGGCGGAAAATTCCATCCACGCTGTGCTACCTTTGGCCAGGTTTGTGAAGGTACAGGAATCTGCTGTGGAACAGGTCATCCCTCCGCCGGTTGTAATGTTGGTGGGGTCCAACAATGCCGCCGGCAGGGTGTTCATCAGGGTGCCCGATTTGGCAACCGCAGGGCCTTGATTCGTCACCTCAACCCGGTAACGGATCGGATCTCCTGGATGCGTTACACCGTCTCCAGATGTGCCAGAAGAAACGATGCTCACATCTGTGTTCAAATCAGTATATCCGGGGCCCTGCCAGGTCATCACATAATACAGGCGATAATCGCATTCTGCATAGGCATCTATATATTTTTCTTCGCCATTGCCCAGCTCTGGATTGGTAAATTCATTGAATTCCAACCAGACATTGGCAATCCATTCATTCGCATTACCTGAAGAGTCAACCTCCCACCCATACGATTCCAATGCAATTGATGGCGTGCTCACGGTCAGATCAATTATGGTTGAGAGATTGACATCAATCCATCCACCTGGTGCCACACCGTATATTCCAGGGTTATATTCGGCTGCCACCCCTGCCGCCGAGTAAATATTGAAAAGCATGTCAAACTCAGCTACCTCACCAACGCCTTCGCAATCTACAGCATTATTGGGAAAATCATAGCTGTTACCCTTGGGATCCACCCCGGATCCGTCCAAATAATAATAGCCTTTCATTTCCACTTTAATTTCATCAGCAACGCGGCTCATAAGGTCCATGGGTTTCGCTATTTCACGCGGCTCCCCGGCAGCCGGGTCTGGTCTGGCGAAGCGTGAAGGCGCCGGAACGGGTTCGGTGTAACGCGGCGCCGTGGATTTTGGCGTCGTGTTGCTCTCTGTGGCGCTCGGTCCAAAAGGCTGCGGAGAAGAAGAAGCTGGAACAGGGTTTGAATCCTCCGTTCCAGTTTTTGAGATGCTGCTTTCCAACATCTGGTTGAAGGTTTTGTCAAAAACCTGCCGGTCTCCTTCAGGCAAAGCGCTCAGCTGCCAGGCCGTGCCAGGGGTGTTTGCGGCATCAGGCTGGCCAAGCAGGGTGTAATTATAAGGAGCATTGTTGGTGCCGCCGCTTGACAGCCGTTCTGCCGCCACCTGAAGCTGCCGGTCATATTCCGCCACTACTTCGACCGGAGTATCCTGCGGCAAATTCATATAAGTGTTGAGCAGACTCATAAAAGCCTGCTGCGGGGTTTCAACTGGACTAAAATTCACCCCACTCAAAACCGACCTCATCACCCCGCTCAAAGACCAGATCCGGGTTGTCTGCGCAGGCTGTCCATAAGCCAGAGCCACACCAACCGGCTCCAAAAACTGCGTCATCACAATCACCAGGGTAACCAGAATGCGAAGAGATAAGGTCAGCTTCCTGTACATATGCAACTCCTTATTAACACAAACATGCCGTGGCACACACCCTATGGTAAGGCTTTGCTTCTTTATAATATAGCAAACTGTTCATTTTTTTCAACCAATACTGGAAGATATTTACCTCAACAAAACGCACAAATTTCCTCAACAAAACACTGAGACAAAAAAAGCAGGCGCGCATGGCGTCTGCTTCTGAAAAAGCTCCCCCACGGGTTTTTCTGTGGGGGAGCTTCACCAGCGCAGACAGTCCTTGCGCCGGTTTCCCCGTTATAAGCTTGCCTCGCCACTCACGGCATCTCTGAATGCCTCAAACTGGCGTTCCAATTCAACCGTCTGTTCGCGCGCCAATGCCAGGTCGCCTGATTGGCAGGCCTTCTCAACCACCAGGGCAATTTTTTGCATGCGCAGGGCAGCCATGGTTCCCGAAGCGCCTTTGATGGTATGGGCCTGGTGCCGACCGGTTTCTCCATCACCCTGATCCAGCGCAAGGGTTAATTTTTTCAATTGCACCGGGACATCTTCAATGAAATCCGCCGTGATTTCGCGCGCCAGGGCCTCATCTCCCATCAGGCGTTCCATAAAAATGACTCTGTCAAACACCGGCAGTGCTGCCAGTTCCACTGCCAGCGGCGTCGCATCACCAACCACGCCTGACTGTGATTTGTCTCGCGCTTCGTGCTCCCTTCTCTCCTCTGCGGCAGATTCCCAATCGGGGGCAGCCGGAATCCAACGTTCCAGGACTTTGGTAAGAGCATTCCGTTCAATGGGCTTGGACAGGTAATCATTCATGCCGGCTTTAAAGCAGCGCTGCCGGTCTCCCTGAAGAGCATGCGCGGTCATGGCAACAATGGGTACATCGCGATTAAGAGCTGTGGCCGGGGCGCCGCGAATGCGGCGAGTGGCCTCAAGGCCATCCATTTCCGGCATTTGCACGTCCATCAGAACCAGGTCATACGGCGTCGAATCCAGAATTTGGAGAGCCTCCACCCCGTTATTGGCCACATCGGCCTTCAAGCCAAGCTTGCTGAGAATGCCCAGGGCCACCCGCTGGTTGACAATGGCATCCTCCACCAGCAGAATCCGCGCATTGGCTTTCACCGGCAAAGGCTGAGTGGCGCGCGCATTGCGGTTTGCCTCCACCAGCCGGCCCCCGGCCGGCGCCGTGCCAGTGGTCACCAAAGATGCCAGCAAAGAGCGCAGGTTTTTCCTGCTGACCGGTTTGTTGAGGTAGCCCGCGAATCCGTCCATCTCAAGGCGGCGCATATCATCCCGTCCTCCCAGGCCGGTCATCAGCACCAGCCGGCTGCCATTAAAGCGTTCATCCTTTCTGACCGCTCTTCCCGCATCCAGACCATTGATGCCCGGCATATGCAAATCCAGGAGCAAAATGCGATAAGGATCCCCTTCCGCCAGAGCAGAAGCCAGCTTCTGCGTGACCGCCGGCGTATCCTGAGCCACCTCTGCACGCATGCCCCATGATTGCAGGTGCATAAGCAAAATTTCGCGGCCGGGAGCGCTGTGTTCCATCACCAGAACGCGCACCCCTTCCAATGCCAGTGTGTCAGGCTGCTGGCTAGAAAAATTGTCCTGTACCTGCTGCTCCAGTTTCACCGTAAACCAGAACTCAGACCCCTTGCCCTCCTCACTTATCACGCCAATTTTGCCGCCCATCATCTCCGAAAGCTGCCGTGAAATGGCCAGCCCCAGGCCTGTGCCGCCAAAATGGCGGGTGATGGATGCATCCACCTGGCTGAATTTGTTGAAAAGAAGCTCAATTTTATCAGCAGGAATGCCAATGCCCGTATCCCGGATGGAAAACCGCAGTTCAACCGCGCCATCCGCCTCTGAAAGGCGGTGTACGCGCAGCACCACTTCCCCATGTTGGGTGAACTTGATGGCATTGCCCACCAGGTTGGTCAAAATCTGGCGCAGGCGACCCGGGTCGCCGCGCAGCGCCGTCGGCACATCCGGGTCGGCGGCGCACAGCAGATCCAGCCCTTTTTCATGCGCCCGCAAAGCCATGCTGGCGGCAAAATCGTCCAGCAGACTTTGCAAATCAAAATTCAGGTTTTCCAGAACGAGTTTGCCCGCTTCAATTTTTGAAAAATCAAGAATATCGTTGATCAGCAGCAGCAGGGTTTCGCCGCTGGAACGGACAATTTCAGCGTAATTTCGCTGCTGGTCATCCAATTCTGTATCCAACAGCAAATCAATCATGCCAATCACCCCATTCATGGGTGTGCGAATCTCATGGCTCATGTTGGCTAAAAATTCGCTCTTGGCCACGCTGGCCACCTCAGCCTGGGCGGCCATCTCGGTGGCCAGGGCAGTTTGCTGTTCCAGCTGATCGTTGATCTGGCGCAGTTCATCTTCAGCCTGCCGGCGCTCGGTAATATCATAATTGATGCCGATCATTCGCAGGGGGCTGTCATTTTGGTCCCTGGTGACCACCGCATTGGCTTTCAGATAACGCGTTTCACCATCCGGCCGTATCACCCTGAATTCAATATCCAGGTTTTTTTCTCCCCTTGCGGCCTGGCTGATCTCCTCCGTGCAGCGGTCCATATCCGCGGGAAAAAGCCGGGTTTTCCACGAGGCATATGAAGGTTCAAATTCCTCGCGCTTCAATCCATATAACCGGAACATCCAATCATCCCAGATCATCTGGTTCGTGGATAAATCATAATCCCAAACGCCAAAACCGCCGGCATCCGCGGCCAGCTGCATGCGGGTGTTGGTGGTCACCAGCGCTTCTTCAATGCGCTTCAGCTCAACGATATCCACAAAGGTTTCCAGTAATTTTTCCTGGCCGTTGATTTGAATGTGTTTGACCGATTTGATGATAGGAATCTGCTCGCCGCTGGCATTCAGAAGAAAGCGGCTTGAATTATCCACATCCTGGCCCAAATCCATGATCGGGCATTTTCCAGTCTCTGCCGGGCACATAAAACACTGGCAAACATGCCCTACAATTTGATCTGCCGGAGCGCCAAACAGCCGTGCGGCATGGGGATTCACCTGTTCAATCACATGGGTGCGGGCATCAATGATCACCACGCCCGCATTCAGGCTTTCCATCAACATGCGCTGCAGGCTTTCCCGTTCAACCAGGGTTTGTTCGGCCTTTTTGCGTTCAGTGATATCCCGGATCACCAACAGTTGGCCCACGCTTTGCTGGTTCTGGTTGTACAGACCAGAGCCTTCCAATTCAAAACAGGCGTGTGGTTTTTCAGGAAAGGAAAATTCAATTCGTTTTCCAGGGCTGATCTGCGCCCAAATTTCAGTCAGCGCCGGTGCCGCCTGGTCAATCCGTTTGCCAATTAAATCTGACGAACTCAGACCTGGCATTCTTTTTGCCGCCTGGTTGATATCCACAATGCACCCATTGAGGTCGAGCACAATCACCCCATCATGAAGTTGTTCCACCAGGGTTGCCTTGGCCACCGGCAGCACTTCAAGCAGTTGGTAACGGAAAAGACCCCAGGAAAAGAAAATGCTGGTTACCACCAGCCCTGTGGGGGTCAGATCTATTCCCGAGCTGGGGCCAAGGCCGGTAATGTACAGGGTGCCGGTGATGGCTGGAAAAATCATCCCTCCCAGCAGGATCATAAGCTGGCGGCGGATGGCCGGCGTTGATTTAACCACATGCCAGACCAGGTAACCCAACCCCAGAAAGAACAGCGAATAAAGGTAGATGACATGCACCCAGAACCAGAAGCCATGATGATAAATCAGCGTGTGATCTGCGGCAGGCCCCCAGGTGTACTCCGGCCAGATCCAGCCGTGCCAGGCATTGGTCCAGACCAGCACCAGGGTGATGGCGGGGATCACCATCACAGCCATGATGTGTGTCGCGGGCAGCGATTTTTGCCGGATATAAGTGCGAACAAACAAAAACAGCAATGGATTGGCCTGCACAAATCCGATATATAAAATTTGCGACCAGAGGATTTTGGATCGCTGATCCCAGACCAGTGATTCAATGGTTGCGCTGATCAGCCACTCTGTAACCGCCAGTACAAAGGCAATCAATAAATAGCCCCCTGGAGCCTTGCGCCGCGGCCAGGCCACCAGCAAAACCACCAGGGCCAGAACAGCCCCAAGAAGCATCACAACCTGGAAAATGTTGAGTTCAATGGTCATCATGTCTGTATTGGTTGAGTCAAACAAAGAGAGTCGAGATCCTATCATTGATTATAACGACTTCCCGATGATTGACCAATATTCACAGAAACTATCTTGAAAAGCATCATCAAGATCAGCCGCCCACCAGAAGGCCTCTCCAAAAAAGAAGACCCACCTTTTAAGGGGGTCTCCAGACAGAAAACTGGGGCTTATTTATTTATGGTTTTTTTCCCTGCCCGCCCGGCGTAGGTGTGCCCTGCGGACCGGGGCCCTGGGGGGTGGCTTCCTCAGTGGGCTGCGGGCCTGGGCCCGGCGAAGTGGGTTCCACGGTGGGCTGAGGCCCTGAACCTTCAGCCGTGGGCTCCACAGTAACCTGCGGGCCTGGACCTTGCGGTGTGGGTTCGCTGGTGGGCTGAGGCCCGGGACCCTGCGGCGTGGCCGTGCAAACCCGGGTGTTCACCGGGGTCATTGTGGCGCGCGGGCCCTGGGGTGTGGGCTGCGGCTCGTGCGTTATTCTGCGCTCCTGTGTAGGCTGCAGGGTCGGCCCCACCGGCGTGGATTGCGGTGTTCCCTGGTTTTGCTGCATGGGCGTTGCCAAATTCTCCGGGGTGCCCGTCAGCATCAGGCGGTTCCTGTTTCTTTCCATTTCTTTGAGCTGGTTGCGCAGCGGTTCCAGCCCCAAATCCAGCCAGCCGAGATGCTCCTGCAGCATTAGCCGAATGCGGGCGCATTCGGCTTCCAGATCGGGTCCGGCGCCGGCCTGCATCCGAGTCATGGTCTCTTCCTGTGTGCGCATTTCAATACGGATCTGGTTCAGGGCTGCTGCTGCCTGATCATCAGGCAGGCCGGCGGCCGCCGCTATAGCCTGTTCAAGCTGTTCCTGGTAACGCGTCTGCACCTCCTCAGGCGGCATTTGGCCGGTTTGGAGCATGGTTTGCACTTCTTCAGCCCGGCGGCTGGCAAAGGTTAACGCCAGCTGCGCCCGGGCCGGTTCGTCTGCTGCCATATTGATCTGCACATTCTCGCTGAGCAGTTTCATCTGATAAAGTGAATCCCCTGGCTGGCTGCTCTGGGCAGCGGTCAGGGTGGCGCTGCCGCCGCCAACCATCAGGGTCACGACGACAACAAGGGTTGCCAGAATATTGATCATGGGATAACGCTCCTTTCTTCGGGTCAAAAAGAATGTCTGGATTTTTTCCATCCACCCTATATGACGCCGAATCTCAGGCTGTGTTACGGCCTCGCCAGACAGGTTTTCGGCTTCCTGCAAAAAAGCAGCCCGGCCCTGCCTGGCCCTACTGGCATCGCGCGCAGGGACCTGCTGCAGCGCAGACAGTTTTTTCTTCAATGCGGGATCTATTTCATGATTCTGACTCATAGATTCCTTCCTTTTCTTCCCTCAGCAGCAGCCGCCGCAGTGTGTTGAGGGCGCGATGCTGCAGGGCTCTGATCGCGCCAACTGGCTTCGCAAGTGCCTGGGCCACAGCCTCGTTTTCCCAGCCTTCCACAAAGCGCAGAGTCACCACCTGGCGCTGCTCAGCTGTCAGAGAACGCAAAGCCAGGCGCACCTGCTGCTGTTCCATCGCCGCCGCGGTCTGCCTTTCAAGGTGGTTGTTCTCCCTGTCTGGCAGATCCTCATCCAGTTCCATCATGGGCGGCGGCTGACGCCGGTAACTGTCGGTGATCCAGTTGTGGGCAATGCGGTAGAGATAAGCCTGCAGGTGTTCCTGTGGGCCCTGGCCGGCCTTTAATGCCTTAAGAAACCGCGAAAATGTCTCTGCCACGCAATCTTCGGCCAGGTTTTCATCGCCCAGCAGACGCATGGCGTAACGGTAGAGCCCAGGGCTGAACTGGTCATAAATCAGCCCCAGGATGGCCAGGTCAAAAGACCTTGCGCCAGCCAGGAGTTCCTGCTCAGTTAGTGGTTCCATAATTCACTCTTTAAGACGCACTTTTGACGCCTTTGTTACGGGTAAGCCAGTTGAATTCTACCTCAAACCTGGATTGACTCTCGATTAACCTTCCTGTCACTCCGAATTTTCCCATCGAAAAAGAAAAGGATAAGAAACGCAGACCTGGCTCTCTCCATCACGCCAGACCAGCATTTCCTGCCCGACTTTAAATTAATCCTATATTCTGCTGCAAATTGCGGAGTTTGAGATGGGCCTCCATGCGTGCTGTGACTTCTTCAAATTGGAAGGGTTTGGTGATGTCATCCACCCCGCCCACTTCAAAGGCCTTGACCTTTTCATCCACATCGGTCAACGCACTGATAAATGGGGAGATTTCCCTGAGGTGAGAATCTGCTTTGAGGTGCCGGCACACCTCGTCGTCTTTCATCTCCGGCATGGTAATATCCAATAATATCAGGTCTGGTGGTTCATTTTGAGCCGCCTGCAAAACCAGCCTGCCATTGGGCACCGGGCGCGTCTGGTAACCGCAATCTTTGAAAATTTTACTCAACAGGGTAAAATTGGCAAGCGTGTCATTCACAATTAAAATATTGACGTTTGCGGGCCGGAGAGAGAAATTGAGGTTCATGTTTACACCCTGACATCTCAGATGTGATTGCAAATTGCCTGTCAGGCAGGTGGTTTACCTGTTTCCTCCGGGCAGGCCTCTCTGACAGATTCTTTGGGCAGGCTAAAATAAAACACCGCCCCACTGCCAACTTCACCTTCTGCCCAGACCTGACCCCTGTGGCGGTGAACAATGCGCTGAACAATTGCCAGGCCAATGCCTGTGCCTTCAAATTCGCTGTCCTTGTGCAGCCGTTGAAAGGGAGAGAAAAGCTTGCTCTTATAACTCGGATCAAACCCCACGCCGTTATCACGCACCATATAGGTGCAGACGCCATTCTCTTCGCTGCCGCTGATTTCAACACGGGGGTGGTCTTTGGGCAGGGTATACTTTATGGCATTGCCAATCAGGTTGATCCACACCTGACGGATAAGGGCTTCGTCTGCGCAAACGGATGGCAATGACAGAATTTGAAAATCGAACTTTGAAAGCACCTCCGGTGAGGCCGTCTCCTCAATGATGGAGCGGGCCATATCCATCATATCAATGGTTTCATAATTCAAAGAACTGCGGCTGACTCGCGATAAGGCCAGCATGTCGGTAATCAAATGGTCCATCTTGATGGTGCTGCTGCGAATCAACCCAAGCAAACGCCTGCCTTCTTCATCCAGGCATTGGCTGTAATCTTCTGCCAGGATGGTCGAAAAGCCGTTGATGCCGCGCAAGGGTGTGCGCAGGTCATGTGAAACGGAATAGGCAAAGGCTTCCAGTTCTTTGTTGGATATTTCAAGCTGGGCAGTGCGCTCTTTGATCCGTTCCTCCAGGCTGGCGTTCAGGCGGATCAATTCCTCTTTGATCCGCTTTCTTTCTGTGATATCTGTCGCAATGACCTGGACCGCCGGTTCATCATTAAAAGTCAGCAGCGACACCCTGATCTCAACATCCACCATGGAGCCGTCCAGGCGAACATATCTGTCTTCCACCGGATAAAGATCCTCTTTTCCTTCCAGCAAGCCCTGGTTTCTTTGCAGAACCAACGCCCAGCTTTCTGGAGGAATGAATGTGCGAACGTCCTGGCCAATCAACTGGTCTTCCGAATCCGCTCCCAACAGGCGCACCCCCGCCGGGTTGACAAAAACGATCTTATTCTTTTGATGAATTGCAATACCCACGGGCGCAACTGAAATGATATCGCGATAGCGTTCTTCCGATTCATGCAAAGCCGCTTCGATGCGCTTCCGTTCTGTGATATCACTGGCCAGCACCAGGATCATTTTTTTCTGTCCAATTTCGATGACCCGCAGCGAGGTCAAAACATCCCTGATTTCCCCCGATTTCCGCCGCATCTGCGCATCCTGGTTATACACCTCTTCTCCCTGGAGCAATTTTCGCATCCAACCCGCACGAACCTCAGGCTCCACAAACAGGCTGAGTTCGGCCGCTGAATGCCCCAGTGCTTCCTCCCGCGAATAGCCAATAATGGTCAGGAATGCCTCGTTGATCATAACAAGGCGGCCGTCGGCTGGGTTGAAAATGTTGATACCCACAGGGCTGGCCTGGAAAATGATGGAAAACAGGCGTTCCGAGTCACGCATGGCCTGCTCAATGCGTTTGCGTTCCGTGATATCTGAAAAGAAAATGGACAGACCATCCTTTGACGGGTATATGCGGTTTTCAAACCAGCGGCCAAAGGGTTCGTAGTAATTTTCCATCTGAATAAATTCCTGGGTTTCCAGAGCCCGCACATAGGCTTCTGCAAAAGGCGTGTCCTTGGCTTCCGGATATTCAACCCAATAATTTTTGCCAATTAAGTCTTCGGGCTTACGCCCCAACAGTTCCCCCCCGTGCGCGTTGACATAAATGTAATTCAAATCCCGGTCAAAAGCCACGAACCCATCGCTGACCCGCTGAAGGATATTGATAAACTGCTCTCCAATTTCACGGCCGGTGCGCCTGTGGCCAGGCGGTGGAATTCTTTTTCGCGCCCGTCTGGCGTGGTATGTGGGCGGTTTTCTTTGAGTGTTCATGTTTTTTCCTCTTTCCCTGATTTAGGGAAAATGACCCCGGAGCCAGGTTTCATCAGCCAGCGCCGGTTCAGGATTCGCGAACTGCTTCACTCATATAGTATCAAGTATAGCATTATTTGTTTTAAGCCCTGCCCCCCAGATTATATGAATGTCAGTCCGTCAGGCTGGAATTGAACCATCCCCGGTGGATATCAGGCAGGCTGTTCCACCGTCGTACTCAAAAAAAACCGAAAATCCAAACCCGGCTATACTTCTCAAACCATTTAACTTTGATATAATAATGGAGTTTAATTCCATCTGTTTTCAGGCCCTGAACATTAATAAGCGTGGCTGCCTTTCAGCGGAAAAACTGAGAAAAACCTCGCCGGTTTCATCCAGATCGTTCACGATAAAAGACTGGCCATCATTCACCATTACCTTTTTTTATCCATATATGAGGAGAATCCATGACCGCATCAAAACGCCCTATCGCTTTTATTGTAAGAGTGCTGATTGTTTTTTCCATCCTTCTCAGCGCCCTGGGCTTTCCCAACGCTCCGGCCGCGGCTTCCTCTTCATTTTCCCTTGACCGCCCGAATCCATTTTCTTCATCCTTGCTCAAACCGTACTACGACGCTGTGCCTGGCGTGACCACCAACCTGCCCGCCGAAGGCATGGTTGGCGAGCCCGTCAGTTTTAACGTCCTTTTTGACAATACCGGCGATGCCCCCGGTTACGGTCCTTACATGGATGTGATCTTCCCAGAAACCGGTATGGATGGCGATGACGGCCTCTTCTATATCAGCGCCTCATTGGCTGGTTTTACCCTCTCCCCGGCCCCGGTCAGCCTGGTTTTCCCTGCCGGAACCGGCTGCGTGGATCATCCCTACGCCAGAACCGTTTCAGGCAACCCGGTTCAGGTGTGCGGCACGCCCGGCGACCGCCTGGTGGTGGTGCTGCTCCCGTTTGGTTCTTTCGTGCCCGACCAGCCTGCCTCCGTCATTAATTTTACCGCTCAGATCAGCCCATTGGCTGATGTGGGCAGCCCTCTGACCGTGCGAATTGGCGGCGGCTACCAGTTCGGTTCGGATCCCCTGGATAACCCTACAACGGATCCCTCGCTGGTATCAGGATATTCAAGCGTAACCATCACTCCCACCATCCTGACCCTGCGCAAAGTGTATTCCGGTCCTGAAGATGAGACCGCCACCGGCCCCAATTACCCCCGCCGTTACACGGTGATTGCCGATATCGCCGCCAGCCAGACCATCACCAATTTTGACCTGTCTGACAAGCTGCCGGTCAACATGCAGTATCTTTCGACCATTTCGACCAACCCCGCCTCCTCGCCCCTGGTCACCCCTTCCACCACCGCTCCCGACAGCACCCTCACCCAACGCTTTGCCAGCGTCACCGGCAGCGCCGGCAGCAACGACGCTGAGATGGTTTTTGAATATTACATACCCTTCCGCGATCTTTCCGGTGGTTTCGTTGTGCCGCCCGTCAGCGGCGATGACCAGCCCTCCATTGACGATGCCCGCGCCTCGGGCCTCTGGACCCCCATTGATCCCCGCGATACCCCCGCGACCGTCACCAGCGACCTCACCACCAATGACCACACCCTCGCTGACCGCTCCATCGCCATTCAAAAAACCGGCGCGCCGGTCAGCGGAACAGAATACCGCCGCGGCGTGGAAGTGGAATATACCCTCGATTTTCAAATTTCAGATTATTTTGGTTTCGATGCCGTCAGCATCACCGATACCCTGCCGGACGGCCTGCATATTGCCACTTCCTACGCCCCCGTGATGGAAATTGAGGGCAACCGCTTCAGCCTGCCGGCCGCAGCCATGGCCACCACCAATGTGACCGTGATTCCCAATTACACCCCGGCTGATCCCATCCTGCCCAACGATGGTACCACGCAAATCATCTTCAACGTCTCCAACGAACTGCTCACCCGCGGACAGCCCAACGGCTGGCTGGTGGGCGGCTGCGTACCCGTCACCGCCACCATGACCGCTGGCGGCACGGGCGGCGCAGACCCCGATTGCACCACCTATAACAACGGCGCCACCACCGGCCGCATCCGCTTCAGGGCGGTCATTCAAAGCCAGTTTACCGATACCTACCTCCCTGGCGACGCAGATGTGGACCAGGGCGATGTCATGACCAACACCGTATCGGTGACCGGCAGCGTGTTATCCTACCAGGACCTGACCCCCACCGGCCAGAGCGAAACCGACGGCAGTGCCCATACCCTGCAAATTGCCCGCGGCAGCATCACCAAATCCATTTACGCCGTCAACGGCAGCACCAGCTTCCCTTCCAACCCGGTTCAGGTGGCCCCAGGTGACACCGTCACCTACCGCATCACCTACAGCCTGCCCACCGCCAACGTGGAAAACCTGCATTTCATTGATTTTCTGCCCCTGCCCATTTTTGCATCCAGCGAGGTGGCTACCTTCACTGCCACCGTCTCGGCCACGGTTCCCGATGCCGGTTACGCCCACTTTGGCCCCACCGATACCTTCTATAACGCCGTGGGCATCGTTCCCACCCTGACCACCAATGTGGCTGAAAACAGCGTAACCTTTGATTACGGCAACGCTCACGATCCCCTGGATCAGCCGCGCATGGTTGATCTGCTGTTCACCGTCACTGTCAACAACCAGCCCTTTGCTGATAAGCTTTTCCTGACCAACCAGGCCGAAGCCCATGAAGGCTCTACCAACGCCGGCTCCAAGGTGGTGCAGTCCATTATCCAGATCCAGCTCACCGAGCCCGTGCTGACCATTCGCAAAGGCGTCATATCGTCAGACCGCCCCTCTGCAGCGCTCTCTCCTTCGCCTGCCGCCCCGGTGACCATTTACCCGACTGGCAGCGCTTCCGGCGCCTGCCCGCGCTTTGATTCTGGCGCCGAAATCGTCAATTCAGCCGGTCTCGGAACACTGTTCACCAGCGATTTATCCGGTGTGGATGCTGGAGACGCTGTGACTTTTGCCATTGTGGTTGAAAACCAGGGCACCGGGCGTTTTGGTGCCTACGATATTCAGATTCGGGATGTTCTTCCCTCCGGTTTCACTTATGTGACCAACTCCATCTGCGTCACCGACGGCACCGGCGCGGTCATTCCGTTTACTGGCGATTTATTTGCCACCACCGGCATTGAGTTGACCGACCCCGGTCCCACCACCGATACCGGCGCGCTGGATGCCTATGATGAGAACAACGGCCGCAATATCGCCCTCATCACCTTCGATGCCCTGCTCAACACGCCCGTCTCGCCCAACACCACCTACACCAATGAAGGTTTGCTGACGCATTATGCCGGCGTGGAAGGTGGCGCCAACCATGTGCCGACCCCTCGGACCGATTCAGCGGATGTCACCACCCTGCTTCCATCCGCCCAGAAAACCATCACCGCCACCGGCATCAACGATTCCACCAACAATAACCTGCAGGCGGTGATCGGAGAATCGATCAATTATCAGGTCACCCTGACCATCCCCGAAGGCACCATCACGGATACCGTTGTCATTGATACCCTCGATAACGGACTGGCCTTTGTGGACTGCCTGGGCATCACCAGTTCTGTTGCCGTCACCACCGATCTTCCGGGTGGGTTTGCCGCAGCCTGCAACGATCCAGCCAACCCCACCGTCAGCGCCGATAAACGCACCATCACCTTTGATTTGGCCAACCTGACCAACAGCGATGTGGATAACAGTGCCACTGAAACCATCACCCTCACCTACCAGGTGGTGGTGGAAAACCGCGCCATCAATCAGCAGAACACCACACTGAATAACAATGTGGTGCTGCAATCTCAGGGTGCCTCCCTCACCAGCGCCTCTGCGCCGCTGGTCACGGTGCTGGAACCCGTCTTGCAAACGGTGAAAACGGTGCAGATTAACGGCGCCGCTGTGCCCCCGGCAACCGCCCAGGCAGGTGATACCGTTCGCTATGATATCGTGCTCAGCCATGCCGTCGGCAGCCCCACCAGCGCCTATGATGTCACCTTTGCGGACACGCTGCCTTATGCTGTATCCGAATCAATGCTCCTCTCGCCCGTACTCACGGTTACCGATTCGGACGGCATCCTGAACGCCAGCAACTTTGCCCTCAGTGGCTCAGATGCGGCTGGTTGGACCGTGGCCAGCACGGCGCCCTTCGATTTTCCCTATTCCGCCGCCCGCAGCATCACCCTGACGGTGACAGGCACCCTTTCCACACAGGTGATCCTGGGTACCACGATCACCAACCGCGCCACTTCCTATTGGACCAGCCTGCCCTCCACCTACCCGGATCCTTCACAGGAGCGCACTGGCTCTGGAACAGCACCCAATGATTATTATGCCACCGGCACCATCACCTTCCCGGCGATCAACCCCGAAGGCAGCAAGGTGTACCTGGGCAGTGACCAGGCTCATACAGCCGATCCACGGGTGACCATTGGCGAAATCGTCTCCTATACCGTCACTTTTGTCATTTACCCCGGTACCGCCTCCAGCACGGTGATTCAAGATACCTTGCCGGCTGGCATGGCTTTTGTTCAATGTTTAGATGTAACAGCCGATCCTGCCCTGACATCTTCCCTGGGCTTCAGCTGCACCAATGCTGCCTTCTCTTCTGGCGGTGCCAACCCTGAGGATGCCGGCCGCGTGATGACCGTGGACCTCGGCACTGTGGTCAACCCCACCGCTTCACCCCGTACCGGCACCATCACCTATTCAGCACAGGTGCTCAACAGCCCCTCGGCTTATGCCGGCCGCAGCCTGGTCAACAGCGCCCTCATTCGCATCGGCGCTACCAATTATCCCTTCCCGGCCACCACCACCCTCACCGTGGTGGAACCATCCTTCACCATCGCCAAAACCTTCAGCCCCACCACCGGCGACGGCGGCAACACCGTCACGATTACCGTGACGGTCACCAACGGCAATGCCGCCACCGTCACCAACGGCATGGATGTGATCTGGCGCGATACGGTGCCCTCAGGCATGACCTATGTGCCCGGCAGCCTGGCGAATGTATCTGGGCTGGCCGCCACGCTGGATGATACATCCAGCCCGCTGCTCACCGCCTCATGGACTGACTTCCCGGCCAACACCAACAGCGTGCTGCGCTTCCAGGCCACAGTCAGTTCCACCGTGGCGCCCTCCCAATCCATCGTCAATGTGGCCACCGTCACCTATACCAGCCTCCCCGGCTCCGTGACCACCACTCAGACCACCCAGAATCCCTACGGCTGTGAACGGACCGGCGGTGCCGACTGCGGCACCAATCACAGCTATCTCAAAACCGGCAACGCCACCTACACCATCACCAACCCCGCAGTAGCCAAAGTCCTCACCGACACCTCAGCCTCCCATACCGCCGGGTCAAATGTGACCATCGGCGAAGTCATCACCTACACCATCACCGTGACCCTGCCCGACGGCATTTCTTCGCCTTCCGTCACTGTCACCGATAACCTGCCCACCGGCCTGGCTTATGTGGCTGGTTCAGCCGTGGTGGATTCGTCCACCTTTATTGGCACCATACCCTCAATGACCGTGACCTGCGCGGGTGGAAACGGTGACGACCCGGTGTTCTCCTTTGCTACCATCACCGTGGACAGCACCGAAAACAGCACCAACAACGCCTTCACCATCCGCTTCAATGCTGTGGTGTTGAACGTGGCAGGCAACACCACCGGCACCACGCTGACCAACCGCGCCCAGGTGCGCGTGGGTTCAGGCACCACCTATAACTCTGGCAATGTTAATGCCACCGTCGTTCAGCCCAATATCACCATCAACAAACGCTTCCTGACGGCTTTCGACACCGTTCCAGACACAATAACAGACGACAAAGCAGCAGTCAATGATGTGGCCATGATCTACCTGGTGGTGACCAATACTGGCAACGCCACCGCTTTCGATGTCAACGTGGTAGATACCCTGCCGGTGTCCATCTTCGGCGATTTGAGCAACATCACCGAGGTCACCACCCCGGTGGGCTTCACCTTCAGCTCAGCCACCATCGGCAGCGGCCATGAAATCACTTACAGCGGCGGCTCCATTAACAGCGCCCAGACTCTGGTCTTTGCCTTCACTGCCAAAGTCGCCACCATCACCACTGGTCAGACCTTCAACAACTCAGCTTATGTCTCTGATTCTTCCACCCTGCCGGGCAGCGACCCCAACGAAAGACATTACGCTGCCACCGGCACCGATCGCCTGACTGGCATCGCCGTTGACCTGACCATCACCAAAGATGATTATGTCACTCAGCTCTATCCAGGGCAGGTTGCCACCTACACCTTCATTATTCAGAATGTGGGCGAACGCGATGCGGACGGCGCCACCATCACCGATACCATCGCCACGGGAACTTCCTTTGTAGGCGGTGCGGGCTGGGCCTGCGCGGGAGTGATCTGCACCTACGGCCCCTTCAACCTGGCTGCCGGCGCCACCACCTCAACCACACTTTCCGTGCAAATGGATGATCCGCTGGCTTCCAGCATTGATTTCATCACCAACACCGCCAGCGTCACCGACGACGGCTCGCACGGCGCGGATGCCAACCCCGCAAACAATGCGACTTACCATGTGGATCTGGCCGATGCCGCCCCGGATCTTTCTTCGCCCAAAACCTCCACCCTCGTGGTGGATGATGGCGACGGCTTCGCTGAACCGGGTGAAGTGCTGGAATATACCATCCTCGTCACCAATCACGGCAACCAGGATGCCACTTCAGTCATTTTCATGGATACGCCCGGCGCAAACACCAACCTTGTCACCGGATCCGTTTCTGTGAGCCCATTTGGAACCATTCTGACCGGCAATACCGCCGGCGACACCACGGTGACCGTGGATCTCGGCTCAATGGCCGGCCTGAGCGCATCAACCGCGACCATCAAATTCAGAGTGACCATTGTCTCTCCCCTGCCCGCCGGAGTAACCCAGGTGCAAAACCAGGGCACGGTCAATTCGGACGGCACACCCTTCCCCACCGACGATCCTGAAGAACCTGGCTCCACCGATCCCACCGTAGATCCCGTGCTGGCGGCCCCGGACCTGGTCATCACCAAGACCGACGGCGGCATAACCGCTGTTCCGGGTGATGTGGTCACCTACACCCTCAGCTACAACAACATCGGCAACCAGCATGCCACCGGCGCGGCCGTCACCGAAACCGTGCCCCTCAACACCGCCTACAATGCGGCTGGCAGCACTGCCGGCTGGGTTTGCAGCGGCGGCGGCGCGGCCGGCCAGCCCTGCGTCTATACCATCGGCAACCTCAATGTCGGCAGTTCCGGCACCCTGAGCTTTGCCGTGCAGATTGACCCCTCTCTGCCGGCTGGCGTGACCGAAATCACCAATGTGGTCTTCATCGCTGATGACGGCACCAACGGCGTGGACCCCAACCTGACCAACAACACCGCCACCGAAACCACCCCGGTCACCGCTGAACCCCTGCTGACCCTCTCCAAGACCGACGGTGTGGCCACGGCCACCCCCGGCCAGACCCTGACCTATGTGCTCACCATCACCAATACCGGTGACCAGGGAGCCACCAATGTGACCCTCACCGACACCATCCCGCTCCACACCTCCTTTGTCTCCACCAGTGACGGCGGCAGCTTTGCCACCGCCACCCGGCAGGTCAGCTGGCCCCTTTTTAACCTCCCCAGCAGCACCGCCGTCACCCGCTCCGTCACCGTCCTGGTTGATCCCACCATCCCTGCCGATGTCACCGCCATCACCAACCTGGCCTTTGTCACCGATGACGGCGCCAACAGCAGCCAGCCTTCCACCGCCACGGCCACCGATACCGACAACCTCCTGGCCGCCGCCAATCTTGAGATCATCAAAACCTCACCTGTGGCCACGGTTTTCCCCGGTGATACCGTCACCTACACCCTGCAGGTCTCCAATACCGGCGATCGCGATGCCGTCACCGTCACTGTCACCGAATCCATCCCCACCGGCACCACCCACCCGGTTGAAGCTGGCTGGGCCTGCCTCGGCACGAGCTGCGTTTCTGATCCCTTTGACCTCCTGGCTGGCGCTGTGTCCACCCTCTCCTTCACCCTTGTGATCGACGACCCCATCGCCACCGATATCACCACCATCACCAACCTCGCTTCTGCCGTGGACGGCAACAACACCACCAGCACCAACACTGCTGAAACCGTCACCGTCGTTGCTTCTTACTCCATCACCGCCACCAAGACCTCATGGATCGCCGTGGATGATGGCGACGGGCAGCTTGAACCGGGCGAAACCCTGCAATATCAAATCATCCTCACCAACTCCGGCGACCGCGATGCGGCTGATCTCACCCTCACGGACGTTCCCGATGCCAACACCCTCCTGGTCACCGGCACCGTTCAGGTGCTGCCCTCCGGCACGGTTCTGGTCGGCAACACCGCTGGCGATACTTCCGTCACCGTCCAGATCCCCTATCTCTCCGGCCGCGGCGGCACCGCCTCCATCCTCTTCCAGGTGGATATCGTCAACCCCTTCCCCATCGGCGTCACGGAAGTTGTTAATCAGGGCTTCGTCTCATTTGAAAGCACCACCCTGCCCACCGATGACCCTGAAGAACCCGGCTCCACCGATCCTACCGTGGATCCCGTGCTGGCGGCGCCGGACCTGCTCATCACCAAGACCGACGGCGGTGTGACAGTTCAGCCTGGCGACAGCTACACCTACACCATCTTCTACACCAATGTTGGCAACCAGGCAGCCTCTGGCGTCACCCTGACCGAAACCATTCCAGCATACACCACTGCCGACCTGGCCGCATCAGATCCGGGCTGGACCTGCCCCTCTGGCGTCTCCGCGGGCTCGGTTTGCGAGCTGACGGTTGGCGCGCTGTCAGTGGGTTCTTCCGGCACGGTCACTCTGACCGTGACCGTGGACAGCCTGCTGCCTTCTGGCGTTTCAACCCTCTATAACTACATCGTCATAGCTGACGACGGCACCAACGGCGTTGACCCCACCCCGGAGAACAACACGGCCGCTGAGACCACCCCAGTTGCGGCGGCGCCCAGCCTGCTGGTGACCAAAACCAGCGGCCTGACCCAGGCTTTGCCTGGCCAGGTGGTCACCTACACTCTCACGGTGAGCAATAATGGCAACCAGACCGCCGCGAATGTGGCGCTGAATGACACCCTGCCGACTCTGACAACCTTTATCAGCGCCAGTGACATGGGCGTCTACAGCACCCTGCCCCACCGCGTGGATTGGCCCCTCTTTGACCTGCCGGCCTCTCAAACGATCACCCGCACCGTGGTTATTCAACTGCCCTCCCCGGCTCCCTCGGGCCTGTCTGTCCTGGCCAACGTCACCTTTGTGACGGACGACGGCAGCAATGAGTCCGGCGGCACGCCCTCCACCTCCACAGCCACCGAAACCATTCCGGTGATCGCTGAACCTGTTCTGGTCATCACCAAGGATGACGGCGTGACCCAGGTTGCCCCAGGCGCTGAAGTCACCTATACCATCACGGTCACCAACACCGGAACCCAGGAAGCCGCCAATGTGCTCCTGACCGACAACCTGCCGGCTGAATTGATCTTCATCTCAGCCAGCGACGGCGGGACCTATGCCAGCCTCACCCATACCATCACCTGGCCGCTCTTCAACCTGCCGGCGCAGGGCGCGCCCATCCAGCGGACAGTTCACGCCCAGGTTTCACCGCTGGCCACGGAAACAAGCGTGGTCAACATCGCCATCGTCCATGATGACGGCTCCAACGCCAGCCAGACCATCACCGCCGGCGCGACCGATACCGACCTGATCGGCGAGTCGAGCAAGGTCATCAGTGGAACCTCGCATGCGGGTTCCATTCTGCCCAACGTGCTGGTGGGCGAAATGGTCACCTACACGGTCACGCTCAATGTGGGCACGGGCACCGTCCAGAACCTCACCCTGACTGATGTACTGGGCCCTGGCCTGGCCTTCATGAATTGCACCAGCATCACTGGGGCCAGCCTCACTTCCAGCCTGGGCTCTCTCGGCACCATCTGCGCCACGCCGCAGGTGACCAGCGAACCCAACCCCGATCCGACCTCCGATCCTGCCAACCGCGGCCGCCGGGTGACTTTCAACTTTGGCAGCCTGACCAATGCCTCGTCTGAATTCCAGCTTCTGACGGTCACCTACGAAGCGGTTGTGCTGAACAGCGCCGCCAACGTGCGCGGCACAACCCTGGATAACGCAGCAACCTGGAACTGGACCGGCGGATCGCAGGTCAGCAGCGCACCCGCGTTGATCATCATTGAACCTGCCATGACCGTCAGCAAAACCGCTGATGTCTCTGAAGGCTTCCAGGGGAATGCCGTGGTCTATACCGTGGTGGTTTCGCCCGCCGCGCAGGGCAATGCGGATGCTTACGATGTGGAATGGGTGGACACCCTGCCCGCCGGCCTGGTATACGTCTCCAACACCCTCCAGTTTGTCAGTGGGGTGACCCCCACCGTCATTCTGGATTCGGGCGCCCCCACCCTGCGGGTGCGCTGGGATGTGTACCCCATGCAGCCGGCCTCAGCCACAATCATTCAGTTCACAGCCACAATTGGAAATGTCAGCCCTGGCGCGCTGGTGACCAACCGCGTGGATCTCTCATGGAGCAGCCTGCCCGGCAACGAAACCGCCCCGCAGTCGCCTCACAACCAGCTCTCCACCGAACGCTTCTACCAGCCTTCGTCCACCATCAACAATTACGGCTCCAGCAGTCAGGCCGTCCTCACCATCACATCAGAGCCCAAACTGCCTGCCACAGGCTTTGCCCCCGGCTTCCGCCTGCCGGCCGTCTTGCCGCCCGGCAACCCCCTGGTCCAATACAGCGACCTGGTGCTTGAAATCCCGCGCCTGGGCGTGTCCATGCCCATCGTGGGTGTGCCGCTGGTGGATGGCGCCTGGGATCTCTCGTGGCTAAACCGCGAGGCCGGTTACCTGCAAGGCACCGCCTTCCCCACCTGGGCTGGCAATTCCGTCCTGACCGCGCATGTCTATGATCGTCTCGGTCTGCCGGGTCCCTTCTACCAGCTCGACCAGCTCAAATGGGGCGACTGGATCATCATTCGCGCCTACGGCCAGATGTACGTGTACCAGGTGCGCCAGACCTACACCGTCGGGCCGGATGATTCAACCCCGCTGCAGCATAAAGACCTGCCCTGGATCACCCTCATCACCTGCAAGGGCTATGACAAAGCTGCCGATGCCTACAAATGGCGCGTGGCCGTCCAGGCCGTGCTCATTTCAGTGACGGAAGAGTGACCCTCTCTCACCCATTCAGGGCGCAGATGATCATCTGCGCCCTGTTTTTTTATTGGCTGCGTGCGGCCGCCGCTTGTTTGCTGCTTCAACCCGTTTCAGGTCTGACATGAAAAGCTGGCCGTTTCTATCCGGTTGATGATATATTCAATTTTGGAAGAAAAAAGGGTAGCTTCGGCGACCCTTAAGATACAATACTCATGATGGCTTTGAGCATGTCTTTTTTCAGCCCTTCCTGCGCTTATCAAGCTTTTATTGAGGATAACTCATATGGACCCCGATCCTGAAAACCCACAAGCCATTGATGATTACATTGCCAGATACCCGGAGGAAATTCGCGCCATCCTTCAGAAAATTCGCGCCATTATCCGCGAGATTGCGCCGGATGCCAGTGAAGCGATGAAATACCGTCTCCCCACCTTCGTCCTTAACGGCAACCTGGTGCACTTTGGCGCCTTCAAGCACCATATTGGCTTCTATCCGGCACCTGCAGGCATTGAAGCCTTTGTTGGAAAACTGGCCCCCTACCAGCAGTCCAAAGGCGCCATTCAATTCCCGCTCAACCAGCCCATACCTTACGATTTGATCGCGGAAATTGTGGCTTTCAGAACCACGCAAAACCGCGAAAAAGCTGCCGCCCCAAAAAGCAAAAAGCCCACTTCAAGCTGACACCATTTTCTTTAATGTGGTTCGCCGATTTCAATAAGATAACCGTCCGGGTCGTAAATGCGAAAAATCCGTTCCCACGGCAGGGTGATGATGCCGTGCAGAAAGCGCACCCCGGCCGCAGTCAACTGCTGGCAGCAGGTTTCCAGATCATCGCTCTGCAGGTAGATCACCACATTACTGCGCGCCTCTGTTCCGGATTGGATAAAACCCTGAATTTCGTTCTGCGGCTGCAGTTCGCTGGCTTGCAAAATCGACAGGCGTTCTTTAAAGACCAGCATGGTCTGCCAGTCATGCAAAATTTCCAATCCCAACAAGCCTGTGTAGAATTGCCGCGATACCTCCATGCTTTGCACCAGTAAAATGGTGTCCACCTGTTTCAGTTTCATAACCGCTCCTTGCTTCCCTTAGAGATTCAAATTGACAGCAAATTGCCGTGCCTTTCCAGACCTTGAGACTCGCACGTCAATTTGATTTATATCATGGGTTGCCCCAAAAGCGGAGACCTGAAATTTATATTGCCGCCCGTTTACCAGGGGGGCAGATGGCGAATGAAATGCTTTTCAAGGTTGGCCGCATAGGCGTCCTCATGCTGCAGCAGAGCCTGCATGAAACGGTGGTAAAAATGCCAGCTGCCGTCCGGAAGCCGCCCGGTCAGCTCTGAGCCAAAGGGCACAAGGTGTATGACCTGCTTCCTGAAACGCTGGGCAAAGACTTGCAGACCATCGCGGCCCAGGCTTTGGGCGTGGATGTGTCCCTGCAAAGCAGAGTGCCTTTCCTCGATACCGTCGCCGGCGAGGCTGGGCAGGGCTGCCGCCTTCAGGCGGCGGGCAATGGCACTCGGTTTGCCAGCCCGCAGGATGTGGTGGCGGCCCTGTTCAATTTGGTGTGCCTCGGCTGGACGGCCCAGCCAACCTACCAGGCAGATGGCCCCACCGGTTCCGCCGCCGCCCTGACGCGGGATATGGGTCTGATGCTGATTTCTGCCACATGGAAACCCGATATGGGCGTACAGTGCCCGCCGATCAGCCCATTTCCAGATGCAACCTGACCCCGGAACCAAAAAATTTACACCGTCCGCATGGATATGGCCATGTACAAGGCCACTTTCTCGCTGGATGGTCACCGGGAAAATGCCGCAGCCAGTTTCAGCCTGGACCTGTATCAAGACTGGAAAAACATCTATGGCCGCCACTCTGCGGTCGCCCGGAACGGCAAAAAAAAAAATCGATTTCCTCGATGTGCCCATCAACGGCATGCTGAAAGGCAAGGTGGCCACGGTGCAGTTCCAGAGCTCCTTCACCTCGGATATTGGCACGGCTGAAATCACCTATATTGATGTCACCACCATCCAGCGTCCGGAAGAGTCCTGGTGGATCCCTTCAAGGGTATACAGCAGCACCGTCCGTTCAGAGTCGACGGATCCTTTTTCAACCATGATGTGAATGCCGTTCTTTTCCAATTGAACAGGATTTTCCAGCACCCTGATGGTGCCACTCTGGTCCACCAGCCCAATGCCGGGAAGATAACCAAGCAGCCGTCCCATGGCGCTGGCCACACCTGGCGCCGCCAGAAAGCCGGCAGCCAGAACGGCAAGAACAAGCAGGGTCGTCATAGCAAAGCGTAAACGCGGATTCATTGTCTTTTTTCCTTTTTCAATGCGGGCGGCAATGGCAGGGAACAGGCGCAAATCATCCGGAACGGCCTCCCGGGCGGCCCCATCCAGCACCTCACGATAAGGTTTGGGTTTCATGGTTTGCTCCTTTCTGGCGCAAGCAGCTGCTTCAGCCGGCCGTGGGCCACATTTAACAGTCATTTAATCGTGCCGGGAGCCACTTCCAGCTTGCTGGCCATTTCCTGTTCGCTCATTTCCAGATAATAGCGCTGCACAATGACAGCCCGCTGTCTGGGTGATAGTTGAGATAAGGCTTTGAGAATCTCTTTCTTCTGCTGGTTAAACTCCACCTGCGATTCCGTGGATGCCGCCCGTGAAAGCAGGCGTTCAAAGGCCTCAGGGCTGCCCTCCAGCGAGACGTTTTTTTTTGCTGTGGCGCATGCTGTTCAGCGATGCGTTCACCACGCTTTGCATCAGGTAAGGGCCAAAAGGGCGCGCCTCATCGAAACGTTGGACGCTGTGGTAGAGGCGCAGAAACACATCCTGCGCGATATCCTGCGCCAGTGCTTCGTCATAGGTGATAAAGTAGGCTGCCCTGACGGCCCTGACCTGGTAGCGTTCCACCAGATTTTCCAGCCCGCCCATATCGCCGCTTTTCATGCGGCGAATGACGGCAGCATCTTCCAGCGTGTGCAGATCATTCATGAGTTTGAGATTCTCCGTTAGTTTTGTGAGCGCTCATGATACGATACACATTCACTTTGAAAAAGGTTGGGGCATGATTAAACCCAATCTATCATCGAAAATGAGCCTAAACCGGAAGCCAAGCAAAATTTCAGATACCGATCAAACCTATGCGCAACTCTTGACTCCCAACCCAAAGGCAAATACACTGACCATATGGCTTGTCTGGTCCGAGTTAACCGCCAAGCTGTGTCCTCGGACGATATTCTTTTCCCTTGCTGTTATGATTTCTTTAGCATACCCGATTTGCCCTTCCTTTACATACAAAAAGCCGCTTCTCTTTGGCGCGGCTTTCCTTTTCCTTCACCTGCCACCACCATTTATCTTTGCCGTTTCCCCATAATTTTCACCATTTATGGTGTGCGGGGACAGCCGAAGGAACAATTTAACTTGCCGGAAACTAAAGGTTGCTACATTTTTGATAAACTCCATCAAATCCATAATTCCAGGAGTGCCATTTCCACCTTTTCGATGGCGCTTATCATGACAGGTGTGAAGATGCCGCTTTTAACCAAAAGATCAATTTGAGTGATGGCCATGAGATATTCATCTCGGGTAAAAACCAGATTGCCAATTTTGGTGTGTTTGATGAGTGTAAGCAGCGCAAGCGCGGCCGGATCAATCGCACCGCCCGCCAGAACCATCTCTCTCAATTGAAACTTGGTCCAATATTTGGCAGAACCCTTTGGGTTTGGAAAAACCGGCGAGGGGGTCATCCAAACATAACGTTTACCTTTCTCACGAATAATTTCCTGGGTGGTTAGTCGTTTAAGAATTCCATCAAAAGTATTCTTTGTCGCCAGAGTATTGATCCAATAGGAAACTTTATGAGATTTTTTCGAGTCATGGATCATCTTCAGGGCTTCATTGATAATCTCTTCGTCAACAACTGGATTTCCAACAAGATTGATTCGGGTGTCCTTATCTATCGTAATGAAACCCTCAAGCAATAATTCTGTGAGGATGCCCCCAGCAAGCGCATAGAGTAAAGAATCATCGACCGAAGAAACAATTTTTCCACGCCCTTCATCAATTGCCAACAGCAGAATTCTTTCGCTCATGTTGATCATTGGATCACCTCCTGATAAGGATAAAATGCCATTCCACACAATCCATTGTCTCACATTCAGGTAAAGGATTAATGATCGACACGTAAGCGATTTGTTAACGGCCCCACCAATAACACGGTTTCCTTTACCTTTTTGACTCCACTGCAAAAAGGTAAGAAACCTACCCAAAAGCAGGAAAGTTTAATACAATCAGAGCATGTTCAGAAAAAACACCAAACACCAACAACCGGCACTGATCAGCGCTGCCAGCGAACTGCCCGAAAAGCAGCGC
>JAKQJC010000045.1 GCA_029561345.1 Chloroflexota bacterium | reverse complement strand
GTGCCACTTTGACCTCCGAAACCCTCACTTTTTTATTATAAACCATAACAAAAAATACCGCAAATGGATTCGCCATGAATTTGTCCGCGAAAGGCCTTTTTGGTGCGCGTTAACGCACTTTGTCCATAAAATCTGGATTTTTCTCTGACTCTGCACGCGCTATACTTTTGGTTAATCAATCTATTGGGGAGGGAAACATGCTGCCAGCTTTTATTTTATTGATATCTATCATCAACGCCATTATTCCAGCTCCACCGCGCGCAGCGGCCGGCCTGTGTGTGGTGCTGCTGATTGACGACAGCGGCTCGATGAAATCCAGCGATCCGGCATTGCTGCGCTACCAGGGAGCCCGCCTTTTTATCTCTCTGCTCGATGAGACAGACCGCGTGGGCGTGGTTCATTTTTCTGGTTCAGCCCGACGGGGAACCGAAGGCCTGCGCCAGAGATCAGATCAGGACTTGCAGCCGACGCTTCAGCCGCAGGCTCCGGATGGATTCACGGATTTTCTGGCGGCTTTTCGCGAAGCAGAAACCCTGCTGAGGGGTGAAGACTGCCAGCCAGGGCTGCGCCGAATTATCCTGTTGACCGACGGCAAACCCGAATTGCCTGGAGGCATTCCCCTGGATTATGAAAATCAGACCTTGCTCCAGGCCCAGTCGCTCAATGCGCCGGTGATCAGCATTGCCCTCACCCCTCAGGCAGAATCCCCTTTGCTGCACCACCTGGCCGGGCAAATTGCGGGAGGGCAGGTGATTCCAGCGCGCACGGCCTCAGATCTCCTCGACGCCTACCTGCAGGTGCTTTCGACACTCAAAGCAATCACCATTCACGGTGCAGGGACAACGGATCTGCCAGGCGCGGTTTCGTTTGCTCTTGATCCGGCACTGACGCCTTACCTTCAACGCGCTGTTTTTGTCGCTGCTGGCCCTGCTGGTCTGCAAGCCAGTCTGTCTGCTCCTGGCAGAGTCACTTGCGCTGGAGAATGTCTTGTTTTTTCAAGCCAGGGTTTGGGGTTCGGCACTTTTGCGGTTGCTTCGCCCACGCCGGGGTCCTGGCAGGTGGATCTTTGGGGAAATGGAAAATCGACCGTCAGGCTCATCCTTTATTCAAAGCTGCGTCTTTCCATCCTGCTTCCCGCGCCTTACCATGCGTTGGACGAGCCGCTGCATGTGGAGGCCCAGATCAGTGGAGAAGATGATCTGGGAAGCGCGGCTGGGCTGATTGGTGAAGCAGCCCTTTCGGCCTGGCTTCAGGCCCCCGACGGCAGCCAGCTCGCGCTCGACCGGCTGTACGATGACGGCACCCACGGCGACCGCCTGGCAGGAGATGGTATTTACGGCGGTGATTTTCCTCCTCCGAAGCAGGCAGGATATTATCGTCTCAGCCTGCGGGGCAGCAAAGGTCTGGTCCCTCTGGCAGCTGCCGCCGGGTTGTGGGTGGAGCCTTTCCCGCAGCTGCAGCTGGGTTTTGCCCGCGATCAACAAGCGGTTTACAGCACCCTGCCGCTGGTTTTCCAGGCCCGCCTGGAAGGTGGAGACAGCGGCGCTTTTTCAGGTGCGGCGGCGGTCGGCTGCACCATGTCTGGTCCGCAGCAAGCAGCCGAGGTTCTTCAGCCCGCCCCAGCTGGAGATGCCTGGCATCTCACCTATACGCCGCAGGCAGATGGCCGGCACCTTCTGGAATGCAGAGCTGTTTTTAATTACCGCGGTCAGGCATTGGAAAGGCAGACCTCACAGGAATTTTTCCTTCAGCGGATTCCTGTGCTGCAGATACAAAGCGCCGCGCTCGATTCCGGCAGGATAGAAAAGGCCGGTCTCGCATTGGGGATGCCCTTTTCCATTTCGCTTTCGCTGCAGGCTTTCCAGCCGAAGCAGGTCGTTTTGCAGTTGGAAGACCTGCCGGCCGGGCTGAGGCTGGAGCCGTCCACGGCCTGGCTGCACCCGGGGGAAAACAGTCTTTCCGGAATGCTCAGGGGAGATGTCTCCGAAGGAGATTTTCACGGCTGCCTGATTCTTTCAGGCCAGGATGAATTCCTGAAGCCCATCTCGCTGCCAGTACATCTACAGGTGGTGGAACCGCGGCTTGAGGTGATTGCACAGCAAAGCACCTTTAACATCCCTTATGGACAGGCGAAGGCAGTGGATTTTCCTCTGGCGGTGACGCTCAACTCTGACCGGGTGGAATGGGTGGAACTGGCCTTTCAGGATGATTTTCCGTTGCAGATTGTTCCCGGACGTATTTTGCTTTTTCCAGGACACACGGATGAAATGCGCTTTCGATTTATTCCGCGAGATAACCCACCCCCCGGCCAGTATGCCGGTTTGCTGACCCTGCACGGGCGCAGCGGGTTGAAGCTGGCACCGCAAAAACTGGAAATCAACCTTGCGGTGATGCCTGAGCCATTCTGGGAGCGCTGGGGGCTGCCGATGGGAGGGCTGGGTCTGCTTTCAGTGTGCTCAGCCCTGGCCTTGCCGGGGCTGAGGCGCAGCCGCCGGCGGCCCACAGGCTATCTGCGGCTGGTGCGGGCGCCTTCGCGTGCTGGAAGCCCTGCGGCGGGGAGCGACTTTTCTCTGTCTGCCCGGGCCGGGGGATGGTTCGATCCGTGTGTGGTGCTGGGCAGCACAGCAAAAAGCCACATCCGCCTGCCTGGCCCGGGAATTCTGCCGGTTCATGCGGTTCTGAAAGCCGGGGTGAGCACGGCGCCAGGCCGGAAAGGCTCTGGAATGCGGGCGCTTCCGCAGCGGGTGCTGTTGGTGGAGAACCCGCATGGCGGTGTGCTTCGAGTGGGCCGCCAGCCCGTCGGCCGGGCAGCCAGTGTGCCGATCAACCCCGGAGAGCATCTGGTCATCGGTGAATATGAGTTTGAATATCGCCGCTGAAAACCAAATGATCCAGAAAAACTGGATGGGTAAAAAAAGCCCCTGAAGGTATAAATAATGCAGGAGGACATCAATCATGAGCGAACAAAACTTCAACCCAATACCGCTGAGCAAGCTGATCCCTGGAATGGCCGCAGAGCCGTTTCAAAACGTGGATATCGAGCACACTTCATACCGTCCCACCATCGTCATTGGCCTGGGCGGCACCGGCCTTTCGGTGGTGCGGCGGCTGAAAAAACTGCTGCGCCGTTACTACCACGGCGATGAGATGGATATTTTCCAGTTTGTGGTCTTTGATACCGCCGCCCAGGAAGTGCCAGAAGGTGAGGAGCCGCTGGAGGCGGGAGAATTTGTGCACCTGGGCGCCTTTGATGCTGCGGATATGATCCGCCACCTCTCGGAGAACCCGGTGATTGCCCGCTGGTGGCCGGGCGGGGTGGAAAAACCCTACCGGCCTTCCTTTGCCGGCACCGGCGCGAACCGGGTGCGGGCAGTGGGCCGGCTGGTGCTGTATAACTACCTGTCATCCACCATCATCCCCCGCCTGGAAGCCAAAATTGACCGCGCTGTGCAGATCAACGCCCAGCACGGCATGGGCGCCACCAGCATCAAAATATATGTTATTTGCAGCCTGGTGGGCGGCACCGGCTCGGGCATGGTGGTGGACCTGGCTTATGTGGCCCGCATGCTGGGCCTGGCGCGCCAGCCCACCGCTTATGTGACCGGTGTGCTGGTGCTGGATGACGCCTTTTTGCCCAAGGCGCACACCGAATATACCCGTGCAGAATTTCGCGCCAACACCTACCAGGCGCTGCGCGAGATCAACCATTTTTCATCCACCTGCTACTTTAAGGAAGTGTATGACGACATCACCAGCACCCAGGATCTGCCGGCAGGGTTCCGCCCCTTCGACATCACCTACCTGCTGGGGCTGCACAATGCCGAAGGTCAGGCACTGGAATCTTTTGATTCGCTGGCTGATATGGCCGCTGCTGAGGTGATGCTGGAAATTGCCTCGCCGCTGCACGGCCGCACAGAAAATGTGCTGGATAACGTGCGCGCCAATGAACGCAGCATTGCCGGTCAGCCTGCGGCCTATTCCTCCTTTGCCCTTTCTTCTCTGGTATTCCCCCTGCAGGGGGTTGCCTCATGGTGTGCGCTGGCCACCTATCCCGAATTTGTGCGCCGCGCCTTTCTTTCGCCGCTGGGGCGGCAGGGCAGTCTGGATGCGGATGTGACCGCTTTCATTCAGCGGGCTGGGGTGGAAAATCGCCAGGATGAGCGCCTGGTGGAGCGGCTCAACCGCGGTGCTTCTGGCGAGGCAACACCGACGCCAGCGCTCAGCCACGAGCAGGCTTCTTTGCTGCCAGCTGATCAGGTGCTTTGCGAACTGCAGCGCATGGAAGATGCCGCCCTGGGTGCGCTGGACCGCATCAAAGACGATATCGGGCTGGCTGTCGGGCCGCTGCAGCGCACCTTTGCGCAGGATCTGCAGACCGAAGCTGATGCTGCTTTGCGGGATCCGCAGCGCGGGGTGCAGTATCTGCTAGATTTTCTCAAACGGCTGGAGGAACAGCTTCAAGCTCAGCGGGAAAAACTGGCCGGCGACCAGGCGGCCTGTCACGCCGCCATGGATGGGCGCGAGGCCGCCTGGCGGGCGGCTGGGGATGCACTGGGACACACCCTGCGCCAGCCGGGCTGGCTGCCCTGGATTCCCGCCCAGCAGCGCGCCCAGATCGGCACGTATGCCGCCGCCTTCAACGCTTATCTCAATGCCGCCCACCAGCTTGAACTGCATGCGCGGGCTGTGGATTGCTGCAACGATTTCATCGAGCAGGCCCGCCGTATTTATGCAAGCCTTTTGCGGATGGCCGGGGAATGGGAACGCACCGCGCAGAATGCTGGCCAGCGCGCGGCCACCAGCTTCACTCAGGAACGTGCCATGGAAACAGAGTACAGCCTGATGCACAGCATCATCACCCAGGATGAACTGGAGCGGCTGCGGGAACGCTGGGCTCCGGATCTGCAGGATGAAGGCGTGCTTCAGCAGATGGTGGCAAGTTTCTGGGATGCCTTCTCGCGGCGCTGCCCGGGCTGGCAGATGGGCGGTCAGCAGGAACTGCAGGGTGAGAACCATCCCCCCGCGCAGTCTTATTACTTCCTGGCGGAATGGTACGCCCGCCGCCTTTCCGGGCAGACCCTGCTGGAGCGGCTTCAGGAAATATACGGCCGCGACTGGCGGCGCGAGATTGAACTGCGGTTTCGCCAGACTTCGCCCTTTTGGAACTTCAACCTGTCGCGCTTTGGCAGCAAAATTCGCAACAACCTGCAGAACGAACCGCGCCTGGTGGGTTACGGCGAAGATAACCTGTCTGCCTGGAGCGCCGAGATCAGCCGCTCAACCGGCGAACCGGTGGACGGGGTGAACAACAAAAATCACCAGGAGATGATTTTTCTGAACACCTCTCACGGGCTGCCCCTGTTCGCCCTGCGCTCTATCAGCCAGAACATGCGCACTGCCTACCAGTACCTGCAGGGGCTGTGGACAGCCGGAAAAAGCGAAGGCAGCAACCCCATTCCCCTGTTCATCTCATCTGAATGGGAAAAGGAAATGGGCGACCTTGAGCCGCGCACGGCTGAAGAGCTTCATCCGGTTCCCGGGCTGATGGACCTTCCGGAGGCGGAACCTCTGACGCCGGCGCCGCCGCCCAACGGCCACAAGCCCCAGGCAGAGCCTGCTGCTTGAAGGCCGGTGAGGAGAGAAGGGGTGAGCGATGACGAGCCCTGTATTAGTGCTGGGTGTGGGTGAATTTGGGCGCTGCGTTGTTGACGCGCTGGCGCAGGCGGCGCTTTCTCGTCCAATCTGCGGCCTGTCAACGGTTCTGTGCACGCCTGACCGGCCGCAGTTGGACCGGTCGGACCTGCTGAAGGAATGGAGAGGCGGGGAAGATAGCCCGCCGCACCTGGTGCTGGCGGCCCATCTGCAGGATCCTTTCGGCCGGCAGGCCTGGCGAAAGCTGTTGGACCAGGCCCGCCGCCTCTTTGCTCCTTACATGCATCCGGAAATCACCCTGGTTCTGGCAATCGATTCCATATCCTCAGACGATGATCCAGAGATGAGCCGTATTCTGGACCAACTGTTGGAAGAACTGCCTGCTTTGAGCCGCGACGATGCCCCTGCCTGCTGGTGTTACCTTCTGGACAGCCGCGATCTGCTGGGGCAGCCGGCGGCGACGGATGGAACTGAGGCGGTTCTCTTCCAGGCGCACCAGGCTGCCGAACTGGCCATGGCCCTGGCCGGCGGCCTGGCCCATTTGCCAGCCTACCGGCGCGCCGCGCTGAATGAAATGGGACGCAATTTTCGCGGCGGGCCGGCAGCGGTGAGGGCGGCGGCGCTGGGGGTGTGTACCCTGCGGCTGGCGGTCAGAGGCGCGGAAAACAGCGATGCCATCTTTCTGGCCAGCGCCTTGCTGGAACAGTATTTCACTGGAGATGACAGGCAGGATGATTTTGGAGAAGCGCAGCGGCTGTGTTCAGCCTGGCAGGAGGAATGCGGTCTTTTACCCCCGATGGTGGCGGCGCTTTTGCGCCGGGATGACAACGGCCGCCCGTGGACTTTTCCGCTGTACCCGCCTGATTTCAATCAGTCTGGACCGCTGGACTGGGCCCGCCTGATGAAAGACTGGCTGACCGGTCTGGAAAAGCGTTGGGCCAGTGAGCAGTCTCCGGCTGCTCGGCTGGGGCAGGCTGTGCAGGGCAGGCTGAAGGGCAGCCGGGCCTGGCTCGAAGGCCGCATGAGTGCTTTGCTGCTGGAAAGACCGGAAGGCGCTCGCACAGGTCAGGCCTTCCTGCAGCAGGCAGCCGCAAATCTGCTGGTGCTGCAACACCAGCCCGGCCTTCTGCCCTTCCATGTGCATCCGCAGCGCACCTGGGCTGACCGCCTCAAGGGAATTTGTCTTGAACTTGCACCGGTGGATGATTTGCCGGCCTGCCGCAAAGCTTTTGAGGCAGCTGACCGGGCTTACCGCAGTTTGCTTAAAGATCTGGAAAACTGCCGCGGTCTGGCACGCCTGATCAGACCTCTGCGCCTGCCGCATCTGCTGCAACTGAGGTGGCGGTTGAGGGCCTGCGCGGATCAGGTAGCGGCAGCTGCGGGCATGGATTATATCCGCCGGATGGTAAAGGCACAGCAAACCGCCCTGGCGGAACTTTGCGAGGGTTTGAAGGAGGTTTTGGAAGAATGGAAGCCCCGGTTCGAAGGGCGGCTGCGGCTGCTCGCTGAAGCGGCTGCCCTGCTTAAGGAATGGCAGGATATTCCAGATGCGACTCCCCTGCCGCATCCCCTGCTGACCGAGCGCACCCTGCTGCCTGAGAATAGGGATGAATGCGCCCGGGTTTTGCCTTCCGCTGCGCTGGCTGGCAATTTTGCGGCCAACCACGCTGAGGCGCTGGCGGGGACTGATGCCGTTGAATTGGCCAGCCAGCTGTGCCGTTTTGCGCTGGATCGGCTGGATGCCGAGGCGGCGCGGGTTCCCTTTCAGGAAAGAGCTGCCGCTCTGCTTCCGCCCAACGCCGCAGGTCTTGCGGAAAGCCTGGCAGGCAGATATGCGGCCGACCTGCTGCCCTCTCTCCCGCTGACAGCTGATGAAAGAGCCGGGCTGGCTGCTCTGCTGCCGGGAAGTCGAGGCAAACTCACCCCCGTCATTCCACTGATGTTTTATGGAGATCCCGAGCCAACAGCGATTACCGGATCGGGGCGGCACTTCAGAACGGATGATCCGGGGCGGATGACCGTCTTTTTTACCCTGCACGGACTGGATATTGCCCGGCTGCGTGTCTTTTCTCCACCAGAGGAAGAAGATGCTGAGGTTCTTCTGCCGGAAACGGAGGCAGCGGGATGAGGATTCTGCCCGGCCTTTTCTCACCACCCGACCTTTTCAGCCTGGTGGATATCGGCCGAACCCAGGTGCTGCGCGTGTATACGGATGGCTCCATCCGCCCTGAACTGGGTGCCAGCGGTCTGGCGGCCGTGGCGCGCAACACTCAGGGCCGCATTTGCGGTCTCTGGCAGCGCCGGGCTGGGGCCATGACGAACAACGAGGCGGAATATGCGGCTGTATGGATGGCATTGAATGAGCTCGTTCATTTGCACCTGCCGCATGTGGAAGTTTTTTCTGACAGCCGAGTGGTGGTGGACCAGATGACCGGCCGGGCCAGCGCGCGCGCGCCAGCCCTAAAGATGGCCTACGCCAGGCTGCTGGCCCTGTCCACCCGGTTCCGTGATCTGCAGTTTTATCACATTCCCCGCGAACATAACCGCCTGGCCGATGCGCTGGCCAATGAAATTGTGGATGGTTTTTGACCGAAGAAACACCCACCCAGGCTTGAGAACGGCCTGGGTGGGTGTTTTTTTAATATGGCTTCATCGTCACGATGATCGTTTTAATTGCCATATTGTCATTTCAATCGCTTCACCAGCGCTCATTCATTTTATCACACATGGAGACGCCCAAGAAACTCATCTCAGATATTGGGGGAGCCGTAAGCAGGGAGTTTAGTGAACAGGGATTTGCCAACATCCAGAAAAGTTGGGATAAAAATCCAGATTTACTGGATAGCCCAGGGAGGTCAAAAGTTATAAAATGGGACTGTCTGTTTGGGCGGCTGAGAGCAGCCTCCCGGCTCAAAATAACATTGTTCAGGCTTTTCTGCAGCATGCAGAAAAGAAGTGGGGTTTTATCTTTCGCTTCATGAGGAGGAAAAGGCCATGACAGTGTTGAGAGAAAGGAAAATGGCCGTTGTGGATCGGGATTGGTACGCTTGCTTTGCCTTCCGCAACCTGATGACGCGCGATCCACGGGTACGCGCAGGTAAAACCTGGGGCAGCTTTGCTGACCTTCTGGCCTGGCTGCCGTCGAGCACTCCGTGGGAGCAGCCCGAATTGTTATTCCTTTCACTGGATGGGTCTGATATGCAGACCGACCTGCCTGGTGTGCTGGCTGTGTTGGAGAAGATGTCCCCGAACTTACTGGTCATCTGCATGGCCACCACTGCAAGCAGCGGACTGGTTGAGCTGGTGCTGCACTGCGGTGCTGCCGGCCTGTTCATCAAGCCAGAAATCAGCCGCGGGCTGATTCCGGGCGGGCTGCGAGCCAGGCAGGGGAAGTTTATCTGCACACCGGGGGTGTACCAGATGGTGTGTGCAGCAGGGGAGCTGGCCAGGCGCAAGTCTGGTCAGTTCCCGCGCCCTGCTTTGGAGGTGGTGCCGGCCTGGCGGCCGGTGAGCCTGCTGGACAGCCGCATGCAGGAGGCGTTTGAGCTGCGCTATGTGTTCGGTCACAGTGCCCGTGAGACAGGCCGGCAGCTCGGGGTGAAGGACGACACGGTCAACACCTATGTCAGCAAGGCCTACGAGGCAGTGATCAACCGGGTGGATGCCGCCAGAGAAGATATGGAACTGATTGAAGAAACCTGCCTGGCACGAGAACAAAAGGCAGTGGTTGCTTATACGGCTTTACCTGCCAGCTGCCATAATCAGGCCAAAACGGTTTGACTTGAAAAGAAATTGACTGTAAACTAATAGGGCAGGGTGAATGAAATGACGATTTTGCTTTCTCTTACCGGCGAACAGGCAATTCCCAACCTCATTCCTTTCTGGCAGGCCCGGGAATATCTCTCAGCTGCTTTTGTGGTTTCTGAACGCACCGAACCGATAGCCTGGCAGCTTTCAAGGGCCATTAAGGTGGATCCTGATCTGCATCAACTGCAGGTGCTGCCGCCAATCACGGTGCAGCCCTATGATTTGCAGACTGTTCGCGGGATTCTGACCCGTTGGATCACCCAACGGCAGCAGGCGGGCCAAAATGTGGTCATGAACATCACCGGCGGCACCAAGGTGATGACCATGGCGGCAGTGCAGGCAGTTCACGATACGGGTGTGCCGATGCTGTACGTCTGCACAGAAGAGAATCAGATCATCACTTACCGCTCGGATGGGACAGAAATCAGCCGCGAAGCCATTCGGGTGAACATTACCGCCGCCCAATACATGGCCGCACACGGATTGGAAATCTCCGACAATCCGCAGTTTGACCCGGCGGCCGGCCCCGAAAGCCATCCACCCAAAGCAGGCGATGATCTTGAGCAAGAAGTATTTCAGAAGCTTTGTGATGCACATTGTTTTGATGATGTGCGAAAAAATGTGTTCATCCGCAAGCCGGTGCCTGGTGGGTGGGTCAGAAATGAACTGGATATCATGGTGGTGCGCAACGGGCGCATGGCGGTGGGCTCCTGCAAGAGCCGCAAGAAAACCGTCAGCTCGTTTGATCTGAACCGCTATCTGTATGAACTCTTCTCATTGTCCAGCCGGGAGTCCGCGGGGATTTACTGCGGCAAAGCTTTAATCCTGGCTTCGGACGTGGCGGTGCATACCAGCCTGGACCGTGCCCGTACCATGAAGGTAAGAGTGATCCGGGGAGCGGATTTGGAGCGGATTGCAGAAATATTTATGGAGATCAGCCAATAGGAAAGGAACACATATAATGTTGCTCATATCACTTATCGGCGAACAGCCCATCCCCAATCTCTTGCCAGCCAGGTACTTGAAGGCGGAAAACAATTTGTTGGTAGCCACCAAAAATGAAAAATCATATGCGGCAGCCAGGAGATTGTCCGGCCTAATTCAAGGGTGTGAGATTGTACAGTTAAAAGAAGAATACATTGTTCCTGATATTGTTAGAGAGTTGAGCCTTGCGGTAGGTGATAGGAAGGATGTCACAGTAAACCTTACTGGTGGTACTAAACCCATGGCATTAGCTGCCTTTGAATTAGCTGTGGCCAGGAAATACTCCTGTGTCTACTATCGAACAGAGGGTAAACCCCCAGCACCGCAAATTAGTTCTTTGTATTTTTATGGCATCAATTCTGCTGGAGAATTGGAATTAGAAAGAACACAACCACTTTCTCGGGATGCTATAAAATTAAAGGAATATATCGAGGCGCATTTTGGTAGTTTCACACATGGAGAATTTTCTTCTGAAGATGGGGGAATGCTTGAAAGGGAAGTGGCAAATGCATTGAAGCCCTATGTTGATGAGCTTTTTGTTGGGGTAATACCATTGGAAATGAAAGGGCAGCTTGAAGCTGATATTATTATTCGTTGTGAAAACCAAGTTGCCATTTTTGAGGTAAAAACCGGTGGTGAAGGTAGTGGAAAAAAAGCTGTGGACCAATTAACCACATTCGCTGCCCGAGAATTAATGGGAACTTATACGCAGCGATTCATTGTTACGCAATTCTCCAGAAATCCAAAACACGGATGGTTTAAACCTGTTGCAGGCGCTTTAGGTGTGTCAGTCGTAGAGTTGAATGATTATTATCCAGGTAAACCCCTTTCCAAAAGAGATGTGCAAACTCTAGTTACAAAAATTGCTAATAAACTCCCTATCCGGAGGGGCTTAGGCGAGAGTATATGACGATAATTCTCAATTTCTCACACCCTTTGACGGAAGAGAATCTGGCTCAGGTTGAAGCCCTCACTGGCAATCCGGTTGAAAGGGTGATTTCCATTCCGGTTCAGTTCGACACCAACCAGTCATTTCTACCCCAGCTTGAGCAGATGATGGGTGCTCTGTCTCTCTCATCTGAAGAATTACAGACACTGCCTGTCTTGATCAATCCACCGGCATTGAATTTCATTACAGTGATGCTGATGGCGGACCTGCACGGCCGCATGGGGTATTTTCCGCCGGTACTGCGGCTCCGGCCAGTGGCTGGAGCGCTGCCTCCGCGCTTTGAAGTGGCTGAGATCCTGAACCTGCAGGCTGTGAGGGAACAGGCACGGAAAAAGCGTTTTGGGTAAAATGATCCAGCTTTTCTGGATATGAATCTGAGTCGCTGCGGTTATCATAGTCTGTAAAGAAGGAAAAAACAACGAAATCACTTTCTCTTCAAACTGGTAAGAGAAAGAAAAGTGATTTTAGCAACGTTTTATACATGAATGTGAATTGCAGCCAGATCAGGCTGATTCATGCTCTGTTTTTTGAGCAACTCTTTATTTTGAGGAGGAGGTTAAATGATCTATTTGTTGCCACGACCTGTCTCAATACAGAAGGAGGGTCAATGAAAAAAGAAGTATTGAATTTAACCATTGTGACCCCTCTCTTACTCCATGGTTCAGACCCAACGGCAGAGGCTGAATTGCGGCCGCCTTCATTTCGGGGTGAAATCCGTTACTGGTTTCGCGCTTGCGCTGGTGCGGTTATATCCAGAACAGACATGAAAGGATTGCACACTCTGGAAGGAGCTATTTGGGGAAACACCGAGAATGGAGGTGCTGTCAGTACCCGCATTATTGCTAACCCGAACGGATTGATGAAAGGAAATCAAGTTCTGCTTCCTCATAAAAGCGGAGCTTCCCGTCCTGCCATCAGGAGTGGAAACTTCGAAATAATCCTTTCCGCTCGCCGTCCGGTAAGTAATGAATTATGGCAGGCGGCCCGGGATAGCCTGGAGCTGGCCATTGTTCTGGGGGCCTTTGGACAGCGCGCACGCCGTGGTTTTGGCGCTTTATCCCGTTCCATACCATCATATAAATCTCAAGAACAGGCAATCCTAAAAATTACTAATCTGCTGACTGGTTCCTTGAAAAATATGAGGGCATTTGCGGGAATCGTGAATGTGGATACCGGACCAATGCCGGCTGCCATTCCAACCTTTCCTTGTTTCAGCAACAAGGCCAGAATCTGGCTGGGCACACACCCCTATTCATCGGGTATAGAAGCCATCAAGGACTTTATGGCCCGCATCCAAAAATCTAATTACTTAGGTGGTATCAGCCCACGGCATTCATCGCCATTGTGGATGAAACCGGTTCAAATTAACCAGCAATTCTACCTGCTTATGACTTTCCTGCCGTCAACAACCTGTTGCCCAGATGACAGAGCATTAAAAGAGGTGGAAACGATTTTGAGTGGGTATCCGAAAGAAGAAATCAAAGGATGGGCCGTATGAGCGAAGAAGGCATTCTTGTATTTACATTCAGCCCTGTCCAATCTTTTATAACAGAAAGCCGTAGAACAGCCGACTTATACGCCGGCAGCCGCATTCTGGTGGAACTGTCGCAGGCCGCCGGGGCTGTGCTTCAAAATGAGAGTAAAAAACGGCGCCTGGTTTATCCGGCCAGTCTGGAAAGCGATGCGCCTAATAAACTGGTGGCGATTCTCCCTCTTCAGGATGGCGAAACCGCAGCAAAGGAAGCCAGGCAGGCTTTTCTGGACCGCTGGAAAAAAATGACAGATGGGGCGCGTGAGGCATTCCTCAAAAAAGCCGGCCCTGGTGCCAGGGATAATATATGGGATCAAATATGGGCGCGCCAGACGGCAGATGATTTTTTGTGGGAGTTTTATTGGACTTTTGCTCCCCTGACAGGTTATCAGGAATCATACCAGAAGATTGAGCGGGCGCTTGGCGGCGTGAAACGCACCCGACTTTTTGCCCCCTATCTTGAAGAAGGAGAGAAAGATTTCCTCAGCGGCACACGAGAAGCCTTGCATACTCAGTCAACCGACGCCCGGCGTTATTGGACAGATGTGGTCAAGAAAATGCGCTACGGGCATCTGATCCAGCCGGGCGGCCGTGAATGTCTGGATGCCATAGGGGTCACCAAACGTTTTGCCAGCTTGACGCGCTCTTCTGAGCCTTTTGCCTCCACCAGTACCATTGCCAGCCGCGCCTTTCTCCAGCTTGTTGATCTTTCTGAAAATGGCAAAGCGCTCCTTGAAGATTATGGTAATATTCTGGATTCGATGGGCATTCCAAGGATGAAAGAAAAGGACTGGCATTTCGATGGAGATTTCTTCTATGAAGAAACCCTGACTGCCAAATGTCTGGAAGACGATTACGGACTGGAAAATATTTCCCCAGAACAGCTAGAGAAAGCTTTACGAGCTTTGAAAGCCATCTACAAAGAAGTTAAATCCGCGCCCTGTTCATACTATGCCATTATCATGATGGACGGCGACAGCATGGGAGAAGCCCTGAGCAGTTGCAGCAGTGAAGCAGCCCACCGCAGTTTCAGCCGGAAACTGGAGGAGTTTTCTGCAAATGCCCAAAAGATCTTTAATGGCCATCTTGCCACGTCAGTATATACAGGCGGAGATGATGTGTTGGTGTTGGCGCCGTTGGTTGAGGCACTGCCCCTGGCAGCTGAACTGGCGGAATTATTCCATAGAATAACTGGCCAGACGGTTTCAGCTGGCATTGCTGTGGCACATCACCGCTCTCCGCTGGCTGCTGCGCTCAGAACAGCGCGCGAAGCGGAAGGTATGGCAAAATCCGTTTCAGGAAAAGGCGCGGTGTGCTTGCGCATCATGAAACGCGGCGGTGAAGAAGTTGCTGTCAAATGTAAATGGGGCGACTTGAGCTATTATAAAGCATGGGTCAATATTTTCAATGACAAAGAAATATCTACAAGGGTTGCTTATGAAATCCTCAACGAGGCGCACACAATGACCTGGTTGGAAAAAGAAGCCCGTGTTTCGGAAATACGGCGGTTGTTGAAGCGGCACAATCAAAAAACTTTAAAAGCTGATGGCCGGATTCAAGAGCAGACCGATAAGTTAACCCCGGAAAAAATAGATGCATTGGCTCAAGATTTGGGGAACTGGGCTGCCGACCTGGATAAGATAGAGGCAGATCCTGAAGATAATGGACGTGGGTTGATTCACCTGGGCTTTTGGTTAACTGTGGCCAGGTTCGTTGCCCTGGGAGGTGAAGAATGAGCATGTTGTTTATCGAACCATCAGATGTCTGGCTGTTTCGCGATGGACGGCCATTCAATATCGGATCAGGGCAGCGGGTTCAAAGCCTCTTTCCACCCTTTCCCAATGTGGTCCAGGGAGCCATCCGCTCTCACCAGCTTGCGCTTAAGAAGGTCAATCTGCATGATAAGGACAGCATTGTTGCAGCAGTTGGCACAAGTGAAGACTATGGCCAATTACGCCTGCGTGGCCCTTTTCTGGCGCGCGTTGAAAAGGATACGGCTGGAAAAGAAACCATTGTCCCGTATTTTCCGCTGCCCATGGATGCGGTGGTGAAAAACGGGGAGGTTCGGCCGGCAAGCGCCCCCAGGCAGGCTTCTGAAGTGAAGACCAGTCTTGGTGAAAACCTGTGGATCATGGGACTCGATGATCAGCCTGAAAAAATCAAGGGAAACCTCTGGCTGTCCTGCACTCAGTTGCTCCAATATCTGGATGGCAAAGCTGTCAGAATTGCCTCAACAGCAACCAGTGAAAAACATTTCTTCACCCGGGAAAACCGGATTGGGAACAGTATCGACTCCAGCCTGGGAATTACCCAGACGGGCATGCTTTTCGAGGTTGAATATATTCGACCGGAAAAAGGTGTAGGCCTGTTGGTGGAAATGAGCGGTTATGATGACTGGCCGTCATCAGGCATTTTCCGTTTTGGCGGAGAATCACGTTCGGCATCCTTCAGAAAAGTGAATGTTTCGTTTGAAATGGGTAAAGTCCAGGACCGCAAGCTTCCCAAACGTTTCAAGATCTACTTTGCTTCGCCGACCTGGTTCAGCGCAGGCTGGCGCCCTGAAAATTGGAATATCTTTTTTGAAGGTTCTGTTAAGCTCGTTTCAGCGGCGGTCGGCCGGTACCAATCCATTGGCGGCTTCGATTATGCAAAGCAATGGCATAAACCCTGCCGACGGTTTGTCCCGGCGGGCAGTGTTTACTATTTTGAAACAACGGGTGCAGCCAGCATTCGCCAGGATTTAATCCAGAATGCCCTCACAGAGTGGGGCGCAGAAATTGGTTTTGGGCAATACTTTATTACCTCAAAGGAGTGGTAGATATATGTTCACAGCTAACTCAATCATGTTCATTTACGCCGAAAGCCCCCTGCATGCCGGAACCGGACGCAGCCTGGGTGCGGTGGATTTACCCATTCAACGTGAACGCACGACCCAGTATCCCATGATTCAGGGGAGCGGCATAAAAGGACAGCTTCGTGCGGTTACTGAAAAGAAATTGGACAAGGAAGAGCACCTGTCCATCTTTGGTCCTGAAACCAGTTCTGCCTCAGAGCATGCTGGCGCGTTATCCGTGGGTGATGCGCGGATTCTTCTTTTTCCGGTGCGCTCATTGAACGGCGTTTTTGCCTGGACCACAAGTCTGGATGTGCTGGCGCGATTCGCGCGCGATGCCGCCCTGGCTGGCATCAAAATGAATGTGGATATTTCCAAAATTGATGTGCCTGCCCAGACAGCTCTGATTGGTTCAACCCAGATCCGTGCCAATGACATGGTCGTTCTTGAGGAGTTCAGCTTTGCAGCATCTGTGAGTGAACAGGTGGCAAATATTGGACGCTGGCTGGCCGAAAATGCGCTTCCCAAAACACCCGAGTATGATTATTGGCGCAAGGAATTGCCCAATAAACTCTGCATTTTGCCCGAAGACGTCTTCCGCGATTTTGCCCTCTATGCCACCGAAGTACAGACCCATGTCAAAATTGACCCGGATAAGAAGGTTGTTATTGATGGCATGTTGTGGACGGCAGAGACCCTGCCAGTCGATACGCTGATGTATGCCCCATTAAATTCAGCGGACTCTTATCGTAAAAAAGTGACTTTAACCGGAGCCCAGATTCTGGATAAACTGAAGGCAGCTCAGATTCAGCGCATTTACCTTGGCGGCGATGCCACAACCGGTCAAGGCATGGTTGCCTTGCAAATCAAATAAGGAGATTGAAAATGAGCGGTCAAATACCCTTACAAAGAACCATTGATCAAAAGCGTGCTCAGCAGGCCTGGAATGATGTAAAAGAGGCCAAGGATCAACGTGTGGAAAATTACAAAAGCCTGGTTCGTGGCATGCCGGCAGATATTCAAATCAGCGGGTTTGGTCAGGCTATGGCTTTTCTTCGCGCAAAGGGCAAAGGTGAACATTTGATGCTTTTTGGGCATATTCAGGGCTGGTTGATCCAGCAAATGAACCTTCCAGCCACAACCAACCTGATGGAATGGATTTCCACTAAAGCAACAACCGAGGAATACCGGCGTGCTACAGTTGAAGCAATGGCCTTCTTGATGTGGTTGAAGCGGTTTGCTGAAGCAGAAATAAAATAAAGGAGTAATGTTATGGCTCCTCTGAATTACCCTGTTCCTGCAACTTCCAGTAAAGGACTGGGAACCAAATGGGTGGCTATGAATCCCGGCCTGATTTTTGACCGATTCTTAGGCTATGAGGGTTGGAAAATTTCTTCCCAAAGTAAAAACGAGAATCTTGATCGAATTATTAAAGCCACTGAGCAGATTGATACCGCCCTTCTGGCTGCCGAACAGAAGCGCTGGCAGGCCATGGTGGCGGCGCAGGGAGGAAATCCCTTCAAGATTAAGATGGAATGGCGGTTCATCACCGGCATTGGCCGCAAGGGGTCTCTGGAAGTGGGCTTCGCGTTTAATCGTTATGGTTTTCCCTTTCTACCTGGCAGCAGTGTCAAAGGCTTGGCCAGAGCCTATGCTTTAGTTGAGCTGACAGAAATGCTGCATCACCACAGCATTTCAGAAGTGATGTCGCTGGTTGAGGAACCTGATCCTCAAAAATACAAAGCAGCGAAGGCAAAATTTGCATTTGATGATGCCTCAAGCCAGGCCGCTCTGATCTTTCGTAAAACATTTGGCACCCAGAATCGAGCTGGCTGCATCCACTTTTTTGACGCCATCCCGGACGGCAGCGCAAAACCCAAAATTGTGGTTGACATCATGAATCCTCACTTCCCCAAGTATTACCAGGATGGCAACAATCATACGCCGCCTGCGGATAATCAGAACCCGGTTCCGATACCCTTTTTAACGGTTGAAGGCGCCACCTTCTGGTTTGGCCTTGCCTGCGAAGATCCTCAGGATGAACAACAGAAGGTTTGTCTGCGCTTTGCCCGTGAATGGCTGATCAATGGCCTTAAGGATCTTGGCGCAGGTGCCAAAACTAATGCGGGTTATGGCTATTTTATCGAAATGGCTTGAAAAATATAACCTGCCAGACGTATTTTTGCATCCAGTAGAAGCAGATCAGACTTGTTTCTACTGGATGCACATTCCAGCCATATGGTGGAAATATGTCACAACAACCTCTTTCATGCTTTGAAGTTTTCCTCTACAACCTCACCGGCCCCCTTCCGGTGCAGGCCGTGCGATCCAAGGCGCTGAACGGCCTTTTTTACACGGAAATGGGCCGGCGTTTCCCATCCTGGGTGGACCGCATGCATGCTTCCGGACAGAAGCCTTTGCCGTTTTCCATCTCTCTGATGGTGGATAACGGCCTTGTGCAGGGTTTTCGCATTCGCACGCTTGAAGCGGACGCGGCAGAGAAGGTTGCGGAAATTTGGGGCAACCTGGCTGCTGCCCGGGCTGAAATCCGCCTGGGTTCAGCGCAGATGCGGGTGACCCATTTCCAGCCAGAAAGCGGCATGGCAAAAACCTATGCACAGTTGATAGATGAATGCCGTGATGCGCGCCGCTTGCGCCTGCGCTTCATCACCCCCACGCGTCTGAAGATGTTCGGCCACGACACCCTGCTGCCCATTCCCTACGCTCTGTGGCGGGGGTATGCCGCGCGCTGGGAGGCTTATGCGCCGGAATTTCCGCCGCCCCCGGAATTTGCCCGCTGGGTGGAGTTTCAGGTTGCGCCCATTGAGGCCCAGATTCAAACCTGCTTTGCATATGAGGAAGGGGATGTGGAATGGACCGGTTTTGTGGGCGAGGTGGCCTTCCAGGCGCACACCGACAGCCGCGATATTCCGGCCGCACGCATGCCGGATTATCTGCGCATGTGGCAGGCCCTGGCGCAGATGGCTGAATATTCTGGCACAGGTGAAAAAACAGCCCGCGGCATGGGGTTTACCCAATTTGTGCAATCCCGCAGGAAGAGTTTTGAACCTGATCCATTCCAGCTGGAAAAGGCGTGGAACAACTAATAAACCGGCAGCTTGAAAATGGCGCGCCTCAACCAGTTCGGGTCTGGCTGGTTGAACCGGACCCCTTTGCACGGTGGGGCATGGCACATTGGCTGAATACTCATTCTTACATTAGCATTTTGGCTGCTACAGCTGGACCAGGACACATTCAGAAACGATTGTTCCAATTCTCCCCGCAGATCATTTTATTGAACATGGATGATCCCATGTCTGCGGAATGGCTGGACAGTTTTGCCAGAAGCATCTCATCCTGCGCGCCGGAAGCCAGGGTGGTGTGCACTGCGGTCGGCGCTGACCGCCGCCTGGTGGATTGGCTATCTCAACCTGTCTGCAGCGGGTATCTTCTCAAAGGGGAGATGAGAGAAGCCCTGGCAGAAGCCGTGCTGGCCGCCGCAGCCGGTCATCGGGTTCTGACCCCGGCCGCAGAGCGAACCGCGGATGCTCTGGGGATGCGGCTCTCTCAGGCCTGGGTGCTGGCTTTCTCTTCTGGATCGTCCAGTGTCTCACCGATCCTGTGAAGGTCTGAACGGCTGCTGATGATGGTCAAATTTTTTTGGGGCAAATTCCGCACAGCCACCCATTCATATCGGGTCGAAAAATACACCGCCAGCGCGGCGTAGACCCAGCGCGGAAGCTTTCCGCTGATAACCACACCGGGTTTTGTCCTTTCGAAAGGAGGGATGGCAACCCGGTTTTTTTCTTCATAAATCCCATCTGGAATGCTCACCTCAAACCAGGTGTAATCTGCATATTCCCGGCGTTCAACCCTCAGGTTGCCCGGATTCTGGATTTCCACCTCGGGGACTTTAACCCAGCCATAGCGGATATCAAAGAAGCGGGTTTGTCCAGGCAGAGCACCCACGGCCAGGGCAGCCGCCAGCCAGACCGGTCCGCGCCCATCAATGGAGACGATTTTTTCCTGAGGTATCAGCGGGATAACCTGCCGCAGGTCCTCTGGATGCCATAGGATGGACTGATCTGGCTGGCAAATTCCAATTTGTTGAGCCAGGGCCTGTTCACTGATATAACACCCGCGGGCAGCCTGGCGGCGCAGGTTTTCAAGATCGTTTTTATCCGCCTTGATGACATCTGCAACCTTTTCCTGCAAAGCAGCGAAGGTGACGCCTGTTCGGCGCAAAGCCGGGCTGCGTTCCAGACCTCCAATGGTGCCCTGCAGGATGGGGCCAGCCTGGGAGACCGTTTCTGCCTGGTTTTGCACGGATTGCAGTTCGGCCAGCGGAATCAAGCCTTGATTTGCCAGATATTGACGCCATTCCATTAGCTCTTTTTCTGTCTGATACAGTAAAATGGAATGAGTGCAGGCGTTGGGAATTTGCCATTGATGGTCACGGGGCTGCCCGCCAATATCCACCAGCAGCGGCACCATGCGGTCGGATATTGCCTTCGACATGTGGTCGATGAATTTATCCGTGTAGTCATGTTTTAATTGATTGCGCAGCCGATAGACAGCAACCCGGTTATCTACAAAAAACCAGTTACCTTCACCATCAGGCACAGCTCTCAGCAGATAGTGGTCCATATCGACCGAGCTCAAAGACTGCGTCAGCTGGTACCCCAGAACAGATTTTCCGCAGTGGGGCGGGCCGGCCAGGAGAATGGCGGGAAGATTGGGTTCGGGTTTCATCATTTTATCCTTTGCGGAGGCAGCGTGTCTGAAATTAAGACCTCTTATGTAGCCACATTGGGCGGCCAGCCACAGATCATCACATTCACCCTTGATCTGCTGCTTGCTCGCAATGAAAGCATCGATCAGGTGGTGGTGATTTACCTGGCCGGCAATCCGCGCTACCAGGATTCCTTCAAGCGCCTTCAGGCAGAATTTCCGCAGGGGCAGTATCACGGCAGACCATGCCGGCTGCACGCTGTGCCGGTGCTGGCAGGAAAGGAGCCCATTGCTGATGCCTATGAGCCGACCCAGATTGAGGCCGTGCGGGCTGCTTTTCACCGCCTGCTGCATGATTTGAAACAGATGCCGCAGGCGGTGCACCTGGGGTTGAGCAGCGGCCGGCGGATCATGTCGCTGGTGGGGTTGGCTGCGGCCATGCAGTTCCTTTCTCCCACCGATCACATCTGGCATATTTATACACCCGATTCGGTGGCAAAGAAAGTAAAAGAAGAGCAATTGATGCATGTGCCGGCAGATTCTGGCGTGCGGTTAATTGAAGTGCCTTTTGTTGCCTGGCCAGCTTATTTTCCGGGCCTGGCGCCCCTTTTCCAGCAGAGCACAGCTCAGATGATCCGCTCACGCCTGCACTGGCTCAGTGATGAAGACCGCAGCCGCTGCCGCCGGGTGTGGGAAAAGCTCACCCCCCGACAGCGCGAGACTTTAACCCTGATGGCTAAAGGCGCCGACCGCAATGAGATGGCCCAGCATATGAACATTTCCCTGGCCACCGTTGATTCTCATCGAGAAGCGGCGCTGAAATGCGCCGAAGAAATCTGGGGAGAGGATGACCTGGTTTTCAATGCTCGCTTTTGGATAGAAAAATTCGACCAATTTATTGTGGAAATGTCCACTTAATCAGGATAAATATCCAGTTTTACTGGATGGCGGGGGTGTTTCTTTTCTGGCATAATGAGATAAAATCAGCATGTTGGAATTTCTTTTGAGGAGGGATAAGATGGAAATTCAGTTCACAACGCATTCGATTCAGCGCAGCGCCCAGCGCGGCCTGACGGCAGCCCAGGTCACGTATGTTTTGCTGCACGGACAGCGTTTTCACAGCGATGGGGCACTGGTGTACTACCTGCGGCGGCGGGATATTCCAGATTGCGACCGCCGGCAGGATGCCTGGATGCGCCTGGCCGGCACGGCTGTGGTGCTGGCCCGCGATGGTTCTACGATCATCACCGTGTGGCGCAACCAGCGGTCAGGTCTCCAGCATATTCGCAAAAAGGCCGGGCGGCGCTGCGAGGCGCTGGAAAGTTTATTCAACCAGCCCTGGTGCTTGTTTCTGGCAGCCGAAAACCCCGTTTGAAAACTTCCTGATGATTCATGAGAAAATTCATGACCGGTTGTGAGGCCATCAACCGGTCATTTTGTTATCCTTAACCTGCAATCACACTTTGCTGCCGCCTTTCCAATTGATAAGGAGTTGATCACTTGAAAATCATTCAACCGATATTTCTTTTTTGTCTGACTTTGCTGGCAATGATCTGCACGGGCTGCTCCAGCCTCTTTGTTTTTCCGGAAACCACATCAAAATACACCCCGGCTCCCAGCCGAACCCCTCAGGCTGCCTGCACACCCGTGCCGGATACCATGCCTGTGCCGTGCCTGCAGGAAGCTGGCTGCGCCATGATCTACAGCGATGCAGGGGAACTCAACCTGACCGTTTCTGACCTGCGCGAACCGGTCCAGATGATTAAAAACAGCCGGCGACTGGATGAATTTGTCTTACCCCCCTGCACATCGGCCAGCAGCGCCAGCACGCGCATTTTTTCCAATGAGAATGGCCTCACCATTTCCCTGGGTGTGCTCAACATGGACACACGACAGAGCGCCAGAGATATCATGGCGGAAAGGTGTGTGAGCATTCCAACACGCCTGCAGAACGAGATGCCGGAAGTCAGGGTATCAGAAATGAAGCAGCTGCGGTTTGGCGATGAATCCCTCATGCTTTCGGGCAGCGAAGACAAAATGGGCAGCATTCACATGCTGATCTTCCGGCAGGCCAATATATATGTGTCCATTGTGGTTGTTGGGCAGGGGGTCTCGCTGGAGCCGGCGGTGGAAATAATGAGGGCGATTGAAAAGAAGATCCAACAGGCGCAGGCAAGCGCCTGGATCAATTAAATATTTTTTTATTAGGAGAAAAATGAAGAAACAGATACCCCTTGTTCTGATCATTCTGACCCTGGCGGCCTGCCGCGCCTCGGCCCCAGACCTGGCCGCCGTGCAGACGGTTGTGGCTGCCACCCAGGCGGCTTTGCCGTCTGCCACGGCTTATCCGACTTACACGCCGCAGCCAGCCTGGCCCACTCATACACCGTACCCGACTTATACACCCGGGCCAACCCAGACTCCCCATGTGGTGATTGTGACCGAGACGGCCACACCCACACCGCTGTATACGGCCACCATCACCCCGACCCCGACCCAGACGCCGCTGCCTTCTCCAACACTTGATCCGTTGACAGAAGACAAAGCCCCCGGCGTTTACCTGGTGAACGTGGACATTGCTCCGGGGTTGTGGCGCAACAATGGTGTGACTGAAAACTGCTACTGGCAGCGTTCGAGCAAAACCGGCGGAATTATCGACAACTATTTTGGCCTCGGCGGAGGGACCATTTTCATCGCCGCCACTGATTTCCAGGTGGAACTGCATGTGGAGTGCGGCACCTGGACTTACCTGGGGCGGCAGTAGAGATGCGCTGATTTAGACAGGGAGGGTTTGCTTTCAGGCAGGCTCTCCTTTTGCTTTAATCGCTCATCGTGACAGCAGCACCAGCCTATCCAGGCGGAAAATGCGGTTATCGCGGCGGATGTGGCAGTAGGCCAGCAGGTAATCGTGCCCGTTGGCGTGTTCAATCATCAGCGGGGTGATATGGCGGGTTTCAGGCTTTTCACGGCCGCTGGTGTGGTAGGTGATATCCACCGGACTCTGGGTGCGGATGGCTTCCTGCAGCACGGCCAGCATGCGGGCGCGCTCTTCGGGCGAGAGGTTGGCCGGGGGAGGCGGGGCTGCTTCCAGGCGCGGCGGCAGCAGGCGGGCGGCGGTGGTTTTGGCACGGTTAAGGGCTGAGGCGGTGAGGGCGGGCTCCAGACCGGCGAGCAGTTTTTCTTTGAGGCCGGGCGGCGGCGCCCAGGCAGCGCCCGGCAGCAGTTGGGCCAGCTGCGCCAGGTAAAGCAGGTAAGCGCGTGCGGTTTTACCGGCTGGCATGCCGGCTTCTGTGTCTGGCTCCAAGATGGCGCTGGCACGTTCCAAATCAGCCTGAGAGAGCACACCGTGGCGGCAGAGTTGGCGCAGGATGGGCATGGCCTGATCTTCAGAAAGGTGCAGGTGGCGGGGCGAAAGCACATCTGACAGTTTTTTGCGCAGACGCCAGTTTTTACGCAGGCCGGTCAGTTCTGCGGGGTCGCAAAATTCCACCGTCAGACCGGTGAGCAGACGGGCCGAGGGGGTGTTTTTCAGCTTTTCCAGCAGCCAATCTGGGATGGGCTGGCCGGTTCCCCGGGCAAGGCAGCGAACCAGGGCGGGCAATTCTCCTTCGAGGTTCATTCCTTTCAATGCCCCGCGTTGAACTGCGCGGCGCAGGGCGGCCTCATCCAGGAGATACAGGCCGGCTTTCAGTGGGTCCAAATAGGTCTCCAATTCCCAGAGAAGGCTCCAATCAGGCGGGTAAGGTACGCCCAGCAGGCTGCCTGGAAGAAGGTCCATGCGCCACAAGGCCGGCGCCGGTTCTGGCGGCATGGGGGCGTTTTGCAGTGCCTGGCGTCCCAGGTCGGTCAGGCCGCTGCGGTTTGCCAGGCCCAGCAAAACCAGGCCCTGCGGAGAGGTGGTGGGACAATTCTGCTCAAGGTCCAGCAAGGCACGCAGGCGGCTGTGTTGGCGCCGTTGCGTTGAGGGTGTTTTGGCCCAGGCATAGGCCAGGTCGCGAAAACGCTGCGAAAGGGGTGCCGACAGCCAATCGGGCACCAGGGGCGTGGGCCGGCCGGCCTCATCCAGCAGACCGGCATGCCGCAGGAGCCCCAGCCAGAAATTCAGGCGCGGCAAACGCTTCTTTTGCCAGTAATGCATGCGGCGCTGCTGCAGGTTGGCGGCAGTGGGCGGAGGAGACCCCGGCTCTCCCCGGCGGCACAGACTCAACAGGTTGAAAAGCAGTTCCATTACTGCCAGACCCACATCAGCCGTGGATTCTGAGGATTGTGTGGACGGATCAGTGCAGGAAAAAGATTTCATCGCTGGTTACAGCTCCATGCCCAATCACCTTGATGCGCGAGAGATCATCGGCGCTGATGAAGTAAAAACGAATGCTGTCCTGCGGATCCACCACCCAGGGCTGGAGGGCGTGGTTCAGCCGGCGCAGTTCGGCGGGCTGCAGCAGACATTCAAAAACGCTGTACTGCACCCGCCGGCCGTAATCTTCGAGGGTCTTGGCCACCTTGCTGCGCCGCCGGTCGTTGGAGATATCGTAACTGATCAGCACAAACTGCTTCATCTCAGCATGAATGGGATGAAGGCGGGGGCCTCTCCCAGAATCATCTGCGCCATCTGGTACACCTGCAGTTCCAGCACCCGCCGATAGGTGGTTTCTTCACTTAAACTTGGATATATAACGGTTTCATTCAGGCGGTTTTCAAAGAGGGTGATGAATTTCTGGCGGGCATCGTTTTTGAGCATGATACGGGGACGGGATTCACCGGCTTCCTCTTCTTCATCCTCACCGCCGCGCGGTGCAGACTGCTGCAGAGCAAAATCTTGCAGACGCAGCAAGCCGCGGTTGGCGGCCGTCAGCACCACGCTGTCGACCAGCAGAGCGCGGAATCCTTCCTCAAGGTCAAGGGCCATGGAAGGCTTGCCAAAATCCACGCTGTGGAAGAAGCCCAGGGCTGGGTCCAGTCCGCCAATCTGGCAGGCCGCGATGACCTGGTTGAGCAGCAGGGTGTATCCGAAGGACAGCACAGCATTGATAGGGTCAGGTGGGGGATAGTAGGCGCGGGTTTCAAAACCCCATGTGGGCCCATCCGCCGGCGGGCGCAGAGCCTGGCGCATCAGGCTGAAATACTCGCGCGCGGCCGTGCCTTCAAGCCCGCGCAATTCATCGAGGGTGGCGGCGGAATCCAGACGGCGGGCGGCAGATTCCATGGCGGTCAGGCTGCGCTCGGCCCAGCTTTGCCCAACCAGGGCACGCTGCATGAAAATACGCTGGTTGTGGATTTTTCCACGCACCACGGCGCGGGCAACCACAAGTGCTTTCGCCGGATCGGCAACAGCCAGGGCCTGCTGGTAGCGCAGGCGGGTGTTGTTGTGCCCCTTGCCGTTAACGCGCGAGATGAAGGCACCGTGACTGGTCAGGTAGACCACATCAATGTTCTGCCGGGTGAGGGCGTAGAGGGCGGGAGTGGTGATGCCAACCCCCCGGCCCATCAGCACCACCCGATCCACCTTAATTAGCGGAATATCCTGAACAATTTCTCCTTCACGGCGCAAGACAATGCGCTGGCCGATTTTGTGAACCTGGAGTCCTGGTTCGGTGACATAAAGGGTAGCCATAATGAGGTTCTCCTTATTCAGAGGTCCATGCCCAACCATTCCAGGCGCTGGGCAGGCGGGCAGATATGGGTTTTTTCGGGGTGGATTTTGAGGCGCAGGTGGGCCAGAGAGCGCACGGCAGCATTGTAGGCCTCTTCGGCCTGCTCCTGGTTCGGGCAGCAAACCAGCCAGTCATCCGCATAGCGTACCAGGCCGGTTTGCTGGCGGGTCATTTCCTGATCAAAGGGATGCAAATAAATGTTGGCCAGCAGCGGAGAGAGCGGGCTGCCCTGGATAACCCCCGTGCCTGGGGCTGTGCTGCACTGACGGGTCTGGAAAAAATACCAGATGGCCGCAGCGCCTCCGGCTGCCAGGGTGACTGCGCCGCCCGCCAGGGCAGCGGTTTTGCCAAGGGATTGCCGGCCGGAAGACGATTGCAATCCCCTGATAACGGCTTCGCGCACCGCGCGAAACCCGGGTTTGAGCCAGCGTGAGCCCAGCCAGAAGGCGCCTGCAGCCATTTGGCGCGCCACGGTGCGGCCGTACCAGGCATCATTATCTTCTTCAGAGAGCATCCAACCGCGGTATTCCGGGCCGGATTCGCCAGAACCTGCCTCAGCATCAGCAGCAGCGCGGTAAAAATCATCTTCGCGAGGCTCGCTGCCCGAAAACCAGGCTGCGCCCTGACGGACGCGGTTTTCCACCTGTTCCATAATACTTGGCCGGGGGGCAGGCGCGGCTGGTGCATCCAGCACGCCGGCAGCCAGCCATTCTTGCAGCAGGTCCATCACCCGCTCATCGCCAATGCGCTGACGCAGCAGTTTTAACAGCAATGGGTGATCGAGGCTGCCGAAGCAATTGGCGATATCACCATCCACCACCCAGGCGCGGCCGCGCGACCGCAAGTCACGCGCGGCGGTTACGGCATCGTGGATGGAGCGGCCCGGCCTGAAGCCGTAGGAACAGGGAAGGAAATCGGGTTCCCAAAGGGGCTCCAGCACCTGCTGGGCAGCGCGCTGGGCCAGGCGGTCTGAGATATTAAGGATGGCGATGGGGCGCTGACCGCCGTCTTTTTTGGGCAAGAGCACTTCGTGCGGCGGCTGGGGATGATAGCGTCCTTTGAGCAGATCATGACGCAGGGCATTGAGATAGGCAGGCAGATGGGCTTCGAATTCATCGAGGGTGATGCCGTCGGGGCCGTGGGTTCGGCGGCGGCGGATGCGTGGGATGTTGGCGCGCACCGCACGCCAGGCAGCCAGCAAATTGGCCGGGGCTGCCATCTGTTCCAAAAGATGCTTTTGCGGTTGGGTAAATTGAGCTGTGGTCATGACTGACTGTCCCTCCAAGATTGAACTGAGTCTGTTTGAGCTTATCATACCGGAAAGAGAAGGAGAGGAAAATCCAGATTTTATGGACAAAGTGCGTTAACGCGCACCAAAAAGGCCTTTCGCGGACAAATTCATGGCGAATCCATTTGCGGTATTTTTTGTTATGGTTTATAATAAAAAAGTGAGGGTTTCGGAGGTCAAAGTGGCAC
>JAKQJC010000036.1 GCA_029561345.1 Chloroflexota bacterium | reverse complement strand
GTATGCACGGAATTCCGCCATACCCATCAGGCCAGCCACTTTGGTGATGGCCGCGGTCAGGGTGGTTTTACCGTGGTCAATGTGGCCCATTGTACCCACATTCATATGGGGTTTTGAGCGGTCAAATTTCTGTTTGGCCATATTTGTGATCTCCTCGCAAGCTAATAATTAATTTTTAATTATGATCCACTGATGACTTTTTTGGCAACGCTGTCAGGCACCGGTGCGTAATGTTCGAATTCCATCGAGAAAACACCGCGTCCCTGGGTGGCCGAGCGCAGGTCCGTGGCATAGCCGAACATTTCGGCCAGCGGAACCAGCGCGCGCACCGATTGAGCGTTGCCCGGGCGCATGTCCATGCCCTGCACTTCACCCCGGCGTGAGCTGACCTGTCCAATGACATCGCCCACATATTCTTCCGGGATGATCACTTCCACTTTCATGATCGGTTCCAGCAGGGCCGGACCGCCGCGTTCTACGGCTTCTTTGAAGCCTAACACGGCCGCCATGCGGAAAGCCATTTCATTAGAGTCAACCTCATGGTAGGAACCGTCCACCAGCTCGATCAGCATATCCGTCATTGGATAGCCAGCCAACACACCGCTTTCGGCCGCCTCATTGACGCCTTTTTGCACAGCGGGAATGTATTCGCCGGGAATGGCTCCGCCCACAATTTTATTTTCGAACACAATACCCTTGCCCCGTTCAAGAGGCGTGATATTGAAAACGACATGACCATACTGTCCGCGGCCACCCGTCTGCTTGGCATACTTATAGCTGTGCTTGACGATGTTGCGGGTGATGGTTTCGCGATATGAGACGCGCGGGCGGCCCACATTGGCCTGCACGCGAAATTCGCGCAGCATGCGGTCCACCAGCACATCTAGGTGCAGCTCGCCCATTCCGGCGATCTGGGTCTGGCCAGAGGCTTCATCCGTACGAACACGGAAGGTGGGGTCTTCTTCTGAAAGCTTGCGCAGCGCTTCCACCATTTTATCCTGATCAGCGGTTGTCTTCGGCTCGATGGCAATCGTGATCACAGGTTCGGGGAAGGAAATGCTTTCCAGCACAACCGGGTTGCCCGGTTCACACAGCGTGTCGCCGGTGAAGCTTTCTTTCAGGCCCAGCATGGCAGCGATATCGCCAGCCAGAATCTCGGTCAGGTCTTCGCGGCGGTCGGCATACATGCGCAGCAGGCGGCCAACACGTTCGCGTTTGCCCTTGGTCGAGTTCATCACCATGGTGCTCTGGGTAATCTTGCCTGAATAGACACGGATATAAGCCAGGCGGCCCACGTAAGGATCGGTGACAATTTTGAACACCAATGCACTCAGCGGGGCGCCATCTTCGGCCTCGAGAATGACTTCTTCTTCGCTGTTGGGTTTGTGCGCCACCACCGCCTTCACATCAAGGGGTGAAGGCAGGTAATCAATGACGCCATCCAGCACCGGCTGCACACCTTTGTTGCGCAGAGAACTGCCGCAGAAGATGGGCGTGGCTTTGTTGGCCAGCACAGCCGCGCGCAGCGCAGCTTTCATCTCATCAACAGCAACTTCTTCGCCATCAAGGTATTTCATGGTCAAATCATCGTCCAGTTCGACGATTTTTTCGACCAGGTGCGCCCGGGCTTCCTGCGCAGCTTGAAGGAAATTGGCCGGAATTTCTTCGATGCGTTCTTCCTTGCCCATGCTTTCCGCGGCAAAGTAATGCGCCTTCATGGTGAGAAGATCAATCACACCTTCAAAGGCGGCTTCTGAACCGATCGGAAGCTGCATGGGGATGGGGTTGGCATGCAGGCGCTGTTTGATGGTTTCGATGGTGCGTTCGTACGAAGCGCCCACCCGGTCCATCTTGTTGGCAAAGCAAATCCGCGGCACGCCGTAGATATCGGCCTGACGCCAGACGGTTTCACTTTGCGGTTCAACGCCCTGAACGGCGTCAAAAACAACGACGCCGCCATCCAGAACGCGCAGCGAACGCTGCACCTCGGCTGTAAAATCAATGTGGCCGGGGGTATCGATAACGTTGATCTGGTAGCCTTTCCATTCCGCAGAAACAGCTGCTGAAACGATGGTGATACCGCGTTCTCGTTCCTGCGGCATCCAATCGGTAATGGTAGTGCCATCGTCCACATTGCCCGGACGCCAGGTTTTACCGGTGTAAAACAGGATACGTTCGGTCGTTGTGGTCTTACCAGCGTCAATATGGGCAATGATGCCAATATTGCGGTATTTCTCAAGCGGAAAATTACGGGGCATGGTTTATTCTCAATCTCGGAAAAGCTACCAGCTCTGACTAAGCGCGGTAATGCGAGAAAGCGCGGTTTGCCTCAGCCATCTTGTGGGTTTCTTCGCGCTTGCGCACGGCAGAGCCCAGGTTGTTCGAAGCATCCATAATTTCAGCAGCCAGCTTCTCAGCAAAAGACTTGCCAGAGCGGGCGCGGGCCGCGTCGAGCAGCCAGCGCATGGCCAGGGTCGTGCGCCGCAGGGTCGGCACTTCCATGGGCACCTGGTAGGTGGCACCACCCACACGGCGGGGGCGAACTTCCATGATGGGACCGACGTTCTTGATCGCTGAATCGAGAACTTCCATCGGGTTTTTGCCCGTTTTCTCGGCCACAATCGCCAGGCCATCATAGATGGCGCGGGTGGCGGTGGATTTCTTGCCGCGGGTAAAGGTGCGGTTGATCAATGACTGGACGAGCACGCTGTTGTAGCGAGCATCCGGCAAAACTTCACGCTTTTCGGGTTTAATGCGACGCATTCAAATACTCCAATCTTACTTTTGGGCTATTTGGGGCGCTTCGCGCCGTATTTGGAGCGAGCCTGCTGCCGCTTGGCAACGCCGGTGGTATCCAGCGAACCGCGCACAATGTGGTAACGCACACCGGGCAGGTCTTTCACACGGCCGCCGCGCACCAACACCACAGAGTGTTCCTGAAGCTGATGGCCTTCACCGGGGATGTAGGCGGTCACTTCAATATTGTTGGTCAGACGCACACGGGCAATCTTCCGCAGAGCGGAATTCGGTTTCTTGGGCGTGGCAGTGCGCACGACGGTGCAAACACCACGCTTCTGGGGGGCGCCACCTTCCTGGCGAACGCGACGGTGTTCCATCGAGTTGAAGGTGTATTGCAGGGCAGGAGCCTTGCTTTTTACTTTTTTGGTCTGGCGACCTTTGCGGATCAGTTGATTGATTGTGGGCACCTTTGCCTCCAAAAAATCCTTTCAGGCTAGAATCTTTAGTTTGGTTTGTTTGTATCAACAAGGTAGGCCATCCATCTTGCGGATGACCTACCTGGATTTCCTAAATTGCTCACAGGCAAGGAACGTCCAGGCAACCTTGCCACAGGTGACACGGGTTACGATTGTACCACGCTCATACAGCAGAGTCAAGCGAATACTTGGCTTAGAGATCTTCTCCCAGGCTGAGCAGGCCGGTTTCCATCTTCGGTGTGCGCACCCGTTCTTCGTCTTTGCCAAAACGGATCACTTCGCCGTTATCCATCACAGCTTCCACCGCCAGGCCCAGGCTCTGCAGTTCTTTCACCAGCACGCGGAACGATGCCGGAATGCTCGGTTCTTCGATCTGTTCGCCCTTGACAATGGCTTCGTATGTGGACACGCGCCCCACCACATCATCTGACTTGACCGTCAGCATTTCCTGCAGGGTGTAGGCCGCGCCGTAAGCTTCCAGCGCCCACACTTCCATTTCACCGAAGCGCTGGCCGCCAAATTGCGCCTTGCCGCCCAGGGGCTGCTGGGTCACCAGGCTGTATGGGCCGGTGGAACGGGCATGCACCTTGTCTTCAACCAGGTGGTGCAGCTTCAGCATGGTCATCACACCCACCGTCACGGGCTGGTCAAAGGGTTCGCCGGTCTTGCCGTCGCGCAGCACCTGCTTGCCCAGAATAGGCATGGGTTCAGCGGTTTCTTCCATCACCCGGTTCGCCTGCGCCAAAACGGCGTCATCGCTCTCGTCGGTAACTTCATAGCCCAATTTTTCCATCCACAGCTTCAGGCAGACGGTGGTCGCGCGCTGGTCCATGGCGTCAATGTCGTCCAGCTTGGTGCTGATGTCTTCAAACGCCAGAATCTGATCGGGATCATAACCCTGATCGCGCAGCCATTCGGCCAGCGTGGCCCGGCGGGCATAGTGGTAATCTGAAGCCAGTTTATACACATCGTAGTTGCGGTCGCCCAGCCAGTTTTCAAGATACAGCAGGCGCACTTCGTCGTCATCTTCAAACGATTCGCTCGCCTGATCGCTTTCCTTGATCCATTCCCAGGCTTTTTCAGCTGTCTGGTTCCAGGCTTCATCCACCATCCAGGCGCGGGCCAGTTCGGCTTCAATTTCAGTTTCGTCGGCGCCGTCAAACACAGGCGTCACTACGCGGAAACCGAGCCGTTTGGCAGCCCAGCCCAGGTGAACTTCCAGCACCTGGCCGATGTTCATACGTCCGGGAACGCCCAGCGGATTGAGGATGATATCCACCGGCGTGCCATCTTCGAGGAAGGGCATATCTTCCACCGGCACCACACGAGAGACCACACCCTTGTTGCCATGGCGGCCGACCATCTTGTCGCCGGCGGTGATCTTGCGGCGCTGCGCCACCGAGACGCGCACCATCATATCCACACCCGCAGCCAGGTCGGCGTTATCTTCGCGGGTGAAAACCTTCACATCCACCACCTTGCCGCGCTCGCCGTGGGGCATGCGCAGCGAGGTGTCTTTCACATCGCGCGATTTTTCACCGAAAATGGCGCGCAGCAGGCGTTCTTCAGGGGTCAGTTCCTTCTCGCCCTTCGGCGTGATCTTGCCAACCAGGATGTCGTTCGGTCCAACTTCGGCACCAATGCGGATAATGCCGTGTTCATCCAGGTCCTTGATGGCATCTTCGCCCACATTGGGGATGTCGCGGGTGATCTCTTCAGGGCCCAGCTTTGTATCGCGCGCTTCCACTTCATGCTTTTCAATGTGCACCGAGGTGAAGCGGTCATCCTGCACCAGGCGTTCCGAAATCAGAATGGCATCTTCAAAGTTGCCGCCTTCCCATGACACGAAGGCCACCACCACGTTCTGGCCAAGAGCCAGTTCGCCGCTTTCGGTGGACGAGGAATCGGCCACGATGCTGTTGCGGTGCACGCGCTGCCCCTTGGTGACGGCCGGGCGCTGGTCAATGCAGGTGGACTGGTTCGAGCGCTGATATTTGCGCAGGTTGTAAGTGCGTATTTCACCATTGGTGTTGCGTACCACCACCTGCTTGCCGGTCACTGAAATGACTTCGCCATCTTCATCCGCAGTGATCACCTGGCCTGAATCAAGGGCGGCATGCAGTTCCATGCCCGTTGAGATGAGGGGAATTTCAGGGCAAACCAGCGGCACAGCCTGGGCCTGCATGTTTGAACCCATCAAAGCGCGGTTGGCATCATCGTGCTCCAGGAAGGGGATCAGCGCAGCGCTGATGCCCACCACCTGATGAGGAGCCACATCCATATAGTTAATGCTGTCGGGCGAAGCGATGATGAAACCGGAGTGGTAGCGGCAGGAAACCCGGCCCTCAAACTCGCGGAATCTGTTCAGCGTTGCGTTCGCCTGGGCAATCACAAATTTATCTTCAGCATCTGCCGAAAGATATTCAAATTCATCGGTCACAAACGGCACCACAAAAATGTATGACTTGGCCAGGTGGGCCGCTGCCATCTTGCTGGCCATTTCAGCGGTCACACGGTCATCGCGCTTGCCCAGCACTTCGCCGGTGTCCACATCCACCACATCATCCTTCAGCTTGCGGCCAACCAGGCGCGGATCTGAAGGTGAAAGGGAACGCAGCACCTGGCGGTAGGGGGTTTCAATGAAACCATACTCGTTGACACGCGAGTAAGAAGCCAGACGGCCAATCAGACCGATGTTGGGGCCTTCAGGGGTTTCAATCGGGCAAATGCGGCCGTAGTGCGAGTTATGCACATCGCGCACATCAAAGCCGGCACGTTCGCGGCGCAGACCGCCCGGACCCAGGGCTGAAAGGGTGCGTTTGTGGCGCAGTTCAGCCAGCGGGTTGGTCTGATCCATGAATTGAGAAAGCTGGCTTGAGCCAAAGAATTCACGCAGGGCTGCCACCACCGGGCGAATGTTCACCAGGCTCACAGGGGTCACCTGATCCTGATCGCGAATGGACATACGTTCCTTGATCACGCGTTCCATGCGGCGCAGGCCAATGCGCAGTTTGTTCTGAATCAGCTCGCCCACCGTCTTCACGCGGCGGTTGCCAAGATGAGCGATATCATCGGGCGGTTCAATGCCGTTATTGATCTGGATCATCCGCCGCACCAGGCGGATCACATCCCACTTCGTCACCATGCGGTTCGACATGGGGATCATGCCCTGCAGATCAAGTTTCTGGTTCAGCTTGTAGCGGCCGACCTTTTCCAGGTCATAGTGGCGCTGGTCAAAAAGCTGTTCCTGCAGGAACTGGCGGGCATTTTCGGGCGTGGCAGGGTCGCCGGGGCGCATACGCTTGAAGAATTCAATCAAGGCCGCTTCAGCGATGTTGCTGTTGGAAGGAATATTCCACACCGGCTCCTGATGCAGGGACGAGGCAATGAACATGCGCTCGGGGTTGTTGTCCACATCCTGGAACAGGGCCAGCAGTTCTTCGTCAGAGCCGGTCTTCAGCGGGTTGTCTTCAATCCCGTCATCCACAGCCGCCAGGGCGCGCAGGAAAACCGTGATCGGCACCGTGCGCTTGCGGTTGAATTTCAGAATAATGTAATCGTTCTTGCGGGTTTCAAATTCCATCCAGGCGCCGCGGTCAGGGATCAGCTTGGCCATTGCCAGCGGGCGGCCGGTTGCCCGGTCCAACTGGGCTTCAAAATACACACCGGGAGAGCGGATGAGCTGTGAAACCACCACGCGTTCCGTGCCGTTGATGATAAAAGTGCCCTTTTCCGTCATTTCAGGAAAATCGCCCAGGAAAATGTCCTGCTTGACCGGGGCCGTGACTTCGGACCCCACCAGCAAAACAGACACATTCAAGGGACGGGCATAGGTCAAATCGCGTTCAATACATTCTTCAATTGAATGCTTGGGCTCACCGAACCAATAGGTCAGGTTGAACTGCCGTCCTTCTTCGAGCTGGCACGGGAAATAGAGCTTGAGACCTTTGTTATAGGATTCGATGGGGGAAATCTCGTTGAAAAGGTCGCCCAGCCCCTCTCGCTTCAACCGTTCAAAAGACTCGAGCTGAATTTCGATCAGATTTGGGAGTCCCAATTGGGTTGGAATACGCGCATAAGACTTTGTGGGTAAAGCTGAAGCCATTGATCACTCCTGGTTTAGCAACCTGGTGCAGAATAAGAACCAAACGGGCGCGAATAGACAACGCTAATACGCGCAAAGTGTTAGTATATCAAAAAGTGGAATGGAGGTCAAGAATTCAGGACAAATTGATTCAAAAAAGGCGATAATTGTCAATTCCACCCCCATGATAAAGGCTCCCCTGCCTTTTTGGCAGGGGAGCCTTTCCAGGCTTGGTCAAATCTCGACTTTTTATTCAAAGGCTTGAATCACATCAAACGTGGCAAAAATATGGTCCAGTGCTTCCAGATCGGCTTCCTTGGTAATTTTCACTTCCACCAGGATGCGGAAATCGTAGCTCATATCCTTCGGATGCGTCACCAGCATGATCACCCAGTTGCCATCGGGGCCGCATTCTTTCCACAGATCGTAGGCGCCTTCATAGACTTCATCGCTGTATTCGTTGCGTGAATCGTATTTGCAGTTATCCTGATAGTACCCCATGGTGAAATCAAGCAGCTCGCCAATGTCGCCGACATCGTTCCAGGCTGGCGTGGCTGTGAAGACAATGCCCGATTCCTGGTACATGCCCGATTCATAGTATTTATTCTGATTAGCCGCGGCGCGGATGGTGGGTGCACTGAAAGTGATTTTCTGGCCGTTGCCCAGAGTCCAGGTGTCATCCCATGATGAACCGTCCACATCCGACCATTCCACCGGAATTTCCACCTGGATGGTGCCGCTGTCATCCTGCACCTTGTAATAGCCGCTGTAGGTGGCGCCAGTGTTATCGTTGGTTGGCGGGTTGGATTGCATTTCACCCGAAAGTTCCTGGGCAAAGGAATAAACCACTTCGAGGGTGCGGCCGTTGAGTTGGCCTTCCAGCACTTCCTGGGTGGAATAGCGCAGCACCGAAACGCTCAGGGTGTCTTGCGGTTTGTGCGAGCGCAGAATGTCGCAGTAATCCGACATGGTGCCGTCGGTGGAAAGCGCCAAACCCTCAATCTGGGTGATGATATCGCCGCCCTGAATACGTGCCTTATCAGCCGGCGAACCTGATTTGACGGAAGAAACCCAGATGCCCGAAAGGCTGCCGTCTTCGGTGATAAAAGCGGTGCCGTTGACGCCAATGGATGTGACGTCTTTTTCTTCCCGCATTTGTTTGATCACCTCGTCCGCTTCAGAATGTGAAATGGCGAAATACTGGCCGGCCTGGTTGGAAGCATAATTAATCGCCACCACCTTGCCGTTCTTATCCACCAGCGGGCCGCCCGAGTTGCCGGGCAAAATCTTGGCGGTGTGCTCAATCACATGGTTGATCGAAGCCCAGCTCGTGCTGCCGTCTGCGGTCGCCTTTGAAACAATGCCGTTGCCCAGGGTATATTCAGGGTCACCCAGCGGGAAACCCGCCGAATAGACTTCCAGGCCCACTTTGGGCTCGCCATCATACCATTCCAGGTAGGGGAAGCCGTCGCCTTCAATATCAATCACGGCCAGGTCAGAGCATTCCGATGCGCCCAGCACACGCGCATTGTACACCTTGCCTTTGTCGCCGCCAACCCATACTTTCAACAGCGCCGCGCCAGTCACCACATGGTTGTTGGTCACCGCGATCCCCGATGGGTCAATAATGAAACCCGAGCCGCGGCCGGCCGCGTTCAAAACCAGACCTTCAGCCGGATCTACGAATGTGCCCTGGGCTTCGATCTGAATGACGGCTGATTGCACGCCATCCAGCGAAGTCACCAGCCCTTCAGGGGCTTCGGGGGTTTTTGTGGGCTGCTTCACCGGAGGTTTGGTGGGCGCCTTGGTCACTTCAACTTCTTTTGTCGCCTCGGGAGTGGCGCTGCCGGGCAAATTACAGGCCAATGAAACCAGCATCACCAGTACCATCAGCCAGACAAACGGCTTAAATATCGCTTTCATCAGGTCCTCCTTGTGGATAATGCAAACAAAAATGTGCTCATCTATGAGCCGGAACCATATAAAAACATTTTATCTTTTTTGGACTCGAAATACAAGTGAATTTATCCGATTTACACAGGCATTTTCTGGCAATGCGGGCAAAAATGGGTGCCCCGCTGCCCCACCGTGATGCGTTCCACGGGCGTTCCACAGGTCAGGCAAGGTTTGCCCGTGCGCTGGTACACCCTGAAATGATTCTGAAAACTTCCCCCCCGGTACACCCAGTCGATGCTGGCGCCGTTGCGCCGGACGCCTTCTTCCAGCACAGCCCGAATGGCCGCCAGCAGAGCCTGGCCCTGCCCTGCATCCAGCCGATTCGCCGGCGTCAGCGGGTGCAGCCGCGCCAGGTGCAGCGCCTCATCCGTATAGATATTCCCTAAACCCGCCAGAAAGGTCTGGTCCAGCAGCAGCGGCTTGATCATCCGCCGGTTGGCCCGCAGCCGCCGTGCAAAGTCTTCCGCGGTCAAAGCCGGGTCCAGGGGCTCAGGTCCCAGGCCGCCCAACACTGTCTGCGCATCTCCCACCAGCCAGAGGCGCCCAAATTTTCGCGCATCATTAAACACCAGGCGTTTTTCCCCCAGCTTCAGCCAGAAACGGTCATGCGCCAGCAGGGCCGGCGCACCGTCATCCACCCGCAGGTCGCCGCTCATGCGCAGGTGAATCAACAGTGTATCCTGTTCAAAGCGCAGCACAATATATTTGGCCCGCCGGTCCAGCGCTTCGAGACGCTGGTTCAGCAGGCGCACCTGGGCCTCTTCCCAGCCAGGTTCAGCCAGGCTGCGCTCCCAAAGCAGCGCAGCCTGCCCGGCTCGCAGGCCCTCAAGCCCGGCCGCGCGCAGGCTGCGCACAATCGTTTCAACTTCAGGCAATTCAGGCATTACTCGTCAAACAATTCGCCCACCGAGCGGCCTTCATTGGCCCGCCGGATCACCTCGCCCAACAGCGGCGCCACCGAAAGCACCGTCAGCCGGTCGCCAAAATAGGCCAGCTTCTCTTCTGGAATGGGCACCGTGTTGGTGGTGATCACCTGGGTCACTGCTGAGGCCGCCAGGTCGCGCGCGGCATTCGCCGAAAGCACCGGGTGGACAAACACCACATATACATTGCGCGCGCCGTGCTTTTTGACAATATCCACGGCTTTGATCATGGAAGTGCCGGTGTCCACCTCATCATCCACCAGGATCACGTCGCGGTATGAGACATCGCCAATCAGAGTCATCGCCTCTGAGCGGGCGTCATTGCCAGTGCGGCGTTTCTCGATAAAGGCGATGGGGGTTTGCAAAGCGGCGGCAAAATTGCGGCCTTTCTTGGCAAAGCCCAGATCTGCCGTCACCACCACCGGTGAATACATGGTGGGAATGCGCTCTTTGAGGTACTTCAGCAGAATGGTGAAGGCGGTCAGCACATCTCCAGGAATGGAGAAGAAGCCCTGAATCTGTCCGGCATGCAGGTCCATGGTGATATACCGGTCAGCCCCGGCCACCTGGATCATATCCGCGATCAGGCGCGCAGTGATCGGCACGCGCGGCTGGTCCTTCTTGTCTGAGCGGGCATAGCACAGGTAGGGGATGACCGCGGTGATGCGCGCCGCTGAATCCATCTTCAGGGTTTGCAGCAGAATCAGCATTTCCATCAGGTTGCGGTGCACCGGGGTGGTGGTGGTCTGAATTACATAGCAATCCTGGCCGCGGGCGCTTTTCTTCAGTTTCACAAACAGGTTTTCATTGGGAAATTGCACAATTTCCCGGTCGCACAGGGTCAGGCCAAGATACTGCGACACTTCGCCTGCCAGTTCAGGCGAGGCGGTGCCGGTGTAAAGGCGAACATTGCCATACATCAAATCATGCCGGTGGGGTAGTGACATGCCTGCTCCTCTTATTCTTCTTTCCATTCATGACGCAAAACCGACATAATCAGGGTATCGGCATAAGCGCCATTTTGATAGCGCGATTCGCGCATGCGGCCTTCATGGACAAAACCCGCCTTTTCATACGAACGAATAGCCCGCGGATTGGTTGAAAAGACATGCAAATAAATGCGGTGAAGATTGATGGTTTCAAAACCGTGCTTGAGCATCATCTTCATCACCGTGGTACCCACGCCGCGGTTCCAGAATCTCTTTTCGCCAATGAAAATGCCAATTTCAGCAAAACGGTTGCGCCAGTCAATTTCATGAAACGCGCAGTTGCCCACAGGAACCCATTGTTCCTCATCCCTGATCTCTATCACCATGGGGTGTTGGGCTGCCGGTGTGGTCAGCATGTGATCAAACCAGCGCTCTTCCTCCGCCATTGACATTGGATATGAAATCAGCAGTCCTTCCGCGACCTCAGGATCGTTCAGCCAGGCGACAAAAAGCGGCAAATCCGTGCGCTCAACGGCCCGCAGGCGAACTTTGGAGCTGTAGATAGTGGGCATACCCTCTCCTTTCAAAAAAAAAATCCATCAAAAAAAATAATAGATGAAGCTAATAAAAAAGCCCGTCCCCTGCTCCCCTATGAGGGGAAGCAGGGGAAAAAGAAAAAATCGAATTATGGGTGCAGGCGGTTGGGGCCGCGGAACAGGAACACTGCTTCGCGCACATTGCCCAGCCCCAGCAGCACCATCAAAAAGCGCGAAAGGCCAAAGCCAAAGCCGCCGTGCGAGGGGCAGCCGTAGCTAAAGAAATCAAGGTAGAATTGAATCGGTTCGAGGTGCAGGCCTTTTTCCAGGGCCTGGCGGGCCAGCACATCCGCACGGTGTTCGCGCTGCGCGCCTGTGGTGATCTCGAGACCGCAGCCCAGCAAATCAAAGCTGCAGGTCACATCCGGCCGGTCCGCATAGCGCATGTGGTAGAAGGGGCGCACCGAAACCGGCCAATCGGTGACAAACACAAAATCGTGCTGATATTTCTCTTTCACATATTTGCCCAACAGCCGCTCGCCTGCCGGGTCAATATCACCTTTTTTCTCTGGCGGCAGAGCATGGCCCATGCTCTTGAGAATGGCAATGGCTTCAGCCATGGGAATGCGCGGGAAGGGCACTTCGGGCACGCAAATATCCACGCCCATCACCGCCTTGATCTCATCGCCCAATTGATCCTTCACCCGCTGGATGGTATATTGCAGCCAGCGTTCCTGGAAGGCCATCACATCCTCATGCGAATCCACCCACGACATTTCCATATCCACGCTGGTGAATTCCGTCATGTGGCGCGAGGTGAACGAAGGGTCGGCGCGAAAAACCGGACCAATTTCAAACACCCGCTCAAAACCGGCCGCCATGGCCATCTGCTTGTAAAACTGCGGCGACTGCGCCAGGTAAGCCTTGCGGTCAAAATAATCGAGGCCGAACAGCTCGGCGCCGCTTTCTGAAGGGCTGCCCATCAACTTGGGTGAATGAATTTCGATAAAACCGTTGTTAATCCAGAATTCGCGCATCGCCATTTCGGCAGCCGTCTGGACTCTGAAAATGAGGTTGTTGGCCGGGCGGCGCAGGTCCAGAAAGCGCCAGTCGAGCCGGTGATCCACTTCAGACTGCGTTTCAGCAAAAGGATCCAACGGCAGGGGCGAAACAGCCAGGTTTTCCACCTTAAGGGTGTGCAATTGCACTTCCAGCCCACCCAGCTTCACCACCGGATTTTCCACCGCTTTTCCCGTTATCACCAGCGCCGATTCCGTGGTCAGTGCTGAAATCTGCGCCGCCAAATTTGCGTCTGCGCCTTTTTCAAAGGCAATTTGCGCCAGACCGGTGTGATCGCGCAAAATCAGAAATTGCATCTTCTTCTGGTCGCGCAGGGTTTGCAGCCAGCCTTGAATCTGCACCTCTTCCCCCAGGTGATTACGTAAATCAGCGATGTAAGTTCGTTCCATAGTAAAGCTCCTCTGTGCAGGGCAAGCCGCAAGGCTTACCGGTGAGTGTATCGTAAAAGGTCCTGGGCTGCCTGGTGAGGCGAGGTCTGCCGCGACAGCAGCGCCTCGAGGGTCTGTTGGTATGCATTTTCAGGCAGGGCCTCCTGCCAGGCCTGAACCAGCAGTTCCTGCACCAACACATGCAGTTCGCCTTTCAGGCGGGCAGCTTCGCGCCGCTGCCATTCGCCGCTGTTCTTCAAAAAAATCTGGTGGCGCTGGATGGCTTCTGCGAGGGCTTCAATGCCCTCATTCCGCGAGGCGATGGAGCGCAGCACCGGTGGAATCCAGTGCGTGGGGTCTCCTTCAAACCCGTGATGTTCCATTTCCAGCATACTCATCAGGGCGCGCTCTGTGTTTTCCACGCCAGGCTGATCTGCCTTGTTCACCACCAGAATATCCGCAATTTCCAGAATGCCGGCCTTGATGGCCTGAATATCATCACCCAGACCCGGGGCTTCTATCACCAGGGTGGTGTGCGCCAGGCGCACAATATCCACTTCCGATTGTCCCGCGCCGACCGTTTCAATGAGGATCACCTCATAACCGGCTGCGTCCATCAACTGCACCACTGCTGCCGTGGTGTGGGCCAGGCCGCCCAGCGCGCCGCGAGCTGCCATCGAGCGCACAAACACGCCGGGGTCGGTAGCCAGGTCGCGCATGCGCACCCGGTCGCCCAGCAGCGCGCCGCCCGTAAACGGGCTGGTGGGATCCACCGCCACCACCCCCACTTTCACTTGCCGGGTGCGGCGGTAAAAAGCTGCCAGAGCGTTCACCAGCGAGCTCTTGCCGGTGCCCGGCGCGCCGGTGACCCCAATCAGATGCGCCTGCCCGCCTTCGGCGAAAAGCAGGCTTAACAGTTCGCGCCCGGCCGGGGTGTCGTTTTCAACCTGAGTCAGGCCGCGCGCCAGCGCCAGCCGGTCGCCCCGGCGAATGGCCAGGGCCGTCGCTGGAATATCCATGGTCACGTTTATTCAGCCAGCCGGGCGGCGGCCGCCTTTTGCACTTCAGCCACCACCGTCTGAGTGTTGGTGCCGGGGCCGTAAACCGCGAACACGCCCATCTTGTGTAATTCCGGAACATCGGCTTCGGGGATGATGCCGCCAACAAACACAGCCACGTCCTTCTGGCCGTTGGCGCGCAGCAGGTCAATCACGCGGGGAACCAGTGCCAGATGTGCGCCTGAGAGGATGGACATGCCCACGGCATCCACATCTTCCTGCAAAGCCGCCTGGGCAATCATTTCCGGAGTCTGGCGCAGGCCGGTGTAAATCACTTCCATCCCGGCATCGCGCAGGGCCTGGGCAACCACTTTGGCGCCGCGATCATGCCCATCCAGGCCCGGTTTGGCAATAATCACGCGAATTTTTCTTTCAGCCATAACATCTCCCTTATCAAAAATCGAATTGTCATAATTATACCGCGAATAAGTTGGGTTAACAGGTGTCAAAATTCATTCAAAAAGCTGTCACCACTCCAAATTATCTCCGCTGATTTCCTTATCAAAGAGCCCCTTCTGACAGCGGGAAGGGGCTCTTTGATCATGTATCTCGCTTTTTCTTATTCAAGCGTGAACTGGGCCACCACCTTCTTGAGCGCCTGGGCCATCTCGGCCAGCGACTGCGCTGACGCCGATACTTCCTGAACCTGGGCGCTCATTTCCTCTGTGGAAGCCGAAACTTCTTCAATGGCTGCGCTGTTTTGTTCGCTGACGCTGGCAATGTTTTCAATGGCTTGCGTCACCTCCGTCGAACTGGCCGCCATCTCTTCCGTGGCCGCGGTGTTCTCTTCCACCACCGCCGAGACCGAATCAAGGCCTGCCACCATCTTGTTGTTCAGCGCGCTCACCAGTTCCACCGCTTCCACCGTCTTCTTCGTCACCTCCCCCACCCGCTGCGCCCCTTGCATCGTGCGCACATTCAACTGGGCCATCTCGCCGGCTTCGGCAAGGTTCTTGCTCGCAATCTCATTGGCTCCCCTCACCGCTGCATCCAGCCCGGTGCGCGCCTTCGCCATGCCGTCAATGGCCTGCTGAATGGCACTCACCCGCTCTGCCGAGGCCTTCGTTCCAGCCACAATTGCTTCAAAGGCTTCCTTGGCCTGCCCGGTCAGTTCCGCCGCCGCGCTCACATCCTCGCCCGAAAGTCCCATTGCCTTCACCGCTTCCTCGGCCCCCTGCTGAATGGCTCCCACCATCGCCGCGATCTCTTTCGTCGCCATGGCGCTCTTTTCGGCCAGCTTGCGCACCTCGTCGGCCACCACGGCAAAACCGCGCCCATGCTCGCCCGCCCGCGCCGCCTCAATGGCCGCGTTCAGCGCCAGCAGGTTGGTCTGCGAGGCAATGTCTTCAATCGTCTCCACAATCGCGCCGATCTGCCCGCTGCGCGTGCCCAGTTCCGACACCCGCTGCGCCAGCTGTTCGTTCGTCCGCCGCACCTTTTCCATGCC
>JAKQJC010000056.1 GCA_029561345.1 Chloroflexota bacterium | reverse complement strand
GTTCAACCCGGATAATTCTTCGGTTATTCCACTTGACCCGGTCAATGGGTTTGCGAATATCCCCAAAAGTTACCGGTTTTGCTATCAGTGTGGACTGATGATCCCTATCCTGGATTATGAGAAACACCAAAGCAAACATATCTATAACCAACCATTTCGAAATGAGAATGAAGTACATTGCCCGGTGTGCAAAATTAATATCAATCATGGCAATTTACGAAGACATTTCGCATTCATACATCCTGAACTAAATAATAAACAAAAAAAAGATTATTTGGCGAGAGTTGTGAATGATGAGTATTATGGTTTCAGGGAAACAAAACCTGCCAGCACTGAATGGGGGACTTTTATGGTTAGTGAGCGAGGTTGGACGCATTGCATTTATTGCGGCAACATTATAATGTTAAAATATGCTGGCCATCATATCAGAAAACAACACCCTGAAAAAGCATCTCAATCCAATTAAGGAATTGCCATGCAAACACGCAACCGCAACAAATTCACCACCATCCATACCGAAGGGGCGCTGCTGCCGGCAGACCTGCTTGACCGCATTGCCGACCCCAAAACCAGCCTGCAGGGCCTGACGCCGGAAAGCTACCACCTGGCGCCCGGGGAAAAGCTGAACGAGGCGATCAGCCGCTCGTGGAACCGCATGACCGGCCTGTGGGAGGCGTTTAAGAACGGCCGCGCCAAACTGAACCCTGGCGAGCCCGGTACCACGCTGACGCGCGACCGCTGGCTGCTGCCGCTGTTTCAGGAGCTGGGCTACGGCCGGCTGAGCGCGGCGAAGGCGGTGGAGGTGGAAGGGAAGAGCTATCCGATTTCGCATAGCTGGGAAAATGTACCCATCCATCTGGCGGGCTGCGGCGTGGACCTGGACAGGCGCCCGGCCGCGGGCGGCCGCGGCATCATTCCGCACAGCCTGATGCAGGAATACCTGAACCGCGAGCCGCGGGCGCAGTGGGGACTGATTTCCAACGGCCTGAACCTGCGGATTTTGCGCGACAACGCCACCCTGACCCGCCAGGCATATATTGATTTTGACCTTGAGGCGATGTTTGAGGGGGAGGTGTTTTCTGATTTCACGCTGCTGTGGCTGCTGGCGCAC
>JAKQJC010000038.1 GCA_029561345.1 Chloroflexota bacterium | reverse complement strand
GAGGGTTTCTCGCGCAGGACGAAAAGGTCGATGATGAAAAAGAGGCCCAGGAGGATGGCCGGGATAAAAAAGACCCACCAGGTTTGATCGATGCCGCTGGTGCCGTCGACGGCCAGCAGGCTGCGCAGGCCGCGCTGCACCAGGGAGAGCTCCTTGGGATTGGCCACGGTGGCGTTGACGATGAGCTGGCCCCAGTCAAAGGCGAAATAGAGGCCGAGCGAAATGAGGATGCCGAAGATGCCGCCGAAGGTGCCGCGTTCGCGGATGTGGAACCAGTTGGAGTTGGTCTTGACGATGGCGACGGCGCCGAAGCTCTGGAAGTACATGTTGGCGGCGTAGAGGAGCGAAAACCAGAGCACCATGTTGAACTGCAGGCCGCCGGTGAGGAGGAGCCAGGTGAGCACCCCCATGGCGACGTTCATCAGGGCTGCTCCGGCCGAGCCGACGAGCATGGCGCGTTTGCCGCCGATGCGGTCGGTGAGGGGGCCGTTGATGAGAAAGGCAAAGGCATAGGTCAGGGTGCCGGCGCCGAAGATGGCGCCGAAATCGGCCTTGGTCATCAGCTCGCCGAGGGCGTTCTTTGAGACCGTGAGGTTGTAGCGCCCCATGTAGAGAAAGGCGTAGGTGAGGCCGAGGGGAAACCAGTTGAGGAAGCGGCGCCAGCGGTAGGCGCGGCTGTGTACGGGCTTGCCGTCGATGAATTCCATGGGATCCGTCCTTGCTGTCAGGGGTTTCGTTTAAGGGAGCGGGATAATATACGCAGCCGGGGGGAGAAGGTCAAGCAGTAAGAGCGGTTTCTTCACTTCTCTCAGATACTCCAAAGCTGTCAATGAATTTTGAATGCAGGCAAGAAGGCGCGGATTTTCCACATCGAAATAATCAATTGCTGGTAATGTGTTCGCCAGCATGGTTTTACCGATCTACCGGGGGCCCAGGATGGCCGTGACGCAGAGATGGGCGAGGCGGTTTTCGTTCTCCTTGGCATCAATTTACCGGATTATCATAGAAATATCGCAGGCTAACTTCGAGTTTACAATGGAAAACTAACCATAATTGACCACAAAAGCCTGGACTCTTCAGCCCATGAGTAGTGCGAACCCTGTTGCTTTGTCTTCAGGCTGCCCATGGGCAAAAAAAGGCCGCGAATCTCATCGCGGCCTATGCATCAGCAACCTTCTATCGATTACTGGCCGGTCCTGTCTGCGATAATATTTGCCTGAAAGCAAAAATAATCTAGATAATATTTGCCTAAAGGCAAATTTGTATTGCGGGTCGCCTCCTTGCCGCGTTGATCTGATCACACCTGAACCCACTGCCCTTCAGTAGTATGCCAGATGGCATACTACTCTCCCCGATTACCCAGGCCGCTGGGATAAAGAAAAAAGGCCGCGAATTTCTTCGCGGCCCTTTTTGGTGCCGAAGGTGGGAGTTGAACCCACACGGGCGTATGCCCACACGGCCCTGAACCGTGCGCGTCTGCCAGTTTCACCACTTCGGCGTAATTTATCGGACTAAAATATACAGATTTTGCAGCTGAAAGTCAAGCGCTTTT
>JAKQJC010000031.1 GCA_029561345.1 Chloroflexota bacterium | reverse complement strand
TTCCTTCGGCTTGCGAAGCTCCCTCCGGCTTGGGGCGAAAAAATACCGATGCGTTCGTTCTCTTTCAACTCACCATCGGTACCTCACCTCAAAACCATCGCCAGGGCTCCGCCCAAAGCATTCTCTTTTGTTATGTGACCTTCCATGCGTGTCCGCCGGTCGGTTACTCACATCGGGACTCAGAGTTTATCATACTCTTTCGCGTTTGTCAAGTGGTTTCGAAGATCTCTTTTGGGGATCTTTTTTCCGCTTTCCGCGTCCCTGTTCTTTTGTCACCCATCTGCTGTCTCCAGCGAGATGTTTTTGCGTTTCAGGCAACAGGCTCTGATTATATGCGTTTCCGGCTTCCTGTCAAGGGTTTTCTTCAAACTCATTTTCACGAGTTTTTCCGGTCTTCCCTGGCGTTCTTCCGGCCGCCTGCCTCTTCAACTGTCACCAGTCTGCCTCTCTTGGGGGCGAGACTTTGTTTCTGAGCAACGAGGCGTGATTCTACCCCATTTGTGCGGCCTGTCAAGGGTTTTAAGAAAATTGTCTGACAGGTTCTTTTTGACTTTGCGGATATAATCATTTTGAAAGGAGTTGTTATGGTTTCTGAAATTGACGAAGTGACTCATGGTGAATTTTTGATCAGCAATGACCCTGCCAAACTGCAGCTGGATGTGATTTACGATCTGATCGCCAACCGTTCCTACTGGGGCAAGGGCCGCCCGCGTGAAATCATGGACCGCGCCGTGGAAAATTCGCTGTGCTACGGCGTTTACCACCTCGGCAAACAGGTGGGTTTTGCCCGAGTGGTCACCGATTATGCCACCTTTGCCTGGCTCTGCGACGTGTACGTGGACGAGGCCTTCCGCGGTCACGGCCTGGGAAAGGCCCTGGTGCAGGCTGTGATCAGCCACCCGCACCTCAAGGATATCCGCCGCCTGCTGCTGGCCACCCGCGATGCCCACGGACTGTATGCCGGTTACGGGGGCTTTGAAGCTCTTAAGAACCCCGAACGCTGGATGGAACGCCTGAAACTGGCCTGATTTTCCCCATGAAACAAAAAAATTCCCCGGTCGATTGACTTCAACCGGGGGAATTTTTCTTATCTGCGTCTTCTTTCGTCTGGCGCAGGGGTTGGCGTGGCCTCGCCTTCTTCACCCTCGCCGTTCTCTTTGGGAATGCCTTCCGTCCCCGGCCCATACTGGAAAATTGAACGCCAGGCCTGGTAATGGGTGCTGAACGAATCCTGCAAATAGACATCGTTGCCGCGGTAGACAATGCGCGTGACGGTGATGTTGGCACCCGCCACTTCCCAATCCACCTGCTTGATCTCGCCTTTGGAAAGGGCCGGGTTCTCCTGGTAAAGCGGCTTGGGCGGCTCGGTGATATCGCGCAGGCCGGTGGTGTGCCATTCCACCGTGCGGTGATCAGACGTGGAATAGAATTTCCAGGTCAGCGAATAACCGTCCATGTAGGTTTCCATCAGCAGCCAGTAAGGGGTGTCGTTGGTGAACTTGAAATCCACCAGGGGCACAAACACCGTGGCGTCAAGCCCGGCCAGGTTGGAATCCACCGCGCCGTTGCTGCGCTGCTCGTAATACGATACCCGGTAGGCATGGGCATGCCGCTCCACAATCGGGAAACCGCCCATGAACGCCGTGCGGAATAGGGTGGTGCTCACCTGGCAAACGCCGCCGCCCACCCCCTTCACGCTCTGGTTGCCCACAATGATCAGCGCCTCGGCGTAGCCGTTATCCAGCGTCACATCACCCAGCACACTGGCCATCGAAAAGGTTTCGCCCGGGGCCACCAGCACGCCGTGAAACTGGCTGGAGGCCGTGCGGATGTTTTGCAGGCGGGCCGCGCTGGAACCGTAGAAATACGTCGTCTCTTCAGCCACCAGTTCGGAGATTCCCAGGTCGGCGGCTTTGGTGGTGTTTGAGGCGGCGGGAATATCGAGATTGAGCACCAGCGGAATGGTGTGCTCGCCCGCGCCCAGGCGTTGATTGACCGCCTGAATAGTGGCTTCCACATCCAGCTCGCGGCCAATCACGGCTTCCTGAATCACCTCCAGCTCTTTTTTCTCGTCGTTGAACACATAGCGCGCGCCTTTGGCCTGGCGGCTCAACGAGCCAGCCAGTTCGCTCAGAAAGCTGCGCAGATTTTCCGAATTGACCACCACTTCGTAATGCGCCTTGTTGTCGGCGCCTTTCACCTGCTCAATCGAGAGCATTTGCGTCAGCGAAGCCGGTTCAAACACCCAGGGCCCGGCGTCCGTCTGCCCGTCTGAGAGCTGCAGGGTCAGCGGGGCGCTCAAAATCTGGCGGGCTTTTTCAGCCTGCGCGGTGGCATCCAGAATCACCGGCTGGGTTTCGTTGACCACCAGCGGCACCGTGGCGTCGTGCAGGGTGGCAATTTGCACGTTCAGCAGCGAAAGGGTGGTGTTCACATCCAGGGTGCGCCCCACCTGCCCCGAACGCACCAGCACCTCCACGCCGTTGAGGCCCAGGCTGGCTTCCACCACCGGCCTGTCCACCTCACGCGCCAAATCTTGCAGAAAGCGCTGGGCAATGCGCTGGTCGTAAATCACCACGGGCGGCAGGTTCACCCCCTGCAGCAGGCACTGCATCTGTTCGCTCATCTGGGTGAACACATCGCTCCGGCGGCCGATGCTGTATGCATTCTGCACCGTGGCCTCCGGGAACATCAAATACCCGAGCTGTCCGGGGGTGGCCACCCAGGTTTTGCCGCCATCCTGAAAAGTGATCCGCCCGGTTTGCGAATAAGTCACCACGGGGGCAATTTTCTGCGCCGCTTCGGCCAGGGTCAGGCCGCCCACATCCACGCCGCCAATTTGCACGCCGGGGTAAATCTTTCCGGCATTGAGCACTTCAAAACCTCCCACCACCACAACCACCATGATGGCAAAGAGGACCAATCCTGTCACAAGGGAATAGAGGATAATTTTAAGCCAATCGTTCATGTCGCATCCGTAGCAAAATTCATACCAGATTCCGGTAATTATACAATAAAGACGCCGCGAGCGTCTTTAAAGTTCCGGCCAAATCTGCGCCGCCTTTGCTGCTGGTTCTCCTATATACAGGCATAAAACCGCCCTCCGCCGCCAGATATAGGGGCAGAAGGCGGTCCATCATCAAAAACAATCCCTGATTTGCCGCGGCAAAAAAGGGGGGTTATCCGGCGCCCGAGCCACCCCCACCCGAAGCGCCTCCGCCGCCGCCAGCAGATCCGCCGCCATCACTGTAGGTGGATGAGCTGACCGCCATAAACCCGGCAAAGCCATCTGCTTCATGGTGCGGGTCCCCCGCCATGAACCAGCCCGGCACCGCCACGCCCTGTTTTTTGAAGAAACGCGACCATTCATATGCCGCGCCCAGGCTCACCGCCTGCGCCAGGTAGACCGAGAACATGTCGGGGCGTCCGGCCAATTCACGCCCGGCAGCCACGTCGCGCAGGTATTTGCCAAAACTACGCCAGGCGGCGTTTTCCCAATCGCCGCGCTCTGTGCGCGGCGAAAAAACCGCCCCGGCAATGACGCCAACCATCCCGGCCAGAAAACCGCCAATGCCCGCGCCGGTCAGAACAATGCCCAGGCGCGTCAGACTGGGCTGGCTGCTTCCAAAACTGATAAAGACCATTGAAAGTCCCACAACCCCCATCGTCACCGCCAGCACCAACCCCAGCATCGAAAGGCCCACCACCCAGCCGCGCAGGGTCGCGCGTTCGGCGTCCCACAAACCCAGGGCAGCCAGCTCGGCCTTAACGCTTTTATCAAATTCGCCGCCCGGATTCAGTTCGCGCTTTGCAATCGCTTTGGAAAGCAGCACCCGCCCGCCCGTGTTGGCATAAGTGGGCCCAAACAGAGCCTCCAGCAGAAGCTGTTCGTGGGGGCGCAGCGGCTCACGCAAGGCGCCGCTGAGGGTGATTTCGTAATCCGTTGTTCCCCAACTGCCCTTTTTCTGGGCAATGGTCAGCAAGCCGCGCCCGGCCAGATCGTAGAGGGTGGAAATATACCCTGTGCCGCTGGAAACCAGCCCGGCCACCAGCCCCGGCGGTGTGTTGGAAGGGGGGATGGAACTGCTCACGGCTGGCGGAACAAAAGTGCCGCCTTCGCGCCGCCCCTTTGCCAGCAGCCCAAACACAGCTGCCAGTCCCAACAGGGCAGCCGCCGCTGCGCCCAGCCCGCCCCAGGGCAGGCTGCCCATCACCAGACTCTGCTGTTCCTGTTCCAATTGCTGCCAATTTGGCGCCGCGGCAACCAGGCTGCCCGCCGGAAAGCGCAGTTTCACCCTGATCTCTTCCTCGCTGGAAAGGGCATCCAGGGTCAGGCTCACCCGACCGGGCTCACTTGCAATCCGGGCTGCCGCGCCTTCCACAGCCACCGGAGCTGCTGGTTCCAGGTTCAAGGGATAGGTGATTTGAATCAAACTGGAGGTGATATCGTATTCGTGATCTTCGGGGATGGCCACCCAATATAACGTGTCGCCGTTATCCTGACGGATCACCCCGCGGGCGCGGTAGGAAAGGGAGAACACATGCCGTGAGTTGCTGGTGCCCGCAAAATGCCAGGTCACCCGGGTGGGGTTGCCGGGAGCAATTTCAACCGAGCCCGGCGCCGTGCCCTCTGGCAACAGCTGGCCGTCAAAGGAGGCGGAAATCTGGTCAATGCCATCCGTTTTATCCAGCGCCAGGTCGCGGTAAGCATACGTGAAAGGCCCGCCCGAAAACACATAGGTGGTCTCTTCGGTGATGAGCGCCGAACCATCTGTTTGGATGGCAATGGTGATGTTCAAACTTTCAGCATAATAACTTTTCGCCCGGACAGGCCGGGGAAAAACCAGCATTCCAACAACCAACAGGGTCAGAAACACTTTACGCAGCATTCTATCCTCCGTTATAAGTTATCAGCACAGGCCAATTTTTTCGCATCTTCCACCAATTACACTATAGCACCTCACCGTTAACGTTTTGTTAACGATTTTTAATGTCCTGGTTAAATTGGGAGTAAAATTAAGGGTGCTTTATTTCAATTCATATTTTGCAAACCTTAAAAGAGACGTTAAAGACAACCTTAACGATCTCCAAATCAGCTTCCAAACCCAAAGGAGTTTTAATGAAAAGAAAATGGCTGATTTTAGGCCTGGGCGCAGGTCTGCTGGGCGGGGCCATTGTGGCCAGCGCCCTGCGCGAACGACGGCTGCCTGAAGAAAAAGACTGGCAGGCGTATCTGTCCAAAAAATGGGATGATTCGGCCAAAGCGGCCTTTCTGATGGCGCGCGTCCAGACGCGTTTTGTCAGGCTCTATGCCGAACGTCCGCGCTTTGCCGAAGATCATCTGCGCGACCACCTTGAAGAACATATCCTGCCCGGGCTGGCGCTCTATCAGGTTCTGTTAGAAGACGGCATGGAAAAAGACGCCGCATTGGAATTGTGCGCTGAAATGATCGCCCTGCATGCCCGCGAAGTCAACCGGGTTGTCCAAAAAATTGGCGGCCAGCCCTTCTTCTTTTTCCTGCTGCGTAAAATCATCCGCTCCATGATGGACTATAAATTCAGCACCGGCTGGACCACCACCTGGATTGAAGACAGTCCGCAGCGCGTGGCCTTCGATATCACCCGCTGCTTCTATCTCGATACCCTGCGCTTTTACGGCGCGCCTGAGCTGACCCCGGCTTTCTGCGCCTCAGATGACGCCATGATGGAAGGCATTTCGCCGCAGGTGGCCTGGAAACGCACCACCACCCTCGGCCGGGGCGACGAGCGCTGTAATTTCTGCTACGAGCGCGTTGCGCCGGAAACGGCCCCCTGCCTGAACGCTGAAGCGGGGGAGCCAGCCCCTCAGGAAGCTTGATAGGACACGCTGCAAATGATTTGCCGCCCGCCCAACGTCTGACACTTGCGTTAAAGACGGTTACCGGCCACCATAAAGCCAAAAGACCTGCAAGGCTCTTACATTAATATTGCGCCTTGCCAGAGCCGGGCGACAAAACCGGCTGCCAGAAACAACCTCCCCCATCTCTTAAAAAAATTATCCCCATCCCGATAAATTAGGATGGGGATAATGGTTTATTGGCTGTTCATCAATGCCTGGGGGTTAAGGCATTGAAATAAACGGCATGAAGATCTTGAACCAGATTTTGACGATGGTCAGGGTGAAGCTGTCGCTCACCGACAAAGAACTATCTGAAGCCGTCACCTTGATGGTGAGCGTGCCGGCGTCGGCATTGGTGGGCGTGCCGCTGAAGGTGCGCGTGCTGCCGTCAAAGCTCAGCCAGGCCGGCAGAGGGCTGCCGTCTGCCAGGGTGGCGGTGTATGTCAAAGTTGAATCGATATCCGTGAATGCATCGCTGGCAAAGGTCAGGCTGCCCGCTGAAAAAGCGGTCCAGGTATCATCGGCCAGCGGATTCGCCACAACGGGAGCATCGTTGACCGGGTTCACCGTCAGGGTCACGGTCACCGAGCTGGAGTAATCCAGGCCGTCATAGGTTTTGTACATGAAGCTGTCGGGACCATTGTAGTTGGCGGACGGGGTATAGCTGAAGGAACCATCGGCATTGAGAACCAGCACACCGTGCGTTACGTCGTTCGCCAGCACTGCCGTCAGGGTAATGACATCGGCATCGGTATCATTGGCCAGCACGCCCACCGTAGCGGGCACGGTCAGGGTGGCATCTTCATCCACGCTGTAGCTATCGCCAACGGCCACCGGTACGGCATTCACATTCAGAGTCACGGTCGTCGAATTACCAGCCAGAGATGCATCGGAAGGCCGGTACATAAAGGTGTCAGCGCCGTAATAGCCGCCAGCCGGGGTGTAAGTGAAGGAACCATCCGCGTTCAGAACGAGAACACCATGATCCACGTCCTTGGTCAGGGCCACGGTCAGGGTGTCGTTACCCGTATCGGTGTCGTTGGCCAGCACGCCTTCCGCAACCGTTGCCGTCAAAGTGACATCCTGGGTGACGTGATACGTATCGCTGACCGCCACAGGCGCGTCATTGAGATTGAAATCAATCAGCACGGGGTCATGATCTGAAGCGCGATATTGATCAGGCTGGTAAAGATCGGGGTTCTTGTATTCGGTGTTGTAATCGATGACAGAAGGCTCATCCGAGTTGATGTGCCAGATGGTCATCGTCACCGCCTGGGTGGCCAGAGCCGGGGTGGCAAAGCCGTGATCCAGATCGCCCACCATGCCGTCAAAGACGTAAGAATAGCGTTCTTCGGGGGGCAGCAGGGCTTCGGCCATGCTGGTCAGTTCAGCCGTCAGGGTGGCGATGGGCTGCTCCGCGCCGTAGGCATTGTAGTCACCCATGGAGATCACGTTCGGGCTGAGGGGCACCAGGGTGGTATTGATCCAGTCGAGCAGCACCTGAGACATGGTGACACGGGTTGCGTTGTAGCAGCCAATGCCTTCGCCCTGGTCCACATCGCCGCCGGTTTCCGTGCCCGAGCAGCCTTTAGATTTAAAGTGATTGATAATATAGATGAATGACTCGCCCGTGTCTTTGCGCACGAATTTCTGCGCCACAGGCGGGCGGTAAAGGTTGAACGGGGCGGTCACCAGGCTCATCGGGCTGCCCACGGGAGTCACCTTGCTGGGGCGGTAGATGATGGTGGGGCGAATGGCGTCTGTGCCGTAGCCGTTATCGGGCTCAGCAATGACCGCGTAATCGTCTTCCGTGCCCGGCAGAACCAGGTTCAGGCCGTCGCAGTTGGATGCGCTGGTGTCATCGAAATTGAGCAGGTTATCGATGGCGGTGGCATTGTTTTCAATTTCCAGCAGGCCAATCACATCTGCATCCAGGCGGCTGAGTTCAGCCACAATCTTGCAGCGCTGACGGATCAGTTCGGCGGCGCTGCTGGCACCGCGCGAGCCAATGGTGGTGAAGTAGTTCAACACATTGGCACTGGCCACACGCACTTCAGCTGTTTTAACAGGCGGTTCAGCAACGCGCGGGTTGGTCTGGATGAACACCGGAGCAATCACCGGCTGCAGGCGGTAATACACATTGGGGAAGGATACCGAAGTGACGGTGCTGACAGCATTGACCTTGCCCTGATCCAGAATACCGGTGAGGGAAGCCACGCTGTCGCCGGCGCGCAGGGCGCCGTTGGTGGCCAGGTAGGAAATGGGGTTGGGGTTCTGGGTGCTGCTGCCGTCATCCAGCACAATCAGGCTCTGCAGGTTTTCGGCGTAAGTGGCTGTATCCGATCCGTTATAGGCATGGAACATGCGGTCCGTGACTTTGCCAATACCGATGGTCAGCTGGCCAAAGCGGCCCTGGAAGTAGTTCTGGCCCACCACCATGGGGTCGCCATCGGCGGCGCTGATGTTCACCAGCATGCCTTCGTAGCGTTCCAGATAGGTGGCCGGGTCGCCGGGGATGGGCAGGGTAATGGTGGCAACAGGGGGCATGTAGCCCGTGCCGCACACTTCAAACCCGCTGATCGAGCTGAGCTGGGTCTGGTTGTAGGGCTGGCCGTAAGAGCTGGAGCCGCTGTTGTATTCTGAGACGGTGCCAGAGAAGCGCACATAATCGCCCACATTGACAGCGGTTGAGCCGCCCGTATAGACGAAAATGCCTTCCGAGGTATCCGTGGAAGCATCATCATCGGCCGGCAAAGAGGTGATGAAGAAACCGCCCAGCTTGGCGGTGGGGGAGAAATCGGCGGATACAATGCCTTCCACGGTCACAACGGTGCTGGTCACCGGAGAGATCATGCCGCTGCCCTGAATGGCGGAAATGGCGGTATGGGTGGAACCGCAGGCCGAAATCATGAAGGACATGGTATATGCGGCCAGCATCGGGTCGGCGGTGCCGTCCAGGTCCGTCACTTTGTCCTTATCCACGGTCAGGGTGCAGGTTTCAGCCGCCGTGAAAGCGGTGTCAGGATCGAGGGTGTAGGTCTGGCCATTGACCGTTTCGGTGGCTGTATGCACGCCGCTGGATGAGCAGTTGATGCTGTACCAGCCGGAAGCGGCCGTCACCGGTTCGTTGAATAACACAGAAATTTCAGTGTCAGTGGCTACGCCGCTGGCGCCGTTCGCCGGGGTTGTCAGGACTACAAAGGGGGCAAAATCGGTGTTATCGATCTGCACAGACAGATCATCAATCGCCAGGACATGATCATAGCCAGAATCGTTCAGGTCACTCCAGCGCAGCATCAGATAGCTGTTCACTGGCCAGTAAACCGGGAATGCACCCGTGAGGGTGGCGCTGTTGGTGGCCAGGTTGCCATCAAGGACTGCGGCGGTTGTTGCACCCGTCACCGGGCTGACAAAAGACAAGCCTGCCACAGAAGAAAATCCGGTGTCCTGCAAACCCACAGCCGAGGCGGAAATTTTATAAGACAATTCCAGGCTCTGAGTAGCTGCATTATTCTCACGCCGCCATTCTTCGCCGTGATAACTCACCGAAAGGCCGGTAATGGTCTGTGTGCTGGTGTTCTGCAGCAGAACACCCATATAATTCTTACCAGAGCCAGAGCCGCCGGTCCAGCTATTGCTTGAAACAGCCCCCAACGCGCGATCTGCGGCGCTGGTTGAACCAAAGCTGTAAAAACTGGCGGTGGTTACCGATCCATTGTTGGCGCCGTAACTGGTGATGCTGGGGGTGGCCGTGGTGCCGATGAACCAGCCGGGCAAAGTTGAATCATTTGTCCAGGGATTGCTTGTCCCGGTATTTGACAGCGAGTCAAAATTCTGGGTGTAAATCGTTCCATCGAACGAAACCACAGCCTGCACCGGGGTGGGCGGGCTGCTGACCATCAATGCGCTGAACGCCATGGTGAAAATGACGATCAAATTAATGGAATACCACATTGGAGTCTTTTTCATGCGCCTTTCTTTCCTTTCATCGAGACAGATATAGTCCTGGACAAATAAAGATTTTTGTCCAAAGATGCCGCCCTTATCAGTGATGGAACCGACACAGGGAATGAAAAAAATATAAAAAGGTCAGGTGCAAAGAATAGGTGTGAAGCTTTTAATTATATCAGCACCTGCCAGATTGTGCGTAATGAAAACGCCTTCATCGGCGAAATTTCATCCATGAAAATTTGACCAAACAGGGTGCCAAGCTGCGGATTGCGGCTCAATTTACTGATCACACTGTTCAGTAAGCCCGCCGAGCCCAGCAGGCTGCGCAAAAAGTTGCCTGCCTGCTTGTCGCGCTGGTAGCGCGCCTTCAGCTGCGCCGTGTAGGGGGCCAGGGCGGCCGCCGAAAAATCGCCCTTTTCAAAGGCGGTGCGAGTCTGCGCTGCGGCCATTTCGCCGCTGCGCAGGGCCGCGGCAATGCCCTCGCCGGTGAACGGGCTGATCAGGCCGGCGGCGTCGCCCAGCACCAGAGTGCGGGCGCTGTGCGTGCGTGTGATGCTCAACCGGGTGTGCAAAGGGTGTCCGCGCATCGGGGTGAGGGGCTCTGTGCGCGCCAGGCGGGCCGGGTCCAGCGGGTGGCGGCTGCGCAGGTCATCCAGAGCCTGGCGCAGGTTCACCTGTCCGCGGGCGCGCCGGGTGTAGGTGCCGGCGCCAATATTGATATGCCCATCACCCATCGGAAACATCCAGACATAACCCGGAATAATCCCCTGCGTGAAATGAAATTCCAGCGGGCCGTCCGGGTCGCTGTCGCCGGCCAGGTACTGCTGCATGGCCACCAGATCCACCTCGCCCTTCAACAGGCCCAGTTTGCGGGTGATGGGGGCGTGGCTGCCGTCGGCTAAAAGCAGCATCTCAGCCTGGAGAAGCTGTGATCCAGCCTTCACCCGGGGCCGCCCCCGGTCATCAAAAGACACTTCTTCGGCCTTCGCGCCGTCCATAACTTTTGCCCCGGCCTGCCCGGCTGCCTGAGCCAGGCGGGCATCCAGCAGGCGGCGGGGAATCAGGCGCGCCACCACCCCGCCGTGGCGGTTGTTCACCGCCACATCCAGTGTTGTGGCATTGGGGGCGCTGAAACGCAGCCGCGTCACCGGGTGGAACGCCGCGCTCCATTCAGCCAGGCCGGTTCGTTCCAGAGCCTGCAGGCCCTCAAAGGCCACCATATCGCCGCAGGTCTTGTCGCGCGGAAAAACCGCCCGTTCCAGCAGCACCGCCTTTAAACCAGCAGAGGCCAGCCGCTGCGCTGCCACGCTGCCGGCCGGCCCCCCGCCAATGATGATCACATCCGTCTGAATCATATCTTTCTATTTTACATCAATTTTTGCCGTCAGGCGGCGAATGGTGGTCTCCATAAAAGCGCTGTCTTCAATATTGAGGGAAATGGCCTTCACCGGGCAAAGCTCCGCGCAGGAGGCGCAGCCCACGCACGCCTCGCTGATCTGCGCTTTTCCGTTTTCAAGGGTGATGGCCTGCACAAAACAGCCGCGGACGCATTTGCCGCAGCCAATGCATTTCTCCGGGTCCACCCTCAGACTCACCCCCGGCATGCGCGTGATCTTGCGGCTGATGCTCTGGTGCAGATCGGGCAGCACGCGGTAAAGGCAGCAGCACGCGCAGCAGTTGCACACCGTCAGCAGGTGGTCGCCAGGGGTGGCGCCCAGCCATTGGGTGTCGATCTTGTTGCGCCCCAACATCTGCACCAGCCCCAGTTCGCTGGCACGGGCCAGGTGATCGCGAGCCTCTTCCTTGCTCACCTGCCGGCCCAATTCAGGGTGAATTTTAAGGCTGGCTTCGCCCATAAAAATGCAGCCCAGGTCAGCGGGAAAGTTTTTGCAGGGCGTGGACTCGCGGCAGATGCATTTGTTCATGATCAGGCGGTGGCTCGATTCATCAATAAAGTGGCGTACCACATCCGAAGGGGCCACCACATCCTGCGGCAGTGGGATGGCCTGGTTTACCACCAGTTGGTGGTTCACCACCACCCGGTCTTTGGGCAGGTAATAGATTTCATCGCCTTCAAAAAGCATCCAATCGATGAACCGGCGCATGAAGGTGTATTTTTTGGATAACCGGGCAATGGCGAACCGCTGGCCAAAACTCTTTTTAATTAATGAAACCAACCATAATGGTCTGGACATGTTGCGTCTCTTTCAAAACAATAAATTCAGGTTAATGCTCAGACAGCAATTGCGCGTGGGAAAGTTGCCCTTTGAGTGATATGGTCAGGGCTGCCATCTTTTTTTCTCGCGCTTCGCATTCGAAAATACAGATAAGGCCTGACAACATTGAAAACGATTATACTATAATTAACACCATGACCCCTCCAAAAGATTCCCCCCTCATTCGTGTCCTGCTGGCCGATGATCACCAGGTGGTGCGCGCCGGCATCCGCCAGTTTCTGGAGCAGGCCCCCGATCTGGCGGTGATCGCTGAAGCCGGCAATGGCCGTGAGGCCCTGTCGCTGATCGAACAAACCCACCCTGATGTGGCGGTGCTGGATGTGCAAATGCCCCTGATGAGCGGCATTGATGTGGTGCGCCGCGCCCGCGAGCTGAAGCTGCCGGTTGGCCTGCTGATTTTGACCGCCTTTGATGATGAACCCTATCTGCGCGCCGCCCTGCAGGCCGGCGCCGGCGGCTATGTGCTCAAAACCGCCGAACCGCAGGAAATCATCCAGGCGGTGCGCGATGTTTTTCACGGCCGCCAGGCGCTCAGCGCCGCCCTCGCGGCGCGCCTGGAAGCCGCTTCTGATACCGGCGGGTCGGCCGCGGTGAGCGAACGCGAACTGCAAATTCTCACCCTCACGGCCAAGGGTTTCACCAACAAGGCCATCGCCGTGCAGCTCGGCATCAGCGACCGCACCGTGCAAAACCACCTGGCGCATATCTTCGCCAAGCTGCAGGCTGAAAGCCGCACCGAAGCTGTGATGCGCGCCGTGTCCCTCAACCTGCTGCCGCGTTATCTCATCGAGGATTGACCGCTTTCCTTTTCAGGAGCAGCTCTGCTGTGAACAGCCTCTTTTCCCGCCTCAGCTTTCTCTGGCACGGCTTTCGCCCGCAGTTCTTCGTGTTCACCTTCATGCCGCTCAGTGTTCTGCTGCTGGTGGTGGCCTTTGGCAGCCAGAGCCTGCACCACGAAGGCATGCAAAAACTGGTGGCCCAGCGCGACCAGCAAATTGTTGAAACCGCTGCCCGCGCCCTGGCTCAAAACATCGAAACCCGCCAGGCCGCCCTGGCCAGCCTGGCAGAAAATGTATCTGCGTCTGACCTGCCTGTTTCCGATCTGTTCGACGGCGGCCTGCTGCTGGTTTCAGCCGCCGGCCAACCCCTGGCTGCCAGCGGCCTGCTCGAAACCGCCCCCGATGGCGACAGCTGGACGGCCCCTGATGGGCACACCTTCATTGTTCTTTCAGTTCCGGCCTCGGCTGGCCGCCTGCTGGGCGCTGTTCATCCCAATGCCCTGCTGGCGCAGGCAGCGTTGAACACCCCCGGCGCCATCCCCCTCACCCTCATTCCTCAAAGCCACCAGGCCCACCAGGCCGCCGGCCACGCTTCCATCATCACCACCTATGCGCCGCTGGGCCGCCTGAACTGGGCGGTGATGATGGAGGATCATTGGGAAACCTCGGCCGACCCGCTGCTGAACACCACCCAGTCGGCGCCCCTGGTGTTGGCCCCACTGGTGCTGCTGGCTCTGGCGGCGGTCTGGTTTGGTACGCGCCGCATTGTGAACCCCCTGCAAAAACTGGAACAGCAGGCCGCCCGCCTGGCTGGCGGCGATTTTTCCGCCATCCGTCCGGCGGTAGGCGGCATTCAGGAAATCCGCAGCCTGCAGGGAACCCTCGTTCTGATGAGCGAAAAACTGGAACTGGCCCAGGACAGCCTGCACAGCTATATTGGCGCCATCACCACCGGCATTGAAACGGAGCGGCGCAACCTGGCCCGCGAACTGCACGATGACACCCTGCAAGCTCTCATTGCCATCAACCAGCAGATGATGCTGGAGAACAAAACCCCCGCCCAGCGCGCCCTGGTGGAACAGAGCATCACCCACCTGCGCCAGATTGTGCGCGGGCTGCGCCCAATTTACATTGAAGATATTGGCCTGGCCGCCGCACTGGAGATGTTGGCTCGCGAAACCCGGCAAACCGCCAACCTGCCCATCGTCTTTCAGGTGCGCGGCGAACCGCAGCGCCTGCCCCCTGAAAGAGAAATGGCCCTCTACCGCATGGCCCAGGAAGCGCTGAACAATGCCGCCCGCCACAGCCAGGCCAGCCAGGTGAACCTCACCCTGTTATTCGAGACCGATGGGCTGCGCCTGACCATTGAGGACGATGGGGTTGGCTTCACCCTGCCCGCCAGCCCGGCTGAACTGGTCAAGGCCGGACATTTTGGCCTGCTGGGCCTGCAGGAACGCGCCGAAATGGCCGGGGCGCAACTCACGCTGCAAACCACCCCCGGGCAGGGCGCAAAAATAGGCATTTTTGCGCCTTTCAACAGCCGATTAAATCAGCTATAATCAGAACCATGAACACACCACCCTCCCCCTCCCCTCTATTGCGGCATTTACGCACCCGGCTGCTGCCGGCGGCATTGTTACTGGCGGTTCTGTTCGCCAGCCTGCTGGTGAAACCAGCCCTGGCACAGGACGGCAAAATTGTTGTTGTTTTGTTCTGGGGAGATGGCTGTCCGCACTGCGCAGAAGAAAAGCCCTGGCTCGCAGAACTGGCACAGAAAAATCCGCTGATTGAAATCAAGGAGTATGAGGTCTGGTACAACGAAGACAATCAGAAGCTCCTCGAAGAGGCCGCCAAAAAATATGATTTTGAACCTTCCGGCGTGCCGGTCACCCTCATTGGCGATCAGCACTGGATCGGCTTCCGCAAAGGCGATGTCAGCGGCCAGATGGAAGAAGCCATTCAGGCCTGCGCCCTCAAAGGCGGCTGCCCCGACCCGCTGACCGCCGCCAGCACCCAGACCGATATCATCGCCAGCAACACGGTGCTGGACCTGCCTGTCATTGGCAAAGTGGATCTCAGCCAGCAATCTCTGCTGGTCAGCACCGTGCTGATCGGGTTTGTGGATGGCTTCAACCCCTGCTCGCTGTGGGTGCTGTCCATGCTGATGGCCCTGGTGGTGCACACCGGCTCACGCCGTAAAATCCTCACCATTGGCATTCTTTTCCTCACCATCACCGCCGGCGTCTATGCGCTGTTCATCGCCGGCGTCTTCACCGTCCTTTCTTATATCAGCTTCATCGGCTGGATCCAGGCGGTGGTGGCTTTGGTGTGCGCGGTGTTTGCCTTCATCAACATTAAAGATTACTTCTGGTATAAGGAAGGCGTTTCGCTGACCATCGCCGATAAGGAAAAACCTGGCATTTACCAGCGCATGCGCAATGTATTGAACGCCAGCAACTCCTTCTGGGGTCTGATCGGCGCCACCATTGTCCTTTCAGCCGGCACCTCACTGGTGGAGTTTTCCTGCACGGCCGGTTTCCCTGTGCTGTGGGCCAACCTGCTCACCGCGCAAAAGGTGGACGGCCTGACCTTTGCAGGGCTGCTGCTGGTCTATCTCATCATCTACCAGATCGATGAACTGGCCATCTTCTTTGGGGTGGTCTTCACCATGCGCGCCAGCCGTCTGGAAGAAAAGGAAGGCCGGCTGCTCAAGCTCTTTGGCGGCATGCTGATGCTGGCCCTGGCGCTGGTGATGATCTTCAGCCCCAAGACGATGAACAACCTGGGCAGCTCGCTGCTGGTGTTTGGTGCAGCCTTCCTGGGGGCCGGGCTGGTGCTGCTGGTGCACCGCAAAATTCTGCCCGCCTTTGGCATCCGCATTGGCAGCGAACTGAAACCATCCAGGCGCAAACACAAAACAGCTCCCTCAACCAAAAAGCCGGCTTCCTGAACAGGCCGCCACTTCATGGCACAAAAACAAAAAGCCGTCCTTTCCCGCTGGAAAGGACGGCTTTTTATGCCCTGTTATTCTTCGTCGCTCTTGCGCAGATGGGGGAAGAGCAGCACTTCGCGAATGCTGTGTTTGCCGGTGAGCAGCATGGTCAGGCGGTCCACGCCCATGCCAAAGCCGCCGGTGGGGGGCATGCCGTAGTTCAACGCGCGCAGGTAATCTTCATCCATGGGATGCTTTTCCTCGTCGTCAGCGTTGTAATCGCGGCCCATTTCGAGGAAGCGCGCTTCCTGATCGAGCGGATCGTTCAACTCGGAAAAGGCGTTGCACAGTTCCATGCCGCCCACGTAACCTTCAAAGCGTTCAACCGTCAGCGGGTCGCCGGGTTTGCTCTTGGCCAGCGGCGAAATATCGCGCGGGTAATCGTAGAGGAAGGTGGGCTGGATGAGGGTGGGCTCAAGAAAATCGCCCAGCAAGCTGTCGATGAGTTTGCCGCGGGTGGAGCCGGGTTTGTGCTTGATCTGGCGGGCGGTCATGGTGGCGCTCAGGCTTTCAGCGGTGGGATGCTCGGCAATATCAATGCCCGCGGTTTCCAGAATGCCCTGGCGCAGTTCAAGACGCCGCCACGGCGGGGTGAGGTCAATTTGATGATCGTGGAAGGTGATGGTGGTGCTGCCGTGCACTTTTTGCGCCACAAAAGCGACCATTTCTTCGGTGATCTTCATGATATCGTGGTAATCGGCATAGGCCATGTAGAATTCAAGCTGGGTGAATTCAGGGTTATGTTTGTACGACACGCCCTCGTTGCGGAAATCGCGCCCAATTTCATACACCCGTTCCAGCCCGCCCACAATCAGGCGTTTTAGATACAGCTCAAAGGAGATGCGCAGGTAAAGATCCTGTTTGAGCTGGTTGTGGTGAGTGACAAAAGGTTTAGCAGCCGCGCCGCCGTAGATGGGCTGCAGAATGGGGGTTTCCACCTCAATGAAATCGAGGTTGTCGAGATATGCCTGCAGGGCGCGCACAATGGCGGTGCGGGTGCGGAAAAGCTGGCGCACGTCAGGGTTCACCGCCAGGTCGGCGTAGCGCTGGCGGTAGCGGGTTTCAGCGTCATCCAGGCTGGCATGACGCACCACCTGCCCATCCACCACTTCGTCTTTGGCGGCGGGCAGCGGGGTGATGGCCTTGGCGATCATTTTGATTTCAGTGACATGCAGGGTGATTTCGCCGGTGCGGGTGCGGAACATATGTCCACTGGCCTGCACAAAATCGCCCAGGTCAAATTCGCGGTTGAAGAAATCCATCATTTCAGCGCCCAGGTCGTTGACGCGCATGAAAAGCTGGATACGCCCGGCACGGTCTTCAATATGGGCAAAGATGATCTTGCCCATCGGGCGGGCGGCGCGCAGGCGGCCGGCCAGGGTCACCTGAACGGGTTCCGTCTGCCCGGCAGCTTCGGCCTGCTCAAAGGCCGCCGCAGCTTCGGCGGAGGTGTGGCTCTGCTTTGCCTTGGCTGGAAAGGGTTCAATCCCCTGGGTGCGCAGGCGCAGGATTTTTTCGTAACGGTTGCGTTCAAGGTCAGTATATTCAGGCATGGCAGATTTCCTCTCTAAATTAAAATGCCCCGCCGTTGAAAGGGCGGGGCGAATTCAAGTGCCCCTTTTCAGGACACCTTGATGATGGACACGTTAAAAGCGCCGCCCGGAGCATCCACATGGATGGTTTCACCGGCGCGGTGATTGAGCAGGGCTTTGCCCAGAGGCGATTCGTTGGAGATGCGGCCGGCGCGCGGGTTGGCTTCGGCGGCGCCGACAATGGTGAACACTTCGGCTTCAAGGCCTTCTTCCTGGATGGTCACTTTGGAACCCACCTGGATGGTTTCATGGTGTTCTTTTTCGTTTTCGTTGATCACCCGCGCCGAGGCAAGCAGAATTTCCAGTTCTTTGATCCGGCCTTCCACAAAAGCCTGCTCATTTTTGGCTGCTTCATATTCAGCGTTTTCGATCAACTCGCCGCCATCCATCGCTTCATGTAAACGGTTGGCAATCTCCTGACGTTTGGACGAGCGCAGAAAGTCGAGTTCTTCCTGGAGCTTCTTATAGCCTTCACGTGTGAGAAAAGTAGATGACATGACGGTTCCCTCTTGATAAAAAAAAGCACTCCCGTTGGAGCGTGGATGTGTTTTGACAAAAAATGCGCTTGAAGGCTTATCCTCCTAAACGCTGACTAGATCATATCATACTTTTAATAGGCGCGCAAGTTTTTAAGGCGTTAAAGAGAATTTACGGCCAAAAACGAGGGTTGAAACAGCTTTTCACAGGCAAAAAAGGCGGTTTTTTACGCCCCGCCCCGGTAAAATGGTGTTATTGGGACAGATTTCACCACCGGAAGAAGGCCTCAGGCCGGGTATGTCGGGTATAATAGAAACACCACTTCAATGATAGGAGCGTTGACATGATGGACTTTTTTGCTGATCTTTTGGGCGCCGGGCTGCCCTCAAATATGAACCCGCACATGCGCGAAGAAATTGACCGCCTGATGAACGAACTGGTGGGGATTGGCCAGAAGGATGATTTTCTTTCAGAACGGCCTGGCGGGCAGTTCAATATGCAGTGCCACCATGTCCGCGCCCGCGCCATTGGCAAACGTCTGCACGAATTGGGCGGATTGGCCCTGATGGAACGCGCCCGCCGCCTGGTAAAGCGCAAACTGAAAGCCAACATGGCTTCACACCTCGATTACTGCTGGAGCGAGATCGGCGATTGGAAACCCTGATCCTGACGCCGAAAAAGCTCTACCTGGCGATTAAATATCATCCTGACCATGCCAACCGCCCGCTGATTGAAGCCCTCTGCGCGGCTTTTGAGCGCTGCGGCTGGCAGAGCGTGGTGGTGGCGCGCGACCTGGAAGGCTGGGGAGAAAAGGCCTTCAATCCGCGGGATCTGATGCGTGAAAGTTTCCGGCTGATCGACACCTGCGCCGGCCTGGTGGTGGAAATCAGCGAAAAAGGCGTGGGGGTTGGCATTGAGGCCGGTTATGCCCATGCGCGCGGACTGCCCATCCTTACCCTGCTGCAGCCGCAAGCCGACCTGCCCGAAACCCTGAAGGGCATTTCAACCCGGGTGGCGCGTTACACGCTGGCTGATTTGCAGGGTAATGTCAGCGCCTGGCTGGATCATTTCTAGAAAAACCCTTTCCTCGCGCTCACTCCCAGCAGCTTTTCCGTTTTCTTGCCCCCATAGACGCGGCTAAAGCCGGGCATGCGCCCTCTTTCCATAAGATAAAACACCGAAGCCATCAAAGGCTTAGATTTTTTTTGTTTCTCCACCTGCCCTGCTGCCATCATTTCTCCCGAGCTCACCCTTGGTGCGTCTCAGCCTGACCGCCCCGAAAGGATGCAACGGTATGCATTTTCAATATTCTGGCTGGTTTTTGACCACGCATATTGATTGAGCACCTTTTCTCTGCCTGCCGCACCCATTTTTTCAGCAGCAGAGGGGTTTTCCAGCAGGTAGATGATTTTTTCTGCAATCGCCTGCGGATCTTGTTTCACGCAATACCCGTCCACACCGTCAGAAATCACATCCTGAATGGCTGGAATATCTCCGCCAATGACGGGTTTGCCAAACCACCAGCCTTCGGTATAGACCCCTCCAAAGCTCTCCTGGTTGGAGGGCATGCACAGCAGTGTGCAGGCAGACAGGGCGTCTGTTTTTGTTTGCAGGTCAATGGATCCCATTTCAGTGATGCGCGCATCCTTCACACCTGAGAACAGCTTTTCAGAATAGCTGGTGGGGGGGCCAATAAACAGGAAACGGGCATCCGGAATGCGTTTCCAGACGCTTTCGGCCGCTTCAAGCAGCACCGCAACGCCTTTATAGGGGTATTTTCTTCCCAGGAAAAGAATCACCGGATCACTGCCAAAATGGAATTTTTCGCGAAAGTTTTCTGCAGATGCCTTTTCAGCCAGAACCGGGCCAATGCCGGTGACAAAAATTTTATCGCCCTTCACCCCCATGTTGATCAATGTTTCTTTCTCTGTAGGGGTCATGGCAATCACGCCGTCCGCCTGCTGATACAGCGCCTTATACAGACGGTGGAACCATGAACTGTTCCGGGGATGGTGCACAGGCGTGATAAAAAAGGGGATGTTTTTCTTTCGGGCCACCTTAAAAGAAGCATAGCTGAGGCCTTCGCGCCCAACACGCCAGTTATGAACCAGCTCAGCATCCGCTGCCAACGGCATTATTTTTTTCTCAATCAGCGCGCTGATTTGCTGCACCGATAATCCTTGCAAAAAGGGATAAATTCCGGCCCAGGGGGCCAGGTAAAGTTTTTCAAGCCAGGAAAAGCCCAATCGGGTTACAGGTATGCCGTCAATGACATATTTCTTTTCTTCGCCTGGCGAGAAGATGGTGGTGCCAAGCAGCCAATCGGTCCGATTTTTATCCCAATGTGTGACCACATTGAGCGTATGTTTGTGGCTCAACTCCTGTGCCAGAAGGTGCATGTGCAGTTGTGTTCCCCCAATATAAGGCGGGTAGGCGGTATTCGAAAAGAGGATATTCACGGGCATTCTCCCACAGGATGGATTATCTTATCCGAAAATAAAGGCAAAAACGGGTGGCTGCTCAATCGGATCATTTTTTGGACCACAAAGAACGCAAAATGTGCAAACCCCTTCGAGGGCAAGCGCTGCGACAACAAAACGGTTTTTCAAACACATGCGGTCATTTTACCCCATGCCTGAGCATATACAGCCATTCAGACAATCTGCCGCCATTTTCAGCATCCTTTCAGGCGTTGAAAATGGCGGCAGATTAAAGAATTTTTCGGGCAGGCCTCACGGCATGGGGTTGCTGTTGGCCCAATCGGTGCCGAGCACCACCACCACATCCACTGAAGCATTAGGGTCAAACCGGCTGAAAATCCGTCCGGTGGGAATGTTGAGCAGCTTGGCCAGGTAAGCCACCGTGTAGGGCTTGCCTGAGTAATCATAGATAATCGAATTATCGCTGTACTGGGCATTGGTTTCTTCAACCACATTCATGCCCTCGCCTCTGAAATAGGCTGTGCTGCGCGAGGCCAGGCCTTCGGCGCCGCTGCCGTTTTGCACCGAAACGCGGGCCGCTTCAACCTTCATCAGCTCTTTGGCATCCTGGGTAACCACAATGGGGGCCACCGGGCCGCCGGTCGAGAACACATCGTCGCGCACAATGCGGATCTGATCATTGATCGGTTTGAGGATATCGAGGCCGTCAGGCGATTTGGCAAACTGCACCTGCTGCGCGCCGATGATGCCCATGCGGATGTTATCCCGGGGCACCTGCTGGGCCAGCAGAGCCAGCTGGATCACCTGGTCAATGGTCAGGTTGGTGCGAACACCGCCAGCAATATCCTGATAGATGAGGGGGGCATTGGCCACCAGTTCAGGCATCATGTTAAAATCGAGGATGCGGTCGCGGATGGCCATGATCACCTGCTGGGTGCGCTTGGCACGGTCAAAATCGCCGCCTTCGGTGTAACGGGCGCGGGCATAGGCCAGGGCATCTTTCCCGTTGAGAGTGATGCGCCCGGGCTGCAGGGTAATTTTGTTGTATGGGCCGACCGGGTCAATGGTGATGGTTTCAGGGACATCAATTTTGACGCCTTGAATATGATCCACCAGTTTGACAAAGGCTTCAAAATCCACCTGGGCGTAGTAATCAATCGGCACGCCGAGGAGCTGTTCCACGGTTTCCATGGCCAGGCCTGGGCCGCCTTCGGGCAGATGGTTGGCTTCGCCGAGGAAGTAGGCGGTGTTGATCTTGTTGTACCCGTAGCCAGGAATTTCCACCCACAGGTCGCGCGGAATGGAAAGCACGCCGGCAGAGAGGCTGATGGGGTCAATGGTCATCAGCAGCATGGTGTCAGAGCGGGGATATTCGCCCGCTTCCCAATCGCGGTAATCAAGGCCCATCATCAGCACGGTCACGCGGCTGACGCCGTCCCAGGGTTCGGCTTTGGGGCCAGTGCTGGTGTTATCCAGCGCGCCGGCTGGTTTGGTGGGGATGGGGGTTTCGCCGGGGGCCAGGGTGGCGGCGGAAGCAGGGTTGGATGGGTTTTCTTTAATTTCTGGCGCGCCGGGCAGGTCCGTCATGCTCCAGGTGGCAACCACATCCTGAACAACAATGAAGCCGGTCAGGCTGGTTAAAAGGCCAAGCACAACCAGCAAAACCAGCAAAATCCGCAAAAGCCGGTCCTGGGGTAAAAAGGGTTTTCTATTGTTTTTTTGTTCTTTCATATCACTTCCAACCAGCAGGGTTAAGAATCACATCCCTGCAGTTGCATAAATCAGGCCAGCCTAGGCCTGTTTGATTTCAGGCGGGGGAACCGGCAGGCTGGCGGTGGGGGTGCTGACCCATTTGTCGCCTTCTTCAATCAGCATGACGGGAATATCGTGGCTGATGGGATATTTGCGCTGGCAATCCTGGCAAACCAGCCAGGTGCCGTGCTCAAGGCTCAATTTGCCCTCTTTCTCCTGAACGCAGGCCGGGCAGCGTAAAATATCAAGTAAATCCTGGCTAACCATGTGTTCCTCCAGAAATATCAGATAGCCTGATTTTACCATGAACCGGCGCTTTAAGGCGTTTTTTTACCGCCCAGACCCTTGACTCGCCCCTTGCCGGAGGGTTTATACTCAGCGTATCTTAACAAACAGGAGGCTTATCATGACGATGGAACAGGAATGGTTTGCCGGGGCTGGCTGCGCCAGCCAGATTCATGGCGCGGATGATCTGCTGGCAGGTCTGCCCGCCGACCCGGCTGAACTGGTGAAGGTGGTGCAGGGCTGTGTGGTGCACATCTTCTGGGCGCAGCGCTATGGGCTGAACCTGACGGAAGAACGACAGGCTGAAGTATCGCTGCGCACAGTGGAACGCAAACTGACACGCCTGCGCGAGTTGGATCCCCGTCCGATGACTGAGGCGCGCCCACTTGAGAACAAGCTGGTGTGCAACTGCCGCGACTTCAGCCTGCTGATGGCTGCCTTGCTGCGCCATCAGGGCATTCCGGCCCGGGCGCGCTGCGGTTTTGCCACCTATTTTGTGCAGAATCATTATGAAGATCACTGGGTGGTTGAGGTCTGGAACGCGGAACAGGCGCGTTGGGTGATGATGGATGCCCAGATGGACGCGCTGCAGCGGGAAGCCCTGAAGCTGCCCTTTAACCCGCTGGATATGCCTCCGGGGGTGTTTATCACCGCCGGCCCGGCCTGGCAGATGTGCCGCAGGGGCCAGGCTGACCCGGATGCCTTTGGCATTTTTGAATATAAAGGCTGGGACTTTGTGCGCGGCAACCTGCTGCGCGACCTGCTTTCACTGGTCAAAATGGAAACCCTGCCCTGGGATGTGTGGGGGCCAATGCACACACCTTTCCTAGAATCAGGACCTGAAGCGGCAGCCCTGGCTGATGAAGCGGCAGATATCTGCGCCCGCAGCGACACGGCGGCGGCGCGCTGCCTGGTGGAAGATCACCCCTTGCTGCGCCCGCCAGCTGAATGGTGGTAAGAAGCGCCTCATTTCAGTTTTCCTGCGGTTGATCAACCGCAGGGGAAAGAGCAAGCCGGGCCCGGAATCCTTCCGGGCCTTTTATTGCTTTTATCCGGTTATGCCTGTAAAATGACAATAAGAATCAATTTTAGAAGATGGGTGCTTCAATGCGAATCTTGATTGTGGATGACGACCCTGTGGCCCGCCAGATTTTACGCACCAGCCTGGTGCGCTTTGGCCATGAAGTGATGGAAATGACGGATGGCCGCGCCGCCTGGGACTATCTGCAAACAGACACTGTACGCCTGGTCATCACGGATTGGCTCATGCCGGAAATGGATGGGGTGGAATTAATCCGGCGCATTCGCAGCCGCCCGACCTCCGGGTATATCTATACCATTATCTTGACCGCCAAGGATGATAAAAGCAATATTGTGCGCGGCCTTGAAGCCGGCGCAGATGATTACCTGACCAAGCCCTTCAACATTCACGAGCTGCATGCCCGGGTGATGATTGGCGTGCGTATTCTGGACCTGGAAACCAACCTGAAAAACGCCCGCGACCGGATGGAAACCATGGCCATGCACGACACTCTGACCGGCCTGCTGAACCGGCGCGCCATTTATGCTCATCTGGACGCCGAGTTGAACCGCAGAGAACGCGAAGCGTGTCATTTGAGCCTGGCCCTGATGGACCTGGATCATTTTAAAAGCATCAACGACACCCGCGGGCATCTGGTGGGCGACCGGGTATTGATTCATATTGCCCACTGCATCATGCAGGGGGTGCGCCCCTACGACTGGATTGGCCGCTGGGGTGGAGATGAATTTTTGCTTATCCTGCCAGGCGCAGACCTGGATGGAGCCGTTATCATTGCGGAACGTATCCGCCATCGCATCCGGACCAATCCATTCACCTTGGAAGATGGGAGTGAATTGCAGCTGCATGTGAGCATCGGCGTCATGACGGCGCCGCCCGGACCAGTGACCATTGAACAGCTGGTCGCCAATGTGGATCAGGCGCTGTACCAGGCCAAACAGGGGGGAAGAGACCAGGTCGCGGCAGCTTCCATGCCGCCTTCTTCACAGCCATTGGCGTAAAAGGCATAAGCTGATGGCTGAAAACAGACGCTTCACCGGCTTACGCTTCAGACTGATTTTATTAATGTTGATGATTCTGGTGCCTTTTGCGGCCCTGGTGATCTATAACGGGCTTCAACAGAGGCAAATGGTCACCAGTCAGATCCGCACCAACCTGCTGCAATTGGCCAGGATGGGCAATACCAGCCAGATAAATACCATCGAAATGACCCGCCAGATGCTGACCGGGCTTTCGGTGGTTCCCATTGTGCGCAGCCAGGCGAGCGAGGCCTGCAGCGCGGTGCTGGCCGGTGTCATTACCGATTTTGAGGAATATGCCAATATTGAGCTGATCAACCCGGCTGGAGAGGTGATCTGCTCGGCCGCTCCTTACACCCATGCGCAAAATCTTAAGGAAGAAATATGGTTTCAGCGCGCCCTGCAAAGCCGGCGTTTCTTCTCCAGCGGCTATTACTATCACCTGGTGGAAGGCGAAGCTGTGCTGGTGACGGTGATGCCGGTGCGCGATGCGCAGGGGAGTCTGCTGTTTGTGCTGACCGCCCTGATCAAGCCCGATTGGATCACGTCAATTCTGGACCGCGCCAACATGCCGGATGGTTCTGCCGTTGCACTGGTGGATCCGGAAGGTAGGGTTATTCAACGCTACCCGCAGCTGGCCCACGGTGATTCAAGTCATTATATCAATGCTCAAATCATGAATGTGGTTCGTGAAACCCCCGGCGACGGCAACACGGAAGGCGTGGGTTTGGATGGCGTCAGGCGTCTTTACGGCTTTACCCATCTGATTAACGACCAGCAGGAACTGTATTTGCTGGTTGGCTCCCCTGTAGATTCCGTGCTGGCGCCCATCAACCAGGAGCTTTTCCAGAACCTGCTCATTGTGCTCGTGGTCAGCCTGTTCGTGTTCAGCATGGGGATGGCCTTCAGCAATGCCATGTTCCTGCAGCCGGTCAAGGAACTGGTAACCGCCACCCAACAGATTGCCCGCGGAGAGCTTTCCACGCGAACCCACATGCCGCAAATCCAGGGTGAATTTGGCGAACTGGCCCATTCCTTTGACCAGATGGCCCAATCGCTGGAGGAGCGCGAAGCCGAGCGGATTCAAGCACAGATTGAAATTCAGAAGCAAAAAGAATATCTGGAAACCCTGATTGAACATTCACCGGTGGGCATTGTGGTGTTGGATAATGATGGAAAAATTCGCCAGACCAATCCTGATTTTGACCGCCTGTTTGGCTATATCACCGGCGAAGTGATTGGCCGGGACCTTGACCGGCTGATCAACAATGAAGTGACCCTGCAGGATGCCAACCAGATCACCCGGCGCGTGATGGATGGCGAGCGGATGAGCGGGGTGGGGCAGCGCGTTCGCAAAGATGGTACGCTGGTGGATGTGGAATTTGCCGGAGTGCCGGTGGTGGTGCAGGGCGTCAAAATTGGCATTATCGCCATTTACCATGATATCAGCGAGTTGGTGCAGGCGCGCCGAAATGCAGAAACGGCGGCGCGGGTCAAATCAGAATTTCTGGCCAACATGAGCCATGAAATCCGCACACCCCTCAACGCCGTGATCGGCCTCACCAGCCTGCTGCTGGATACCCACCTGACCGCAGAACAGCGCGATTTTGTGGAAACCATTCGCTCCAGCGGCGACGGCCTGCTGACCATCATCAATGACATTCTTGATTTTTCAAAAATTGAGGCTGGCAAGCTGGAACTGGAATCGCAGCCGTTTAACCTGGTGGAATGCGTGGAAAGCGCCCTTTATTTGCTGGTTTCGAAGGCACACGATAAAGGGCTCGAACTCGCCTATATGGTCGGTGAAAACACGCCCGCCTTTTTCATGGGCGATATCACCCGGGTGCGCCAGATTCTGGTCAACATGCTCAGCAATGCGGTCAAGTTTACTGAAAAGGGCGAAGTGGTGGTCACAGTGACCAGCCACCAGACCGCTGAAGGACCCTATGAGCTGCATTTTGCCGTGCGCGACACCGGCGTGGGCATCCCTGAAGACCGGCGCGACCGCCTGTTTCAATCTTTTAGCCAGGCCGATTCTTCCACGGCACGCAAATATGGCGGCACCGGTCTGGGCCTGATGATCAGCAAGCGGCTGGCTGAAAAGATGGGCGGCAAAATGTGGTTTGAGAGCCAGGTTGGCCTGGGCTCCACTTTCCATTTCACCATTCTGGCTGAGGCGACATCGCAGCCTGAACGGTTGAATATCGAAGATATTATGCCCATTGTGGAAGGAAAACGGGTTCTGGTGGTGGATGACAACCAGACCAACCGCCTGATTCTGGCCCGCCAGATCAGCTCCTGGCACATGGTCCCTGAAACGGTGGAGAGCGGCCCGCAGGCACTTAAACTGCTGCATCAGGGACGCGGCTATGACCTGGCTATTCTGGATATGCAAATGCCTGAGATGGACGGCCTGACCCTGGCGAAAACCATCCGCGAGGAACTGAATCAGGAGCAGCTGCCGCTGGTGATGTTGACCTCCTTGGGCCGGCGCGAGGAAGATGAAAGCATCCATTTTGAGGCTCATCTGACCAAACCAGTGAAATCTTCGCAGCTTTATGAAACGCTGGTCAGCGTTTTGGCACGGCGGCCCATCTCCATTCAGGAAAAACACAGCCTGACGGCTTTTGACCCGGAAATGGCGCGGCGACATCCACTGCGCATTCTGATGGCTGAAGATAATGTGATCAATCAGAAGGTGGCCGCTAATATTCTTTCCCGCCTGGGATACCGGGCAGATATTGCCTCCAACGGCCTTGAGGCCCTGGAGAACCTGCGCCGCCAGGATTATGATGTGGTGTTGATGGACGTGCAAATGCCTGAAATGGACGGCGTTGAGGCGGCAGCCATCATCCGCAAAGAATGGCCTCCGGAAAAAATGCCGATGATTATCGCCATGACGGCCCATGCCCTGGAAGGCGACCGCGAAAAATTTCTGAGCCTGGGCATGGATGGGTATGTCAGCAAACCGGTCAAAATTGACGATCTGGTTGTTGCCCTGGAACGCTGCCATCCGCGTGCCGGGCGCAGTGAAGCGTCTCCTCCAGCAGAGCCAGGCGCGCCAGCCGGGGCAGAAGCGGCGGTTCAGGCGCCGCGCCTGGATCAGAACGTGTTGAACGGCTATTACGACCTGATGGGCGATGCCGCAGAGGCCTTTATCAAGGATTTAATCCTGACTTATTTGGACAACACGGAGCAGCTTTTCAGCGATTTGCGCCGCTCGCTTGCAGAAGGAGACAGCACCGTCTTTACCCGGACGGCGCACACGCTGAAATCGAGCAGTGCCAGCCTGGGCGCCATGGCCCTTTCACAGCTGTGCAAGGAACTTGAATTTCAGAGCAAAGGCGGGCAGCCGCTGGCGCCGCTGACTGAAAAAGTGGCTTTGGCCCAGGCGGAATATGAAAAAACAAAGGCGGCCCTGGCCGCGTGGCCGGACCGCCCTGCAATGTGACCTGCCGGGAAAGCAAATTCAGCTGATGCGTTCGAAACGCTCGCCTGAAACGCCGCAAACGGGGCATTTTTCAGGGGCGCTGCCGCGGTGGGTGTAACCGCAGATGGGGCAGACATAGTAATCTTCGAGGGGGGTATCTTTGCTGAGGGTTTCCAGCGCCTTGCGGTATAGTTCTTCGTGAACTTTTTCCACTTCCAGGGCAAAACGGAAGGAGCGCAGAGCCTTCTTTTCGCCTTCGGCTTCTGCATCCGCCACAAAGGCCGGGTACATGCTGACCGATTCGTAGTTTTCGCCTTTGATGGCTTCCTGCAGGTTTTCCGCAGTGGCGCCAATTTTGCCAGCGGCAGCCAGGTGGTTCAGGGCATGGACGGTTTCAGCATGAGCGGCAGCCCGGAAAAGCTTGGCAACCTGGGGGTAACCTTCTTCATCAGCTTTTTTGGCAAACGCCAGGTAGCGGCGGTTGGCCTGTGATTCGCCAGCAAATGCGGCCATTAAATCGTCAAGTGTCTTCGACATGCAAATCCTCCTGAAAAATAATTCTTATCTTGAAGGCTGTAAACCTGTTGAAATGATTAAAGCACAAAACAGGAATTTTTCAAAGTAAATTCAAATCATATAATAATGGTGATATTTGTCATAATATAGGGCAAGCAAACGGGCTGGCAGCTCTGCCAGCCCGGAAAAAGCGATCTGTTTGTTTATCCCTGGGTGGGCAAATAGGGCATGGCGGGCCCTTCGATGCCCAAAATTTCGGCCAGGGCGGCGCGCATGGCCGTGCGGTCATCCCAGGGGAACTCTTCCACGCCAAAGCACATGGATTGTTCGTGGCCCTTGCCGCAGGCAATCACCATATCGCCGGGGCGGGCCTGCTTCAGGGCTTCGCGGATGGCCTGGCCGCGGTCGGGCACGCGCCAGAAGGTCTGCCCCTCCACGCCGCCTTTGGCAACCGCGCCCTGGGCCATCTCTTCCAGAATTTGATCCAGCGATTCGGTGCGCGGGTCTTCGGCGGTCAGGAAAGTCAGGTCGGCCATTTCTGCCGACACTTCGGCCATCATGCGCCGTTTGAGGCGGTCGCGCAGGCCGGCTGAACCAAACACCGCCAGCACCCGGCCAGAGGTCATCTGGCGGGCGGCCTCGAGGGCGCGCCGCAGGGCATTGGGGGTGTGGGCAAAATCAACAATGGCGGTGAAAGGCTGGCCGTAATCGATGCACTCCATGCGGCCGGGCACGCCTGCCACCGAAGCCACGCCTTCCTGGGCGGCGCTGATGGGCAGCCCCAACCCCATGACGGTGGCGCTGACCGCAGCCAGAATATTGGACACGTTGAAGGACCCCACCAGCGGAGATTGGATGGGGAAGCTGACACCCGGCCCCTGCACGGTGAAGGAGACGCCGGAAGGCGTGTAGACCACCTGGGTGGCGCGCAGCCCGGCCTGATCCTGCAGACCGTAGCAAACCTGCAGGCCGCAGGGAATGTGGCGCAGGTGTTCATACGATTTGACGTCATCCATGTTAAGGATGGCTGTGCGGTAGTTGCCGCTGTGTTTAAGGTGGGTGCGCTGCAGTTCCTCAAAAAGGATGGCCTTGGCGGCGCGGTAGGCTTCATAGGAGCCGTGATAATCGAGATGTTCGTGGGTGATGTTGGTGACCACGGCCACGTCAAATTCACAAAAGGCCACGCGCGCCTGGGCCAGGCCGTGCGAGGTGGTCTCAAGCACCACATGGGTCAGGCCGGCGGCCAGCATGCGCGAGAGATAGAGCTGCACATCGGGCGCCTCGGGCGTGGTGACGTGCAGGCCGGTGTCGAGAATTTCGCTGCCAATGGTGGCGTTGACGGTGGAAATGATGCCGGCGCGCAGCCCGGCTTTGAGCAGGATGTTATAGATGAGGTTGGCAGTGGTGGTCTTGCCGTCGGTGCCGGTCACGCCGATGATGGTCATCTGGCGGGCCGGAAAGCGGTAGAAGGCGGCTGAAATATAAGCCAGGGCCAGGCGCGTATCCGCCACCCGCACGTAAGGCACGCTGCAGGCTGTCTCAGCCTGAGAGCCAACCACGGCCGCTGCCCCACGCTGAATGGCCTGAGGAATGTAGTGGTGGCCGTCGGTGCTGCCGCCAGCCAGGGCGACAAAAATATTGCCGGGCTGCACCTGGCGCGAATCGTAAACCACACCGGTGATGGGGGTGTCATCGGGCGCGCCCTCATAGGGGAAGGGACAGTTCTGAAAGATTTGATGAAGGGTTTGTTTCAGGTATCCAGTCATAATTGGATTGTATCACATTTCAGGGTGGATGTTTCATCCGGGCTGTCTGAACAGGCTGTAAAAGAAAAAGGCACAGCTTTCAGCCGTGCCTCAATCATCTCATCAGAGGAGGAATTTATTTCAGGTTCTGGCGCAGACCCTGAAGCTGACCGGTGACGGAACCGTCCACCACCTTGTCGCCCACGCGGACGATCAGGCCGCCGAGAATGCCTGGATCAACGGCAAATTTAATTTCCGCGCCGCTGCTGAGCGCCGGGGCCAGCTCGCCGCGAATGATTTTCTGTTCTTCGGCCGTGAGGGGCAGGGCCGAGGTGATTTCGGCGCTGGCGCCGGTGACGGTGTTTTCCTCAAGCAGGGTGACCTTGCCGGCTTTGATGCCAGAGAAAAATTGATCCACCAGGGCGTGCTGGCGCTTTTCGTCCAGCGTTTCGCCGACAATCTTTTGCGCGGCGGCCACCGCCAGGGCAGCCACCTGGCTGCGCAGTTCGCCGAGAATGCGGTTGCGTTCCTGAGCCACTTCGGCCAGGGCGGCTTCGCGCGCTTTGGCCACTTCGGCGTCAGCGGCGGCTTTCACATCGCGGGCGGCTGCATCAGCGCGGTCGGTGGCCTCGCGCACCACCTGGGCAGCGCGGGCCTGGGCTTCGGCGACGATTTTTTCGGCGTCGCGTTCGGCGTTGGCGCGGGCTTCGGCGGCAATGCGGGCATCTTCAAGGCCCTGGGCAATGGTCTGGCGGCGTTTGTCCAGCAGGCCCAAAACCGGTTCATAGACCCATTTGCGCAGCACAATAAACAAAATGGCAAAGTTGAGAATTTGCACCAACAGGTAACCGAGGTTAAGACCCAGTTTTTCCAAGGGATACTCCTTTCTGAGAGCGCCTGGCTCAGAGCACGAACAGCATTAAGAAGGCGATCACCAGGCAGTAAATGGCAATGGCTTCAGAGAAGGCGATGCCCAGGATCATGTTGGTGAGAAGGGTGCCGTAGGCATCGGGGTTGCGGGCCATGCCCTCAAGGGCGCCCTGAACGCTGAGGCCGATACCCACGCCGCCGCCCAACGCTCCGATCATGGAAAGGCCGGCGCCAATAAATTTTGCAGCTTCAACAATATCTCCGGTCATTGTCTGTGTTCCTCCTGAATCAGATTATGGATGATTATTCGTGATGTTCTTCGGCGCCGTGCCCATGAGTGGCCTGCGACATGAAGATCATGGTCAGCATGCCAAACACCACCGCCTGGATCATGCCGATGAAAAATTCAAACAACATCATGCCCGATTGTAAGAATGGCAGCATGCTTCCCAGCAGGAAGAGCAGCACCGAGCCGGCAAAGATATTGCCGAACAACCGGAAGGTGAATGAGAGCACTTTGGAAAATTCCGAGATGATCTCCAGCAGGCCCACCAGCAGGTCGATCAGGCCGAAAACGGGCTTGGAGATGAGGGTGGTGAAGTTAAAGAATTTGATGAGGTAGCGCCAGCCCTGGGCCTGGAAGCCGATCACCTGGGTCATGGCAACAGAGACGACAGCCAGCGCGGCGGTGAAGTTGAGGTCGGTGGAAAGCACGCGCACGTAGGGCACCACCACGTATCCTTCGCCGAGGTGTTCGGCGCTGCCCTGCACCACGGCTGCCATGAAACCGGGGATCATCACCCACAGCGGATTGCCGTGAGGTGATTCTTCCAGCACGCCGATGCTGTCCACGCCGGGCAGCATTTCCATCAGGTTGGAGACCACCACCATCAGCGAAATGGTGGCAAAGTAGGGGAAGATTTTGCGCGCCCACTTGCCAGCTGAAGATTCGGTCAGATTGTAGATGACCTCCAGCAAGGCTTCCATCGCGCCGGCCAGGCCGTGGGGCACCAGGTCGCCTTTCTTGATGGTGCGGTAAACCGCATAGCCGATGCCCAGCAGGATGATATCCATCAGCACCATGGCAACGAGGGTGTTGGTGAGGTAAAAATCACCGAGGACCGGCAGGGAGAAAAGCGGTCCATGTGAAACGTTTTCCGGCGCCACCTGGATATGAGGCTGGATGCGGGGGACAAAAACCATTATGACGACAAGGGCGATCAACAAGAGCAGAATTATCCAACGATTGATGCCGTAACGCCACTTACGAGTCTTTTCCAAGGTTGGCCTCCTTTTTCGAGGTTGATTGGGTCTGAATTCGGCCTGTCGCCGCGCGCACCACAACGAACATGACCGCCAGTGACACGGGCAGGCTGATGATCAGCAGGGTAAACAGTAAGACATGGCCGGTGTTGAACTGTGCATCCAGCCACAGGCCGCCGATGACCGCTGCCAGAACGATAATTAAAGTAAGACAACCAACCTGTCCCGCTGCTGTCGCAAGGGCCAGGTTGATGATCTGTTGTTTTGAGGTTGGGCCGGATGGATTCTGGCTCATATGTATAGATTATTATAACATAGGTGATTTTACAAGCAAATTTTTTTAGCGAATCGGACCATTTTCAGGAAGTTTATCACCTCAATTAAGTCAAAAAGCGGGGCAAGCATCCCCACTGCGTGAGGACAGTCCCCCGCAGCAGCGAGGGCAGGCCCCCGCAGCAGCGAAGGCAGTCCCCCGCAGCAGCGAAGGCAGGCCCCCACAGCAGCGAGGGCAGGCGCTCAGGGAGCGGTTTGTCTGGTCTTTTTGTGCCCTGCCTGAGTAGTTTGACAATGGCACATTTCCTGGTTTTTATCGCTTTCAATCAGAAAATTAACCGCGCGTGGTTTTTTGTCCCTCCTGAGGGGGACAAAAAACCACAATTAACAGTCGCCCCCTCCCAAAATTGGGAGGGGGGTGGGTGGCGGATAATCTTAATGCGATATTGTCAACGTAGTTATCTTATTTATTGTTGAACCAGTTGTAGGCGTAATAGCCGCCCTTGGTGCTTTCAATGCGGATGGCGATGGGGGTGGTGTCTTTGAAACTGGCGGGAATATTCACCGTGATGCTGACGCTGCCGCCCTTGCCCGAGCTGAAGGTGGACACTTCCGTGCCGCCCACGCCCATGGTGCCGAACTTGCCCAGCAGCACTTTGAAGTCGGCATTGGCGGGCAGGTTGTAGGCGGTGAAGGTGACGCTCTTGCCTTTATCCACGGCGGTGATGGTCATGTAGGGCAGACCGCGGTTTTCACCCGTATCCGAAGGATAATAGCCGGGCTTGGTGGTGCATTTGGTGGAGCCGCTGGCAAAATTGTTGAACCAGTTATAGGTAACATAGCCGCCGCTGGTGCTTTCAATGCGCACCACCACCTGGCATTCTTCTTTCAGCGCCGATGGAATATCATAGGTGGCAGCCAGCACGCCGTTTTTATCGGTCTTGACCGAAGCCACCTGCGTGCCGCCCACGCCCATGGTGCCGAACTTGCCCATCAGCACCTTGACCTCGGTTTCAGCCGGGAAGCCCGAAGCCTTGAGGGTAACCTTGACGCCCACTTCCACGCTGGTGAAGGTGACGGAAGGATTGTAGGTGGGGGCGGGTGTGGTGTTCTTGCAGCCGCTGACTGGATTGTCGAACCAGTTGAAGGCATAGAAACCGCCCTTGGTGCTTTCGAGGCGGATGGCCAGGCGGCATTCATCTTTCAGCGCCGCGGGAAGTTCATAGCTGGCATTGAAGCTGCCGCCATTGCCCGAACTGGTGGTAGCCACCTGGGTGCCGCCGATGCCCAGGGTGCCGAACTTATTAATCAGCACCTTGAAATCATAACCAGCCGGGAAGTTGTTGGTGGTGATGCTGACCTTCTTGCCCGCATCCACCGAGCTGATGGAAAAGGTGGGGATGCCGGTGTAGCCTTTGGGGGCCGGGTTGCTGGTGGAAGGCGCCGAAGCGGACGGAGCCGAGGTGGAACTGGAGCTGGTGATGGTGACGTTATCAAACCAGTTGTAGGCATAATAGCCGCCGGTGCTGCTTTCGAGGCGGATGGCCAGCTTTTCGTTCTTCTTCAGCGCTTCGGGCAGGGTGAAGGTGGCCTGGAAGGCGCCGCCCTTGCCCGATTCGATGGTGGTGATGGGGGTGCCGCCCTTGCCGAGGGTGCCGTATTCCCCAATCAGCACCAGGAAGGTTTTGTTGGCCGGGAAATTATCGGTCTGAATGGTGACCTTTTCGCCGGGGGCAACGCTGACCACGGAAAAGGTGGGAATGCCGCTGGCGGCATCAACCTGGGTGACCACAACGGGCAGCGCCAGGCCGACCAGCAGCAGGGCGATGGTGAACGCAACAGCGATTTGCTTCATGGAAAATATAGCCTCCTGAAAATGAAATTGCCTTTGAGAAGACAGGTATAAGACGTCGAAATGGGGAAATGTGTTCCCTAAAATCTAAAGTCAGTATGGCATAAAGGGGGGCAAAAAAACAAGATATGATACAATCAGGAAGCATTAATACTGCGTAAGGAATGGATGAAAGGTGCATATATAATGAAGATTTGCCTGACACTTTATGCCACTTTCCGCCTGCTGGCCGGGGTCAAGCACATCATGGTTGAGCTTCCTGATGACGCTTCATTAAAAAATGCCATTGATGCCGCGGCAGCGCAGGTTCCGGTGCTGCGCCAGCACTGGCTGGATGAAGCCGGCGAGCTTTTCCCGCATGTGCATGTGTTTATTAACGGCGAAGACGCCGCCACCCTGCCCGAGGCGCTGCACACCATTCTGAAACCGGGCGACCAGGTGGATTTCTTTCCGCCGGTGGCTGGCGGAGCGCCGCCCCGGCCTTAAACCGCCGGTTTCCGTCTTTATGCCAACGGGAACAACCTGTGATGAAACCGCTGCCTCCCCTGAAAGTTTATCTGATCATGACGGGCGTCACGGCTTTTCTTTACAGCCTGATTTTCACCGCCAGCAGCGTTTACCAGGTGACCATGGCCCTGCTCACGCCTCTGGAGCTGGTGCTGGTGGGCACCGTGCTGGAAACCAGCGTGTTTCTCTTTGAAGTTCCCACAGGCGTGGTGGCCGATGTGTTCAGCCGCCGCCTCTCCATCCTCATTGGCATGTTCCTCATCGGGCTGGCCTTTATGGTTGAGGGTTCTTTTCCGTTTTTCATGCCCATCCTGATCGCCCAGGTGATCTGGGGACTGGGCCACACCTTCACCAGCGGCGCCACCGCCGCCTGGATCACCGATGAAATCGGCGAGGAAGCCGCCGGCCAGGCTTTTCTGAACGGCGCGCAAATTGAACAGGCTGCCGGCGTGGCGGGCGTCATCGGCGGCATTTTGCTGGGCAACCTGGGGGTCAACTGGCCGGTGGTCTCTGGCGGGGCCGGTTTTTTGCTGCTGGGCCTCTTTTTGATCGCCGCCATGCAGGAGCACGGCTTCAAGCCGGCGCCGCGCGAAGAACGCCGTACCTGGGCGGCCCTGTTTGCCACCTTCCGCGACGGCCTGAAATCAGTGCGCCAGCGCCCGGCCCTGGGCAATATTCTGTGGATTGGCTTTTTCTTTGGTCTGTACAGCGAAGCGCTTGACCGCCTGTGGACAGCCCATCTCATTGAGGACGTGGGCCTGCCGGCCTGGCCGGAGCTTTCACCGGTGGTCTGGACCGGCGCGCTGCGCCTGGTGGGGATGCTGCTGTCCATCTGGGTGGCCGGCTGGGCGCAGCGCCGCACCGACACCGGCAGCACGGCGGCCACCGCGCGCAGCGTGAAAGGCTTCACGGTGGTGCTGGTGGCGGCAGTGGCTGTGTTTGGCTTAAGCCCGTGGTTCTGGCTGTGCGTGCTCAGCTATTGGGTGATCTTTGCGGCCCGGGTGGCCATTGCCCCGCTGTACACCGCCTGGGTCAATCAGCGCCTCGATTCGGGGGTGCGCGCCACCGTGCTTTCGATGAGCTCGCAGGTGGATGCCCTCGGTCAGATTGCCGGCGGCCCGGCTTTGGGGCTGGTGGCCGCCCAATGGGGCATGACGGCGGCCCTGGTGGCTTCCAGCGTGATATTATCTCCGATCCTGGCGTTATTCAACCGCGCAAAAGAATGATAAAATAGGGTTAAGGAAATTCAACTATGGAAGAAGATCGTCATTATCATTCGATTTTTTGGCCGATCATGTTAATTGGCGTTGGTTTGCTCTGGCTGGCCAGCGAAATGGGCGTGCTCGCCATCCCTCCCATCAACCTGCCCATGCTGTTCAACCTGTGGCCTTTGCTGCTGGTGATGACCGGGTTGCACATGCTTGTTGGCAACCGCATGCACTGGCTGCGCGCCCTGCTGGATGTGTTCAGCGTGGTGCTGGTGTTTGGGCTGGTGCTGGCCGGGCCGCAGCTGGGCTACGGCAAAGACCCCAGCATTAAAACGCATGAAATTTCCGAGGATATCCGCGGGGCTTCATCGGCTGTGCTGAGTGTCTCGGCCGGCGACCAGGTGCTCACCCTGAAACCGCTGGAAGCGGGAGACAGCCGTTTGCTGGCGGGCGCCCTCAAAGATTTTCAGCCGGTGGATATCAGCATCGAAGGTGAGCGCGAGCGCTTTATTTCCATCAACGGCCAGCCCTTTAATTTCACCCTGTGGATGGGCATGCCGCCGGAGGAAACATCCCGATGGGACCTGCAGTTCAACCCGGCCATTCCTTTTGACATCGAATTGACGCTCAACGGCGGCAGCAGCGACATCAATCTGCAGCAGGCGGTGCTGAAAGCCCTGAAAATTGAGAGCGGAAGCGGCTCAACCGTGCTGCGCCTGCCCCCGCCCACAGCCAATTACCTGCTGGAACTGAACAGCGGCTCGGGCAAGATGGATATTTACCTGCCCAAAGACGCGCCGGTGCATCTTGAGCTGCTGGATAAGGGCTCGGGCAAGCTCATCCGGCCGGACAACTTCATGACCATGAAGATGCAGCACTCGCAGCAGGGCGAATGGCAGACCCCTAATTTTCGCGAAGGCGAACCGCATATCCTCATCCAGATCATCAACATGAGCTCCGGGGATATCATTTTTCATTGATCCCCACCATGTGAAACAAACACACCCCCGCAGATTGAAGTCAACTGCGGGGGTGCTTTTTAAGGCAATGTTTCAATGAATATGCCTGAGGGTGTTGTACAGCGGTTTCAGGTGCTGGTACATATGCAGATACACCTCGCGGTATAACTGCTCATAGATGGCGTGGGTGTGCGGATCGGGCTCGAAGGTGTCGCGGACGCGCGTCATTTCGGCTACGGCCGTCTTGAAATCGGGCTGCAGCTTCATGCCCACCGCCGCATCCATGGCGGCGCCCAGGCCAGAGGCTTCATAAACATGCGGGCGCGAAGCCGGCAGGCCGAAGATATCGGCGGTGAGCTGCATGGCGGCTTCGCTCTGGCTGCCGCCGCCGGCCACGCGCAGCGCGGTGATGGGCACGCCGGAACGTTTGCTGGTGTTTTCAGCGCCTTCGCGCAGGGCATAGGCCAGGCCTTCAAGGATGGCGCGGTAAATGTGAGCGCGGGTGTGCATGCCGCCAAAGCCGATGATGGCACCGCGCGCCTCAGGGCCAGGGTGGCGCAGGCCGGGCGCCCAGTAGGGCTGCAGCACCAATCCTTCGCAGCCCGGCGGCACCGATTTGACCAGGTCGTCAAAAAGCGCCTCAGGGATCACGCCCTGCTGTTCGGCCAAAAGCTGTTCGCGCAGGGCAAATTCCTGCTTGAACCAGCTCACCATCCAGTAACCGCGGTAGATCTGGATCTCCATGCTGTAAGCCCCCGGCACGGCTGATGGATAGGGCGGGATCATCGGAATGACCTCGATATATTTCTGGTGGGTGGTGTTGATGGTGGCTGCGGAACCATAGCTGAGCGAGGCGATATGCGGCTCCACACAGCCCGAACCGAGCACCTCGCAGGCTTTGTCGGCGGCGGCGGCCACCAGGGGCAGGCCCACCGGAATGCCGGTGGCTTCGGCGGCAGCGGGGGTGATCTGGCCGAGAATTTCGGTGGGGCGGGCCAGTTCGGTCAGCTTGTCGGCTTCAACGCCCAGAGCTTCCCATTTCCAGTCCCATTTGCCGGCCCAGGTCTGGGTTTTATAGTCAAAAGGCAGGTAGGCCACCGTGCAGCCGGTGGAATCGACAAAGCGGTTGACCAGGCGGTAGGTGAGGTACCCTGAAAGGCAAACATAGCGGTAGGTTTGCTTCCAGATCTCCGGCTGGTTGAAGCGCAGCCAGTTGCATTCGGCTTCGCCCTGCAGGTAAGCCACTGTTTCAGAGGCTCCGGCGATGCGGAATGCCGCGCCCCACAGTCCGCCTACCGGCGGCACGCCTTCGGCGCGGCGCTGGTCGAGCCAGACGATGGCCGGGCGCAGGGGCTGGCCGTTTTTATCGAGATTGAGCATGGTGTTGCGCTGCGTGGTGAGGCTGACGGCGGCAATGCTGCTGCGATCCACTCCGGGCTGCTGCCACAGGCCCTGGCAGGCGTCACAGACGGCCTTCCAAAACACCTCCGGGTCCTGTTCGGCCAGGCCGGGGGCAGTGGAGTAATAGGGTTCAAAGGGCACCTGCTTTTTGGCCAGCAGGTTGCCGTGCAGATCGAACAGCAGGGCGCGGACGCTCTGAGTGCCGTTGTCAATTGCCAGCAGGTTTTCTCCGCTCATTTACGCTCCAGTGATTTGCTCCAGATTTTGTTGCGCTGGTCGTCCGACATATCCATGCCCAGGGTGCCGCCGGGGTTCATGATCTGGTTGGGATCAAAATGGCTGCGCAGGGTGCGGATGACATCCATGGCCGGGGCGCCAATTTGCTGTTCGAGCCAGGGGGCGGTTTGTTTGCCCACACCGTGGTGGTGGCTGACCGCGGCCCCCGATTGGGCGATGGCTTCCAGGATGCCGTACTGCAGGTTCAGGTATTCATCGATCCGTTCCATGCGGGCGATGAAGATGAAATAGAGGTTGCCGCCCTGCGGGTAGGCGTGAGAGAGATGGGTCATGCACACGGTTTGCGGGCGCTGTTTGATGAAACTGCGCACGGCCGCATGCACTTTGGGCATCTGCTCCCAGGTGACGGCACATTCCAGCGTATCTATCAATATACCATAATCCAGCAAATCTTCACGCAAATAAGGGTCGCGGAAACGGCTCTTTTCCCATTTTTGCGTCACCGGGAAGAGGGAAAGATCGAAAGCGCCGTGAGCGGTGCAGATGCGCCGCACCAGGCGGTCCACATTGGCGCTCAGGCCGGCTTCGCCATCGGTGTGCCCCAGCAGCAGGCATTTTTCCATCGTCCGGTAGCCGAACAGCTTCAAAAGGCTGTCGGCGGGGGTGCCTTCAATGCCGTAGAGCTTCATGGCCACATCGGTTTCCTCAGGATCAGAGAGGCGGAACACGCTGGGAAAACCGCCTTCGGCCTGCATCACCTCGCGCACGGCCTGCTGGGCTTCTTCCCACGAGCGGAACATGTAGCTGAAGCGGCGGCGGTTCTGCGGCAGGTTGTGGAACACGCGCAGGGTGACACTGGTGAGCACGCCAAAGGTGCCTTCGCTGCCGATCATTATCTGGTCAAAATCGGGACCGGTGGCGCAGCGGGGGTGTTCCTGGGTGGTGAAGACGCCGATGGGGGTGACATATTCCTGGGCAATGACCATATCTTCAATTTTGCCGTAATAGGTGGAATTTTGCCCGGCGCCGCGCGTCACCACCCAGCCGCCAACGCTGGAATATTCGAAGGATTGGGGAAAATGCCCGCAGGTGTAGCTGCGCTGCGCGCCCAGCCGCTCTGGCGCGTGATTGAGGATATCCTCCAGCTGGGGACCCATCATGCCGCTTTCGACCGTGATGGTGTGGTTGATCTCGTTGAACGAGAGGACGCGGTTCATGTGGGCGCTCATATCCAGGGTCACGCCGCTGCGGGTGGCTTCGGTGCCGCGAGTGACCGAACTGCCGCCGCCATAAACCGTGACCGGAATGTGCTGCTCGTTGCAGTAGGTCACCACCGCCAGCACATCCTCGCGGTGGCGCGGGGTGATGACCACATCGGGCAGGTTTTCAATGATTTTCTTGCGCAGGCGCAGCGCGTCGATCATGCCGGCGCCGTAGGAGACGCGCAGCCGTGAATAGCCGTCGGTGTGCACCTCGGCCGGGGTGACCAGGCCGCGCAGCGCGGTGATATGCCGCTCATCCAGGGTGATGGGCTGTTTCACCTCCACCGGTTCCAGACCCAGGCTGTGGGGCTGCTGAAAATCTTCATCCGTCAGGTTGAAGACCTGCTTCATGAACGCATACAGCCCGTGGTTGGGGTGTTTGAACTGCTGCGGGTCGCCCCATTTGAAGAGCGAGCGGTAAGAATTGGCGGGGGTCTGGCCTTCAAACCAGCTGGGGGTGAAATGTTTTCCGGACATGTGATCTGCTCCCTGTAAAAGAATGTTGCTCAGATGTATCTGCTCAGGCGCGATAAAAAGAGCCATCAAACCGCTCCCTGAGCTTGTCGAAGGGAGCGAGCATCATCTGACTGAATAGTTCGACAATGTTACATTAAGATTATCCACCACCCACCCCCCATCCCCCTCCCAAAAGTGGGAGGGGGTGACTGTTAATTGTAGTTTTTTGTCCCCCTCCGGGGGACAAAAAACTACGGGCGGTTAATTTCCTGATTGAAAGCAATAAAAATCAGGAAATATTGAAATGTGACATTGTCAAAGTAGCTAGGCTCTGGTTCTATTTTCCGGTCATACCGGCAGGATCACCGCCGCAAAGGCTGTAAAAAGGATGTTCTGGCGGTGAATCGCGGAATGACGGTGTGCTTTTTAAGCTTCTGCCTTTATCCGGCGTTGACGCCAGTTGGGGCAGGGCTGTAGCTCTGCTGCCAGATGCGGCGGTAAGCGGCTTCTTCCGCGTCCCAGCGGGCATCATCCCAGCCCAGCTCGGGCTGGACCATGGCGCGGATGCGGGCCAGTTCGCCGAGGCCGCCCTGCGGCAGCAGCAACCCCAGGCGCACGCGGCGCAGCAGCAGGTCATCAAGGTGCTGCACGCCTTCGGCGCGGGCCGCCCAGCGCAGTTCAACCCAGCGGTTGGGCAGGCCGGCGATGGACTCCAGTTCGCCGGGAGCCGCCGCTGCCAGCAAATCAGCCGTATCTGCGCCGTAGCGTCCCTGCAGGTAAAGCAGGTCGGCTGGGCTCAGGCCGGCAGCGCGGGCGGTTTCGATGGCCGGCAGGGGATCAAAAATGCGCACGCGCGGGGTAAAATCGGGGGTTCCGGGCAGGCGCGAGGCCGCTTTTTGCAGCACTTCCTTGGCCATCAGGCGGAAGGTGGTGAGCTTGCCGCCGGTGATGGTGAGCAGACCGGCTTCCTCCCAGACCACATGGGCACGCGATTCCTGCGAAGGATGGGCCTTGCCGGTGTTGACCACCGGGCGCAGGCCTGAGAAGGTGGAAACGATGTCGCTTTCAGCGAGGTGCACGCCAGGAAAGACGTGATTGGCGGCTTCGAGAATGTAGGCAATTTCTTCGCCGGTGGCGAAAGGTTCGCGGTCATCCCACTCGCGCGGGTGGTCCAGGTCGGTGGTGCCGATCAACAGGGTGCCTTCCCAGGGAATGGCGAACATGGCGCGGTTGTCTTTGGGGTGCAGGATGGTGACAGCCTGCTGCAGGGGCAGGCGGCTGCGTTCAAACACCAGGTGGCTGCCGCGCAGTTTGCGCAGGCGGGCCGGCGCGCCCACTTTTTGGCGCAGTTCGTCAGACCAGGGGCCGCTGGCGTTGATCACCACCCGGGCGCGCACCTCGGCGCAGCATTTTTCGGGCGCGGCTTCATCGCGCAGAACCACCCCGCACACCGCGCCGGACTGATTGCGCAGCAGGTCCACTACGCGGGCGTCGTTGATGGCCGTGCCGCCGGCGGCGACCGCTTCGCGGATGACGCGCAGCACCAGACGAGAATCATCCATGCGGGCGTCGTAATAGAGGAATCCGCCCACCAGTTGATCGGGATTGATTTCAGGATTGGCACGCAAAAAACCGGCGCGGGAATAGGCGCGGTGGGCCCATTTGCGGCCAAAATAGTCATATATCATCACCCCCAGGTGCAGCTTCCAGTTGGGGGTGCCGCTCGAGGCCAGGTTGGGCATCATGAAACCCAGCGGGGTGACCAGGCCGCGGGCTTCCTTGAGCATCCATTCGCGCTCCTGCACCGATTCGCGGGTGACATTGTACTGCTTGTTGCGCAGGTAGCGGATGCCGCCGTGCACCAGCTTGGATGAGCGGCTGGAGGTGCCAAAAGAAAAATCGCGCGCTTCCACCAGCAGGGTCTTCAGCCCGCGGGCCACCGCTTCGCGCAGCACTCCGGCGCCGGTGATGCCGCCGCCGATGATGATGAGGTCCCATTCTTCGTTAAGCTGTGACCAGATGCGGTCACGCCAGCCTTCAGTCCACATGAGCATCTCCTTGTGCGAGGGAATTCCAGAAATCGAGGCTTTGCGCCATCACCTGGCGGGCCAGGGTTTCAGCTTCGGCGGCGCCGCCCGTTTGCGCCAGGCGCAGCAGGCCGCGGTAATAGCTGGCTGAAAACAGGCGGGCTTCAGGGCGGGCAAAATAGCGGTTGCCCATCAGGTGATACAGTTCCTTGAAACCGTTGAGAATGAGGGTATAGACGGGGTTGCCCGAAAGAACAGTCAGGCGGTGGTGCAGTTCCCAGTCGGCCTGGGTGTAATCTTCAGACGTATCGGGCAGGGTCAGATACCCTTCCATGAAAGCGGCCAGGGCTGCCGGGCTGCGCTCAACCGCCAGGCGGGTGTAGGCCGGGGCCATGGCCAGGCGCACGTTCAGCAGGTTGGGGACCACGTCGCCGCCAAAGCCGCCGGGTTGGCGCAGGATGGAGATGAGCACGGCCAGCTGACCTTCGCGCCAGTAATCGCGCACCCGGGTGGGCAGGCCGTGGCGGATATCCACCCAGCCATCGCGGGCCAGGCGCTGCAAGGCCTCGCGCAGGGTGGGGCGGGTGACGCCCAGCTGGAGGGCCAGCTCACGCTCGGCAGGCAGGACGGAATCAACGGGAAAATGGCCATCGATGATGGCCTGGATGAGGCGGTTCTCCGCCATTTCTGAGGGTTTTTCAACGGGCTGCCAGTTCATGCGGCTCCTTGTGGTAAGAGGTCTGACCAGTTAAAGAATAACAAAAATAAGGCTTTGAGTCAAGCATGACTTTTGACATATTCATGGCAGAAACCCCTTGCAAATTTGTTAAAAACCATTTATGATATAGAACGTATATTCTATTTATTTCAGCCGTGCGCGGAACAGCAAAACCACCATCCCATCCGGCCTCACCCACCAGCGCAGCCGGATCCCAAATGACCTGCTGAATTTAACCGCGGTGGAATCTGATTGAGGGGATTGTTGGAAAAATCCGGAATGGAAGGGGCATGACCCAGATGTTTTTGATCATGCAGTCATATACGCTCATCCTGCAGGAAGATATGCCGCCCGGCATGCTGGCAGCGGCTCTGCGCGCCGGGCAAATTGCTCTGCCGGTGCAGCTGGAAGGTCCCCTGCTGGTGCACGAACAGGCCGGCGTGGTGGTAGCCTCGCCCTGCCTGGAACAGCCGCCCCGCCCCAGGGCCCTTTCCCAGCGCGAGCAGCAGGTGATGGCCGGCCTGCGGGACGGCCTGACGGCCAAAGAAATGGCCAGAAAGCTGTGCCTTTCAGACCGCACGGTGCGCCAGTATATCGCGCAGCTTAAGGAGCGTTTTGGCGCCCAGACCCTGGCGCAGCTGGTGGCGCTGGCCGGCCGCCTGTGAAAAATCCTTGACGTCGGAGCGAAGGAGGCTATACTTGTAGAAGTGGTTGGTGAAAAAGTCAAATAAAGAGCTAACAGCTCAGGGGTAGTCACCAAAATTACCCTACATTGCTTTCCCGCCCCCCCTGGCTCTCGCTGAGCAAGGGCAGGCCACGGCCATCGGCGGGGGAAAAGGTTAATTGGGGGTGATTACACCCCATGCGGTTGAACGCCTGATTGTGGCTATTATTTAACCCAGAAACAAGCTCAAAAGCCGAATAGCGGGTCTTTTGAGCCATGCCTTAGCAATTATCCCCGCGGTTAATTTATTGAAGAGACGCAATACGCCAGTCTCAAATGGAAAACCAGCACACATTAAACGCAGAAGCGCCCGGCCGGGCGCCTCTGATTGAACATGCTGGACCGTCAATAACGGGAACTTAACCTGCCAACAGCGCGGCAAAAGCGGGGTCGCCGCGCAAGGCGGCCAGGTCGTCATCCTGCGGCGCCCATTCCTTCAGGCGCGGGCTGAGCGGCAGCGCTTTGGCCAGGGCTTCAAGGGCGGGCGCTTTCAGTCCGGCCATGCTGTCAACGCAGGCCAGGTTGTACCAGGCATTGGCCTCCCAGCCAGGAATATCCACGGTCTGCCGGGTGAAATCGGCAAAGGCGGCTGCGCCGCGGGCGGGGTCGCCGTGCTTGCGCTCATATTCGGCCAGGTGCCATTCCAGGTGAAAGACTGCCGTGCTGATGATGGACACCACCAACGTGTTGTTGCGCTGCCATTCATAACGCGCCGGGTCTTCCAGCGCCCCGGGTTCAAAGGCCTGAACCTGCTCAATCAGGCTGGCATAGGTTTCATCGACTTCAGCCAGCAGGGTTTCCCATGATTTCTGGCAGTTGGCCTGCTGCACCCGGTCGTTAACCAGGTTGTAATCTTCGCCTTTTTCTGGCGCAACGCCCAGGCGGAAGCAGTCCATGCGGGTGAGAACATGGTTGTTCCAGTGGGCCACATGCGGCAGAATGTCGCGCGCCGACCAGTCGGCCAGGCTGCCGATGCGGTCCCGTTCCGCTGGGGTCAGGGTTTGTGGAAAGGCCTGCAAACGGGCGCGGGCCTGCGCCAGCAGGGTCAGGGTTTTCTCAACCAGGGGGGTGGAAGACATAACAGCTCCTTTTTTAGACTGGAATCAATCAGACCAATTCGTTCAGCGTGTCAGCGACATTTTCTGCAAGGGCAGGTAGTTGCCGCCCTTGGAAAAAGAATATTCATATCCCTGGACCACGTCACGCATGGCAATCAGATCCTGTCCCTGCCCCACCCAGATGGCGCTGGCATCTTCGGCGATGGCATCGTAAAGGATCTGGAAATAGGCGGCGCGCTCGGCGCTGTTGGTGGTCTGGGAAATTTTCAATATGGTCTCGTTAATGACGGGATTGTCGCGGTAAACGGCACTGCACCGGCCGCCGCCCAGCCGCGGCACCGGGAACACCTGGGCCAGCACCTCCCAGGCGCTGGGATAGTCGCCGCCCACGCTCATGGCTGAAATGGGGCCAATTTCTGGCGAGGTGGCGGCAGCGCATTCATTGAACCAGATGCTGCTCCAGGTGCTGTCGTCCAGCTCCTGAATCTGGAGGGTCACGCCGATCTTTTTCAGATCAGCGCACCAGAATTCCAGCACGGCGGCATCGTTGGCCCACAGGTTCATGCGGTTGGCGGTCAGTTCCAGACCGTTTTCATAACCGGCCTCCACCAGCAGCGCGCGGGCTTTCTCCAGGTCATAGGGATACTGCACAGCCGCCCTCAACACCTCAGGATATCCCGGCCCCACGGCGGCTTCCATGCGGCTCAGGTTGCCCAGAAAGATATCGCGCATAATCACATCCGTGTTGAGGCTGTGGGCCAGGGCGCGGCGCACGCGCACATCGTCCAGCGGCTTCACTGCCGTGTTCAGGCCCAGGTAATACTGCATGATGCCCGGGTAATGGGCGGTTTTGATGTTTTTATTCGAGCGCAGGGTGACAAAATCGGTGGCCTGCGGGTTGATCAGCACATCGGCGTCGCCTTTTTCGAGCATGGCGCGGGCGGCAGTGGGTTCAGCCAGCCAGCGGATGACGGCCCGGTCGATGGGCTGCGGATTGTTCCACCCGCCCCAATAGGTGGCCACCCGTTCAAGGGTGATCTGGCTGGCGGCGCTGTCCACCGCGGTGATGGTGTAGGGTCCGGAACCGGCGTCGTGACCCAGCAGATAGGCATGGCCCCGGTCGCCGTTCACCTCGTTGGCTTTCACCACCGCCGGGTTGACGATGTAATTGCCCCACACGCTGCCCATCGAATTGAGAAAATCGCCGAAGGGCTGGGTGAGGGTGATGCGCACAGTCAGCTCATCCACCTTGTCCAGGCGGGCGATCCAATCGGTGGTGATGCCGTTGGCGCCAAGCTGGAGGGTACCCGTGCGTTCATAGCTGTAGATGACCGCATCGGCATTGACGGGGGAACCATCATGAAATTTGGCGTTGGGCTTGATCTTGATGGTGTAAACCAGGCCGTCAGCCGAAATGCCGCCGTTTTCGCGGGTGGGAATTTCGGCCGCCAGCTGGGCTTCAAGGCGGGGCGCAGCGGCGCCCACATAGTGAAACAGGCCTTCATACACCAGCGGCAGGTAAGCTGCCCCGCCAGCGGTCCAGTTTTCAGCCGGGTCAGCCGATCCGGGCTGATCGCAGGCGAGGATGATGATCGGGCGGGTGGCAGCGGGCGTGCCGGCCGCCGCGGGCAGCAGCCCGGCGCAGGCCGTCAGCGCCAGGGCCAGCGCCGTCAGCAGCGAAATCAACAGCAGAATGCGTTTCATAAGAGCTCCTCGACGGGCAGAATGAACACCTGTGTTCAGGATGGATATCATTTGGTTGAGGGCTGCCGGGCGCGCACCACCAGGCGGATGCCCTCCAGGCGCACCACTTCAACAGCCGCGCCCTGGGGAATGGGCGCTTCGCCTTCCAGCAGGACGGCGCTCCACTGCTCGCCGCCCAACTGCACCTGGCCGGCTGGCGCCAGTTCCGTCTGGGCCAGCCCGACCTTTCCATTAAATGTGTCCCTGCCGGTGAGGGCTGGCTGACGCAGAGTGCGCAAGGCAATGGCCATCACCCCCAGCACAGCCGCCACCATCACCACGCCCGTGGCAACCACCAGCGGCACCGAAACCTGCTGGACCGGGGGCACGCCGGGCGAATTGAACAGCACCAGCGCGCCGATGATAAAGGTGATGCCGCCGGCCGCGGCCATGCCGCCGTGGGTGGGGGTGTTAAATTCCAGAATGAACAGCACAACAGCAATCACAATAAAGGCCAGGCCAAACCAGTTCACCGGCAGTACGCCAATGCCGTAGGCGGCCAGGGCCAGGCACACCACCCCGATGAAACCGGCCACCCAGCCGCCCGGGCTGGAAAGCTCGATCAGAATGGCCTGCACCCCCACCGAAAGCAGCAAGAAGACGATGTTCGGGTTGATCAGAATAACCAGCAGCTGCTCCACCAGGGTGAAAGGCAGGTCCACCAGGGTCAGACCGGTGGTGTGCAGGGTGCGTTCCCCATCCGCCATGGTCACGCTGAAGCCGTCCATCTGGCGCAGCAGATCCGGGATATCTTCCGCGATGAAATCCACCAGGCCGATCTCCAGCGCTTCGCTGCTGGTGACGGCGCGGGCGCTGTTAATGGTGGCTTCGGCCACGGCCACGGCTTCAGGGCCGCGCCTTTCGGCCAGGGTGCGGGCGGTGGCGCTGTAAATTTCCTTGATTTTGCTTTCGAGGGTTTCACCCAGGTCTTCGCCCTGCGAGCCCACCGGGCTGGCGGCACCGATCACGGTTTCAGGGGCCATGGCGGCGGCATGCCCGGCCAGGGTGATCAGCGTGCCGGCGCTGCCGGCCATGGCACCGCGCGGCGACACATAAACCACCACCGGCACCGGGCTTTCGCGGATGAGGGAAACCATCTCATCCATCACATCCCCTGAGCCGCCGGGGGTGTTCAGCGCCACAATCACCAGTTCTGCCTGCTGAAGCCCGGCTTCGGCCAGCCCGCGCCGCAGGTAATCGGCGGTGATCGGCGTGATGGCGTCATTAATGGTCAGCACCAGCGCCCGGCTGCCGCTGGATTGCGCGGCTGCCGGAATAAAGCTTGAAAGCGCCACCATCAGCAGCAGAAAAAGGCTCGCGTTTTTCATTAACCAGCGTTTCATGAATTTTTCCTCCCTTATCATTATAGCTGTTTTACGCCAGGAAAAACGAATAAAAACCCATCTCTCCATGTATAAAACCAGCCCATCCACTTGGATGGAGCTGGTAGATCTGTCCAGGCGTATTGGGGCGGGGAATCTGTTTATTTCTTCTTCTCAATAATTTCCAGGTTGGCCAGCGAGGCCACCAGGCGCTTGAAACCCACGCTGTCAAACGACACATCCACGGTCTCGTCACCATCTTCCACGCGGCTTTCCATCACCCAGCCCTCGCCGTACATGGGGTGCCTGACGCGCTGGTTGCAAGCATAGCGCGCCTGCACCACCGGGGCGCTGCGCGGTTTGGGGGCCGGGCTGGTGGCGCGGGCGGTTCCGGAACTGTAAGTGGAGCGGTAAGATGAAGAGGATCGCTCGCGGTAGCCCCAGCTGGCGCTGCCGTCATCATCCAGGGCTTCATAACGGTAACCGCGGCTGCGCTTGCGCTTTTCGCTGTACAGGTTTTCAGGGATTTCGCTGAGGAAGGGAGATTCCACTGTCTCTTCGTAACGGCCGTGATAACCGCGGCGGCGGGCGCGCACCAGATAGAGCTTTCGCTGGGCACGGGTCAGGCCAACATAGAACAGGCGGCGCTCTTCGGCCATCTCTTCGGGATCATCCTTCGAGCGGCTGTGCGGCAGCAGGCCCTGGTCGAGCCCGAGGATGAACACTTCGGGGAACTCCAGACCCTTGGCAGCGTGCAGGGTCAGCAGGGTAGGCACGCTGGCGTCTTCGGGCAGGGTGTCCTGATCAGAAACCAGGGCCACGCGTTCCAGAAAGGCGGTCATTTCTTCGCATTCCACTGCCAGGCGGCGCAGTTCTTCCACGTTGCCCCAGCGGTCTTCGCCTTCTTCGCTCTGATCATCAATATATTCCTTGTACCCCACCTGTTCAAGAATACGGTCGAACAGATCTGCCAGGCTCATGCGGTCCTTGTCCGCCTGCCAGCCCGCCAGGCGGCTGGCAAAATCGGCCAGGGCCACGGCGCTGCGGCGCGGGAAAAGGCTCCAGTGTTCCGATTTATCGCCCTTCACCAGGTCCAGCAGCACCTGGCCCACCTGCTGGTTGAGGGCATTGGCGCGCTGCTGCAGGGTGAGCAGGGTTTTATCACCCACGCCGCGCGGCGGCACGTTGATCACCCGGGCCAGGCTGATTTCATCATTGGGATTCTGCACCAGGCGCAGGTAGGAAATCACATCCTTCACCTCGCGGCGGCCGTAGAAGCGCTGAGCGCCCACCAGCCGGTAAGCCAGGTTGGAGCGCAAGAAGGCCTCTTCCAGCAGGCGCGACTGGGCGTTGGTACGGTACATCACGGCGAAATCGCCGCCCTGGGCACGGCGGCTGGCCAGCGCCTGGCTGATGGTATCAACCACGAAGGCGGCCTCAAGCTGGTCGTCTTCGGCTTCGTAAAGTTTGATCTTTTCACCGGCGCCGCGGTCTGAGAAGAGTGCCTTTGGCGTGCGGTGGTCGTTGTTGTCAATCACGGCGCGGGCGGCATCCAGCACGGTCTGAGAAGAGCGGTAATTTTGCTCCAGCAGAATTTTGGTGCACTGGGGATAGTCGCTTTCAAAGCGCAGCACATTGCGGTAATCGGCGCCGCGCCAGCGGTAGATGCTCTGATCTTCGTCGCCCACCACAAACAGGTTGTTGTGGTGGCCGGCCAGGGCGCGCAGCAGGGCATACTGGGCCTGGTTGGTATCCTGAAATTCATCCACCAGAATGTGTTCAAAGCGGCGGGCATAGCGGTCGCGCACGTCCTGGTGCTTGGCGAACATCTGCGCGGTGCACAGCAGCAAATCGTCAAAATCGAGGGCGTTGCTGGCGGTCAGCTTGGCCTGGTAAATGCCGTACACGCGCTGGACAATTTCATCGCGGTAATCGAGCACGGGCATGGTGTCGGGGGTGAGCATTTCATTCTTGACTTTGGAAATGGAAGACAGAATGCCGCCCGGGTAAAACTGCTTGGGGCTGATACCCATGGATTCAAGGGCGTTCTTCACCAGGGTTTCCTGGTCGTTGCCGTCGTAAATGACAAAGTTCTGGCCCACCGGCAGGTAAGCAGCCTCGCGGCGCAGGATGCGCGCGCAAATGGAATGGAAAGTGCCCAGCCAGATGCCGCTCATGGCATTGCCCAGCATGGCTTCAACGCGCGTCTGCATTTCCTTGGCGGCCTTGTTGGTGAAGGTCATGGAAAGAATATGAAAAGGCGCCACGCCCAGGTTATTGATAATATAGGCCAGGCGGCGGGTCAGCACGCGGGTTTTTCCCGAACCGGGCCCCGCCAGCACCAGCACAGGCCCGGATGGCGCCGTCACAGCTTTGATTTGCGGCTGATTGAGGCCGCTGAGAATGTCATCCATGGTTAATTCAGCTCCTTTGTGCCCCGACAAAGAAGCTCACCCCGCTTTGGGGTGAGCTGTTTGTGGCGGAGAGGGTGGGATTCGAACCCACGATGGCCAAAAGACCATAACGGTTTTCGAGACCGCCCCGTTCGGCCGCTCCGGCACCTCTCCAGTGTGGGGCTATTATAGCAGAGAAAAGCCAAAATTTCCATACCCCATCGCCTTGAAAGGGCCAAACCGGGATATCCTCATCCCTCTCATAAAGCCGTGCTGGCAGCCGCATTCCTATCTGGGTGAGCAGCTGTTTCCTTTTTATAACAGAGTTATGGTACAATTTTTGAATATCTCTGTTCGAGGATTCCCTGTTCGTCCCCTTTTTCAGGGGAACTTTTAGCGCAGGTATTATGACAACGCCTCCTACCCTTTCGCCGATTGAAATCCGCCGCATCATCCTCAGCCAATCTTACCGCGCCCATGTGGGGCACATTGGTTCGGAGCTTTCGGTGGTTGAAATTCTGGCCGCCCTCTACGGCGGCGCCATGCACATCCCTTCGCCCGAAGATCCCGACCGCGACCGGCTGGTGCTTTCAAAGGGCCATGCTGCCCTGGCTTTATATGCCTGCCTGGCTCTGCGCGGCTGGATCCCCATGGAACAGCTCAACACCTTCACCGGTGACGATACCCTGCTGGGGGTGCATCCCGAAAAAGCCCTGCGCGGGGTCGATTTTTGCAGCGGTTCGCTGGGCCATGGGCTTTCCATTGGCGCCGGGGCGGCCCTGGCCGCCCGCCTGCAGGGATCAAAACGCCGCGTTTTTGTGCTGGTCAGCGACGCGGAATGCAACGAGGGTTCTCTGTGGGAAGGCGTGATGTTCGCCGCCCAGCATAAATTATCCAACCTGGTGGTGCTGGTGGATCTCAACGGGCAGCAGGCCTTCGGCTACACCCGCGATGTGCTCGATCTCTCGCCGCTGGCGGCGCGCTGGCAGGCTTTCGGCTGGCATGCGCAGGAAGTGCCCGGTCACGACCCGGCCGCCATCCAGGCCGCCATTCAATCCTGCAGCAGCCCTGCCCCGCATGTCATCATTGCCCGCACCACCTTCGGCAAGGGGGTTTCTTTCATGGAAAACCTGATCAAGTGGCACTACTGGCCCCTGTCTGAAGCGGAATATCAGCAGGCCATGGCAGAAATCGAGGCGGCTGCATGAGAAGCGCCTTTGTCCGCACCCTGGTTGAACTGGCTTCCCGCGATGAACGCATTCTGCTGCTCACCGGCGACCTGGGCTACCTGGCCCTGGAGCCGTTTATTGAAGCCTACCCCTCCCGCTTCTTTAACTGCGGGGTGGCCGAGCAAAACATGGCAGGCATGGCCACCGGCCTGGCCGAAGCCGGCTTTATTCCGTTTATCTATTCCATCGTCAATTTTTCCGTCATGCGCCCCTTTGAATTTATCCGCAACGGCGCCGTGCTGCACAATTTGCCGGTGCGCGTGGTGGGAGTGGGCGGCGGCATGGCCTACGGCACCAACGGCGCCACCCACTACGGGCTGGAAGATATCGCCCTGATGCGCACTCAGCCCACCATGACCGTCATTGCCCCGGCTGACCGCGACCAGACCGGTCCGGCGCTGCGCGCCACCTGGAACCTGCCCGGTCCGGTGTTTTACCGCCTGGGCAAGGATGACCGCGCCCTGGTGCCTGGTCTGGAAGGCCGTTTTGAAGAAGGCGGCCTGCAGGTGGTGCGCCGCGGCAGCGATTTGACCCTGCTGGCGGCCGGCAGCACTGCCTTTGAAACGGTGCGCGCGGCTGACCTGCTGGCTGAAAAAGGCCTTGAGGCCCAGGTGGTGGTGGTTTCTCAATTGAATCCCACCCCGCCCGGCCTGCGGGCGCTGCTGGCGCCCTTCAAACTGGCGCTGACCGTTGAAGCGCACTACATCACCGGCGGGCTGGGCTCGCTGGCCGCTGAAGTCATTGCAGATGCCGGCCTGGGCACGCGCCTGGTGCGCTGCGGCGTACACAGCCTGCCCGACGGGCGCACCGGCAGCCAGGCTTATCTCTTCCACCGCCACGGTATGGACGGCGGCTCTGTGGCCCAGGCCGCCCTGTCCGCATTGCAGAAAGGATCTCTTAATGCCGCCTGAACTGGTCTCCATCATTCTGCCTGTCTATAACCAGGCCGATTTTATCAGCACCTACGTCAAAGAATGTGAAGATGCGCTCTACGACCTGCCGTACAAGCATGAACTGCTGCTGGTGGTCAACGGCTCCAGCGATGAATCCCTGCAAATTTGCCAGGCCCTCGCCCAGGCCTACCGCAGCGTGCGCGTTCTGCACAGCGAAGCAGGCGGATGGGGATTGGCGGTTAAATTGGGCCTCAGCGAAGCCCGCGGCGACCTGCTCTGCTACACCAATTCAGCCCGCACCGCCCCGCACGACCTGCTGTTGATGGTGCTTTATGGGGCGGTGAACCCCGGCGTGGTGGTGAAAGCCAACCGCAAATTCCGCGATAACTGGACGCGCCGCCTGGGCTCGCTGCTCTACAACCTGGAATGCCGCGCCCTCTTTGACCTGCCCTGCTGGGACATCAACGGCACGCCCAAGGTTTTCCCGCGCAAGCTGGCCCCTCTGCTCAAACTGGAATGCAACGATGACCTGATTGATCTCGAATTTAACGCTGTCTGCCGCCAGTTCAACTATCCGATGCTTGAGGTGCCCATCCTGACCTTTAAGCGGCGCGGCGGACGCTCCACCACCAGCCTGAAATCGGCTTATAAAATGTATTGGGGCGCCTTCAAGCTCTGGCGCAAGAGGCGGCATGCCGCCTGAACTGCGCCTGGCTGAGCGCGACGCCGCCCGCAACGCCGAATGGCGCAACCCTGCCGAAGTGGCCGCCCAATGGGCCGGCGCCGGCAGCGTGGATGCGGCTGCCCTGGCTTTTGAGGTTGAAGGGGATTTCTGGCGCGCCGTTGAGGAAGCCCGGATCACCCTGCTGGTGACGCGCGAATACGAACACCTGGTGCTGGCGCTGACAGTGCTGGACGGCCAGGCGCTGATCTCCACTTTCAGCCTGCCCCATCCCTCCGGCCTGGCCTGGGATGCCGCGCGCGGGGTGGTTTCGGTGGCCTGCACACGCAACCCCAACCAGGTGTTTGACCTGGCCCCGGTGGAAGACCTGCTGCCGCGCGGCGACCTTGACCTGAGCCCGGCGCGGCGTTTTCTGGCGCGCCGCCCTCTGCTGCCGGTGCGCGCGCGCTACCTGCCCGGCGGTTTTTACCTGCACGACCTGGCGCTGATTGCCGGCGAGCTGTTTGCCAATTCAGTCGGCCAGAACATGGTGGCGCAGCTCAAAGCCTGCGGCGGTTACCGGGCGGCCTGGTGGCCGGCCTGCATTGAGCGCGGCGGCCAGCCCGATTTCAGCCGTAACTATTTGCAGCTCAATTCCATTGCCGCCGGCCCCAGCCTCGAAGAATCTTGTTTTTCGGCTTCCTGCGCTGAAATGGGCGCCAGCCGCCCCGGCGACGCTGATTTCGCCGTGGACGGGCGAGGTGTCATTTTTTCAGGGCAAACCCGCCAGCCCGTGGCTGCGGGCCTCACCCGTCCCCATTCGGCCCGCTTCTGGCAGGGGCGCCTGCTGGTGGATAACAGCGGCTACGGTCAGCTCTGCGTGCTCAACGGCAGCCAGTTCGATGTGATCGCCCGACTGCCCGGCTGGACACGCGGCCTGGGCCTGGCGGGCAGCACCGCCTTTGTGGGCACCTCGCGCGTGCTGCCGCGGTTCACCCAGTACGCCCCCGGCCTGGATCCGCTTGAAGCCCGCTGCGGCCTGCATGCCGTGGATTTGAACAGCGGGCGGCGGCTCGGCAGCCTTTTCTGGCCGGCCGGCAACCAGATCTTTGCCATTGAACCGGTGCCTCAGGCCTGGACCTGCGGCTTTCCTTTTGCGCCTGGCGTCTCAAACCCGCCAGACCCGACGGCTTTGTTTTATTCTTTTGTTCCATCTGCACCTCAAGGAGAATGATGTCCAATCCCATCCGCTTTTTAATGCTCGGCGCCATGTATGAAAACGGCGGCAACACCACCCACCGCTTTCTGGACGGCCACCCCGAAATGTTCGTCTATCCGTTCGAATCGCAGCCCGGCACCCGCCTGGTCAACGATCACCTCAGCGCCATGTTCCCGGTGAAATACCGCTGGCCCTCCTTTGCCCTCGATGCCACCCCCGAACAGGATTACCGCGCCATTATTGATGAAGAATGCAAAGTGCGCGCCCGCACCCCCCAGGTGAGCAAATTCCGCCACATGCCCTTCGATTTTTCGGATGACGAGCGCAAGGATATTTACTGCCGCATTGTGGCCGGCACCGGCCGCTCTCGCGCCGACAACATGGCTGCCTTCTTCCAGGCCACCTTTGAAGCCTGGAAGGACTACCGCCGCACCGGCCCGCAGCAGCAAATCTACGTCGGCTACAGCCCCATCATCACCGTGGACGCCGAAAAAATCCTCAACGACCTGCCGCAGGCCCATGTGCTGCATGTGGTGCGCAATCCCTGGTCGGCCTACGCCGATACCAAGAAACGCCCCGTGCCGCTGTCGCTGTCGCATTATATGCTCGGCTGGACTCTGAACCAGTATTTTGCGCTATACTATAAAGAGAAATATCCTGAGCGGATGCACATTGTGCGCACCGAAGACGTGATGGCTGATCCCTACCGCACCCTGGGCGCCGTCTGCGAAAAGCTGGGCGCCGCACCCGCCGAAAGCCTGCGCCAGCCCACCTGGAACGGCCAGCCCCTGCAGGAAGTGTACCCCTGGGGCACCATCCGCACCGCCACCCCCGCTGCCAACAAAGCCACCGCCGAAGAGCTTTCAGAGCACGAACGCGATGAAATCCGCGCGGCAGCATGGCAATATCTTGAGGTTTTTGACTACAAGAACTTTTTTAAATGAGCAAAAAAATCATTCTGACAGGCGCCAGCGGTTTTGTCGGCGCAAACCTGGCCCGGCGGCTTTTGAAAGAAGGCCACGAGGTACATTTGCTGCTGCGCCCGGGATATGCTCCCTGGCGCATTGAAGACCTGCGCCAGGATGTGATCATCCATGAGGTCAACCTGACCGATCAGGCGGCCCTGGAAGGCATCATCGCCCCCCTGCGCCCTGAATGGGTTTTCCACCTGGCCGTGTACGGCGCCTATTCATGGCAGGGCGACCCCTACCAGATGATCCAGACCAACATCACCGGCACCATGAGCCTGCTGCTGGCCTGTCAGAAAACCGGCTTTGAAGCCTTTGTCAACACCGGCTCGTCGTCGGAATACGGGTTTAAGGATCACGCCCCCGCTGAAACGGAAGCCCTGGAGCCCAACAGCTACTACGCCGCCTCAAAGGCCGCCGCCACCTTCTTCTGCCGCCACACCGCCCAGGTGCAAAAGCTGCATGTGCCCACCCTGCGGCTCTATTCCGTCTACGGCCCGTTTGAAAACCCCGGCCGCCTGATGCCCGCCCTGGTGTTCCAGGCCCTGCAGGGCCGGCTGCCGCCGCTGGCCAACCCGGATGTGGCGCGCGATTATGTCTATGTGGATGACGTCTGCGGCGCCTATATCCAGGCTGCCAGCCGCACCCCGCAAGACGATTACGGCCCCGTGTATAACGTGGGCGCCGGGCAGCAAATTTCGCTGCGCGAGGTGGTGGATGAGGTCTGCCATCTTTTTGAGATTCAGGAAGCACCGCGCTGGGGCTCCATGCCCAACCGCAGCTGGGATACCAGCATCTGGGTGGCCAACAACGCCCACATCCGCGCTGAACTCAACTGGGAGCCGCGCATCAGCCTGCGCGAAGGATTGAGCGGACTGGCGGAGTGGTTTAAGGCCAACCCGCAGTTTGCCGCGCTCTACGCGCCGCGCTGAGGCAGGCCGCGCAGGTAATACACCGCCACGCCAAACGCCACCGCCACATTCAACGAGCGCTTCATCCCCTGCATGGGAATGGCCAGCACGCGCTCACATTCATCCAGCAAGGCCGGGTCCACCCCGGCCAATTCATTTCCCACCACCAGCACCACCGGCTGACCGGTCAGCGCCAGGGCCGCTTCAAACAGCGGCTCGGCGCGCTCGCCGCCTTCCAGCGCCCAAAGACGCATGCCGGCGGCCTTCAGCCCTCGCGCGGTTTCCAGCGCATTGGGGCTGCTCTGCCATTCCATCGCGCTCTCGGCGCCCAGGGCCGTGCGCGCCAGGCGCGGGTGATCGGGCAAGGGGGTGATGCCGCACAGGTGCAGGCGGCGCAGTCCGGCGCCATCGGCGGTGCGGAACATGGCGCCCACGTTGAAAGTGCTGCGGATGTTATCCAGCAGGGCTTCGAGGGGCGGCCCGGGCAGGCGCGCCACCGCCATGGACACATGTCCGCCGGCATTCAGGGCATCTTCCAGGCGGGTGGGAGCCCCGCAGCGCGGGCAAAGGTTGGCGCGCGGGTCCAGCCGTTCGGCCGGAAAACGCAGCCGGCAGGCTGGCGAGGTGCATTCGCAAAAGAGATATTCGGAGGGGATTTTTTTTGTCATAAATAATGTTATACTGTTAGCAGGATGGCATGATGGATATTCAAATTTTACCGCTATTTCCGCTTAACACGGTGCTGTTTCCCGGCCAGACTCTGCCGCTGCACATTTTCGAGCCGCGCTACCAGCAGATGGTGCGCGAGTGCCTCGAAAAGCAGATGCCCTTTGGCGTGGTGCTGCTGCGCAAAGGCCGCGATACCGCCAGCACAGAAGATGCCCAGCCGTTCGACGTGGGCACCACCTGCCGTATCCAGAAATCGGAAGACCTGCCCGATGGGCGCATCAACATCCTCTGCCTGGGCGAGCAGCGCTTCAAAATCAACCGCCTCTACCACGACCGCCCCTACCTGACCGGCGAGGTGGAACTGTGGCCGTGGACCATGTCGAACATGGGCGAAGCTGCCACCCTGATTCCGGCCCTGAAGGATTCTCTCTCGCGCTATCTTGAAACCCTCGGCCATGCCGTGGGCAGCCCCATCCGCGTTGAGCGCATCCCTTCAGACCCCCTGCTGCTGACCAGCCTGGCCGCCATCGCTTTGCGCGTGCCCAACCGCGATAAGCAGGGCCTGCTGGCGGCGCCGTCGTTTTATGATCTGATGCAGGGCTGCGTGAACCTGCTGGAGCATGAAAACCGCATCTTCCAGGTGGCCACCGCCATTCCTGACGTGGCAGATGAGCTGACCTCATTTTTGATGTCGGTCAATTAAACATTTTTTCACTGTAAAACCACAAAAGAGAAGAAAGAAAAAAAGGGGGCTGGTTTCTTTGCGCCTCTGGCGGCCTTTGAGACTTAAAATAGACTGTGACGGGCAATCTTGAATCCTCCTGATTCATCCCTAAAAAGCGTCTTTTCAGCAAATTGACGGTAAAACCGCTCGTTTATTCATAAAAACCGATCTTTCAACCCGGAATCCCTGCCTTTCCCGCCTTCCTGCCGGTGATCAGAACCCATTTACCATCAAACAGAGGCGTTTCTATGGATATAAAACCGGAATATCCCGTAAATTGGGTGTATTTTCGGAAGGATCAGGCCATCTAACGCCAGAAAAGCTTCTTTTTTCTCTTTACCGCCTGCGGATTCACGCAATCTGTCCTTTTCGGTAGCCAAACGGCGCGGGTTTAGAAAAAAAAATTCATTGGAAAACGGGGAACAAAAAGAATCTGGTCTATGGGAAAACGAAAAAAAGAAAAAAATGGCGGTTTATCCCCCTTTTAACCAGGTTATCCACACCTGTGGATAACCCTGTGGATATTAAACGTTAACCGCCAGGATGAGGGGGGCATCCTGGCGGCCAACACCCCTATATTATCACTCTGATGAAAATTAATCAAGGGTTTTTGCCGGAGAATTTTCACCTCTTTCTAAAATCCAGCCGGATCAAAACCAAAGGTGTTTTCAACCACCCCGGGTAAAAGACTGTAGACCGGCCTGCCGATCGCCCTGTCGAAATCTTCGCGTATCTTGATAAATGCCTGCCATTTTTCAACCGAATATGCGTTGACGCCCCGCCTCAGGGCCACATCCAGCAGGCGCTTTTCCACCGGGCAGAACCCGGTGGGCAGGGCCAGCGCATCGCAAAGCTGAATCAGCCGGTCGTAATCGGTGTATTCGACCCCGTCCAGAAATTTTTGCACCCCGTTCACCTCTTCAGGGGAACAGTCCCACTGACCTGATCCGGCCAAAACGTGCTTGACCGGAAAGGAATGGGTGCGGCATATCCGCGCCGCGCCGGGGAAGCCCAGGCCGGATAAATAACGGTACCCATCCAGCGTGTGGCGCAAATCGGTGACGCCTTCGCGCCGGCCAATATCATGCAAATAGCCCAGGATATAGGCTGTTGAAGGGTCAAGGTTGGGGTGATGGGAGGCAATTAATTCAGCGGCTCTGGCAACAAAGATTGAATGCGCATGCCAGGGGCCGGGATTGCGCCGTTCCGCCTCATTCATCAAGCAAACCGCTTCCGCGAGACCGGGTATGCCGGGCAATGGGTTCGTCATGTTCCGCCTGGGTGTTGTTTTACCTGTCAGATCAAAAATGCCGCGATAGTGCTGCTGGGGGTTAAAGCGTTGATCGCCAGGATGAGGGGGGCATCCTGGCGATCAACGTCCTTATATTATCATGGGCTGATGATTTAATCAAGGGTAAACGGGAAGCAATTTCAGAGCAATTTGATCGTTTTCGTATGGTGAAGGATTGCCCCAGCCGTTCCCCGGTTCAGGTTTCTCCCCGTCATTCACCCCCGCGCCAGGCATTCCGGCTGTTAAAGCGTTGATCGCCAGGATGAGGGGGGCATCCTGGCGATCAACAACCTTATCATATCATAGCCCTACGGCTTTGGCAAGGGCTCAAAACCTTTTGGTAAAAAAATCATCAAATGTTGAAGCGGATATTGAGAATATCGCCGTCAAGGACGGGATATTCCTTGCCTTCCAGGCGCAGCTTGCCTTTGCTGCGCGCCTCGGTCATGCCGCCCAGGCTGATCAGGTCGTTGTAGGCCACCACTTCGGCGCGGATAAAGCCCTTCTGCAGATCGGTGTGAATTTCTCCCGCCGCCTCGGGGGCCAGGGCGCCGCGGCGCACCGTCCAGGCGCGCACTTCGTCAGGCCCGACGGTGAAGAACGATTGCAGGCCCAGCAGGTCATACGAAAGGCGGATCATGCGGTTGAGGCTGGGTTCTTCGATGCCGTATTCTTCCAGGAACATGCGCGCATCTTCTGGCGGAAGCTGTGCGATTTCCGCCTCCAGCTTGCCCTGCAGGGCCACCATCTGACTGTGCTGGTGGGGGTAGGGAATTTGGGGCATGCTCTGGCCTTCCGACTGGTTGAAGACAATCAACACGGGTTTGCGGCTGAGGAAGCCAAAGCCCGAAAGCAGCTTTTCTTCTTCGGCGTTGATCGCCAGGTCGCGCAGCGGGGTTTCTTCGTTCAGGGCCGCCTCGATGCGCTCAAAGAGCACCACTTCCCGTTCAATCTGGCCTTTATCGCGCCCGGCGCCTTTTTTGCGCTCTTCGCGCAGGCGTTCCAGCTTGCGTTCCACGGCAATCAGGTCATTAATGATAAATTCGCTGTCCATGGTAGCCAGGTCGCGGGTCGGGTTCACGCTGCCGCTGGGGGCCGCCACGTTTTCATCTTCGAAGGTGCGGATAACGTGGATGAAGCCGTCCATCTGGGTGAGCTGGTTGAGCAGGGTGCCCGAAATGCCCGTCTTGCCCGCCGAACCGTCCAGGCCGGCGATGTCGGCATAGGTGACCTTGGCGTAGATGGTCTTCTTCGGTTTGAACATGGCCGACAGTTTATCCACGCGCGGATCCGGCACATCCACCACACCGGTGTGAATTTCAATTTTGCCGGTCGGGCCGGTGGGCTGGGTGGAGCGGGTGAGGGCATTAAACAGGGTTGTTTTGCCTGATTGGGGTAAGCCGATGATTCCTAAACGCATATTTTTATCTCTTCTCTTTTATACTTGACCGAATGGCCTTATTTGATTATACTTTGAATACTCGCCGGAGTGGCGGAATTGGCAGACGCGCACGACTCAAAATCGTGTACCCTCGGGTATGTGGGTTCGATTCCCACCTTCGGCACACAGCCTCCATAAGATATCTTATGGAGGTTTTTGTTTCGGCAAACCCATTATACCTGTTCTTGAATGAATTGTGAAAGGGGCAGGCGTAAAAAAGGAGCCTTCTGAATCGAAGGCTCCAGGAAGGTAAAGGCTTTTCTGCCGTTCAGGAACGCAGATTCATCAACTGATTCATCAGATCTTTGGCCTGGTTGTAGTTGGCCTGAGCGGTGGTCTGCGGCCGGGAGGGCTGGGTGGCCGGGGTCTGGCTCACCGGGTTGGTCTCGTTGGCGGCCAGCTGGCGCACGGTGCGCACCGGGTTGGTGTCTGCCGGTTTTTCGGTTTTAGTGGATGCAACCTTTTTGGCTTCAGTGCGTTCCATGGCGCGGGTCTCAAGCGCCTCTTCAGGGCGGGCGGGCGACTGGGCCGGGCCGGTGCGCCGGGTTCCTTCAGCAGGGGTCTGCAAAGGGGTGGGGGTTTTACCAATATTATTAATCATGCCTGTCTCCTTTCATGAAGCCATTCGTATCAAAATAATTATAGCACGCCGGAATTGAAAAAAACCTTACAGTTTCTATCCTATTTGATTACGCCTTTGATAATGTCGTTTTTCGTTACTACTTTGACAATATCACATTCCAGTATTTCCTGCTTTTTTATCGCTTTCAATCAGGAAATTAACCACCCGTGTTTTTTGTCTCCTCGAAGGGAGACAAAAAACCACAATTAACAGTCGCCCCCTCCCGAAAATCGGGAGGGGGTGGGCGATGAATATTTTAATGTAACCTTGTCAAACTACTCAGCCGTCTTTTTTTTTGAACCGCCAGGCGCGCTAAGGACGCAAAGGAAGAAAAAGAAAAGCTCCAAATCTCATTTCTTTGGCTGTTTCACCTGCCCTCACGAAGTGGGGGACTGCCCTCACAAAGTGGGGGACTGCCCTCTTGCCTTCGCGAAGCGGAGGCGCTGCTGCGGGGGCGGGATGGGTGTTTTAATGACTTTATCAAACTGCTCAGGTATGACTCAAAATACAAATAAACCACTCCATGACGCGCGGGCCATTTCGGGCTATAATCAACTTAGCCGTATCCATTTTTTTCAAGCTTTTCTGCCCCCACCAAGGAGCCGCGCATGCCTGAAGAAACGCACCTTCCCGAATCCATTCGCCTCACCATCGAAGAAATTGAAAAAGAGCTCGATTTTGCCTACCGGCGCGTCACCTATCTGCGGCAAAACCTCAACCTGCCCAAGGAAACGCGCAATTTTAACATGCAGCTGGCCATCGATAACATTACGAAAGCCCGCACCCTGCTCGATCACATCAAAAGCGCCAACCTGATCATGCCGCCAGAGGAATCACTCGAGGACTAAATCGCCCCAGCGCTGGCAGCGCAGCCCGGACCCCTCCGCGCAGGCGGTGATGATCATGGTGTTGGTAATGGGATGGGCGAGAGCAAAATCAAAATCAATATTTTTCAGCACCAGCGGCAGCATCAGGCGGTAGGTGCCGCCGTGCCCCACCAGCGCCAGGCCGGCCTCGCTTTGCCCGTACTGCGCCGCCAGGCCCTGGATGAACGGCTCAAAACGGGCGCGAATATCATTATAACTTTCGCCCTCAGGGACGCGGAAATCCCAGTCGCGGCGCTCAATCCAGGCGGCCACTTCTTCATCATACAGTCGCCAGGCTTCCTCATCAGAACGGCCCTCCAGCACGCCCAGGTCGTATTCCCGCAGGGCATCGGTGACCTCCACAGGGACCCCAGCGGCGGCTGCTGCGATTTCTGCCGTCTGCACGGCGCGCATCACCGGGCTGGAAAAAACGCGGGCAAGCTGGATGCCCTGCATGGCCTGCGCCAGGCTGCGCGCCTGCTGAAAGCCCAATTCGGTGAGGGGGTGTTTCCAGCCGCGGTTTGAAACTTCGTGCAGCAGGTTGGCCTCGCTCTGGCCGTGCCGGATAAAAAAAAGTTGCATCATGATTATTCCTCAAAGCAGAATATGATCATGTCTATTTTACAACCATTCATCATCCCCTGAACCGGAGATTTTTTGCATGTCCTCTGACCCCAACCGCCAGGCTTACTGGCTGCTCAAAACCGTCAACCAGGCCATTCGTGACCACCAGATGATCCAGCCCGGCGACCGCGTGGCGGTGGCGGTTTCGGGCGGCAAAGACAGCCTGAGCCTGCTGCGCCTGCTGCAGCTGCGCCAGCGCTCGTCTGCCGGGGCTTACACCCTGGCGGCCATCCATGTGCTCGGCGATGCCCTGGGCCCGGCAGCCGCGCCCCATCCGCCGCTGGAAGCCTGGCTGGCCGCCAGCGGCGTGCCGGTGCTCTTTGCGCCCCTGCGCCTGCCTGAAGGCGAAACGCCGCCGCTCAACTGCCAGCGCTGCACCTGGAACCGCCGGCGCACCCTTTTTGAAGCCGCGCAGCGCCTGGACTGCAATGTGATTGCCTTTGGCCACCACGCGGATGACCTGGCGCAGACTACCCTGATGAACCTCATCCAGCATGGGCTGGTGGAGGGCATGGCGCCCAGCCGCGATTATTTCGACGGCGCCCTGAGGCTGATCAGGCCGCTGTGCCTGACGCGCGAAAAAGACCTGCGCCGCTTTGCCCGCGCCTGCGATTTTCCCACCCCGCCGCCGCTCTGCCCGCAAAGCGACCACACCCGGCGCAAGCTGGCTGCTGGCTGGGTGGAGCAAATGGAGCGCGCCTGCCCGCAGGCGGCCACCAACCTGCTGCGCGCCGGTTTGAAAAACCTGAGCGGCCCGGAGCAAAAAAAGACTCCCGGAAGCGCTTTTAAGGATGATTCTTATTGACACAGTTTTGGTTTGCATTTATGCTTAAGAAGCAACTGTAAATATCATTTTCTTGCAAGGAGAGGGTTATGAGTAGCGTCAACGACATCCTATCCATCATCCTGGGCGGCGGCCGCGGGAGCCGCCTCTACCCATTGACCAAAATGCGCTCCAAACCAGCCGTGCCTATGGGGGGCAAGTACCGCCTGATTGATATTCCGATCAGCAACTGCATCAATTCGGGCATTTACCGCATCGCTGTGCTGACCCAATTCAATTCTGTTTCCCTGCACCGCCACATCACCCGCTCCTACAATTTCGACACCTTCCACACCGGCTGGGTGCAGATCTGGGCGGCCGAACAGACCCCCTACAGCGCCGACTGGTACCAGGGCACGGCGGACGCCGTGCGCAAGCAGCTCTATGAAATCCAGTCCACCCGCACCAAATACACCCTGATCCTGGCGGGTGACCACCTGTACCGCATGGATTACGCCGCCATGGCCAAATTCCAGTGGGATCACAACGCCGATATCACCGTGGCTGTGCAGCCGGTGCATAAAGATGAAGCCTCGCGCTTTGGCATCCTCAAGCGCGACAAGGCCACCAGCAAGATCACCGATTTTGCCGAAAAGCCCAAAGACCCCATGCAGTTGGCCAGCCTGGTAAGCCGCGATGATCCGCAGCGCCCCTACCTCGGCTCAATGGGCATTTACCTGTTCCGCACCGACCTGCTGGTGAAACTGCTGACGGAATACGCCTTTGACGATTTCGGCGGCGACGTCATCCCCTTTGCCATTGGCAATTACAACGTCGTCGGCTACGATTTTGACGACTACTGGGAGGATATCGGAACCATCCGCTCCTTCTATAAAACCAACCTGGCCCTGGCTGAACCCGATGCGCCCTTCAATCTCTATGATCCCGAGCGCCCCATCTACAGTCACCCGCGCTACCTGCCGGGTTCTGTGATCAAGAGCTGCTCCATCGAAGATGTGCTGCTGGCTGAAGGCTGCTGCATTCAAAATGCCAACATCTCCCATTCGGTGATCGGGCTGCGCAGCCAGATCAACGCCGGAGTGCGCATTAAAGACAGCATCATCATGGGTGCCGACTACTACCAGACCGACGGGCTACTTCCGCCGGTGGGCATTGGCGCTGGCTGCCAGATTTCAGGCGCCATCATCGACAAGAATGCCCGCCTTGGTCCGGGCGTCATCATTGAGCCATTCCCCCGCGGCACCGATATTGACACCGACGACTGGGTGGTGCGCGACGGCATTGTGGTGGTGCCCAAAAATGCCATCCTGCCGGCCGGAACGCACATTGGCCCGGGGACAGATTTCAGTTGACCCCCATGTTTTCTTTCTTCTGGTGATGAATAACAGCCAGAAAATCGCGGCCTGAACTGCGGTTTTCTGGTTGTATTTTTTTAATCTTTTTGGAGGTGCTGTATCGTGAACGCCATAGAAGAGAAGCAAAAAGCCCCCGGCATCTGGCATGCGATGGAGGCGGAAGCGGCGCTGAAAGCGCTGGATGTCAATGCTCATAGCGGCCTGACGGACGCCGAAGTGGCCAGGCGAAAAGAGATTCACGGGTCAAATGAGCTGCTTGAAGCGCCGCGGCCGGGTTTTCTGCAACTGGTCTATAACCAGCTTAAAAGTTTTGTGATCATTCTTCTGATTGTGGCATCCATCATCTCAGCGCTGCTGGGCGACTGGGTGGAAGCCGGGGCCATTCTGGCCATTGTGGTATTGAACGCCGTGCTGGGCGTGGTGCAGGAACAGCGCGCCGAACAGGCTCTGGCCGCTCTGAAAAAAATGGCGGCGCCTGAGGCCCAGGTGCTGCGCGACGGTCACCGCAAGTCCATTCCGGCCAGCTCGCTGGTGCCGGGCGATGTGGTTTTCCTTGAGGCCGGAAACTTCATCCCGGCCGACCTGCGCCTGCTGGAGGCGGTCAACCTGCGCGTGGAAGAAGCCGCTCTGACCGGCGAATCCATGCCCATTCAGAAAAACGCCAACGCCATCCTGGCTGAAGATGCCACCATTGGCGACCGCAAAAACATGGTCTTCATGGGAACCGTGGTCGCCTACGGCCGCGGGCGCGGCCTGGTGGTGGATACGGGGATGAAAACCCAGCTTGGGCAAATTGCCACCATGCTGCAGGAAGTGGAACAGGAAGAAACCCCGCTGCAGCGCCGCCTGGATCAGCTCGGCAAGGTGCTGGGCTGGGGCGCGTTGGCGGTCTGCGGTCTGGTGTTCCTGGTGAGCATTGTTCGTCTGGTGATGAGCGGCGGATTTGATATCACTTCCACCAGCAGCCAGAGCGCCCTGGTGGAAACCTTCATGGTGGCGGTCAGCCTGGCCATTGCGGCTGTGCCCGAAGGCCTGCCGGCCATTGTCACCATCAGCCTGGCCCTGGGCATGCGCGAAATGGTGCGCCGCCATGCACTCATTCGCCGCCTTTCCTCGGTAGAAACCCTGGGTTCGGCCACGGTCATCTGCTCCGATAAGACCGGCACCCTGACCCAAAACGAGATGACCGTCACCCAGGTTTGGGTGGATAACACCTTTGTCAATGTCACCGGCACCGGTTACAACCCGCGCGGTGAATTCCAGGTGGATGGCAAAACCGTGCACCTGGCCAAAGACCTGCCCGGCGTGCTCACCGCCCTGTGGGTTGGCATTTTGAATAACGATGCCGAACTGGAAGCTCCGCGCGAAGAAGGCGGTGCCTACCGCATCATCGGCGACCCGACCGAAGGCGCTCTGGTGGTGGCGGCTGTCAAAGCCGGCGCCGAAGCAGAATCCCTCAACAGCGCTTACCCGCGCACCAAGGAGATCCCCTTTGATTCGGTGCGCAAACGTATGATCACCATTCATGCCCTGGAAGATCCGCGCAGCGAAGATATTTCACCCTTCCATGAAACCAACAAGGGGACCGGCTATGTGGTGGCAGTGAAGGGCGCGCCGGATATGGTGATGAACCTCTGCACCCATTACCAGGCATTAAATGATAAGGAAGCCATCGTGCTGGATGAGGCGGCGCGCGCCAAAATTTCTGCCGCCAACGATGCCATGAGCAGCCAGGCGCTGCGCGTTTTGGGCGTGGCCTTCAAAGTGATCCACCATTTGCCCGAAGAACTCAGCCATGAAGACCTGGAACAAGACCTCATCTTTGCCGGCCTGCTGGGTATGATTGACCCGCCCAGGCTGGAAGTCAAGCCGGCGCTCGAAACCGCCCGCGGCGCGGGCATCCGCACCGTGATGATCACCGGCGATTACCCCAAAACGGCCGCCGCCATTGCAGGATCCATTGGCCTGCTGCAAAGCGGCCACAAAGTGCTCTCCGGCGCTGATCTGGATGAACTCTCTGATGAAGCCATGAAGACCGAAGTGATGGTTACCGATGTCTTCGCCCGCGTGAGCCCCGAACACAAGATGCGCATTGTGGATGCCCTGCGCGCCAATGACCAGGTGGTGGCCATGACCGGCGACGGCGTCAACGACGCCCCGGCCATTAAACGCGCCGATATTGGCGTGGCCATGGGCATCACCGGCACCGATGTGGCCAAGGGCGCCGCAGATATGGTGCTGACTGACGATAACTATGCCAGCATCGTCTCGGCGGTGGAACAGGGACGCATCATTTACAGCAATATCCGTAAATTCGTCTACTTCCTGGTTTCGTGCAACACGGCGGAAATCGCCATCATTTTCCTTGCCACCCTGATTTCCGGCACTTCGCCGCTGACCCCCATCCAGCTGCTGTGGCTGAACCTGGTGACCGATGGCGCCCCGGCCCTGGCCCTGGGCACCGAAAAAGGCGACCCCGACACCATGCGCCAGAAGCCCCGCCCGGCCAAGGAATCCATCATCAACCGCTTCATGGCTGTGGGCATTGTGGTGCAAACCATCACCAAAACCTTCGCCACGCTGGCGGCCTACTATTGGGGCCTTCAGCAGTTTCCGGATAATATTCTCTACGCTGAAACCATGGCCTTTGTCACCCTCAGCTTCGCAGAAATTTTGCGCGCTTACACAGCCCGCTCGGAATATACCCTGGTCCACAAAATGGGTATTTTTAAGAATAAAGTGATGAACTGGGCAGTCCTTTCCTCACTGGTATTAGTGCTTGCAGTCGTGTATATTGGACCTCTACAAGGAATTTTCGACACAGTGTCCCTGGGCTGGCAGCAGTGGGTGGAAATCATTCCGCTGTTCTTCATCCCTTACGTGGCGGCAGAATTGACCAAATTCTTCTACGGCCTGGGACACAAACCTGGCCAGGATTGAAAGTTGAGGTTCGCAAGGCATGGATTTATCGTTTCTCGTTATCGTCATCCAGTTGATCTTCCTGGAAGGGATTCTTTCCATAGATAACGCTGCTGTTCTTGGCGCGCTGGTGCTGCCGCTGCCCGCCGATCAGGCCATCATCTGGCCTGGTCCATTGAAAAAGCTTGGCGATCGGCTCCACAGCATTCTGGGCAACCAGCGCGAAGCCGCCCTGCGCGTGGGTTTGTTGGGCGCCTACCTGGGCCGCGGTCTGATGCTGTTTCTGGCCAGCTACGTGGTGCAAAACCCCTGGCTCAAGTTCATCGGCGCCCTCTACCTGATCAAGCTGGCCTTTGATAACCTGGGCATGGGTCACGAAGAACTGGATGAAGAAGCGGAAATGAGCACTGCCAAAGAAAAAACTTTCTGGGGCGTGGTGCTGACGGTGGAACTGGCCGACCTGGTGTTCAGCCTGGATAACGTGGTGGCGGCGGTTTCCCTTTCTGATCAGTTGTGGGTGGTAATGCTGGGCGTAGCCATCGGTATTTTACTGATGCGCTTCGCCGCCGGCATTTTCAGCTTCCTGATCAGCAAGGAACCCATTCTCAAAACCGCGGCCTATATCCTGGTGCTCAATATCGGCATCGAGCTGATGCTGGAAGAATTCCACGTGGTGGAAATCACCGACTGGATGAAATTCGGCATTTCCATGACCACCATCCTGCTCACCCTGGCCTACGCACATTTCAAACCGCTGCAGCTGCTGCGCCCGGTGCTGATCTGGCTGGCCCAGGGCTTCGCCCTGATCAACGAGCTGGCCGACTGGCTGCTGCTGCCCATCACGGCTATTTTGGGCCTGATCGCCCGGGGTATTGCCCACCTTTTTAAACCTCTCAAAAAAGCCGGGTAGAAAAACGCAGCCCGCCTTCCGTTTCATTAAATACACCGCCTGCCTCGCATCAAAGGGCAGGCGGCTTTTCTTTGCAGGCACACAGGGGAAGATAACCTGTGCGCAGCCAGCCTGAGCACGCCCTGCCAACCAGTCAAACAAGGCGATGGTGATATAATCACTTTATGAAAAAATACATTGTCATTGCCGGAAACATCGGGGTGGGCAAATCCACCCTGGCCGAACTGCTCAGCGCGCGACTGGGCTTTGAGCCCTTTTACGAGCCGGTGGCCAACAATCCCTACCTGGCCGATTTTTACTCTGATATGCCGGCCTGGGCTTTTCACTCGCAAATTTATTTCCTCTCGCACCGCCTGCGCACCCAGCGCCAGTTGATGAGTCACCCCGGCTCCATCATTCAGGACCGCAGCGTGTTCGAAGACGCCGAAATTTTTGCTGCCAATCTCCACCGCCAGGGCCACCTCAGCCAGCGCGATTTTGACACCTACACCAATCTGTATCAGACCCTGATTGAATTTCTCCCACCGCCCGATCTGGTCATTTACCTGCGCGCCAGCACCCCCACCCTGCAGCACCGCATTGCGCTGCGCAGCCGCGATTATGAACGCAGCATCAGCCCGGCTTACCTCGAACAGCTTAACATGTTATATGAAGACTGGATCCGCAGGTTCACTCTCTGTCCGGTGCTGACCATTCCGGCAGATGATATTGATTTTGTGGCCCAGCCGCGCCACCTGGAACTGGTGGTGCGCAAGGTTCAGGAAAAATTGACCGGCAAGGATGAGGTCAGTTTTACCGCCGAGGAAATGAACGGCGCTCATCCCTGATCGCCCGCCCGCTTAAGCAGAAAGTCCCTGAAAAGTGTTTTCAGGGACTTTAATATTTTTGGCAATTCAATCTGCTGGGGGCTTATTTGGGTTCGATAATCAGCTTGATGGCCGTGCGCACCTTATCATCAATATTCACATCCACAAATTCAGGCACGCACACAATGGCAATACCATCTCCTTCGAGATAGCCCTTGGCCAACACCAACGCTTTGATGGCCTGATTGACAGCTCCGGCCCCAATAGCCTGCACTTCTGCGTGTTTCTGTTCACGAATGACTCCTGCAATGGCCCCTGCCACAGCCGCAGTGCGAGAGTTTGCCGATACCTTGATGACGTCCATAATCTTTCTCCCTTCGTTGAATTGGTCGTTACATTTTTCCCAGGGGTACTGGCTACAGTCAAAGACCGACCGTATGGTCCGGCTTTTAAAGATTGTACAGGATTCTTTTTCCAGAATCAAGCAGAAGCGGCTATTTTAAAGGTTTTTCTCCATCCAGCACAGTTGAATGCGTCCAAACGCCACAATTTCAAAGCCAACGACATGATATCCGCATTTCTCATAGAAGTTGGTGGCCGTCAGGCGAGTCATGGTGCCAATTTTCTTGAAGCCTAATTCGCGGGCCTTTTTCTCTACCGTTTCCAGCAGCATATGACCGATGCCCTGTCGCTGAAATTCGGGCTTGACGGCCATATGGGAAAACTGAGCCACGCCGGGTTCCTTCTCAAACAATTTCACCACGCCAACAATTTGCCCTTTTTCATCCACAGCCATGAAATGCTGGCTGATGGGTTCGTAATCGTCCTTTTCTGTTCCCTTGGCCAGGCCGTATTGATGGCGCAGTACCTCGAAGCGCAAGGCATAATAGCCTTTAAAATCTTCTTTGGTTTGGGGAGGTCGAATTGTGATCATGAATTTATTCCTCTCTTCATGGTTTTCTACTCACCGGATATGCCTGCTTTGAGGATAATCCGCTTCTTAATTATAGCTCAGGCAGGGATAAAGACAACTTTTTAAAGGCGACCTTTGTCATGTTAACAGGGTGTGGATTATTTTTATCCTCATAACAGATATATGGAATCGTCGTATTCGTAGAGTCTGTGGATATGTGGATAAATGCCTTCCACCACCAGATACGGGATGACTCGCATCTTTTTGCCTGATATATAGGGTTTTACTCCTTGCTTTGAGCCCAAGTGGCTGTGGATAAATTATCCACAGGATTCGAATAAGATTCAGGGCTTTTTTGGGGGTAAATCGCCATACCCCCATATCTGGCGGGGATTCGAATTTGTCTCCCGTATTTGGGGCTGATTGGTAAGGGCGTTTAAATAAAATGTGGATAAACGCGGTAGGTTTTCCACATTTACCCACAGTTATCCACAGTTTTCTAATAGTTATCCACAGTGTGGATAATTGGGGATAACTTTACCGGCTGATGCCGTTGCGTTTTTCCCAGGCATCCAGCGCTTCCTCAATGGTGTCCAGGTAGGCGTCGAGTGCATCGATCTTTTCCCCGAAGGCGCCGCCGTTCAGGCCCAGGCGGGCGCAGCTTTCCTGCCAGGCCGGCAGGTGGGCGGCCATTTCGGCGGGCAGCAGGGCGCGCGTCCAGGTGCGCAGCAGCGGCCAGAGGGCTGCAGCCGGCAGATCTCCACCCAGCAGGGCTTCCACGCCGGCGCTGTGATAGAGCAGCCGGGGCGATTTGAGATTCACCGGACATTCCGGCAGCAGTGCCACGGCTTTCAGGGCGTCTTTCCAGGCGGGCAGCCAGGCGCGCATTTCTTCCGGGTCGGCCTGGTTGGCCCCCAGCAGACCCAAAAAGCCCGTGGTGAGGCCTGCGCTGCCCGAGGCTTCCATGCGCGGCGGCAGGTCCAGCAAAAAGCGCCGGTCGGTCAGCGGGGGGCCGTCGAGGCAGGCAATGGCATTGGCCGCCAGGCCGGCGGCTTTCAGAAAGGCATAGACGGTTTCAGGGGTTGGTTCCTGTCCCTGCAGTTCCATCCACAAATCGCGCGCCTGCTCTTCAAACTGGCGCGCGCGTTCCGCCACGTTTTCAGGGCGCAAAAATTGCGCGCTGATGCTGGCCTGATTGAATTCAAACCAGTGCTGCAAATCGTGCAGGGCAATCCGCGAGGCGTAAATGGACGGCCCGATCCACGGATGCTGGCGCAGGTGGCGCGGCTGATAGAACTGGTTCTGCGAAAAATGGGCAATATCAAAGCTGACCTCCGGCGAAATGCGGATGACTTCGCGCGGGGTATAGACATCCTGTGCATGGATAAACACCAGGTCAATATCGGTTGTGCCGCCCAGCAGGGGCTCAGCGGTCAGCAGTGAGCCGACCACATACACCGCCACCAGATCCATATCGGAGCGGATGCGTTGGGCGACAAAAGTGCGCGCATTTTTGAGCAGGGTATCACGGGTGATTCGCATAACTCTATTATAACGGGAGTTCTGCCTGGAAGGGAGGCAGTTTCAGGGTCTGGCGGATGCGATTTTCGATCCATTTCAGATCCTGCGGGTTGAGCACAAAGTTCAGCGCGCTGGAATCGATCACCAGCACGTTTTCACGCTGCTGGCTGAAGTGCGCGTCGTAGGCTTCATTCAACATCTGGATGTAGGCCGTCTCCATTTGCCGTTCGTAAGAGCGGTCGCGCAGGGCAATGCGCTGCATCAGGGTGGGGGTGTCGGCGCGCAGGTACACCACCAAATCTGGGCGGATCACTTTTTCGGCCAGGGCCATGTGCACGCGGTGGTACATGTCGAGTTCATCGCCCACCAGGTTGATGCTGGCAAAAAGGGAATCTTTTTCAAAGGTGTAATCGGCAATCAGGTTGCGGCCCTGCTCAATGGTCTGGCGCACCGCTTCGCGCTGCTGGTGGTAGCGGCTGAGCAGGAAGAAAATCTGGGTCTGGAAGGCATAGCGCGCCCTGTCCTGATAGAACTGCCCCAGGAAGGGGTTTTCTTCAAACACCTCCAACTGCAGGTCCGAATCGAAGGAGGACTGCAGCATGCGGCAGAGCGTGGTTTTACCGACTCCAATGACGCCCTCAATGGCAATGTACATAAGGCTCCTCAGATGAGAAGGCAGCGGGCACAGCCGCCGCCCAAAAGTTAAAACAGGTTAAGCCTGGGGGATGGGCAGAGCTTCCAACTCGTCCACCTTGCTGCTCAGGTAATCGAAACCGCCCTGCCAGAAATCGGCCTTGCTGGCATCCAGGCCCATCTGCGCCAGCAGGGTCATGGGGGCGGCGGAACCGCCGGCTGCCAGCAGCTTGAGATAGCGCGGTTTGAAGGCCTCGCCTTCCTTGCGGTACTGCTGGTAAAGCGAAAGCACCAGCAGCTGGCCGAAGGTGTAGGCGTACACATAGAAGGGCACATTGTAGATATGGGGAATGGACACCCATTCCCACTGGAATTCGCGGCTCACCGAAACCACCCCGCCAAACTGCTTGCGCAGGTTTTTCATGTAAGCGGTGCACAGGTCATTCACGCTGGCCCCATTGCAGATCATTTCGTGGGCTTCGACTTCAAAGAGGGCGAAAAAGGCCTGGCGCTGAATGGTGGCGTAGGCGTCGTCAATCTGGCGGAAAAGCAGGTCGCGGCGCACGCCCTCATTCGGGTCGGTGGCCAGAATGCGGTCAATCAGCAGCATTTCGCCAAAGGTGGAGGCGGTTTCGGCCAGGGGCAGGCAGGCGTGCTGGGTGAACACGCTGTGTTGGTTGGCCAGCAGAGCATGGATGGCGTGACCCATTTCGTGGGCGGCGGTGGCCACATCGTCGGCGTGACCCTGGAAATTCAGATGCACCCAGGGCGAAAGTTCGGGCGTCACCGTGGCGCAGAAAGCTCCGCCGCGCTTGCCCTTGCGCACTTCGCTGTCCACATGAGCTTCATCCAGCACGCGCTGCACCAGCTCTGCCAGTTTGGGGTCAAAATCGGCAAAGGAATCGAGCACCATCTGGACGGCGGTTTCAAAGGGGTAATGCTTGTCCGATTTCGCCACCGGCGCATAGAGGTCGTAGCGGCGCAGTTTTTCAACACCCAGCCAGCGGGCCTTCAGGCGGAAATAGCGCTGGAAGACGCCGGTATTTTTCTTGCAGACGTTCAGCAGGGTGTTCACCACTGCATCGGGAATATCATTGACCAGGTTGCGGTTTGAAATGGGCGTGTCAAAATGGCGCAGGACCACGTTTTCGCTGTACCAGTCGCGCACCAGGGTCTGGTAAATTTGCCCCAGAATGGGGCCGTCGTTGCCGTAGACCTTGTAGAGCTGGCGGTAAGCGCGGGCGCGCAGGTCGCCATCGTGGTGGCGGGCATAAACCATCAGTTCGCCGCGGGTCATCTTTTTCACCTGGCCGTCCACCTTCAGGCTGAACTCGTAACGGTTGGTGATGGTATCGTAGAGCGTGTTGGTGGCGTTGAAGCCGGTGACGTTCTTGATGTTGATGATTTTTTCTTCGCCTTCAGAAAGCGTGTGCTTCTTGAAATGGCGCATATCTTCCAGCCAGTAGGTCCGGTCGCCGGCAGCGGCCATCAGGCGGGCGGCATTTTCATCATCCAGGCCCTTCCACCAGAGTTCAAAAAAGAGCATCTGGTTCTGCTGTTCGGCCATGAACATTTCCACCCGCGGCAGCAGGTTGAGCGCGGTTTCATTCTGGGTATCGCCTGAAAAAAGCAGGTTGGCATAACCGCTCAGGCGCTGCGCCAGGTTGTAAATTTTTTCGAGCCGGTCCAGCAGGCCGTTGAAGGCCTCGGCGCTCAAATCGCTTTTGAGCTGTTCACGCACGGCGGTGAAGGCGCTCACCGCGTCTTCAATTTGCTTGAAAAGGCTTTCGATATGCTCATTCTGCGGGGCAGGAACCAGTTCATCCAGGCTCCAGGGAGCCTGGATGTAGCTTTTTTTGCTCAAATTAACCTCCTTCAACAGATAAAGAAGCCGAAGCAGCCGCCTCCTGTTTCAGGGTGCGGCGCACCTGTTCGCGCAGCGTGTTGATGCACAGGCGCTGGCCGGTGTCGCGGTCGGCGTAAAACCAGAAATCCCAGCCGTTGATGGGCGACTGGCGGATGAGCCGGGCAATTTGATGGATGGAGCCGCGCTGCCCGTTGAATTCCAGCGCGCCGTCCGAAAGGATGCGCGCCGGAGCGCAGTTTTTCATATCCGGGAAGAGCAGGTCGCCCGGACGCAGCAGGTCGTTTTCCAGCAGGGTGCCGAAGGGAATGCGTTCCTCGGCGCGCGGATTGGGGGCCACATAGAGCGGCGGGTCAAACTCAGGCTGGATGGCGGTATGGGTGCGGTCGTCGGCCAGGCTGGCATAATCGGAACTGCGTTCAATGCCGATCCAGCGGCGGTGCAGGCGGCGCGCCACCGCACCGGTGGTGCCGGTGCCAAAAAAGGGATCGAGCACCACATCCCCCGGGTTGGAGGTGGTCACCAGAATGCGGTAAAGCAGGGCTTCGGGCTTCTGAGTGGGGTGGGCTTTTTTGCCGTTGACCTTCAGACGTTCCTTGCCCGAGCAGATGGGCAGGTGCCAGTCGGAGCGCATTTGCAGATCGTCGTTCAGCGTTTTGGAGCTGTGATAATTGAAGGTGTACGATTCGCCGCGCTCCTTCTGCGCCCAAAGCAGGGTTTCATGGGCGTTGGTGAAACGCACGCCGTGGAAATTGGGCATGGGGTTGGTTTTAATCCAGGCGATGTCGTTCAAAATCCAGTAGTCCAGGTCCTGCAAAATGCTGCCCACGCGGTAAATATTGTGATAGGAGCCGATGACCCACAGGGTGCCGTTTTTCTTGAGCACGCGGCGGCAGGCTGAAAGCCATTTGCGGGTGAAGTCATCGTAGGCGGCAAAACTGTCAAAGCGGTCCCAGGCTTCCACCACCCCGTCCACGCGGGTCTGGTTGGGGCGCCACAGTTCCTGCTGGAGCTGGAGGTTATAAGGCGGATCGGCAAAGATCAGATCCACCGATTCGGCGGGGAGGGTGGGCAGAATCTCAAGGCAGTCGCCCACCAGAACCTGGTCGAGGGGGAGGGAGGGATTGTTCATGCTTCGTTCAATTTGGCCAGAAGCTGGGGATGGATGGCGGCGTTGCCGGCCACCAGGCTGCACGGCTTTTGCAGAATATCGGGCTCGCCCTGCATATTGCTGATGATGCCGCCGGCTTCGCGGACAATTAATCCGCCGGCAGCCACGTCCCAGGGCTTGATGGATACTTCCCAATAGCCGTCAAAGCGGCCGCAGCCCACATAGGCGGTGTCGAGGGCGGCCGAACCGAGGCGGCGCACGCCCTGCGAAACACGGCTGACGCGGCTGTAGTTATCGAGGTTGTTGTTTTCGCTTTCCCACAGTTGGTAGGGGAAGCCCGTCACCATCAGCGCGCGGATCATTTCGGTGGCATCAGAAACCCGGATGGGCTGTCCGTTGAGGGTAGCGCCGCGGCCTTTTTCGGCGCTGAAGCATTCATCGCGCATCGGGTCATAAACCACGCCGAGTTGAATGTCGTGGCCGATGCCGTAGGCGATGGATACGCAGAAGAAGGGGATGCCGTGGGCATAATTGACCGTGCCGTCGAGGGGATCGACATACCAGCAGTTTTCGGCGCTGCCGGGCAGGTGCCCGCTTTCTTCGGCGACGATGGTGTGGGTGGGGAAGCGGCTTTGAATGCTGGAAATGATCAGTTTTTCTGACTGGTGATCAATTTCCGTCACCAGGTCGGTGGCGGCCTTAAACCGGATATCGTGCTGTTGGCCGTAACCAGCACGCAAAATTGCGCCCGCAGAGCGGGCCAATTCAATCACATCATTTAGAACAGGCAGCATGGATATCTCTCAGGATTCAGGATGGTCCCCTTTAAATTCGGCCAGCAGGCGGTGCAGTTCGTCCAGTTCTTTTTGAATTTCATTGCGGTCAAAAATAGCCTGGTCGAGCAATTCCTGGAAGGCCGGTTTTTGCTCAGGGGGCAGGGTTTCAAGCAGCCTTTCGGTGCGGCTGATTTGCATGTTTTTATGGAGCAGCTTGCTTTCAAGCCGCTGGCGGTAGCCCTGGTAGAAATCATTTTCGTTCAAACCCGCTGGCGGCTGCGCGGTGTCGTCGGTCAGCACTTCGGCCACCGTCAGCAAAAATTCCTCGGTGTCGATGGGCTTTTCAATGAAGCGGTTGGCGCCCAGGCTCATGGCAAAGCCCTTATCTTCAGGGGTGACGAAGGTGGCGGAGAGGAAGATGATGGGGATGTCGCGCATGACGGGATCCGTGCGCAGGGTGTGGGCCAGCGAGAATCCATCCATGGTGGGCATGAGAATATCCGTGATGATGGCGGCGGGGCGTTCCTGGGCGATCATTTCCAGGGCTTCTTTGCCATTGCGGGCGGTGCGCACCGGGTAGCCTTTAAATTTAAGCGTGGCTTCGAGCAGACCGAGCACGCTGGGCACATCTTCAACAACCAGAATGGGGCCATAAGGAATATTCATAGGTCTATTGTAGCTTAAAACCGCCTGATTGCAACCTCAAAAATCCCGGACAATCGGAATGTCGGGTAAAGATAATCCTTCTATCACCCTGGGAGAACGAAATGTTTTGTATGAATTTAAAAATTTGCCCCTTGACAGACGCCCTTAAAAACAGTATGATAATGGACAATAATACTCTGAATTTTTTGATGCAGGATTGAACCAATGACTTTATTCTCATGCATGTGTCTCCGGCGGGGTGATTAGCCGCCGTCGTGTCATACGCTGAAGCAGCCAACTGACAAAGGCAGCGGCCTCCCCCCGCTTTTTTCCTTATAGCGGAGCGGCAGAAATCGCTGTCTTTTTTATTACCTGTTGGCTGCTTGCATTGTTTATGACTGACACGGAGACACTCACATGAAAATCGCAAATAACGTCACTGAATTGATCGGCAACACCCCCCTGGTGCGCATCAACCGCCTCACCGAGGGCAGCGTGGCCCAGGTGGCCGCCAAACTGGAATTCTTCAACCCGGCCCACAGCGTCAAGGACCGCATCGGCGCCGCCATGATCGACGCCGCCGAAGCGGCCGGCCTGCTCCATCCCGATACCATCATCCTTGAACCCACCAGCGGCAACACCGGCATTGCCCTGGCCATGGTGGGTGCGGCGCGCGGCTACCGCGTGACCCTGGTGATGCCCGAAACCATGAGCCGCGAGCGCCGCCTGCTGCTACGCGCCTACGGCGCCGATTTGATCCTAACCCCCGGCGCGGAGGGCATGGCGGGGGCCATTCGCAAGGCCGAAGAGCTGGCCGCCAGCGACCCGCGCTATTTCATTCCCCAGCAGTTCAAAAACCCGGCCAACCCTGAAGTTCACCGCCGCACCACCGCCGAGGAGATCTGGCGCGACACCGATGGACAGGTGGATTTTCTGGTGGCGGGCGTGGGCACCGGCGGCACCATCACCGGTATCGCCGAGGTGATCAAGGCGCGCAAACCTTCCTTCAAGGCGGTGGCAGTGGAACCGGAGGCTTCGCCGGTGCTTTCCGGCGGGGCGAAGGGCCCTCATCCTTTGCAGGGCATTGGTGCGGGCTTTGTTCCCGATGTGCTGAACACCCAGATTTATGATGAAATTATCCGTGTGAGCGGCGATAACGCCTTTGAAACGGCGCGCCAGATGGCCCAGAAGGAAGGCCTGCTGGTGGGCATTTCATCGGGCGCGGCCACCTGGGCCGCCCTGCAGCTTTCACGCCGCCCGGAGAACGCCGGCAAGCTGATTGTGGTCATCATCCCTTCGTTTGGCGAGCGTTACCTGAGCACGGCCCTTTACGCCGGGCTGGAGGGCTGATTTTATGGAACAGGCCCGCACCCAAACCGGTCTTGCGCGGCCCCTGGTGCGCAAACGAAGGTCTTTTTTATCCGCCATGGCGGAAGATATCCGCTCGGTGCTCGACCGCGACCCTGCGGCCCGCTCGGTTCTTGAAGTGCTGCTGCTTTACCCCGGCCTGCACGCCATCTGGGCCTACCGGGTTGCCCACTGGTTCTGGTCCCGGCGACTGTACCTGATTGGCCGCGCCATTTCGCAGCTGGTGCGCCTGATCACCGGGGTGGAAATTCACCCGGGAGCGCAAATTGGCCCGCGCTTTTTCATTGATCACGGCATGGGCGTGGTCATCGGTGAAACCGCCGAAATCGGCGCAGATGTGACCCTGTATCACGGTGTGACCCTGGGCGGCACCAGCCTGAATAAGGGCAAGCGCCATCCCACCCTGGGCGACCGGGTGGTGGTGGGCGCCGGCGCCAAGATTCTGGGCGCCATCACCATCGGTGCGGGCAGCCGCATCGGCGCCAACGCTGTGGTGGTCAAACCCGTCCCACCGGATGCGGTGGTGGTGGGCGTGCCGGGGCAGGTGGTGAAACGCAGCCGCCCGCAGAACGCCTTGCTGCGCCCTGACCTGGATCACGGCCAGCTGCCCGACACCCTGGGCGCCGGCCTGGCGGCATTGATGGACCGCGTCGAAAAACTCGAATCGTGTTTGCACGTGCAAAACAGCCAGGCGCTTCACCGGCCTGAAGGCGGGGTATGGCAGGGTGAAGATTTTATGATTTGATCCTGAAACGGGCGGCCCGGCTGCCCGTTTTCTTTTTAATCAGGACATGCTATGATGGTGGAGAGGTGGCTGATGGAACAACCCGTTTATCTGACCTGTGAGATCTGCAGCCAGCTGCGCGATGTGGAAACCTCGTTCAGCAAATACGGCTGGCCCGATATGGACCGCTCGCTGCCGCCGGCCGCGGCGCGCCTGGTGCCCGAAGGCCCGACAGACAGCTATGAAAGCGAACGGCATCATTTCCGGCGCTGCCCCCTGTGCGGCACCCGTTACCAGTATGACCTGACTTATGATTATTATGTCAACGGCAGCGAAGATGAAGAAACCCTCACCCGAATTTTCCCGCCGGATGAGGGCTCCCAGGCAGCATAAAAACAACCGCCTTGCATGAGCCGGAGCGCATCAAAAAGCGGAGAAAAACTTTTTAAGCCCATGAAAGGCATAAATGGGGCAGTATAGAATCACATATCCGAAAAGACCCCTGAGGGTTTCGACTTCAGGGGTCTTTTTGTTTTTCAGAGGCGTTCTTTGCGCTGGAAGAAGATGGCCAGCCCGGCAAAGATCAGCGACAGCAGGGCCAGGGGCAGCGGCAGCCAATCCTGCACGGGCGGCTGTGTCCGCGGCGGATGGGTGGGAAGCGCCTGGTTGTTGTAGGTAAGCTGCCTATCATCGCGTGTGGGCTGTGTGCCGAGGATGGGCCCGCTGCCGGAAACGCCGGAGGCGCTTTCAGCGGCGCCGGCAGGCGGCGTGGCTGTGTTCTGCGCCTGGGCAACGGTCATCTCAACAGCGGTGGAGGTGAAGGTGGGCTCGGGCGTGCCGGTGAGTGTGGGCGTGGGAAGGGGGGTGGCCGTGGGAAGGGGGGTGGCCGTCGACTCCGGGGTGGGGGTTTCAGAGGGCATGGCGCGCGTGCTGTCTGCCTGAGCTTCGCCTTCCGGCTGCGGGGTCACTTCGCCGGCCGGGGGAGTCAATTCAGGCGATTCCGCATACGCGGCAACAGTGGGTGTTTCAGGCGGCAGCAAAGTTTTGGGGAAAGGCTCAACAGCATTCATGGCCGCCGGCGAAGGTTCCGGTTCTCCGCCGCCCATTCCCGTGCCCATCAGCGCCCCGGAATCAGGCGTAGGGGTGCCCCAGATGATCAGGGGGATTTCGGTGGGGGCCGCCATCAGGGCTGTCTGCGGGGCTTCGGCAGCCTTCATTTCCATGTCAGCGGGCTGCGTGATGGCGGTATCCTGGTTGGCGGTGTAGGCTGCCGGGGCCGCCGCGGGCGCGCCCGTCAACAGGAACTGCCCTGCCAGGGTGATAACAAAGAAGAGCGCGCTGAGCGCTGAGGCCAGACTGAACACCGGGAAAAGCCTGAAACGCGGCTGAGGCTGCGGCACAGCCTTGAGGGTGAAGTTGCGCGGGGCGCGGTGGATGGGCGCGCGGCGCAGGGCCGAGCGCGTCAGGTGCAGCCCCTGGAGCGTCTCGCGCAAATCAGGTTCGGCCTGCAGGCGGGCTTCCAGCCGGGCGCGCTCGCGCGCGTCAAGCTGCCGGTCCAGGTAGGCCGAAAGCTGTTCGAGATCGCGGGAAGAGATGGGCTGCTTCATCTTGATTAATCCTCAGACTCCAGACGAAATGCAGCCGGTAAAAGTTCCCCAAAACCCTGCAAACAATGGCGCAATTTTTGCCGGGCGCGGGCCAGGCGGCTTTTGATGGTGCCCAGCGGGGTTTTCACCACCGCCGACACCTCGTCATAGTCCATGCCCTGGATATCCACCAGGATAACCACCGATCGGAACTCTTCAGACAGTCCGCCCAGGCAGTGCTGAATGGCCTGGTCAAGTTCCTTTGCTTCGGCCAGCTCTTCCGGCGAAGCGCCGTCATCAGCCATCCAGCGCGGCGATTCGATTTCCTCTTCTTCGTTGTTTTCCGGCTCAAGCGGGGTCTCAGGGTGGCGCTTCTGGCGGCGCAGCTCGTCATAACAGGCATTGGTGACCATGCGCATTACCCAGGCGCGGAACGATCCGCCGCGGTAGGAAGAAAGACTGCGGTAGGCGGAGATGAAAGCCTGCTGGGTGGCGTCCTCGGCAGTCGCATTATCGCCCAACATGCGGTAGGCGAGGTTGAAGGCCATGTCCTGATAGGCCAGCACCAGGCGGTTAAATGCGTCCAGATCGCCCTTGACCGCATATTGAATGAGCAAAGTTTCATCCATGGCTCAATTTTCCCGGAAAAACACAGGAAGTGCACATATGGGTTTATTTTAGCATATCTTGTCCAAAATAAACCCCGCAGCCGGGACGGATATTAAAATATATTTATACTATATATATAAAATATATCTACAGGTCTTAAGGCCAGTTTCAAACAGGCCTTAAGGCGGATTGACCCCCGCCGCCTTTAGGTATAGACTCTATCTTGTATCCTGCCGCCCGTTGCGCAGGCCCGCCTGATGAGGATAACCATATGATAAAAATTGAAGGATTAACCAAAGAGTTTATCACGGATAAGAAAAAACCACCCCTGGTGGCGGTGAATGACCTGACCCTGGAAGTCAACGAAGGCGAAGTCTTCGGCTTTTTGGGGCCCAACGGCGCCGGCAAGACCACCACCGTGCGCATGCTGTGCAGCCTGATTGCGCCCACCCGTGGGCGGGCTGTGGTCAACAATTATGATGTGGTCAAACACGGCCAGAAAGTGCGCGCCTGCGTGGGCATTCTCACTGAAACCCCCGGCATGTATGAACGCCTCAGCGCCGATAAAAACCTGACCATTTTTGCCCGTCTCTACGGTGTCAAAGATGTGCCGGGCCAGGTTGAAAAATACCTGCGCATGCTGGGCCTGTGGGAACGGCGTTTTGACGAGGTGGGCAGTTTTTCCAAAGGCATGCGCCAGAAGCTGGCCATTGCCCGCACCCTGCTTCACGAACCCAGTGTCATCTTCCTCGATGAGCCGACCAGCGGGCTGGACCCTGAGGCGGCGCACCTGGTGCGCGATTTTATCGACGACCTGAAAAAGGAAGGCAAAACCATCTTCCTCTGCACCCACAACCTGGATGAGGCTGACCGGCTTTGCCAGCGCATCGGCATCTTTAAATCGCGGCTGATCACCGTGGATACGCCCGATGCCTTGCGCCAGCGCATGTTTGGCCGCACCGTGGTCTTCAACCTGGCCAGCCTGGCCCCCGAATGGACAGCCATGGTCAGCGAGCTGCCCTTTGTCACCGGCGTAAAACCTGTGGATAACAAGCTGGTGGTGGACCTGAAGGACCCTGAGGCGCAAAACCCGGTCATCATCCGCCGCCTGGTGGAAGCCGGCGCCGAAGTGCGCTTCGTGGGCGAGCTGCGCCATTCACTGGAAGATATTTACCTGCAAACGATTAACGAAACGAAGGGATAGCGCCATGAACCGCATCCAGACGATTATTGATAAGGAATGGGCTGAGGTGTTCAAGAACAAGATGGTTTTTTGGACCATCGTTTTGCTGCCGCTGCTGTTCACCGCCATGCCCCTGATTTTTATCTTTGTCACCAGCGGGGACCTGATTCCCAGTGAGACTTCCGATATGCCCGCTTCCTTCGCCACCATTTGCGGCACGGCCTCGGCCAAGGACTGCCTGCAAATTTACATGATCAACCAGTTCTTGCTGATGTTCATGATGATGCCGGTGATCATCCCCATCACCATCGCTGCTTACAGCGTGGTGGGCGAGAAAGCCACCCGCAGCCTGGAACCCCTGCTGGCCACGCCCATCACCACCGAAGAGCTGCTGGCCGGCAAAACCCTGGCCTCGGCTCTCCCGGCGCTGGCGGTGACCATTGTTTTCTTTGGCATTTTTGTGGCGCTCACCCCGCTGGTGGGGGGCACGCCCGGCCTGATGGCGTACATGCTCAGCCCCACCTGGCTGATTGCCATTCTGCTGGTGGGCCCGTTGATGGCCATCGCCTCGACCATCTTTGCCGTGATTGTCTCTTCGCGGGTCAATGATCCGCGGGTGGCGGAGCAGATTTCGGCGGTCTTCATTGTGCCGGTGATGCTGCTGCTGTTTGGGCAGCTGGCGGGCTGGCTGATTATCAACGTGCCGGTGATGCTGATTTTCAGCGCCCTGATGGCTGCGGCCAATGTGGGCCTGATCTACCTGGCGGCGCGGATTTTCCAGCGCGAACAGATTTTGACCCGCTGGAAGTGAGGTTGAGATGAAAAAAATGAAATGGCTTCGTTCTTTAGCCCTGGCCTGTCTGCTGGGCCTGCTGCTGGTGGGCACTGCCCTGGCGCAGAGCGCGGAATACCGTCTGAACGTCAACCGCAACTTCGGTTACGGCGGCGGCAAACAGATCAAAGGCCTGTTCACCCTCAGCGTGGTGGGCGGCCCCGCCGACGATGCGATCACGAAGGTGACCTACCTGCTCGATGGACAGGAAATGGCTGTGAAGGAACAGTCGCCGTTTGACTTCCAGTTCCAGACCGAAAGTTATCCTTACGGCCTGCACCGCCTGGGGGCGCGGGTTGAGACCGCTTCGGGCAAGGTGGTGGAGGTGGCGCCGCGCGAATATGAATTTGCCACCGCCGAGCAGGAATCGCAGGCAGTGACGGGCATTCTGGGCCCAATTGGCCTGATTGTGATTATCCTGATGGTGATTGGCGGCGGGTCAACCCTGTGGACGCTGCGCCACAAGGAAGAAAATCAACGCCTGCCTCTGGGCGCCAGCCGTTCTTATGGGTTCAAAGGCGGGGCCATCTGCCCGCGCTGCGGGCGGGTTTACCCGCTGCCGTGGTGGAGCTTTAACCTGCTGACGCATGTTTATGCCCAGTGCAGCTTCTGCGGTAAATGGGCGGCGGTGGTGCCCCTGCGCAGCCGCGAAGCCCTGGATGCGGCCGAAAAAGCGGAACTGGCCCTGGCTGACAGCCAGCCGGTGCTGAAAAACCACGATGGCGAAGCGGAAAAGCGCGAACAGCTGGAAGATTCCCGCTACGTGGATGAGGTCTAAAGTGTTTTTGCGGAAAAGCAGCACCCGCCCCATATTTTCAATGGGGCGGGTGTTTTGTTTCACGTGAAACATGCCAGCCAGGTTTTCGCCGGCTTTTCCGGATGGATGTTTCACGTGAAACATCTGCCGGATGGGATGAGAGGGCAGGGAATCCGGCAGATGTTCAGCTGCGCTGCCGGGCCGGAACCAGGTAAGCCAGTCCCTGGCTCTTGTCGCTGTCCATGGTCAGGTTCATGGCATGGCCCGCGCGAAAATCGGCCACATCAATCAGGCGCAGGCAGTTCTTCACCGTTTCGCTGGCCGGGATCCACTTTTCAAGGCTGTTGGGCATATCATAGAAGAAGGCGCGGTTGAACACGGCTTCCTTTTCATCCAGCCAGAGCGCCACTGGGAAAATTTGCGCTTCCAGCAGATCCTGGAAGAAATGCGTGCCCAGCGAGGGCTCGGGCGGCAGGCCCACATCCTGCCCGGAAACCTCCACCAGCGCCTTGCTGTTGTAAATATCGCCGTAATCAATATGCACGCCCAGGTCCGGGTTGGAGGTGCCCCAGCGTCCCGGCCCCACGCAAATGAAGGTTTGGCCTTCCAGGGCGGCATTCAGGCGGCCAATGGCGCGTTCCAGCTCAAAGCGCGCCTCAGGCGAGGGCAGAGAGAAATAAGCTTCATGCGGCACAAACAGCACATAGCGAATCTGCGGGATATGTCCCTGCGGGATCATGAAATGCGACGCGAAGATGATATCCTCCGGCGGCAGGTTGGCCGGCAGGGTCACGCCTTCGGCCTCGCGCAAATGGCTTTGCGGGCGGCACTGCACAATGGCAATTTTGACGCTGGCCCGCCCGCTTTCGATATTTGAAAGCTCGGCGGTGAATTCCATATCCACCGGGGCGCGGTAATGCTGCTCGAGCAGTTTGAGCATGGTGCGCAGGTATTCGGCAAACGACGTGCGCCGCAACAGGTCATCAAAGGTCAGCACCAGCTGCTGCTTGCTGCCTTCCGTGGCAATGGTGCGGATGGAGCTGATGTACCCTTCCTGGTCAAGCTGGGCGATGTAGCGCAGCGGCGGATAGCGGAACTGCAGCACGTCGTAAATGGACAGGGTTTTGAAGGTGTTGTCATCCAGGTCCAGCACATCCACAAACTGCTGCGAATAGCGCCGGATGGATTTGACCGTGTTGGAGGGGCGCAGCAGCGGGTGCGAAAGCGCCACCAGGCGCGGATAATCATTGCCCACCCGGTCCACCGCCCGCGTGCCCAGCCCCCACACCAGGCGGACAAAGCCGTCTTCGCGGCGGATTTGCGGCGCCCAGCGGTAAAGGTTGTGGCCGAAGGCCACGCCCGCCAGGTGCGGGAAGTAGTAATGGTCGCATTTTTCGCCTTCCACTTCCTGGATCAGGATGGCCATGCGCTCGTCGTAATCCTGCAGGCCGCGGCTGCGCCGGTAAAGCAGGGCGTTGGGGTTGAGGGTGGAGGCGTAAATGCGCGCAATGGCGCGGGTGAGGTCGCGCAGATTTTCCATCAGCGAAAGCTGGTTGGGGCAGAAGATCGATTCGTATTTTCCGGCAAAAGAGGTGCCGAAGTTATCTTCCAGCAGGCTGGAAGAACGCACGATCATGGGGTGTTTGCCCACCTTTGACAGCAGCACTTCCAGGTTGGCAAGAATATCCGGCGGGAAGGCGCCGGCCTCAAAATCCTTCTGGATGAGGGGGAAATCGGCGCGCATTTGCGTTTCGGTCTTATATTTCTGGTCGTTCCAGTGCACCAGGTTGTTGGCCGACATGTAGGAATAGAGCAGGTCGGAACCCATGAAATAGGATTCGGGAATTTTGATGGCATTGCGCAAATCTTCTTCGGCCACTTCGGCCAGGATGCGCCGCGCCAGCAGCATGCCGGCCGCTTTACCGCCGATGCGCCCCGGGCCGATCATGCGGTGGCGGATGTCGGCCAGGTCGCCCACGGTGAACCATTCCTTCGCAATATTAATGTAAGGAAGCTGATCACTGATGAGGGTGCGGATCAGCACCACCTTGATCTCCTGCAGGCGGGGGGCCAGGTTGCCGCGTTCTTCCAGCGGCACGCTTTCGATGGCCATGCCCTGTTCAAAGAGCATATCCAGCGGTGAAAGCTCAGGATTAAATGAAAGCATGGTGGTCTCGGCCGGCACGCCGCGCTCATCCAGCACCTCTTTCACCAGGCGGTTGAACAGCTCAAAGCTGAGATGCCGGCTGAAGTAATAGTCGGTGAGCTGGTCGCGGATGGCGGTGAGGCGATATTTCCACACCTCGCTGGTTTCTTCCACCGTGGGGTTGTTCAGGCCTTCGCGCTTCTGCGAGAGAATGGCCTTTTCGGTCACTTCCACGTCGAAGCTGCGCTGGCTGAGAATGCCGCGGGTGAACAGCTCGCGGCGCATGCGGCTGCGGATGCGGCTGGATAGGATGGGGTATTGTCCCAGGGCCAGGTAAATGCTGAGCATTTGTTCAGATGAGCGGGGTGGCAGGGTCATGGCGCCTCCAGGAAGAAAGGGCAGGGATGATATATGGCTGAAAACAGCCGCTGTGCATTTGTTAATTTGTTTAACAAATGCACCTTTGCGATCATCCGGGAAATTTCTGGCGGCGCACCGGCAGAAATTTGCAAAAAGGGTTTTGACGGCGCGAGCTGTCAAAACCCTTGATGATCATGATGGTGTGGGGTGCATCAGCCCAGGTGCATGGGCATGATCACGTGCGTGAAGGTTTCATCGCCTACCGGGCGCACCATGCCCGGGCTGTTGGCGGCGTTGGTCTCAATAACCACGTTGGGGGTCTTGATGATTTCCAGCACTTCGCGCAGGAACTTGACGTTGAAGGCAATCAGCAGCGGCACGCCGTCCACAGTGGCATCCACCATGGCTTCGCTGGAGCCGGTCTGTTCTGACTGCGCCGAGACCTCGATATGTCCGGGGGCGGCGATATCCGAGGGGTTGATGTTCAACCGCGCCACATTGGTGCCTTCGCGGGCGATGATTTCGGCCTGCTTGCAGGCTTTGAGCAGGGCGGCGGTGGAGAGGATGGTGCGCGTCTTGAACGAGCGGGGCACAATGGCTTTGTAATCGGGGAAATTGCCGTCGATGAGCTGCGAAACCAGTTCCACATCCTTCATGTGGAAAATCACCTGGCCGCGGCCGGCCGGCACGGTCATCGAGATCAGCCCTTCGGGCTCGGTGGCGATGCGCGCCAGCTCGGTGAGCGCGCGCGCCGGGATGATGGCCGAGGCGCTGTAACCGCGCAGGTTGTCGATGGTGGCCTTGCGGATTGATACACGAAAACCGTCGGTGGCCGCCATGGTCATATCGGTGCCGTTGATGGTCACCAGCACGCCGGTCAGCACCGGGCGCACATCATCGGTGGATGCGGCGAAGGCCACCTGTTGAATCATTTCCTTAAAGTCCCCTACGCGCACCGTCACACCGTCGTTGGGATCCGGCACGGGCATGGGCGGAAATTCCTGGGCGTCAATGCCTTTGATATCCGTGGTGGAGCTGCCGCAGCGCACGGTCAGGGTCTGGTTGATGGCGTTCAGGGTCATGCTCACCTGATCGTTGGGCAGGGCATTCACCAGGTCGGCAAAAGTGCGCGCCGGCATGGTGGTGGAGCCTTCTTCGTCAACGCGGGCGTTAATCCAGCAGGTGATGCCCAGTTCGAGATTGGTGGCCGAAAGGCGCAGTCGGCCTTCATCTGTGGCGATCAGGATGTTCGCCAGTACGGGCAGTGTGTTGCGTGGAGAAACGGCACGCGAGACAACGCTAAGTCCGTGAGCGAGCTGTTGTTGAGGTACGGTTACTTTCATGAAAGCCAAGCCTTTCTCTCTCGACGAATTTTGTATCAGTATACATCAGGTTGCAAATATTTTCCAGTTTACATCATGGAAAAACCCATAACAATGTTCACCAGGAGGGAAAGAATGTTGAAAAGCACAAAACCGCCCAGCACCATCAGCAGAATCACCCAGGGCGAGGATCCGCCGCTGAAGCGCACCGGCTGCCCTTCGGCCATCTGGCGCGCGGCCTGGGCCGCCTGTTGGATCAGGCGGGCATCCTGCCCGCTGTTGGCGCCCACCCAGACCTGCCCGCTGCCGGCCGTCGGCAGGATGATCTGCTGGCCGGCGAAGTCATTCAGCCACAGGCGCAGCGCCTCTGAGGGGTGGGTGGCGGCGCTGGCGGTGAGCATGGCTGCCCGCGCGCCGGAAAGTCCTTCAGGGGGAATGCCCAGCGAGAGATCCTGCACGGCCACCGGAATATGCGGGGCCTGGCGGCCCAGCTCCTGGCGCAGGGCTTCGGCCACCCCGCTGCCGTCGTCAAGGATGATCACCGGGAAGGCGCTGTGCTTTTCAATCAGGCTTTGCGAGGCCGTGCGCCCATCGCGCACCAGGGTGGCAATGTGATAGGCCAGCCAGAGAGCAAACACCAGCAGCAGGCGGGCATTTTCCACCCCCTGGCGCAGGGCTTCCTCCGGCGGGTCGCCGAGCAGGCTGCGCAGCAGCAGGAAAAAGAGCATGCCTGCCCCGGCCATTGTGCCGGCCAGGTTGGCGAAAATGGCCACGTAAAGGTAAATTTTGCGCAGCACCGAGCGGCGGGCATGGTCGCCGGCGTCGCCGCTTTGCAGGGCTTCTTTTTGCAGGCCCAGCCAGAAAACCAGCCACAGCGGCAGGCCCGCCAGCAGGGTGGCCAGCCCGGCGCTGAGCGGCGAGTAATACGTATAGGCGCTGATGGGAGTGCCAAAGATCTGATCAATCAGTACGCCGGTCAGTTGAATGATGCCCGACAGCATGAAGCCGAACCCCAGCGCTGCCAGCAGGTACCCGTAAACCCGGCGCAGGGCGGCCTGGCGCGGCGCCTCGCTGATTTCGCGCAGATCCAGGTTCAGCCAGTGCAGGTAATAGGCCCAGACCAGCCCGGCGCTGGCGGTCACCGAAAGGGCGGTGGCTGATCGTTCAAAGAAGGCCGCCATGGTCAGCGGTTTGAAGAGGGCATCAAAAAGGGTGGACAGCACGCTGACCCCGGCAGAAATGGTCACCACCGCGGCGGCGAGAGCCAGCCCGTAAAGGACGCTCAGGCGCAGGTTTGAGCTGCGTTCCCCTGGCTGGACAGTGCTGCGCTGCACCATCTGCCACATCACCACCCACAGCGGAATGCCCACCAGCATAAAGGCCAGCCCGTTGCTCAGCAGGTCTTCGGCGGCATCAATGGTATCGGCGGGCAGGCGCAGCACAAACAGCAGGGTTTGCTGAATGCCGAACAGGCCCAGGGCCAGGCTGTAAAGCACCCACAGGTAGCGGTAAAAGCGCCGCACGTCGCCGAGCGGCGGGTGGGCGGGCAGGGCTTTCCAGTCGCTTTGCAGGCGAATGTAAAAATAGATGGCCACCAGCAGGTTGACGATGACGGCGGCCAGGTTGTCGCCCCAGCCCTGTCCCTCGCCGATATAGGGCGTGCCGGGGGCGTTGAACAGCAGGAAGAAGGCGCGGCTGGCCATGGCCAGCAGGTTCTGCGCCACCGGCGCCAGCAGAATAAACAGGGCGGCGTAGAAGAAAGCGGCGCGCACGCCCGAACCGCGCTCCTCGTCATCTTTGAGCGCCTCATTTTGCGCTTTGAGCCAGTGAAAGAGGAAAATGGGCAGCCCCACCAGAATGCTCGAAAGAGCTCCGGCCAGGTCCACCGCCAGGCTGCCGATGGTGGTGGTGTTGAGAATGGTGCGCGCCAGGTTGATGATGCCCCACACCACCACCTCGAGGCTGATCAGCGCCATCAGGTAAAAATAGATCCGTTTGATGATGCGCATATCCTGCTCCTTGACTTGTTCAGGCCTGCCCGCCGGCAGGCCTGTGAAACGACTTCAATATTCCACTGGCCAGTGATTCGGAAGGGGCTGTTCTCTTGACGGTTGATGAGGCTGTGCTGCTCCAGAAGACTCGAAAAAGGCAAAAAGAAAACAGTCGCCGTATAAAGGTTTCTGGTAACAGCTCAGTCCACCAGGAAAAGCCCGCCGGCTCTTTTTAGCCATGCCTGAGCAGCCTGACCATGTCCAGTTAAGACACTCTCGTGGATGAGGGCAGCTTGTTAATAATCCTTGTCCCACCAGCCCTGCCAGTAGCTGGAATAGGGCAGGCTTTTGATCTTCCACTGCCCACCCTGTTTGACCAGCACGGCACGGCCGTCGTATCCTTCACGGGTGATATCCTGGTAAGCATTGGAATAGATTTCCGAGAAGGGGATGAGCGCCTCATTTTCCCCGGTTCCCGCGCTGGTTTCGCCCAGGCGCACCGGACGGAAATCGGAATAATTCATCAGGTCGTCAAAATCGCTGCGAGATGGGCGGGCGGGCGTATCCGCCAGGTAGCCGTAGGCGCGGTCCAGGTCGCGCTTCTGCACTGCCAGGATGTAATTGCGCAGCACGCCCGCGGGGGTGTCTTCTGCGCCGTACTGGGTCTGGTCGCGGCGCAGGATGAAGGCGGCCACCGCCGCCGCCACCAGCAGGCCCAGCAGAATCAGCATAACCAGCAAAAAACGGTCTTTTTTCATGAAGTTGCCTCCTTGCCAAAACGGTCCCGTTTCACGGCAGGCGGCCTTCCAGGGCGGCGGACCGCCCGGGCTGCAGCAGCAGCACCAGAAAAGGCCCCACGGCCGGCAGCAGCAGCGCCAGCAAAATCCAAGCCGCGCGCGGCAGGGGCGCCAGAGCGCGGCGGCGCAGATAGAGCAAAGCCAGGGCCAGCATGCCCAGCAGGCAAAGACCCAGAGCGGTGCGGATGAAATCGACAGGCAGCATAATAAAATTCCTTTTGATGGGCTCTCTTGATTTTACGTAGAACGGGATTTTAATGCAAGCGCCAGCAAGAATCCGCGCACGGTTTTAACAAGAATGACCTGGGTGGCAAGGTTTTTCGGTAAAATGGGTAGGGGCGAGGCTTGCCCTCGCCCGAAGGGGTCAAAAGGGCAGCCCTCGCGGCTGCTCTTACGAAAACAAAAAGCCCCCCTTTTGCAAGGGGGGCCTGACGTGCTGATGTTTCAGGAGAAGACGGCTTAGATCCAGCCGCGCAGTTCCATGGCTTTGACCACACGGGCGATGGCCACCATGTAGGCAGCGTCGCGCATGTAGACTTTTTCGTTGGTGGACATTTCCACCACGCTGTGGAAGGCCTGGGTCATCTTGGTATCCAGTTTCTGCAGAACTTCTTCTTTGGTCCAGTAGAAGTTCATATCGTTCTGCACGCCCTCGAAGTACGAGGTGGTGACGCCGCCGGCGTTGCAGAGGAAATCGGGGATCATGAAGATGTCATGCTTCTTGAAGTATTCATCCGCTTCGGGGGTGGTGGGGCCGTTGGCGCCTTCAGCCACCAGGCGAACACGCTTGCTGATCTTGGTGACGGTTTCGGCATTGACCTGGCCTTCAAGGGCGGCCGGGATGAGGACATCGGCTTCCTTGCTGATCCAGGCGTCGCCATCTTCGATGATGTAGCCGGCAGCCTTGGCTTTGGCTTTGTCAATCGAGCCGTACTGATCGGTGATGGTCATCAGGAAGCGGGGATCCACGCCATTGGGATGAGAAACGGTGTAGGAAGCGCGGTCATCGCGATCCCAGTAAGAAACGCAGGCCACTTTGCCGCCCAGCATTTCGATGAAGCCGATGGCAGCATACTGAGCCACGTTGCCGAAGCCCTGGATGGCAGCCACGCACTTGGCGGGGTCCATGTTGAGGTGTTTCAAAGCTTCGCGCACGGTGTAGATCACGCCGAAGCCGGTGGCTTCGGTGCGGCCGAGGGAACCGCCGCCGCCAACGGGCTTGCCGGTGATGACGCCGGGGGTGTAGCAGCCGACCAGCTTGGAGTATTCATCCATCATCCAGCCCATCATCTGGGGGGTGGTGCCAACATCAGGCGCCGGCACGTCCTGGCGTGGGCCAATGTTGTGCCAGACAATATCAATGTAACCGCGAACCAGGCGTTCTTTTTCACCCACCGAAAGGGTCGCCGGATCCACGATCACGCCGCCTTTACCGCCGCCGAGGGGGATATCGGCCACGGCGCACTTCCAGGTCATCCAGGTGGCCAGGGCGCGCACGGTGTCGATGGTCTCAGCCGGGTGGAAGCGGATGCCGCCCTTGTTGGGGCCGCGGGCATCGTTGTGCTGAACACGGAAGCCGTTGAAAACGCGGATGGTGCCATCGTCCATGCGGACGGGAATGCGGAAAGAAAATTCGCGCATGGGCCAGCGCAGCATTTCGCGCACGGGCTGGTCCAGCTTCAGCAGTTCGGCCACGTGGTCAAACTGGCGCTGAGCCATTTCAAACGCATTGGTAGAAGAAGCCATTTGTTTATCTCCTGTAAGTATTTTTTGTCAAAAAAGATGGTTTGACAACAACACATTTATCTTATCCCTTTGAGGGGGGAAAGTCTAGATGATGAATATTACAAAGGCATATGATCTCTTTCCGATTCTTATTAATCGTTGTATAATACCTCTGCTGTCGTTTAGTAGAAAGGTAAACTGTATGGAGACGCGCAACCTGTAAATAAACCGCTGTTTTGAGGGCCTTTGTGTCCTGGCTTTTAACTTTGTATTATGGCCGGGGGCTGTTTGGCCCCCGGTTTTCTTTTCCTCAGACAGGTTGCCTATGCTTACCATCCATCAACTCTCCAAATCCTTTGGCCTCGAGCCCCTCTTTAAATCTATATCGTTTTCTCTGAATGCCGGAGAAAAAGCCGGCCTGGTGGGCCCCAACGGCTGCGGGAAAACCACGTTGCTGCGCATCATTGCCGGACAGGAACGTGCCGACTCAGGTTCGGTGACGCTGGACGCGCCGGGCATCACGCTGGGCTACCTGCCGCAGGGCTTCACCTTTTCAGCCGGCGAAACCCTGGGCGGTTTCATTGACCGCATGCAGGGCGACCCGCTGGCGCTTTCGCAGCGCCTCGAAGCGCTGGCCGCGGCCCTTTCCCGCCGTCCCGATCAGCCTGGCCTGCAGCATGAATATGATTCCGTGCTGTCCCGCCTGGATCGGGTTGGCGATAACGCCGGACGCGCCCCGGAGGTGCTGGCGGCTTTCAATCTCGATCACCTGCCCTCTGATCTGCCGGCTGCGGCCCTCAGCGGCGGGCAGAAAACGCGCCTGGCTCTGGCCGGCGTGCTCATCTCAAATCCACACCTGCTGCTGCTGGATGAACCGACCAACCATCTGGACATTGAAATGCTGGAATGGCTGGAAAACTGGCTGGCTGGTTTTCGCCATGCCGCCCTGGTGGTTTCGCACGACAGGGTGTTTCTGGACCATGTGGCCACGCGCATCCTTGAAATGGACCCGCAGAAAAATACCCTGCGCTGCTACGAAGGCAATTACAGCGACTACCTGGAACAGAAAGCCGCCGAACACGACCGCGCCTGGCAGGATTACACCGACCAGCAGGAAGAAATTGCCCGCCTGCGCCGGGCGGCCGCCCATGTGATGGAAGCGGCTTCCTTCAAACGCGGCGGCAAGGGCGACAGCGGCGACAAATTTGCCGCGGGTTTCTTCGCCAACCGCACCAAGGGCACGGTGGCGCGCGCCAAGCACATTGAGGCGCGCATCGACCACCTGCTGACCGATGAACGGGTGGATAAACCCCGCCCATCCTGGCAAATGAAGATCGAGTTCGGCGACACCGCCGAAACCGGCCGGGATGTGCTGGTGCTGGATGACCTGGCGGTGGGCTATGGTGAAAATGTGCTTCTTTCAGGGCTCACCCTCACCCTGCGCAGCGGTCAGCGCTGCGTGCTGGTGGGTCCCAACGGCTGCGGCAAAACCACCCTGCTGCGCACCGCCGCCGGGCTCATCCCGCCGCTGGGCGGAAGGGTGCGCCTGGGCAGCAATGTTCACCTGGGTTATATGGCTCAGGAACAGGAAAACCTCGACCCGGCCCTCACCCCGCTGACCACCCTGTACAAGGTGTCGGCGTTTGGCCAGACCGAAGCGCGTTCCTTCCTGTCAAAGTTCCTTTTCAAGGGCGATGATGTGTTCACCCCGGTGAAGCAGCTTTCTTACGGTGAACGGGCGCGTCTTTCGCTGGCGGTGCTGGTGGCGCAGGGCTGCAACTTTCTGATGCTCGATGAGCCGATCAACCATCTCGATATTCCGGCGCGCGCCCGCTTTGAGCAGGCTCTGGCCGGGTTCGAAGGCACCATCCTGGCGGTGGTGCACGACCGGTATTTCATTGAAGGCTTTGCCAGCCAGCTCTGGGAAGTGCATGACGGCCGCATCATTCAGGTGATGCGGGATTGAACCTCGCGGTGTATCTCCGGTTCATCAACAGCACCTTAAAAAATAAGCGGGCTTAACCATTACCCGGGTTAAGCCCGCCTGAAGGAAAATGTCAGCCTTGCTGATCGAGTTTTTGGGCCTGCTGCTGGATGGTCAGCGATGTTTCCACGCTGCGGCGGTAGACCATCTCCAGCACGGCGCTGGGCCGGCTGAGTACCGGCGCGCTGGTGGTTTTACCCCAGATCAGCCGGCCGGTGGAATCGTACCAGTCGTTGCCGTCGCCGCCGGCGCGCACCACATCCCCCATCTGCACGCTCGATTGCAGCATCAGGGCGTCGCTGCTGACTGACGCTTTGGAGAACATGGCTTCTTCGGCAAAGCGCTTGGAGGCGGCACCCACCCCCTGCAGGTGCTGGGTGCCTTTGAAGATGTCAACGGTCTCAATAATGCCGTTGTCGAGGGCATTGAAGGTCACCCGTGTGCCGTCCTGAAGCTGGAAGGTGGTGTAGCGGTCGCTGGCCTTAAGATCTGAAAATTCGCCGTTCTGGGTGCCTTCCACGTCTGAGACATCCACATGCGGGTCGCCCCAAACGGTGGTGCTTTTGCCGGACCACTTATCTTTGATCTCGAAGCTGTACCCATCTTTGAAGGTGAAGGCGTAGCGGTCGGTTTCCGCAGTCTGGGCGTCGCGCAGCACCAGCCCATCCACGCGCTCGAGGGTGCGGTATTCCATGGTAAATTCGATTTCTTCACGACGTGAGAATTCAACCGTGGTCTGCCTGTTGGCCGCCTGTCCGTTTTCGCCGCGCGCGGCGTTGGGGTTCTTGTTCAGTTCGTCGAGCTGGCGGTAAAGGTCGCTCAGGTTGATCGATTCGTTATCCCCGGCTGCCTGGGCCGCCTTGCTGGATGCGGCGCTGGCTTCGTGGGCCTCCTGGGCCTCGCTGCTGATGGAGGCCAGGTCGGTTTCCAGGGCTTTTTCAGCCGCTTCCACGTCAAACTCGCGCCCCTCGCGCTTGGCCCGCAGCGATTCTTCGGCGATCATCAGCCGCCGCGCCACCATCAGCGATTGGATGTCAATTGAAACACTCGACATGCCGCACCTCCTGCCAAATTAAGATAATCAACCTTGTGGTGTTATCGGCGGATGAAGATAAAACTTTAAGGGAACTGTTTCGACAATGTCACATTCCAGCATTTCCTGATTTTTTATCGCTTTCAATCAGGAAATTAACCGCCCGTGTTTTTTTGTCTTCCCGAAGGGGAGACAAAAAAAAACACAATTAACAGTCGTCCCCTCCCGATTTTCGGGAGGGGACCGGGTGGGCGATGAATAATCTTAATGTGACATTGTCAAACTATTCGGCAGGCCAGTTAAACAACGCTGTCTGAATAGTTATCCATTATGATCGACTTATGCCTTTTGGGGACTGTTTCCTGGCGCGCTCTGCGCATCTGCCGAGAAACCCCCTGCTGGCAGCGGTCCTTTTTATGATAAACTAGATGTGCTATGGACGAGAAAAACCTTAATACACTTGAATACTTTAAAATCCTCGAGCGGCTGGCCGCTTATGCCTCTTTCAGCGCCTCGGCTGAGCTGGCGCGCGCCCTGCGCCCGGCCCCCAGCCTTGAGCTGGCCAAATTGCTGCAGCAGCAAACCAGCGAAGCGCGCCGTTTGCTCTCGGTGAACGCCGATGTGAGCATTGGCGGCGCCACGGATATCCGCCCGCAGGTGGACCTGGCCCGGCACGGCGGCATGCTGACCCCGCCCGACCTGCTGCAGGTGAAAAATACCCTGCTGGCAGCGCGCACGGTGGTCAAATCGTTCAGCCGCGCCGCCGAAACCTACCCCAACCTGACGGCCATTGTGGAGCAGATTCCTGCCTTCCCCAACCTGGCCGAACAGATCGGGCGCACCATCTCCGACCGCGGCGATATCCTCGATTCAGCCTCGCCCAAGCTGGCGTCCATTCGCGGCGAGCTGAAGGTGGCTCACGACCGCCTGTTGGCGCGCATGCAGCGCTTCATTTCTGATGATAAAACGCAACCCATGCTGCAAGAAGCCCTCATTACCCAGCGCAACGGGCGCTATGTGCTGCCGCTGCGCTCCGATTTCAAGGGCCGCCTGCGCTCCATTGTCCACGATCAGTCGGCTTCGGGCGCCACCCTGTTTGTGGAGCCGCTGGTGGTGGTTGAGATGAACAACCGCTGGCGCGAGCTGCAGTTGATGGAACGCGACGAAGAGCGGCGCATCCTCACCGAACTGAGCCTGGTAGTGGGGCAGCACGCCGCTGAGATGAACACCCTGATCGAGGTGCTGGCCGAGCTGGACCTGGCCTTTGCCCGCGCCAAATATGCCGAAGATCTGCGCGCCGCGGAGCCGGTGCTGCTGCCTTTTGCGGCCCATCCCAAGCCGCCGCACCCGGGCTGTGTGATTCGCCTGTACCATGCCCGCCACCCCTTGCTGAACCCTGAAAAAGTGGTGCCCATTGATGTGGACCTGGATCCCGATGTGTACAGCCTGGTCATCACTGGGCCCAACACCGGCGGCAAGACGGTGACCCTCAAAACGGTGGGCCTGCTGGTGCTGATGGCGCAGAGCGGCCTGCACATTCCGGCTCAATCGGGCTCGGAACTGTCCTTTTTTGAAACCGTCTACGCCGATATTGGCGACGAACAGTCCATTGAACAATCGCTTTCCACGTTCTCCGGGCATGTCACCAACCTGGTGCACATCCTGGCGGTGGCCGATGCGCGCTCACTGGTCATTTTTGATGAACTGGGCGCCGGTACCGATCCGCAGGAAGGCTCGGCCCTGGCGCGGGCGGTGCTGTCGCACCTGCTGGAGCGGCGCATCACCAGCCTGGTGGCCACCCACTACCCGGAATTGAAGGCGTTTGCCCATTCCATGCCGGGGGTGGTGAACGCCAGCGTGGAGTTCAACCTTGAAACCCTGCGCCCCACCTACCACCTGACCATCGGCCTGCCTGGACGCTCCAATGCCCTGGCCATTGCCGAAAGGCTGGGTCTGCCGCAGCCGATCATCCAGGCGGCGCGCGCCACCATTGACCCCACCGACCTGCATGCCGAAGATCTGCTGGATGAAATTCACCGCCAGCGCGACCTGGCCCGCGCAGCCCGCGCTGAAGCCGAGAAGCACCAGCAGCAGGCCGAGATGATCCGCGCGGAGCTGTCCACCCGGTTGGAGCGCGTGGAAGAGGAGCGCTATGCCATTTTGGAGAAGGCGCGCCAGCAGGCCGAGGCTGAAACCAGCGCGCTGCGCCTGGAATTGGACGAAGCCCGCCGCGCATTGGCGCGGGCACGCCAGCCCCTCGAAGCTCTGCAAACCGTTGAAAAGCAGGTTGAGGAGATGGAAGAAAAGGTGGAAGCGCCGGTGGAGCGCAAGGTGCACCGCACCGGTCCGCGCCGCACGCCTGCCCGCGGTCCTCTGCGTCTGGGCGAGAAGGTCATTCTGCGAAACCTCAACAAAGAGGGCGTGGTGACCTCGCTGGGCGAGAATGAAGTTGAGGTGATGGTGGGGGTGCTGCGCGTGCGCGCCCGCCTGGGCGATGTGCGCCGCAAGACGGAAGATGAGGAGAATGAGGCTGAAGTCGCGGCGACTGTCCCCGCGGAAGCCCCCCGCCCCTCGGCACAGGTCCCTGCGCAGGTGTTCCACGCCTCGCCAGGCATGGAGCTGGATCTGCGCGGCCAGCGCGCTGAAGACGCCCTGGACCGCCTGGACAGCTACCTTGAAGCGGCTTTTCTGGCTGGCCTGCCCTTTGTGCGCATCATTCACGGCAAAGGCACCGGCCGGCTGCGCCAGGTGATCCGCGAGGCGCTGCAGCAATCGCCGCATGTGAAGAAATGGGAAACCGGCTCTGAAAAAGAAGGCGGCGACGGCGTGACCGTGGCCAAACTGGCCACCGACTGAAACAATCATCGGGCGGGTGAAAAACACCAGCCCGATTTTTTTATGACAGAGGGGCTGCGGCCCGGAGAAAATAAAAGAAGCCCGCAGTCTGAGGTTCAGGCTGCGGGCTTCCTGGCGGGAGTCCCTTTTTTCCCGCCCTGAAGGGCGATTTATTAATGCCATTATACGCCTTCAGTGTTGACAAATTGTTGACAGGAAGAGTTATCTCAACATTTGTTGACAATAGTTCTTAAACAGCGCCTGCAGGTGTTTATCCGCTGTGTCTGGGCTCAGCTGCTGCAGCAGTGAACGCAGTTCTTCCTTTTCAGGGCCGAGGTGGCGGTGCTGAGAGGCGCGCGCCATCCAGGCCAAATACTCAACCTGCAGCCAGGGCGACTTGCTTTGCCAGATGCGCTCCTTCACAGCGCGGGCCTCGATGTGGTGATCTACTTGAGGGTCTAAATCCAGGCTGCGCTGCAGCAGATGGAAACGGGTTTTAATCGCCGTATCTGCATAGCCGCGTCTTTCGGCTTCTTCAATCACAGCCGTCAGTTCAGGCCGCACATCCTGGTGCGGCAACAGCAGGCTGGCACGATAGAATCGGGCATGCAAAACCATGCTTTCTGTTCCCACCTGCTTGGCTCCCGCAATGGCTTTATCAATCAAAGCCAGCCCGGTTTCCAGGTGACCCGACAGGCCTTCCATATAACCCAGTCTGCCGAGGACGGAAAAAGTGTTAAAGGCAATCTTTTGATCTTCCAATGATTTTTGATATGAAAGGGCTGCTGCCGGGAAGTCCAGCAGCGTTTGCTGGATCTCTCCCTGAAGATTGTATAACTGGGCAAGGATATCCGAAAAATGATTTTTCTGACAGGCTTCGATGGCGCCAGTCAATAATTGCCAGGCTTCAACCAGGCGGCCCAGGGCAAAGGTGCTGCGAATGATCATGGTCAGACTTTGCAATTCCTGGTGCGGGTTCTGCAGTTCCCGCGCCAGGTGTCGGCTTTGCTGCGCAGCCGCCAGGCTGGCTTCAAAATTGAGACTGTAATGGCGTGTCATCGCGGTGAGCAGGAGGAGGCGTGACTGGTTATAAGGGCTGATGCTGGAGCCGAGATCGGCCTGGCCGCGGGCAATGAGAGCTTCCGCTTTGACCGGCCAACCGGTCAAAATAAAGATCAGGGCAGCCTTGTAATGAGCCGTAAATCGCAAGTTCAGCATCTGTGGGTCAAGGCTGTCGGCGCCGAAGGTCAGGGCAGTTTCATAAGCCTGCACGGCCTCGCCGAAGCGGTTCAGGAGGGTCAGCAGGGCGGCCTGGCGGTTGTGCGCCTCAATCAGGCCGGGGATGTGCCAGACCCGCCCCAGGTCGTTGAGGGCAATCTGAATGTGCTGCAGGCCGTTTTCGCTGTCGCCGCACAGCAGGGCATGGGCCGCGTACAGGCTGTTGGCCAGCCCGGTCAGGCGCAGTTTTTTGCGCCGCTGGCCCACCTTGAGAAAAGCGGCGCAGATCCGTCCCAGCACGGCCTGGTTTTCTGATTCCACCGACATTTGTCCCCAGGCAGTGTAGAGGCGTTCCACATGTTCATCGCTGAAACGCCCCTCAGCGCTTTCAAAAATGGCCTCGGCCTGCTCGTAAGCCCGGCCAGCCTCAGCCAGGGCAAAGAGCTGGCGGGCATAGGCCGCGGCCCTCAGCCACCAATCAAACGCCAGAACCGGTTCGCCCGCTTCCTGGTAATGCTGCGCCACCAGCGAAGACAGGTTCCCGGCGCCCTCGCTGTATTCCGCCTGGATGGCATTGGCGGCGCGCAGGTGCAGCATGCGGCGGCGCGCCGGGCTGAGCCCCTGCAGCAGCAGTTCGCGGAATTGATCGTGGGTAAAAACGTAGCCGCTGCCGCCGCTTTGCTGCTGCGGCTGAAGCAGGTTGGCGTGGTGCAGTTCATCCAGTGCTTTGACCACTTGCTCAATGAAAAGATGGCAGGCTTTTTCCAAAATGGTCAGAGGGCAGTAGGAGCCCACCACGGCCGCAGTTTCCAGCACCTGAAGCGCATTGGCCGAAAGCATCCGGGTGCGCTCGCGGAAAAGGGCATGGATGCTGACAGGCACCGGCAGGCTGCTGCTGTTTTGATCCAGCTGCGCCGGGTTCATTTGCATCCAGGAATGCAGGGTTTCAAGGATAAAAAACGGATTTCCGCCGCAATTCCGGTAAAGCTGTTCCACCAGAATGGAAGGCAGCCTGTCGGTCATGGCGTGTGCCAGGCTGGCCGTTTCCTTTGCAGAGAGCGGCGGCAGGTCAAGCTGGCTGATGCCGGGCTGCTGCAGGCAGAAGGCGATGAAGGGCTCCAGAAATGGGGCCGGGGTTTCAGGTTGGTAGGAGACCACCAGCAGGGCACGTTGAAAATAGCCCTTTTCAACGAGATACGAGATAAAAGAAAGGGTGGCTTCGTCGGCCCATTGGGCGTTGTCCAGCAGCAGCAGCACCCGTCCGCTGCGAAAAAGGTGCGTCAGGGCCTGGTGGAGGGCGTCAAAAAGGGAGGATGAAAACGCCAGCGCGGCCGGTTCCGTTTTGCCGCCCAGGGTTTGCAGTTCAGGCAGCAGGCTGGTGATGGGCCCCAGGCAGACCTGGGGCAGGCTGCGCCAGCTTTGCGCGCTGACATGAAAGCGCAGCATATCAATGATGGGTTGGAAGGGCAGTGTGCTTTGCATGGAGCGGCAGTCGGCCAGCAGGAAGTGGCTTTGCTGCGGCATCAGCGGGTAAAAATTTTGCACCAGGCAGGTTTTACCCGCGCCGGCCTCGCCGCGCAGCAGCAAAATTCCTCCTCTATAAAAATCCCGCTGCATCTGGAGCAGCTCTTCCTGACGGCCGGTGAAAGGCACATTAAAACGCGGATTTTTCCAGGGGCCGGGCGCAATTTCATCGTTTTCTGGCGCGGTTTCCACGGCTTTGGCTTGCAGCTTTGCCAGAAAGGGCGGCAGCGGCGCGCCCAGCTCGCGCTGGTAGGTGACCGCCAGCTGCTGGCAGTAACCAAGGGCGTCTTTGCGCCGCCCCAAATCCAGCATCAACTGCAAAGCCCGGGCGTGCAGGTCATCGTTGGTGATATCCACACGCAAAATGGTCAGCAGCCAGTTCAGCGCTTCCGACAATTTTCCGGAGGCCGTTTCGTGGTCAGCCAGGCGCAGCAGCAGGTTGTGATATTCCACTTCATATTGCTGGCGGGTGGTGGTCAGCCAGGCATCGAGGTCATCATTTTCAGGTTCAAGTCCCTCCAGAAGCAGGTTCCCATGCCACAGACTGGCAGCCTGCTTTAAGACCGTATAGATATCCGCGGGCAGAGGATGGCTGGCGGGAATTTGCCAGGGAACCCGGCCCATGCTCTCCAACAGGCGCCGGTAGATTTTCACATCGGCGGCGGCCACTGCTTCATTCAGGCTGAGCATATCGCCCTGAACGATGAACAAGTCATCCGCGCCCAGCGTGCTGCGCAAACGCGAGATGGTTTGGGTGAGCGCCCGCCGCCCCTGGCTTTCGTCCTCTTCGAAGGGCCAAAGCAGGGTCACCAGTTCTCCCCGGCTGACCGGCTCGCCGCGCGCAGCCATGTAAAACAAAAGAACGCGCAAAAGGCGGCGGTTCAGGTTAACCACCGTTTTGCCGTTCTTGATGACAGGGGTGCCTAAAATTTCGATGCGCAGATTTGGCGTCACGTTTATGCCTTGCTCATGGCATCAACAGGAAGTTAAACGGGCGGCAGCGGAAAAGGGAAGGCAGGTTTTTGGAGATAGTCTTTCAGTGTTTGGGCTTTGGCATCGCGCGCCGAAAGAATGGGGTCGGTGATGGGCCATTTCACGCCAATATCCGGGTCGTTCCAGATGACCCCGCCTTCAGACGAAGGGGTGTAAAACTGGGTCATCTTGTAAATCACTTCCACCGTCTCTGAAAGCGCCAGAAAACCGTGAGCAAAACCCACCGGCACAAAAATCTGTTTCTGGTTTTCTGATGAAAGTTCCACGCCAAACCACTGCCCGAAGGTGGGCGAGCCCACCCGCAGGTCCACCGCCACATCATAAATTTGCCCGACCACGCAGCGCAGCAGTTTGGCCATGGGGGCGGTCATATCCTGGTAATGCAGGCCGCGCAGCACGCCGCGCCGTGAGCGAGAATGGCCTTCCTGAAGATAGGTATAATCCAGGCCGGCGGCGGCAAAATCGCGCTGGTGCCAGCTTTCGATAAAGAAGCCCCGTTCGTCTTTGGGGTAATTCATCTCAATCGTGACCAGTCCTGCAAGAGGGGTCGGGGTGACAATCAGTTTCAAAATAGATCTCCTGAAATGAAAGAATTAATGCCGCATATCCACCAGTTCATACACACCGACGGGCTCACGCTTGCCTTTGGCCGTGATGGCATCCACCTGGCGCGCCGCCACCTCTTCGAACACCCGCGCATACACCTCGGTGCTCATCAAAATCTGATTGGGGGCAGCGTTTTCCTGAATGCGCTTGGCTGTGTTGACGCTGTCGCCGATGGCGGTGTATTCCATGCGCCGCTCCGTGCCCACCAGGCCCAAAACTGCCGGTCCGTAATGCAGGCCCACGCCAAAGGAAAGCCGGTCGCCCTGGGGCAGGCGCGTGTGCAGTTCCTGAATGGCCTGACGGATGCCGATGGCGGCGCGCACAGCGCGCAGGGTGTGGTCAGCCTGGGGGACGGGGGCATTGAACCAGGCCATCACCGCGTCGCCGAGGAATTTGTCAATGGTGCCTTCCTGAGCCAGAATGGCTTCGGCGGCAGCGGCAAGGTGCTGGTTGAGAATGGACACCAGGCGTTCTGGTTCCATGCCGTCGCTGAAGCTGGTGAAGCCGCGGATATCGGCAAACACCACAGTGATGTCGCCGCGCCGGCCGCCCAGCTGCAGGTTGTTGGGATTCAACTGTTCGATGATGGTCGGCGATACCATGCGTTCAAACAGGCTGCGCTGGGCTTCCAGGTGTTTCTTTTCGGTCAGGTCGTCCACCACAATGGCCACGCCCTGGGTGTGGCGGTGGGCATCTTTGAGGGGAGAAAGGTTAAAGCGCAAATCCACCGTGCCGCGTTCAGGCAGAATGGGGGTGGTTTCCAGGCCGATGATGGCCTGGTCGGTTTTGATGACTTCTTTAAGGTGCGGGCGCAGCATGGACAGCGGCGAGAGGATCTCATCGAAGGGCTGCCCCACCATTTCCAGCGAAGTGCGCCCCAAAATGGCTTCAGCGGCATGGTTGGCCATCATAATTTTATCTTCAATATCCGCGGTGATGACCCCGCTGGCGATGGAGGCAAAAATGTTATCCATCAGGTTTTTCAGGGCGGTCACTTCGGCCAGGGTTTTGCGCACTGAAGCGAACAGACGCGCATTTTCAATAGCCACCGCCGCCTGGTTGGCAAAGGCCACCAGCAAATCCATCTCGCTCTGGGTGAAAATGCCCGCGCGGATGCGGTTGTCGGCGTAAATGACGCCGATCAGATCGGTTTTGATGATCATCGGCACGCAGAGAATGGAGCGCAGGTTGTAAGCCACAATGCTCTGCTGCCCGCTGAAGCGTTGGTCTTGCTGGGCGTTGGTGGTGAGCACCGGCCGCCCGCTGGAGGCCACCTGGTTGATGATGGTGCGGCTGACGGCAAAATCAGACTGCTCAATGGTCACCTGTTCCCAGTTGCGCGCCACTCTGATCATCAGCTCTTTCTTTTCGTTGCGCAGCATCAAAAAGCCGCGCTCGGCGCCGGTCAGGCGGATGATGGTATCCATCACAATTTGCAGCACCACATCCAGGTCGAGGGACGAATTGACCACCTGGCTGATGCTGGCCAGGGCGCGCAGGTTGCGCAGTTCGTCTTCCATGGCGCTCACATTTTGAGACACCTGCCCCAGGCGGGTGGAAATTTGAGCCAGTTTGTATACCAGCGGCGGCAGGCTGTTGCGGTCGGCCTGGCGCAGGTAGGCCACCAGTTCGTCGAGCTGCTGGACGATCAAGCCGAGCTGGGCTTTACCCGAAGAAACCTGAAGCGTGTCGGTTGTTGTGGTCAATTTGCCTCCATCGAGGCCCGGCGGGCCTGATTGGTGAAAATGCGGCGCAGCATGCCGCCGTAAGCGCTTTTCAGGATGGTCTGGGCAGCCTGGGTGGCGCGTTCCAGGTCAGCGGGATGGGTGGAATAGGTGGCCTGATGGTATTCCGCCAGCAGCACCTGCAGGGGTTCTTCCACCTGCGGCAGCAGCCCGGCCAGCTGCGCCGCGCGTTCCGCGGGGGTTTGGGCCGGGTTGGCCTGCTTGCCCATCAGTTGAATGGCATATTCCAGCACCTTGTAGAGCCGTTCAAAAGGCGGCAGGCTGCTCCAGCGCCTCACCCACTCGGCAATGCTGGAAACCGGGCGGCGGCGGCCGTTGACCGGAAGAACGCGGCCCGGTGTCATTTCTTCGGCCAGGGGTGGGGGCGTTTTGGGGCTTAAAAACTGGGGATTGAAGCGTCCCCAGGTGATGAACCAGATCAGGAAGGAGACCAGGGCTGCAAAAAAGACCACACCGGCCATCAGAAACACGCCGTGCAGGCCGGCTGAAGGCGGGGTGTTGTTCAGGGCTGCTGGCGGGGTCTGGGTGCGCTGCGGCTCTTCATCATCCGTGGGTTCATGCCCGCCGCGCGCCGCAATCGGGTCCATGGTGGGTTGAATTTCAGGTTCTTCTTCTCCCGGGGCCAGGTAGCGCGGCTCGTAAGAGACGGTGGGTTCAAATTCCACCCAGCCCACCCCGTTGAAGTAAATTTCAGGCCAGGCATGGGCGTGCCGCTGCCGCACCACATAGGTGCCCTTGTCGTAATCTCCGGGGGCATAACCGACAGCGATGCGCGCCGGAATGCCCAGGGTGCGCAGCAGCAGCACTTCGGCGGTGGCGTAGTAATTGCAGTAGCCTTGTTTGACATCAAACAGGAACCAGATCACCGGATCCACATTAACAGGTCGCTCAACAGTAAAACTTTCGGCGTACTGGATGTTTTCGCGCAGGTAATTGGTGACGGCCAGGGTGCGGTCGTAGGGGTTGTCGGGCAGGTCTTTGACAATGCTTTCGGCCAGCTCTTTGAGGGCCGGCTGGATATCTGGCGGCACGGTCAGATACTGGCGGCTGATGGCCTCGGTGTAGCGGTTGCCCGAATCGCGCAGCTGCTTGACGGTGGGTGCGCTGAGCGAAGCGCGCACCTGGTAAGAATCACCTGTGTAGAGGGCGGCGCTGGCGGTCATCGAAAGCAGGTCGCCGGAGCCGTCTGAGAGGGTGTAATAGGCCGCCTCGCCGCCGCGGCTGGCCGACATGGCCATGCCGCTGGTGTAGAGCGTGCGCACCGGTCCCTTGCGCACGGTGAACGTGAAGGTGCGGTCCTGGCGGCCAGTCCAATCGGGCAGTTTGAAGGGAAAGCCGCTGGCGTTATATTCCTGCTTTTCGGGGACGGTGGATGACCAGTCGCCGCCGTCATAGGTGTCGTAGGAGCGGGCGCGCCAGTAAAAGCGCGTGATGATGGTCTGGCTCTGGTTGGCGGTGACGGTAAAAATCAGCTCGTCGTTCAGGCTGGCGCCGTCGCCCAGCGGCATGGTCACGCCGTAGGAGTCTTCGCTGGTCATTTTCCCCTGGAAGGAGGAAAACATGTCTGAAAAGCGGTCGCTGACATTCTGGAAGGGGCGCAGCGCTGTGTCCCAAAATTCGTTCAGCGGTTCAGCTTTGGACTGAATGGGTGGGATGTTCCAGATGATGATAATGAACAGGGCAGCCAGGGTGGCCGCGGTGCGGCCAAAATCCCAGCCGGTTTCAGGCGCAATGAAGGCATTGCGGCTTTCCCATTCGCCGCGGTAGCGCAGGTAGGTGATGCGCCCCAGCAGCAGCAGAGCCAGCAGCAGGTAACCACCGGTGAACCAGGGTGAAAGCGGCCGCGAAGGGTCAAAAAAGTCAATCACCAGCATCACCAGCAACGAAGGGAGAATCACCTTCCATGGGGCGGCATGGCGGGTCAGGTAATAACCAGCCAGGAAACTGATCATCCAGAGGAGGAAGGAAAGGACAAAGAGCGCAAAGAAGGGATCAGGGAGAGAACGGTCATTGATGAACAGAAACAGACCGTTGCCGACGCGCTGAACGAGGTTGATCATGCGCTCGCTCCACTGCTCGCCGCCGATGACCGCGGCGCCCCAAATCCAGCAGATGTTGAAGACCGCGTAGTACGATGACATCAGCCCCACTGTCAGCGGGCGGAAGCGCGACTGGCCAAACGTCAGCCCTGCGGCCGCGGCCGGCAGGATGATGAAATAGAATAAGACCAGGTGACTGGTCCATTCAGTATAAATGAAGCGGTTTGCAAGGATGAATTGAGCAAACAGGAGGATCAGGGCAGCCCAAAAATCCCAATAACGGACAGGTTTGTTCATCATGACTCCAGTTTACATAAAAGCACACAATTCGTCAACCTCTGGCACTTCAAACTCAATTTCACACGTTGAGGGGGTAAAAATGAGCCGCGCTTTTTTATCCTACCACAAATTTTCTCTTCTTCAACATACCCCAATACTGTTTTTGTCACCAGCCAGGGAAAAGGCCGCTGGCTGCCCCCTTGCCTTCGCGAAACAGAGGTTGCCTGCCCTCTTGCCCTCGCAGAGGGCGCAGAGGGCGCAGAGGAGCGAAACCAGCATAAGCTTTGCCAATGGAGACCCGCTCCCTGAGCCGGTCGAAGGGAGCGGGTCAGCGGGCCTTTCTGAGCCCTGCCTGGGCAGTTTGACAATGTCACATTTCTATCCTATTTTTGATTACCGGACACTTTTCGGCTCCAGGGTAAAAGAGACTGGAATATCCAGCTCCTCGTTAAGGAGATAATCCAACCAAGCTAGACCTAACCGGAAAAGGCTCCAGTCACACCGATCTGCACGATGGATTACCTTGA
>JAKQJC010000021.1 GCA_029561345.1 Chloroflexota bacterium | reverse complement strand
CGCCCACATCAATCTCTGGACTATAAAACACCGGCGGAAATCTACGCGCCCCCCGCCGGTAATATGTTACAATCAACCTTAACAAAGGAGTGCACCTTAAAGTGACCCTTTTTGGTGTCTAAAAATCCTTATCCACCCTATTCTCCTCAGGATTTTTTGCATAAATGATCAAATTTGACCTACGGCAGCTTATCCAGCTCGGCCTGCAGGGACGTTTTGATGCTTGAAAATTCCAGGCCTTTGCCGGTGACATAATCCTTGATCACCGTCGCGCCGGCCGGCATGCCCTCGCCCAGAATGCCCTCAATGGTGCTTTGCGCCAGGCCCCAATCCAGCAATTCCTGGAAGGTGGTTTTGCCGGTGATGGTGCGGGCAGGGGGCATGTGTGCGGTGGGTTCCGCAGTGGGGCTGACGGGCTGTTCGGCGGTCGGCTCAACGGCTGGCTGCAGCGTGCTTTCGGGCTCTGGCGCAGCGGTCGGTGAAGCCGTTGCAGATTGAACCGGCTCCCCACCCTGGGCCTTGCTCTGCAGCCAGGCGCGCAGGGCCGTGGTATCAAAGGTGTCGCTTTCGAGATCCTTGAGGGCTGTCGTTGCGGGCGTGTCCGCCGGCAGGCCAAACTGGGCCAGCAGTTCAGGCAGAGACACATTATAAACGGTGCAAATCTGCTCCAGGGTCATCCAGCCCTTAATGGATTCCACGTTGTTGGCATCCGGCTGAATGGCCTTGCCGTTGTTATCCACTTTGCCTGAAATGGACCACACGCCCGCTGCCTGAAAACCGAGGATGACGCCGAAAAAGATCACCACCACCAGAACACCGTATAAAACAGGGTTGATACGCATCGCATTGCTCCTTATTTCTTGCCGAAGGGCAAACCCATTTGAACTTCCAGCGCGCCTTTCTTGGGGCAGCTGGCCACACATTCCAAACATGAATTGCAGTCCAGGCTCTGCACACGGTCAGCTGTGTGAACCTGCAGGCCCATCGGGCAGGCTTTGGTGCACAGTTTGCAGGAAATGCAGGTTTCTTCATTGCGCTTGACAGCCACCGGGCTGAGCTTTCCCATCAGGCCGCTGGCGGCGCCCAGGGGGCAGGCGTAGCGGCACCACGGACGCTCAACAAAGAAAGAAGCCGCCAGGGTGATCAACAGCACTACAAAACCGGGGGTGAAACTGAATTCAGCCAGGTTCAACAGCGCCGCCCAGGGATCCACATCACGGAACACCATGTAGCCGAAGTAAGCTGATCCGCCCACGGCCCAGGCCAGCACCAGGTATTTCACCCAGCGCAGGTAGCGATCGAGCACAGCCAGGCGCGCGCCGCGCTGTTTGAGCGAGGCCACCGCCCGTTTAAATCCGGGGATCCATTTTTGCAGCAGCCGACTGAAGGCACTGATCATCTCCTGAATGAATCCCAATGGGCAAATCCAGCCGCAAAAAGCCGAACGCAGCAGCAGGGCGGTCACCAGCACCGCAATCAGCATCACCAGGTTGGAAAGGTGGGTGTGTGAAACAAAAGTGCCGCCAGAGGTGATGAATTTGTAAAGTGTTTCAAGACCGCCAAAAGGGCAAAAGGCCTCAGCTGACGCCGTCACCACATCGCCGCCTTCACCCACCACAATGTGCTGGATGACCAGAAACAGGATATATCCGGCAGCGCCGAGCTGCACCACGCGGCGCAGCAGCGGGTGTTTCAGCCAGGATTTCCATCCGGACGCGCGAGGGGCCTTCTCGACAGAATTCACTTGGGTTGACATATGATCTTCTCCTCATCAGGTTTTCTTGATGATAGTTTATCAAGCAGATATGCTTTTCAGGTGAAGGAAATGTGAACGAATTATGAAGATCGTCATGGTTGAACCGGTTGTTGGCGGGCAAAAAAAACAGGTATAGTTGGCGTTGCAAGGTCTTCTGTATTCAGGAAAGCGAGCCACCATGCTGAAATTTACCCCTATGTCCGATGAAGAATATGCCCTTTACCTCCTTGCTGCCGCCATCAAGGGTTATGCCCAGAAGAAAATTGAGGCTGGAAACTGGACTTCTGAAGAGCCTTGCAGCGGTCCAGGCAGGAATTCCACAAATTGCGGCCCGAAGACACCCATACGCCCAATCAGCATCTGTTCACGCTGCTGGTGACCAATCTTTACATGGCGAAACAGCTGTAAAGGTACGGCCAATGCGCCGGAAAATCACGGGCGGCGCCTGCTCCAGCGGCTGAACCAGCGCCCCAGGTTCAGATAAAAGAGATACATCAGGCTCAGAATGGCCACCACGCCGGCCATCAGCCCGGTGCTGATCAAAGCCTGCGCCAGGTATAACCCGCCGGCCGTCTGGCCAGCATCCAGCATCAAATAATTCAGGTTAATCAGCGCCGAAAAAACCGCCGCCTGCAGGGGCAGCACCATCAACAAACCGCAGCCGGTGCAAAGCACCACCAGGCGCGGCCCCAGCGAATTGGCAATGGTCCCAAACAGCACCGCCTCGGCTTTTTGCCGGCTGTCTTGCGGCACAGGGAAAGCCGCCCGTCCAGGCAAAACCTTTTTGAAAAGATGCAGCCCGGCCAACCCGCTCATAGCCGCGCTCAACAGCAAAGCCGCCGTCACAACTGGCGTGAGCAGCAGCCGGGCATCCACCAGCCCCAGCAGCAGTGCCAGCAGTGGTGCAGTTCCAATGCCCACAAAGGCGGCCATCTTCACCTCATCCATGCCGCAGCGGTGTTCTGCCTGCGCCGCCTCATGCGGAATCACCAGGGTCAGCGCCAGTTGTGAAATCAGGGTCATCACCAGAGAAACGGTCAGCGGCATGCCCAGAACCCCGGCGGCCGTTGCCCCAAAAGCTTTTTCCAGCCCGCCAAACACCGCCGCAGCCATCACAGCGGTCACCACTGAAGCGCACACGGCGGTGATGGTTGTGTTCAGAGCCATTTGCGGCTCAGATTTATCAAATACATCCTGGCTTCTTTCCTTGCGCTGGCAGGCATGCCAGCCGCCCAGGGCTCCCAGCGCCAGCCCGCCCAAAAACCAGGTCAGGAAAGCCCATCCGGTCTGGTTGATCACTTCCACAATCATTTGAAGCCCGACAGAAAGCTCATGGGTCGCCTTTAGCACAGGCGCAGCCGCCAGGCCGGCCGCAGCTGCCCCCACCCAGCAAAAAACCAGCGTTCCGGCTGTGCCGCCGGCCACGCCCCCCAGCACAGCGCAGCGCCAGGGCTGCACTGAACCGCTCCAGCGCCCGGCCCAGAATCCGCCAGCCAGCGCCAGAATTCCCGCCAGCAGATAGGCCGCCCCAAATGCCTGATACCAGAACATGGGGAAGAAAACAACCAGCGTGATGATCACGCCGGTGATGATTCCAGCCAACCCAGCGCGTGTGGTCATCCTTCCATCCTCCTCAAAACCTGTCCCAGACGCAGCATACCCTGCTCAATTTCTTCCGGCGTGCAGGCGGCAAAATTAAGGCGCAGAAAGGGCTCTCCCTCGCCTGGAAGCGGGAAAAACCGCGTCCCCGGCGCAAATTCAACCCCCGCTTCAAGCGCCAGCGGCAGCAGCCTAAGCGACGACAGTCCGTCCGGCAGTTTCAGCCAGGCAAAAAGTCCGCCCTGCGGCGGCAGCACCCGCACGCCTGGCAGGTGGCGGCGAATGGCGCCGAGCATGGCGTCCCGCCGGGCACGGTATAGCCGGGTGGTGCGCCGCAGGTGGGCCTGATATCGCCCCACCGTGACGTATCTGTCCAGAGCCCGCTGCATCAGCGGCGCCGTGGTCAAATCCTGTGCCTGCTTCTGATCCACGAGGCGCTTGAAAATGGGGCCGTTCGCCAGCAAATAACCCACCCGCAGTCCGGGCATTAACATTTTTGAAAACGTGCCCACATAAATGACATGCCCACCGCCGTCCAATGCCTTGATGGCCGGTTGGCCATGACCCTCATAGCGTAGATCGCCCACAAAATCATCTTCCAAAATTGGCACGTTGTAACGCTGCGCCAGCGCCAGCAGCTGGCGGCGGCGGGCTCCGCTCATGCAGGCGCCGCTGGGATTTTGAAAATTGGGGATGGTATAGATCAGTCGGGGATGGACCTGCTGGAGCAGGGTTTCCAGCCCATCGATCTGCATACCGCCTTCATCCACAGGCACGCCGATCATTTTTAACCCCAGAAAACGAAATAAATCCAGGGCCATATTATACGTTGGCTTTTCCACCACCACCACATCTCCCGCTTTGAGAAGCACCTGGCAGGCCAGTGCCAGGGCCTGCTGCGATCCTGAGGTAATCAGCACATTCTGAGGGTGCGCCTGAATGCCCTGGCTGGCCAGCACATGGGTCACTGTCTCGCGCAGCGGCCCATACCCGCCCCCAAAAGCGCCGTACTCCAGCGCAGAAAGACCATCCCGATGCAGCACATCCTGCAGGGTGTGAGCAAAATCTCTGAGTGGAAAAAGCCGCGGATCACCCACGCCGGTGAACGAAATCAGCTGCGGATGGCGGTACTGCGGCCGCCCTGGGTCAACACGCGGCTGCGGTTCGCCAGCAGCTTCCACCTGCCACAACGGCCAGGTCAAAGCGTCATCTTCGCTGCCCCGGGTTGAATCCGCAGTCGGCGGCATCACGTAGGTGCCGCTTCCTTCGCGGGTGAGAATCAGCCCATCACTTTCCAACCCGGCATAGGCATTCTTGACCGTGATGCGGCTGACGCCCAATTCATCTGCCAGGACGCGGCTGGCTGGCAGGCGCGTTCCCGGCGCCAGGCCGCCAGAGGAAATATTTTCTTTCAACCAGGTTTCAATCTGGCGATAGAGCGGGGTCGTCAGGCTGCGGTCAATGGGAATGCGCATAAATTCAGTATACTCATCTGGCAAAAAAAGTAAATCCACCTGGCGTCAAATTCAAAGTGGCATTAAGAAACTGCTCGATAAGTGAACCTATTCACAAATCCACAAGTCATCTAGAATCAGATCATCTCATTCACAAAGGCGAACTCAATCCGCCTTGCCCGTTGACTGACAAGGAGATAACATGACTGCACAATTCACCCGTACACTTGGCCGTTCCGGCATTAAAATCAGCGCCATGGGCCTGGGCTGCTGGGCCATTGGCGGACCTTTCTGGTCTGGCGAAATTCCCCTGGGCTGGGGCGAAGTGGATGACCAGGAATCCATCCGCGCCATTCATGCCGGTCTGGAGCTGGGCGTGACCTTTTTTGATACAGCCAATGTATATGGTGCCGGTCACAGCGAGACAGTGCTGGGAAGCGCCCTGGCCGGGCGGCGCCATCAGGTGGTCATCGCCACCAAATTTAACGCCGTGTTTGATGAACGCACCCGCCAGGTGACCGGCAGCGATTCTTCTCCGGCCGGCATCCGCAAAGCCTGCGAAGACTCCCTGCGCCGCCTGAACACAGATTTTATCGATCTGTACCAATTCCATGACAACGGTTTCCCCGCCAGCCAGGCCGGCCCGGTGCGTGAGACTCTTGAGCAATTGGTCTCCGAAGGGAAAATCAGGGCATATGGCTGGAGCACCGATTCACCGCAAAATGCGGCCTTTTTCGCTACCGGTGACCATTGCGCGGCCATTCAGGTCGAGTTGAACGTGCTGGATGACAATGCCGCCGTTCTGGATATTTGCGAACAAAACAACCTGGCTGCCATCAACCGCGGCCCGCTGGCCATGGGTCTGCTGACCGGCAAATATCATCAGAAAACCGGTGTTTCAGCGGATGACGTGCGGGGAACAAAAAGCCCTGAGTGGATGAAGTATTTCAAAAACGGCCAGCCCAGCCCAGAATATCTGGAAAAAATGAACGCGGTGCGCGAAATTCTCGCCAGCGGCGGGCGCACCCTTTCACAGGGCGCCCTGGCCTGGCTGTGGGCGCGCTCCCCCATGACCATCCCCATCCCCGGTTTCCGAACGGTCAAACAGGTGCAGGAAAACGCTGCCGCTCTGGCGCTGGGGCCTTTGGGCCCGGAACAATTTAACGAGATTGAACAGATTCTCGGCCGGTCGCATTAACCCGCCTGGCCGCCCACCTAAAACCCCCACATTGGCCTAACCAATGCGGGGGTTTTTTCGTCAGCTTTTGGGCCTGGCAAAACAGGTTAATTTCAAATCCGTACAATAGGCGGCCGATAATCCCGCCCAGATATTGAAAAAAACCGGCCTCAAATCCAGCGCAGGATGCCGGCGAAGAGGATCAACGCGGCGGCATTGACCGCAAACAACCCGCCAATCACCCGCATCTGCGTTTTGGGCTGCCAATCGTAACAGTACATGGAAACCACAAAGAAAGGCACATACACCGTGATGAACACTGGCAGCGCCCCCCACCATGGATAAACCCAGACAAAGGCCGGGGTCATGGCCAGAAAAATTTCAAAGACCGAGAAAAAGGCCGCCGAACTCAGCGCCACAAACAGGCGGTTGTTCATGCCCAGAATCTTCTTCTTGGGGTCATCATCCAGCAGTTTGCTGTAAATCAGCCCGGCCACCGAAAACATGAGGCTCAATTCAACGCCCACCCCCACCAGCAGCAGAAAAGCCGTGCCGGTTGGCACCGTCCACAGGGCATGACCGGTGAAATGTTGAATCAGGGCATTGGCAATTTCAAACAGCCAGTGCACCATATACAGGGAAAGACCCGCAGCAATGCCCTTCCAGTTCTTCTTTTTATATTCATTAAAATAAATATACACCACCATGGCCAGCAGCGGGATCACATACCATTGAAAATTGGCCCCGCTGCGCAGGATGTCGAGTGCCATTTGAGTTGCTTCGGGATGATTCATATTTTTTGCGGCGCAGGGCCCTCTTCAGTGCATGAATGCCGCTGGGCAGCGCCGCTCTCCTTTCTGTGTGGTGATAAAATGGTGATTTTTGCAAGCTGGCTCTGGAAGAGCCGGCGGCCTGAGGTTAAGTTTACTCAAAAAAGCCCGCCCCGCAAAGTAAAATACCCGCCTTTTCTTAAAAAGGCGGGTAGAACTCCGTTTCATAAGGGCAGGTATTTTTTTTCAGCTCAACGCCGCCAGCCCGGCCATTTCCTGCAGCAACTCTCTGCCGCTGATGCACTCAGCCAGCGCTTCCACATCAGACGTCGTTTCGTGGTCATGTTCCATGAAAACCATTCGCTGCCAGGCCGGTTCAAATGCTGCGGCGCCGCTCCGGATGCACCGCCCTGAAATCAATATGCCCCAGCTCCACATCCACACCAATCAATTCCACGCGGATGCGGTCGCCAACATCCAACCCCTGATATCCCTCTTCCACCCGACCTTCCACCGCATAGCTGAGCAAACGCGCCCAGGTGCCCTTGGCTGCTGCGCCAGTCACCATGGCGTCAAATTCCTGTCCTATTTTGGATTGCAGCAGCAGCGCCGCGGCCGATTTACTCACCTGCCGTTCCACCTTATTGGCCGCATCTTCCTGGCGGGTGAAATGCTGTGCCATCTCTTCCAATTCAGCATAGCTGTAAGGCGCAGGCCGGCCCTCCAAGGCTGCCTTCAGTGAACGGTGTGTAATCAGGTCGGAATAGCGCCGGTTGGGCGCCGTGGTGTGCGAATAATCCTTCACCGCCAGGCCAAAATGCCCCATGCCTTCCATGCCCGGCATTTCCGCCGCATATTCCCCCGCCCCCAGCAGTTTGATCACCGCCAGAGATAAGTCAGGAAAACGCACCGGGTCTTCCGCTTTTTCTTTCATCAAAAAGGCCTCCAGCGACCGGGCATCCGGCTGGTCGGGAAGGTCCGCCCCATGTTCACGGGCAATGGCCACAATCTTTTCCCATCGCTTGGGGTTGCGCACCACCCGCCGGATGGAGGGGTAATTCCGGTCCTCAAGGAAACAGGCGGCGGCGCTGTTGGCCGCGATCATGATTTCCTCAATAATCTCGCGAGCCCGGTCGCGCTGCTGAATTTCCAGGTCGCGGATATCGTCACCATCAAATACCGGCCGTGATTGCAGAGTTTCAAAAGAAAGCGCCCCACGGCTGTGGCGGAATTGATGCAGACTTTGAGCTGCTTTATCCTGCAAACGCAAATTTTCATCCAGGCCCTTCACCGCAGCCAGCGACCGCGGCATGGGCCCTTTGCCATCCAGCCAGGCTGCCACACTTTCATAAGCCAGCTTGGCATGGTTGCGCACCCGCGCCCGGTAAATCTGTGATTCCTGCAGTTCCCCGTTCGCATCCACCACCATATCAATCACCATCGCCAGGCGGTCTTCATCCTGGTTCAGCGAAGTCAACCCGGTGGAAAGCTGCTCAGGCAGCATTGGGAAAATTTGCGCCGCGGTGTAAACCGAGGTGGTGTTGTGACGGGCATGGCCGTCAATGGCCGAGCCGTCTTTGACCAGCGCATCCACATCTGCCACTGCCGCCAGGATGCGGATCTTGCCGCCTGGCAAAGCTTCTGCCGTGGTCAGCTGGTCCAGGTCCAGCGAATCATCATCATCAATGGAGGCCCAAAGCAGATTTCTGAGGTCACGTATGGCCGCAGAAACCCCATTCGGACCGCCAGCCGTGATTTCCGATTTTTCCAGGTGGTTCAATTCTTCCAGCACCTCGGATGAAAAATCAGGCAGCAGGCCTCGTTCCAGCATCGCCCGGCGGGCAATGTTTTGTAAAATGGCGCGGTGGTGGGGGGCTTGGGTATTCATGTAATTGCATTCCTCTCTACTGTCCGATCAGACAATTATGTCCATTATAACGGGAATGCCATAAAACGGTAAATGGACAGTGCAGACACCTTCCAGGTTAGCCATTCATTTTTCCGTATTTTGGTTGCCGAAAAATCATTTTCATAAGGTAATACAAGGGTGGCAACTGTTCTGATGGGGTTTTGGGAACACACTTTACCAGATCAATGCCAATCCAATTAACACCTTCTCTCTTCAGAATTTTTCATTAAAAATCATACTCTTCCAGTCCTGGCGGCTGAAAGGATTGTGTGTTTTATCAAGGGCCATCCTCAAGAGGCCTGTTCTATAACAATCAAGTCATAAAACGAGGATTGTGCAAAGTTGTTTCTGTAAAATTGATCAGGTTTCCCCGAAGTTTTATTAAGGTTCACAAGAGCGTTGTGGATATGTGGATGTCGCTTCGCTCCACCCACATACCCACAACGAAGACGGCTACTACGACGACGGCTT